>CAYFGK010000096.1:0-28698 GCA_964342305.1 uncultured Saprospiraceae bacterium | reverse complement strand
CGGTTCCTTTTTTTCAACTATCGGTAATTCGATCATACAAGGCCTCCTTTTGTGCTGGTTCGTGAAACAACTCACGTGCCAATGAATACACTACGAACCGAAAATTGTTTGTAATCGGTCCGTCAATAAATCAGGACCGCTTACCGAGTTGTAAAGTTACGAAAAGGTTGAGGAAAAAGCTTCGATTATCGGAGTCCTCAATGGCTGGAGTTTCAACCATAATGGGTACTTCCCGAAAGTACAGATCGAACATAAAACCCGCTTCCACGGCTTTGACGAGCTCGTCGAAAGCACCGGCATCAAAATGCAGCGCAAATTTTCCGTGTAATCCGGGCATCACAGAGATCTCACCCAGGCCGCGGGTAAAGCTGTCGGCACCAAAAATACTGGAGTTGTTTAGAAACCGGTTGGCATTCTCCTGTGAGAAACGTTCACTGCGGTAATTGGGGCGACCGAAATCTTCCGAAACGTACCTAAGTACAAGGTAATAGGGCTTCAATATCCCGATGGAAGGGCCTACCTCGTAGCTGTACCCTACCGCTACACCTTTACGGCGGGCTTTTTCGGATAGGTACCGCTTTTCCCCAATACCTCCGCGCACTACAAAGAAATTATTTTGCTTTCCAAAAATGTAGGAGCGGAAGCTACCGCCGAATCCTCCCGTATTGAGGTTCCGGCTCTGGCGGGTCTCGCGGGGATGTTTTAGTTCGCCGATCTCAATGTGCCAGTACCGTGTTTTGTAGAAGGTTTCCAGGGTACCGAAATTAAGTCCCAGGGAAGCACCGTTGGTGTGTAATTTGAAGTCTACGGTGGTCTCCTTGTCGTAGATGATACCCTTTTCCTGGTCGTAGTTATTCTTCCCCAGATCCAGGGTTTGTTGGGCAGCAAGTGGCTGGGTAGCAGCAAATAACATCAAGCTGCAGCATAAGTAAAGGTATCTCACCATAGTAAATCAAATTAGGTCATTTAGTTCCTGGCAGGCAGGTCAACACTCCATACAACAACTTGAACGGGAATTCGATTGAAGCTGTTTACCGAAATGACGGTTTCCATACATTTTTGCCATAGGCCTTTTCTAAATTTAATACTTTTGCCGCATAAATAACAGCCCAGGCCCGAAAAGAGCGCACAATTGTCGGGCATCTCTTAAAGGTATGTGTATGGTTCAAGCCTTGGTTTTCACCCCGGCATCCTCTTCTCGTGTGTCTTATGTTTTCCGGTTCCTGGGTAAACAGGCATTGGGTATGCCGGTGTCGATTACTGATCAGCGGTCACAATTTCTGCGAGCTACCGATTGCCTCCGGATCCATTACGGCTCTTCCCCCATTCCCGAAGCAGATGTAAACCTGCCCGCTACCGGACTCCTTTCCGAATCAGGTATCCGGCCGATTGCCCCGAAGATCGCCGGGCAACCGCCGGCGATTGCCTTATTTCCTGTGCAAAGCCCTGGTTTTGACCTGTCCTTCGATCTGCCGAGTGCTGTTTTTTATTTATTAAGCCGGTACGAGGAATATTTACCCTTTACCCCGGACCAACACGGACGATTCCCGGCGCACCAAAGCTTGGCATTTCAACATGGCTTCCTGGACCGCCCCATTGTCAACGAGTGGCTCCTCCGGTTCCGGGAAATGATAGTGCAAAAAGGGGTCATGCTTCCTCCCAATCCGATGAACTACTCTTTCCTTCCGACCTATGACATTGATCTGGCCTGGGCTTTCCGTGAGCGGCCCGGGTGGTATCAGTTTGGCGCACTGACCAGGGACTCTTTCCGTTGGAATTGGAGTTCCTGGCGCGACCGCATCCAGGTACTTCTCCGGCAGAAACAGGATCCCTATGATACCTACGACTGGCTTCACGCACTCCACAAAGAATACGATCTGAAGCCCGTTTACTTTTGGCTGTTGGGTGATTTAGGACGCTACGACCGGAACATTAATCCCCGAAGAGCTGCCCTACGGGACCTGATCCGCCGGATCCGGGAGTCGTATCCTTGTGGCCTGCACCCCTCCTACCGGGCAGCCGGGCAGCCGGATCAGCTCGCCCGCGAAGTCGATCGATATCAGAACATCACCGGTCAAAAACCGGAACGCAGCAGGCAACATTACCTGCGTTTGTCTTTCCCCCACACCTATCAGTATCTGCTAAAGGCCGGGATTAAAGCAGATTTCACCATGGGCTATGCCTCCGAACCCGGATTCAGAGCTTCATTCGCGGGGCGCTTTTTTTGGTACGACCTGAGTCTGGAAAAGGAAACAAGCCTCGAGATCCATCCATTCTGCGTAATGGACGGGACTTTTAGCCGGTACAAAAAATGGTCGCGGGAGGAGACTATCTCCTACCTGGATGCATTGATATCCCGGTGCCGTCAGGCAAAAGCTCCCCTGACCAGCATCTGGCATAACTCCTCATTTTACGCTGCAGGCGGTTGGGAAAGCATGCCGGAGATATACCAAACCTTTTTGGCGAAAGCCAGCTCATAGGGAATGGTAAAACAACATGAACGGATTTTAGTACTTTTATCAGCCCCTGTCCACCATTTGCTTGCAGACAGATTTTAGCCATCAAAACGGTCACTTATGATCCATAATCTCGGTGAAGCCAATTCCTTAATACAGCTGTACATGGCCCAGTTGCGTGATGCCCATATACAGCAAGATTCCCTTCGCTTTCGCAAAAACATGGAACGCCTCGGTGCTTGTATGGCCTATGAGATCAGTAAAACCTTCGATTACGAAGAGCGCGAAACCGAGACTACCCTGGGAACAGCAATTACCAGGCATCCGACCGACCAAGTTGTTTTAGCTACTATTTTGCGTGCGGGGCTTCCGCTTCACCAGGGGATGCTGAACATGATCGATCACGCCGGTAATGCTTTTGTTTCCGCATACCGCAAGCACCACAAAGACGGGAGTTTCGAGATCAAACTGGAGTATATGTCGTGCCCTGATCTGGAAGGGACAACCCTGATCCTGTGCGACCCCATGATCGCGACCGGGGCATCCATAGTTCTGGCTCTGAAAGAATTGTTGCAAAACGGAACTCCCGGGGCTGTCCATCTCGTGACGGCTATTGCCTCCGTGCAGGGTATTGAGCACGCTGAGCGCATGTTTCCCGACGCGCATATATGGCTGGGGGCGCTGGACGAAGAACTGACAGCCAAATCCTATATCGTTCCCGGTCTGGGTGATGCGGGGGACCTCAGTTTTGGTGCCAAGATCCAGGAGTAGGACACAGCTAAACAATCTGTAATCTAAATAACTTAGATTACAGAGTACTAAGGTGTAATCCGGTAAATATGGTAAGCTGAACGCTCCGCTTCCGGTATGTGGATCTGAGAAGTGGTAAAGTAGATGCTTCCGTCATCACCGGTAGTGAAGGAATCAGCCCACTTAATGCGATCGTCCTCAATTAGCTTATGGTAAGGATTATCTTCCTTCCAGACGTACACGGCATTCTCCTCCAGGCCACCCAGGTATAGCGTATTAGTCGGGCCGAAGAGCATTCCGTCGGTTGCAATGATTTCCTGGGCTTCGGTAACCTCGTCACCTAAATCGCGTTCGCTCAAAGCGGGATTCACCAGACTTTCAACCGGAATTCTATACAGGCTGTGTCCGCTTAGTGCGGCGAAATAGAGGTATGCTGCATCATTTGATAGGGCGATACCGTCGGAGTGAATTTCCCCCTCCCAGGTATAGTCATCAATTGCCAGCCTGTCGGTTTCCGCTTCTGTAGAGAAATGGTCTTCCAAGCGTAAATTCACTTTACCGTTTTCCAGGTCCAGTACGTAAATCCCCCCCATTCCGGAATCGGAGAGATACGCCATATTCCTGGAGTGGTCAATACGCACATCGTTGAGGTACACATCGGCCCCGATAAGGCTATCGGGGAAAGAGTAGGTTCGCTCCAGCGCATCCGTTGCCAGGTCGAATCGATACAATTTTGGCCCCCGATCCACTACGCCTTCCATGAATGGGTTGGCCGGATCAAGCACCCACAATTGATCATTCTTGTCCACAAAAACGGACTGTACACAAACGAATTGCCGGTCATTAGCTGATTGTGAATAGGTATTCCAGGAAGAGTTGGGATACGGAACCACCTGCCCATCGACGATCTCAGCCACGGAATGCTCCAGATCATCGGACCAACGGGGAAAATTAACGAACATGCGTCCATCCGAACTGCGGGCAACACCCGTCCATTGTGCCTCCGAACTGGCAATGGACTCCAGGGTAAGATCTGTCTGGTTCGAACTTTGCTGGATGGGCTTGTCGCCACACCCAAACAGTGTGACAACCAATGTCCACGAAAACACTCTAATCCCCTTGAATATCAAAGACCTATCCATAAATACTTTTCTATAGATCGAATGGATTGGCATATTGTTCGGTATAGAAGCGGGCCTATTTCCGGTAGGTAGTAACGGAAGCTACCACACAGGCGGCCAGGGCAGCTATTCCCAACAATCGGGGTAACTCCGGGGCGTCTGACCAAATGAGATGCAGTAGCACGGCCACCCCAAGGAACGGGATGGCGACCCAGCACAAGCGACGTAAAAACCGGAAGTATCTTTTCGTATCAGTATTTTTCATGGCAATTAGTTGGGTCAGGGGCCATCCCCAAACGGTGATGAAGATGGCCCCTGAAATATGTGGCGGCGCATCAATCCGCCGTGCGTATACGGGTTGATCGCTGGATCCAACACCCCACGAAGAAGGAATCTCCCACCTTCAGGTTTCGGATAAACACATCCTCTTTGCTCGGCATATACTGAGCGTACTGCCGGATCCATTCATTCGCTTCGGAAGACACATCCGGATCAATATTCTTGGCGCGTTGCCACATATCGATGGCCGGCCAGACAACCACCTGGCTATCCCATCCCCGGCCGGGACCACACAGTGGACCGCTGGATGCATAAAGACGACCGATGAGGATGTATGGTTCTCCCCAATCAGGACGGATCTCTGCCGCCTGTAGCGCATAGTCCCTTGCTTTGGAAAAATCTTTGAGGTGGGCGTTGTATATCTTGGCGATCAACAGGAGGAATTCGCCCTTGCGTTCCGGATCTTCGGTCTCCGAAATCGCCTGCTGAAATTTCTCGACGGCACAATCGTAGTCGGCATTACGCAGGCATTCGTAGGCCAGCCCGATCGTTCCTTTCTCAGTAGACCGGCAATTGGTATTGGCGGCGTTCAATAGTTCCTGGAAGCGCGGATCGTCTTCCGAGCATCCCCCCCAGCGAAGGCGGGAAAACACCGTTCTGATCACATCGCAATCTTCCGGATTATCTTCAAAATCCGGATAGTACTTATCGGCGTAATAGTCGCAATCGTAAAAGCCTTTGACCGTTTCGAAGTACTCCAGACGATTCGGTGCGTATTGTGCGATGGTTTCCCAGCGATCACATTCACCCCCTTCGCAGTCTTCGAGGCCGGCAGCCAGTACATCCCGGATCTTTTGCTGGTATTCCTGAGCCTCTTCCACGCTGATCTTGTCTTCCCGGTACATATCCACTAACAAGGCGGAGAAGGGATTCAATGCGAAATCCGGTACTTCATCGCCCCCCTTATCGAAAGCCTCTTTGAACAAGTTGTAAATATCTTCTTTCGATGCGCGGTCCGGATATTCATAATACAGATCAAAGGCCTTACGGGCCGGAATATATCCTCCTTCGGGATAACACTGATCAAGCTGATCGTACAGGGCGAAAATGCTATCGACAAACACTTGCTTAGCCGCCTCTGTATCTTCCTGCGCCATAAAGTGTTCGTAGAAGCGTATCCCATCGGTGAGGACTGTATTACGCTTCCCATCCGCAGCTGGTGCCGTCGCCAACACTTTTTTCCAGAGGGCAAAGGCTCCGTCCCAATCTTCGGCTTTGAGAAAATCCCGGTACAGCACGTAATTTCGCATTACTTCCTGTTTATTCGGAACGTCATCAAAGGTAGCACAGGGGCCTGTTTCCGCAGGTGGTGCTTCCGGTTCGTCGGTAGTGGGCGGAGAAGTAGTTTCAGAGATTTCTTGTCCTGCTTTGGGTGTGCAGGCCAGCAAACCAACACATATGCCGAAAAGCAGGGAATACACGGGGATCTTCATAGTTTTGCGAATTTGTTCGCCTAAAAATAAAAAAGAGCTTACCCCCCGGCAGGGAATGGCAAGCTCTTTTCGGGTAATCATACAGACAAAATTGCCTGGATTAATCCCCGATTATTGGTAGCGGACTTTGACGGTCTCACCGATCCAGCAACCAACGCGCTCAGTTGCACCTTGCTTACCGCGCATAAATACGTCCTCTTTAGAGGGGATGGAACCGTTGTACAGTCCAATTTTTTCACTGGCTTCAGCGGCCACTTCTTCATCGATGCTGCGTGCGTAAGCATACTTATCGATAGCTGCGAGCACAGCCAACCCGCGGGAGTACCCATCGTTACCACAGCTTGAGCTGGTGGATGCGTACATATCACCGATCAGCATGTATGGGCGGCCCCAGTTGTCTTTCAATTCAGCAGCCTTGCGGGCATTGGTGCGGGCAGAGCTGTACTGATCCATTTTGCGGAACTGGATGGAGGCAATACCAAAGAAGTATTCCGCTTTTTTCTCATCGTCAGTTTCGGCCTCGATGGCTTCCTCATATTTTTCGATAGCTCCCTCAAAATCGCCCTCATCGTAGAGGCGACGAGCAGCAACTCCGGGGTTATTAGCAAGGAAATCCGCCTCGCGTTGGGCATTAATCTCGGAGGCCAGTGCTTCGTATTCTGACTTAAGGGTTGACAGATCCGGATCTTCGGGATCACAACCCTGGTTTACCAACTTGTTGTACACATAGCGCAAAATGTCCAGGCTATCGCGATTTTCCTGAAACATAGGCAACAACTTACCTTTGAAGTAATCGCAGTCGAAAATCTGCTCTTCAACGGGCTTGATGTGATTTTCCATGATGGCTTTACCCGACTCGTAGTACTGTCCGTACGTATCGTCGTTCTCGGCATTGTAATCAGCCAGTTCCTGTGCTTTGATAAGCACTTCACGGGCTTCTTCCTGGCCGATCTTATCGTTCTCGAACAAATACTTGACGAGTTGTCCCAGCGGATCGAGGATGATGTATTCCACATCCATGCCGCCTTCCATTAAAGCAGCCTGGTAGGCATCGAAGGTTTCCTTGCGGTAGCCGTAATTCGACAGGTAGAACATATCGTATGCCTTACGCCCCAGCACGATAGGCTTCTTGTCGGGGAAGCATTCGGCGTATTGGTCATACGTATTGACTACGCGTTGTTCCAATTCTTTTTTTGCAGCGGCGTCATCAGTGCGCATGGCTTTAGCTTTGAGCAACTCTACACCATCGGAGTAGTGGTAGGAGCGCTTACCATCGGCCATAGGAGCCATGTCGTATGCTTTTTCCCAATTATTGTAAGCCAAATTGAAATTTTGATCGTCGATCTTGGCAAGGTCAGCTGCCGTTTTGCCCTTAACAATACCCCGGTAGAGTACGTGGGCTTCCATAGCTTTTGGCTGAAAGTCTTTTCCCTCCCAGCTTTCACACTGCGCATTGGCCGATGAGACCATCATGACGAATGTGGCCGCCATCAAGATCAGGTTGCGTAGTACCTTCATAGTTAGTTGAATTTGCGTTTGAAAAACCAAGTGTTATCATTGAGTGTAAAACCTACTGTCATTTGTAGATACGTTTCCCGGATAGCCTCGCTCAGACCAAATTGCCCTACCTCAAAGGCAAGATCTATGTATGAAGTCTGCTGACGGGGTCTTACCAAAGGAAGGCCCATTCCGAACGTCAGTCCGTACTCCGTCAATTGCTGTCCGTTCACCGTGCGCGGATCGGTACCGTAAAAAAGACCTAACCGGTAGCGTACGGTTTCTAAATAATTATTGTAGGAGCTGATTTCGGGTATAAACTCCCCTCCTACTGCCAGTCGATAGGCATTTTCAAAATCCGCCGGATTTGCACCGAACTCAAAATTGCTCCAATTGGTAAAAGAAGCATCGAATCCGAGCTTCAGGCGATTTAACTCCTGATACATCACCCCGATACCAAGTCGGCTGGGGAATTGTCCGGTGTTAGGTGTGTCTTCACTAAACAGCAGTGTATCGGAAATGGTCGTTAAGCCTAAGTTATCGCGCGAATAAAATTGATCGGTTTTGGTGTCAAATGACGTAGCCGAATTCCCGTATACCCCAAAAGTAAGGCTTTTTGTAACCTCTTCGGTCCTTTCGTCCCGTTCAAGTGGCATACGGTACTGGGCACCTACCGACCAGGTCCAGCCACGCACGGATGTTTCATCCAAAAATTCGGTGGCGTAACTCAGGGTCGTATTGAAGCTGTCCAATTCGACCCGACGGCTATTGGTAATGGTCCCGAAGACGTGGCCGATCTCAAAACCTACGGCCAGGTCTTCGTAGCGAAAGCCATTAGCAAACATCAGCTTATACGTTCCGCCGGCTCCTTTCAGGGAATTGACGTACCGTTGGGCTGCCTGGCTGTCACCCTGGCGCAATTCGGTGGTGAGTTCCAGATTATACCCTACTTCAGTGTAAGGTTGTAATGCAAAAGCCATACCCCAGTTAAAACGGTCCCGCCGGCGATCGACAATCTGGTTGATCGAGTTTTTAAGCGGGAAAGCCAGGGTCAGGTTCTTGAGGTTTCCACTCCAGACGCCTTCAGTCTGTTGGCCATCGGTCAGGCTCGAATAGCGTGCATTGACACCTACTTCGAAGGCGGTAAATTGCATCCAACCCAAGGATGCCGGGTTGGTCAGGTTCGTGCGCGAGTGGTTGAAGTACGTTGCCCCCATTCCCGCCATTCCTGCCTGAGCGGCATACACTTGCTGCACCGGGTCACCCAACCCGAATCGCGAATAGGGTGAGTTTCGCTTGGGCAGGATATTTACATTTTGTGCGGCCAGTTCACCAGCTACTGCCAGCAAAAGCAGGACCAACACAACTAATCTACTCCGATCGCTCCACATTATAAGTCAGCATTTTATTTAGCCCGTGCAGAACTAAATTTTGGTTCACAAATATCTGGCTTTTCCAATTTTTTGCCAAAATATGACTATCGCCCCCCGTTAACAATACGTTAATATCTCCGAATTCGTCGTGGCTAAGTCGTTCGTACCCCGCTAATTCGAGTAAAGCTCCTCGCAGAGCTCCGTTTTGCAGGGCCGTATCCGTCGTTCGACCGATCCAGTCAGCAGGCCATTTCAAGGCGGGACGCGGCAAGCGAGCGGTAAACTCATGCATAGCTCGCAGGCGCATCTGCAGGCCCGGAGAAATATTCCCCCCCCGGTAGTGACCCTTTGCATCAATCAAATCAATGGTGATGCAGGTCCCGGCGTCGATCACCAAACAGGCTTGCCGTGGAAAAAACACCGTGGCCCCCACTACGGCCGCCAAACGATCTTTTCCCAGCGTCTCTGGTGTTTCGTACTCATTTACGATTGGCAACGGCAGGGTCGCATCCAATTCCAACACCCGACCATAGCGCTCCCGTAGGATGCGCAAGGTCTGTTGGAAGCCGGAAACACCACCTACGCTTGATAAGATGATATTTTCGACGGGATGGTTGGTTGCCCAACCCAGCAAACTTTCGGTATCGTCCTGCTCAAAAAAATCAACCGCCACCAATTCTTCTCCTTCGAAGAAACCGGCTTTGGAACGGGTATTACCGATATCAATGGTTAGTGAACCCATTTTTTTCGGGCGTTCTTGCCTCCTTTTGACGACCGCACACTTCATTCGGTACTTAAGAAGGCGTGAAAGTTTTACTGTGATTTTGTTAAAGCTTCCCGCACCGGCGCATAGTGTTTGAGCCTAGTGCTTGAAGTGTCGCACCCCGGTGGTAACCATCGCCATACCGTTCGCATCACAATACTCAATACTATCCTGATCGCGAATGGATCCGCCGGGTTGAATAACGGCCGTTATACCTGCCTGGTCAGCGATCTCCACGCAATCCGGGAACGGGAAAAATGCATCGGAGGCCATCACAGCCCCTTTCAGATCAAATCCAAACCGCTTCGCTTTATCCACGGCTTGTTTCAGGGCATCAACCCGCGAGGTTTGGCCACACCCCATTCCCAATAACTGCTGATCGCGGGCCAGGACAATGGTGTTGGACTTTAAATGCTTTGCCACCTTATTGGCAAACAGTAAATCCGCTACCTGGCTATCGGTCGGTGCTTTTTTGGTGACCGTCGTCAGATCACCCGACGATTCGATAGCGCGGTCCGCATCTTGTTCAATAACGCCATTCAGCAAACTCTTATAAGCTCGCCGGGGCAATATATAGTCACGGATCCGCAAGAGAATCCGTTTTTTCTTTTTGCTCAGTAATTCCAGGGCCTCGGGGGCAAAATCAGGAGCGATCAGTACCTCGTAAAAGATCTTATCGATCTCCTGGGCCGTTTCCAGATCGACAGTTGTATTCGCCATCAGGATACCGCCGAAGGCCGATACGTTGTCGGCAGCAAGTGCTGCTTCCCAGGCCTCCAACAGGGAAGACCGCGTCGCTATTCCGCAGGAATTGGTGTGCTTGAGGATGGCAAAGGTCGGAGCTGCCTCCCGGAATTCGGACATCAGTTGTACCGCCGCGTCCACATCGACCAGGTTGTTAAAGGAAAGTGCTTTACCACCCAGGGTTTCAAACATCTCATCCAATAGCCCGTGGAAAAAACCTTGCTGATGGGGGTTTTCACCGTAGCGAAGCGTTTGGGAGGGATGTACGCTTTGGTGGAAGCCGGGGGCTTGGGTTTCCCGGTTGAAGTAGGTGTAAATGGCCGTATCGTAATGAGCCGAAACACTAAAAGCACGGCGCGCCAGTTCCTGGCGATCAGCCAGATCTGTCTTGCCACCCTTAGTTTGCAGGATATTCAGGATAAATTCGTAATCCGAACGGGAAGGTACGATCGCTACGTCCCGGAAATTTTTGGCGGCAGCCCGAATCAGGGAAATCCCCCCGATATCAATTTTTTCGATTATAGCCGATTCATCGTTGGTGGAGGCTACCGTCTCCTCGAATGGGTATAGATCGACGATCACCAGATCGATCTCTGGAATTTCGTACTGCTTCAGTTGGTTCAGATGCCCTTCTTCCCGGCGCGCCAGTATTCCGCCGAACACCTTGGGATGGAGCGTTTTTACCCGGCCATCCAGAATGGAGGGATAGGTTGTGAGATCTTCCACGGCTTCGACCGGGATGCCAAGACCTTCAATGAAGGATTGGGTACCTCCCGTTGAGTAAATAGTTACCCCCTGTTTGTGCAATTCCTGCACAATGGGATCCAGGCCTTCTTTATGAAATACCGAAATTAAAGCGGAGCGTATAGGTTTGGTATCCATACGTGGAAATGGTTACGGATTAATGGAAAAAGAAGTGCAAAGGTAGGCATTATCGAGCGGAAATTAGGCACTATGCCTTTCCAATTGTACGCCGTCCAGTCCGGATAATCAGAAGCCCCCCCTATTCATTCGTGCGGGACCATCCATTTAATCTGCAAAAACCCATCAACTGACTTTTGATCCCACCCCATTCTGGTCGATGGCCAGGGCAGCATTCGCCTCTTCCAGCTGAATTCTCGTACGTGGTAAACACTCGGGATGATTTTCGCGGATCCACTGGATGAGCTTTTCCCGTACCCAACATTTCAGCTCCCAGGCCGAGGAAGCATCGGCAGTACTCATCAAAGGGCGGATCTCAATCGTTTGCCGGTCGGCATTGGTGACGTGTACCTTGCGCACCCGCTCGTCCCACAGGTCACTCTCATCGAGTAGCTGGAAGAATCGCTCCCGCAAACCGTCTACCGGCAACCGGTAATCAGTATAAATATAGATGTAGGTCAGTATCTGTGAGGATTCCCGGGTCCAGTTCTGGAAAGGATGCTCATTGAAGTAATTGAGCGGGACCACGAGGCGACGCTCATCCCAAATGGCAACAATAACGTACGTCAGCGTAATCTCTTCGATGCGGCCCCATTCGCCTTCTACCACCACCACATCGTCGACGCGTATTGGCTGCGTAAAGGCCAATTGAAACCCCGCCAATAAATTAGAGATGGACTTCTGAGCTGCGAATCCGATAATGATCCCCGCCACCCCCGCAGATGCGATCAGGGTAGACCCCAGCTCCCGAACCCGTTCGAACTGCAGCAAACTCAGAGCCACTACAATGAATATGATCACAACGGTAAAAACCCGCTTGATGTATTGAAACTGGGTGACGATCTTCCGCTCATTAATGTTTTTAAAGGAGTCAATCTTGTACCAATACCTCACCATTGCGGCCACTACGTCGACCACCTTCACCAATAGCCAACCCCCGACGGTATAGAGAGATATGATCAGGCCGGTCAACACCTTCCCCTTCCATTCCATGGAAAAGAAATCGGTACTCACAAAGATCACGACACTCAGCAGGGGCACGAACCACCGCAGGGGCGACCCCAGATGATCCAGGGCAACCTCCATTTCGCGGGATTCCCGGCGTTGCTGATACCATCTGAATATGGCTAATACGATTTGTGTAAGGATGAGTACACTCAGAAAAATGGCCGTACAGCCAATCAGTAATTGTAGGGACGGTGAGAAGTTATTCAGGAGTTCTTTCATAGGCTGCCTTTAAATTAATGTGAGGTTGGGCATAGACTTATTTATAAAGTGATGATTGTCAAAGCCCAACCTCCCGGTATTGAGTAGTAGGTATAGGGTATCGGGATTAAAGCGTGTCCTATTATTTAATACGCTCTACCAAATACAACGTAAGGTTGTTACACTCAGTTATTTAACAAACAGATCTAACCCAACCTTACGTTTAATTATAAAGTAAAAGGATAGCCTATGTTTACCGTTACTCAGGTACGGCGGGACTCGTCGGAAGACGTTTCACCCGGCAAATTTTTATCAAAATCGAGGCTGGGTTGATCGGTTGCCGGCATTTTTTCGGGATCGGAGGCCGGGCGTTTCAGATCGAGGATATTACCCATGTGGTAACACGTCCGGCACCTAGGTTCGTAGAGGTCCTTTTCGCCCAGAACCACAGTATCTGATTGGCTTCCCAGGCGATAGGAATGCGTAGCCAAATTTCCGCAATGCGGACAAATAGCGTGAACTTTAGTGATGTATTCGGCTACTGCCAAAAGATCGGGCATCGGCCCGAAAGGCTTGCCCCGGAAATCCATATCCAGACCGGCCACAATTACCCGGATTCCCCGCAGAGCCAGGCGCTGGCAATGCTCGGGCAGCTCCCGGTCAAAAAACTGCGCTTCATCTACGCCGACAACATTTACGCCTTCGCCCACGTGGAGTAATCGGGAGGAATGTGCAATGGGGATCGACAGGATCTCGTTCTCATCGTGGGACACCACTTTCTGGTCATCGTAACGCCGGTCGACGGATGGTTTGAATATTTCTACCCGCTGGTTAGCAAAACGTGCTCGTTTTAAACGCCGGATCAGTTCTTCGGTCTTTCCCGAAAACATAGATCCACAGATCACTTCGATCCATCCGCTGCGTTGTCCTTTAAAGTGAGGTTCCAAAAACATGCCTGGCCATTTTCGTACTTTTGAGTCGATCCTATATACGCCAGGCCCTTTTTCGTGCAGGACCGGGAATTAGTCGCGGAACCGATTGGGAACTTACAAAATCTGCCCTATTTTCCGTTGCCGGTTGGATTGACCCGAATAAGCGCTTTCAGAACCACTAAAAGTACTCGAAAGGGTCGAGTCTGCCAACCCCGCGAAGGACCAAATCTCATTACCTGACAAGCACAGTGCTACTATTATGAATCTGAAAGAAGCCCGCATTCTACTCAAAAAAATCAACTCTCTTTTCGAAAGCATTGATTACGAGGGTAGTTCCGTCTCTAAAATAGAACGGGACCTGATGATGAATTATCTCCACCAACTGCACGGGCTTTTCAGCTATGATGCTGATCAGCCCCGTCCGATTGCACCCGGCAATAAACCCGAGTCGCGAACCCTCACCGATGAAGAAGCAAAGCGCGAACAAGAGCCTCCGCGCAAAGAAGCCCCAACTCCCAAACCGGATACCGACCGCCCCAACATCAGTAAAAGGCTGATCACCGACTACCCTCCGGCCCGACAACAGGAAGAGGAGCGTCCTACACCGCCGCCAAGGGAAGAACGCCCCACACCACCACCACCCTCATCGACTCCCTCCCAGCCAACGACCAATTCCTCGGGTGACCCCGATACCGGTCTGAGTGTTGAGCAACTCTTTGAAGTACGTCAGGCTTCCGACCTTTCGGAAAAACTCAGCGAAAGTCCCGTAAATGATTTGAACCGGGCTATGTCGATCAACGACCGACTCTTGTATATGAACGAGCTTTTCGGGCGCGACATGGAGTCACTGAATACGGCATTGCGCACCCTCAATGATTTTAGTATCATGAGCAATGCCCGGCCCTTCCTCATTGATCTTGCCAAACGATACCACTGGACTCACGAAGACCGGGCTGAGATTGCCAAGAATTTCATCAAATTAGTACGAAGACGCTACCAATAATCCGGCAGTATTGCCATCCCACCAAAACGACGACTAACCCTATGAAAAAAATTGGTGTATTTACCTCTGGCGGCGATGCGCCCGGCATGAACGCTTGTATACGGGCAGCTACCCGGACGGCCCTCTACCACGGAGTAGAAGTTGTTGGTATCCTGCGCGGTTATCAGGGCATGATCGAAGCCGATTTTATGCCTCTGGAGAGCCGATCGGTCAGTAATATTCTGCACCTGGGCGGCACCATTCTGCGGTCGGCCCGTTCCAATGATTTCCGCACCCCCGAAGGACGGGCAAAAGCCTACCAAAACCTCAAAGAAGCCGGCATCGACGGGATCGTAGCCATCGGCGGTGATGGTACGTTCACCGGCGCCCGGATTTTCCAGGAGGAATACCCCGACCTCGCGATCATTGGTTGCCCGGGGACCATTGATAACGACCTGGTAGGAACCGATTTTACCATCGGTTACGATACGGCTATCAATACCGCTATGGACGCCATCGATAAGATCAAAGATACCGCCAATGCTCACGACCGCCTTTTCTTTGTGGAAGTGATGGGTAGGGATGCCGGATTTATCGCCCTCACCTCCGGAATCGCCACCGGAGCCGAGGCAGTACTTATTCCCGAAAGCAAAACCAATCTCGATGCACTGGTGGAAACCCTGGAAAAGGGTTTTCAACAAAAAAAGACGTCCAGCATTGTAGTAGTAGCTGAAGGTGACGACGCCGGCGGCGCTTTCCGCATTGCCGAAGCGGTGAAGGAACGTAGTTTTAACCGATACGAGATCAAGGTGACCATCCTTGGCCACATCCAGCGGGGTGGCCGCCCCACCTGTATGGAGCGGGTACGTGCCAGTCAGATGGGAGTGGCTGCCACCAACAGCCTTCTGGCCGGAGAAACAAATAAAATGATCGGCATCGTCAACGGAAAAATCACCAAAACGCCATTCGAAAAAGCCATCAAAGGGCACCAACCGGTGGATGAAGGCCTCCAGGAAATGGCTTCCATACTGTCTTCGCTGGCCTGAAGAAGGAAGGTCCTTATCCTCCGATCGGGGAATTTGGTAGAATACTGAGGTCCGCATGGCTATTCAGCGAAACTAAATAGCGGGGATAACCCGTTTATAGGTAGATACGGCTTTTGTTATTTCGGGAGAGTGGCCCTTGCTGTTCAATCTCCCGAAACCAAATCTGTGAGGTATGAATGCCCAGCACATTGGAAAGAAATTTATTGATAGTGTCGCTCTTCCCCTGCGCTTCGTGGGGCTGATGTGGGTCATCCATCTGATTCAGGTCCTCCTCAATATGGATTGGGGGTTTTACGGCCTTTACCCGCGGGAGGTTTTTGGATTGCGCGGCATACTAACGGCTCCGTTGCTGCACGGTGACTGGGCACACCTGTTATCGAACTCCGTGCCCCTCCTCATGATGGGGACCATGATCCTCTTCTTTTACCGGCGGGTTGCTATCCCCACCTTTATCTCGATTTACCTGATGACGGGCCTGTTGGTCTGGTTATTTGGCCGGTCGGTCTTCCACATTGGCGCGAGCGGACTGGTATACGGTTTGGTGGCCTTCGTTTTCTGGACGGGGATCTTCCGGCGCAACCTGAAATCGATCGTCCTTTCACTTATCGTTGTATTTTATTACGGTTCCATGTTCCTGGGTATACTCCCCGGTCAGGAAGGGATCAGTTGGGAAAGCCATCTGTTGGGAGCCGTCGCGGGGATCATTGCTGCCTTCTGGTTCAAGAACAGCATTGAAGAAGACGAACGTCCCCGTAAATACTCCTGGGAAGAAGATCCACGGGAACTGGACCGCGAGTATTTTCTGGACCGCGACATCTTCGAAAAGACCAAGGAAGAACGCCTCCGCGAGACCCGCAACCAGGAGGAATCATCACAGGACCGCTGGCACCGGTCTGACTTCTTTTAACGTAAGGCTGGGGGCTAACTATTTCGGTAAATCACTGAAGCCTAAAGTCTTACGCGCATTTGGCATAGGGTGTTAGGTAATAGGACACGATTTATCCCCGATACCCGATACCCTATACCTACTACTTTATACCGGGAGGTTGGGCATGGAAAACGGTCCCTCTGCGAATTGGTCTTCGCCCAACCTCACGATCTTTTAAGTCACTTTTTTTGCTTTCGCAAAAAGGCTTTTACTCCCTCAGGTTTTTGATAAATGCACCGCTATATCCGGCCCGTTGCAGCTTTGATTGCAGACCCCGGGCTTCATCGGCCGTAGGGTACGACCCCACTACTACCCGGTAGACCGTACGCGATCCCGAAGGAACCGATTGCACGTGCACGGGTTGCTGATAGGTTCGTTCCAGTTGGCTCACCAGCACCATCACCGAGTCGTAGTTGGTATAAGCGCCTATCTGAACCCCCCACCCCATTTTCACACTGTCGTTCACGCTTACCTCGAACAGACCACTGGAGCCGGAACCTCCACCATCCTGTGAGGAACTACCCGTAGATGGTGTCGGCTGATTAGATACCCTGCGCTGGCGGGCTTCCTCTACCGCACGGGCAGCATTTACCCGACCGTATCCAAATTTACGGGAATGGCCGTTTGAGTATTCCCAAGAGTTGCCGATCTTATCAGCCGTCTGGATCAGGATATCTTTTACCTCCCCGGCAGTAAGGTCCGGATTAGCCGAAAGGATCAGGGCACATATTCCCGCAACCAGTGGTGTTGCGCTCGATGTACCACCAAAGTGCTTATAGTGACGGCCACGGGAAACACCATCAATCCAGTATTTGTACTGACCTGCCTGGCGGGTATCGCCCTGGTCCCACCAGGCCCGGCCGGCGAGGATGGGCCAGTCACCACTGGAAGGTGCCACCACGGTTAACTGCGGCCCCTGATTGGAATAAGGTGCATGTTTATCGTGACTGGTGCAGGCACCAACCGAAATCACATCCGGGTGGGCAGCATAATAATTCAGGAATTGGTACCCTTCGTTGCCTGCGGCAAACAACACCACACAACCTTTTCCGTTACGCCCCTGCTTAGCAGCCTTGGCGATAGCCTGCTGCTTACGGTAATTCAGGCGATTCGCCGGATCGGTCGTCCCCCAACTGCAACTGATAATATCCACCCCTTTGCGAATACAGTAATCAAATTGGGCTTCGGTAATACGGTCACTGAAAGAGGTACCCTCCATAGGTACAAAGCGCGCCCTCGGTGCCGCACCGACCATTCCCGAATGGTTACTGTCGGCCAATGCTACCGTAGCGCAGGGGGTACCGTGGGTATAGTTGGGATTCCCCTGGGCAATGCGCGTCGAATTTTGACGAAAGTCAAAAGGGTCCGTAATTTTATTCTTCAGATCGGGATGCGTCAGATCAAAACCATCGTCGATCAGGGCCAGCTTCACCCCCGAGTCTCCCAAATTTCCGAGCCGGGACCAGGCATCGACAATTTTGGCGTCAGCCCCGAATCGCAGGGATACATTAGCATCGGGCAGGCGCCCCTGGTTGCGCAGCGACCACTGATGAGCCAGTAAGGGATCGGCGGGCGGGACATCGTAGCGGTCGAGGATTGTATCAAAATCGGGCTCAGCCAGGTGGACCAGCGAGGAAGCCTGCATAGCGGCGGCCGCTTTAACCGGGTTCGGTGAATGCTCGGTGACGTGGACGATGATGAATTCGGGCGAGCGACGTTCCACTAACTCAAGAGCAAACTCGTCCAGTACGATTGCCTGTTCCTCCTCGCTGGTACCGTTTTCAAAGGTGATATTAATCTCTCCCGTAGGTACCAATGGTTTAGTACTGCCTTCGGCAAAAAAGACGTGTGTCCCCAGAGCAATATCGTCGCGCTGGCGCACCTCATCCAGCTTTTCGTCCAGTTCTTTTTCGGCGGTATCCAGGCTCACCAGACGAAAGCCCCCCAGAAAGTCGCGGATCTCTTCCGAGATGTATTCTTTTTGATCAGGTTTTGGTTTTTCCTCCTGCCATCGCAATCCAACCAGTTTGCGGCTTTTCCGAAGGATCTGAACGCCTTGGTCCCCTTTCAGCTTATAGGTACCCATAACTTTGGTCTTAATTGTCAATTATTTTTACAGCACCGCTATCAGCAGGCAGTGCTTCCGGGTCTTTGTTTGCATAAAGTAAGGTAAATCTGCCGAATGGCGAGCGTCAGGCACCAAAAAGAACGGGGTGAACGGATATTCCTCCGTTCACCCCGCAAGTATATGGGTCGGCGTTAGTCCGGACGCTTAGGCGCGTTCCTGGTAACGCTCGTGGTACATTTTTTGCAATTTTTTACGTGCAAAGAAAATGCGGCTCTTGATCGTCCCGAGTGGTGATTCCAGCTCGTCGGCGATCTCTTCGTATTTAAAGCCTTTGTAAGCCATCATGAAGGGCTTGCGAAAGTCTTCCGGTAGGCGATCTACCATCGATAGCAGCTCCTTGAAGGCCACATTGGATTCACCTTCGTTCACGACTGTCTTATCGCCGGAGTTCAGGTAATAATTATTAGGAGTCTGGTCGATGATCATATTGCGGCGCACCTTTTTACGGTAGTTATTGATAAAAATGTTGCGCATGATCGTCACGGCCCAGGCCTTGAAGTTAGTACCCTGGCGATATTTATCGGCGTTGGTGATGATTCGAAGAGCAGTGTCTTGGTACAGATCTTCGGCATCAGAGGAGTTCCCCGTAAGTTTCAGGGAAAACGCTCGCAGCGAACCACTGATGGCGTCGAGTTGTTCCTGGATTTGATTTTGAATGGCGTATATCATGTGTCGGTGATTTGTATGGTTTGTGGTTTGATATCTTTTGTAAGTATTTTTATCAAAAATACGTGTATATACAATCAAACGCAAGTATTTTTACCCCTATTATCTAAACTAAATCTAAACTGTAGCGAATCTGACAGTTAATTGACGCGAGGGGTACGTTTTGTTAATTATTTTAACACCGGTAAACTTAAATCGATCTCGGTTTGTATTATAGACGGTGTTTTTACAAAGAAGACACACTCTAACATCATCAGGTAGAAAAGTAGATTGGATATGGATATTGTAAAGCAAGATTACAATACCACGCATTTAAACACGAACATTCGGGTATTGCGTAAGTCAATGCGGATCAGTCAGGAAGAATTAGCCAACCGCATTGGGCTGAACCGTGGTAATATAGCCTCCTACGAAAATGGTACGGCTGAGCCGAAAATTTGCAACTTGTTGAAACTTTCCAACCTGTTTGGCGTATCTATAGTCCATCTGACCCAATCTGATTTAAGTAAAGACGGAGCTTTATCGAAAGCCAGGGAGTCCTCAGCAAATCATCCCAACTTTCACGACACCGAATCTTTACAATCCTACTTACAGCGTGCCAAAGAGTTAGAGCAAGTAATGAACGGCCTGAATACCTGCTGTCGCTATAAGCTCAAACAACTCGGTCAGCAAGTTCCCAAGGATATGCAAATTGTTGTTCTGCATTTCGAGGAACTGTACAATACCGCCCAGGCCCTTATGCATGAACACCGTACCCTCCTGGATTATTTTAATCAATCCGAAGAATAATCCGGAAATTTCCCCCCACCGTAACTGGACAAATACATTTTATTTTATTATATTTGTTCCTAGCTTAACAGCAATCCTCGTTAAAAAACGTTACAGCAACACACGAACCAGTGTGGATTCTAACTCATTCCGATTAGACGACCCAATCCGATTGTAACGTTCTAACCCGCCACTTTACGTATTGTTAGTTACATGAATGTATCCAGACGAACTACCCCCGTGTCTGGTTAGAAAACCACACGATCTCATGAAAAGGATTCTTCTCCCAGCAGCGATGCTGCTAACATCTCTTTTTATCGTACCCAATGCGGGTATCAGTGCCGGGATTCCCTTTTTTACTGCCAGTATTGAAGAAGGAAAAGCTATGGCTATGCAGGAAGACAAATTGCTCTTCGTGCACTTCACGGCTTCATGGTGTATGCCCTGCCAATGGTTGGAACACAATACCTTTCAGGATTATAACCTGACGCGCTTCGTTCGTCAAAACGTCGTTTCCATTCAGTTGGATGTAGATGACTATCAGGGCTTCCAGGAAAAAGAAGCCTACCAGATCACACAACTACCTTCCTTTTTGATCTTCAATAGCTCCGGCCAGTTGCTGGAGCGGGTCGAAAAAACCATGTCAGCCAACGATTTGCTGACACTGCTCCGCAAATACCAGGGTGCTGATTATCACGCATCTACCGGCGTGCCCACCTCGGGATTTGATCACCTCAACAAGCCCGGTTTGTCGCCGGCTCAAAAGATGCCAACGGTAACGGCCTCCGGTGCCGAAAAATACACAGCCAGCCTGGGAAATACGCCTCCTCCTTCTGAGTCTATCCACGACTACCAGCCGACCCGACTGCACAATCCTGCCGGCCGGTCATCCAGTCAGGAAAAACCTTCCACAACGGGTATCCGGGATGATGAACCCAATCGGGGGGAGACCTACTACGGTGTGCAGGTCGCCATTTTCAGTAATTACAACAATGCCGTCCCCTTCGTAACCAAACTGGAGGGTCGGATCTCTGAACGCGTCGACATCTTCGTCAACGACGAGGATTATTACAAACCTATTTATAAGGTGGTGGTCGGAAAATACCGCAATGAGAACCAGGCCAATGCCGAATCGCAGAAACTGAAATTGCAAGGGTACCGTTGTCAGGTCCTCGACCTATCAAAACTGTAAAATATTTTTCCATTTCTAGATTGGTTGAACGTACTGGATCCGAGCGATCCCAGCTATCGTTTTGCCATACACATGCATGAGCAATAGGGTTTTCCCGGTGATGATTGATCACCGGGATTTTTTTGCTTCCGCAAAAAAGGAAAGCGATGGTAATTTGGCTACTTTCGTCGCGCCAGGCATAGCGGGAGCGGGCCATTGCACCTTCGAAGCGTTAAACCCTGACTCGGAAGCGGAGTGACATATACTTTTCGGCTCGTGTGATTCGTTAGCTTGGCGTACCGGCCGGTATCCAGTCCGGCAAGATGTGGTTTATCAAACCCGGTACTATCCCAACATTCACACAATACCTAATCATGCTGAAGAAGGTAAGTTCATTATTCGTCTTATTAGCACTAACCACCTCCCTGTTCGCACAACGTGTTCGTCCCGTACAAACCGAAGGCCGCCCCGGGCAGGCTGCGGAACTGCGTATGATGTGCGAGAACGATGCCGGCCAGGTAACTCTCCGCGATGGATCGGGGAACATCGTGATGGAGGACCTGATTTACCTCGCCTTTGGGGATTCCCTCCTGATCGACAACCAAGGTGGTAACGCCAGTAACGATCCCAATACCGCCACCATCCCCGGTATTGGATACATCTTTTACGACTGCGCACCCACCGTTACCGGTTCTACCTATGCCGAACTGGTGGCCGATTCCTGCCTCAATCAGCAAGATTCTATATTTCTTGGCGGGCAATGGGTGCAACGCAATGATGCCTTCTGGGCTACCAGCGGCGATACGCCCGATGGTGACCTCACCTTTGTGAACGATGGCACCCTGCAAACAGCCTTTAATAATGGCGAGTTTGTCCAGTTTCACTTCGCACCAGTTACCTTTAACTATTTCGACAGCCTGCGGTTCGAGGCGGACCCATCGACCGGCACCACCGGCCCCTGTGTCAATGTGGGCACCGATGAAGCCTTTTCAGTAGTTTATCTGAATTCCATTCAGATCACCAATGTGCAAAATAGCCGTGAAGGACTTACGTGTATCGGCTCCTTCCGTCTGGCAGGAGGTCTGCCCGAAGCACAGAACGGGCAGCGGTATTCCATTTCCATTGTGAACGATGCCGACAACAGCATTACGGGTACGGTGGAAAACGCTTCGGTCAGCAGTGGCGATAGCGTTCGCTTTTTTGTCCCGGAACCGGGAACCTATACCATTACCGTTACCGATAATGCGGGTAGTATGACCACCACCTCGGTCGATATGGCCGGTTGTACACCGGTAACCTTTTCCCTGCCCTTCCAGAATGCACGACCGGGCGACCAGGTATGCCTGCCCGTCTACGTAGAAAACTTCACCGATGTCGGGGTTATGCAATTCGATATGGCCTGGGATGAATCGGTACTCGACTACGATCAGATCCAGAATATCCACCCGGACATGGCCGCCGCCAATCTGAACAACTCCAGCTTCACCATCGATGCGGCAAGCGGAACACTTGGTTTATCCTGGCCCTTTCCCTTCGCTCTGCCCGATGGTATTACCCTGCCCGATAGCAGCATTCTTTTCGAGATCTGCTTTAACGTAGTTGGTGATTTCGGGGATAATAGCCCGGTTTCCTTTGTGGAAAGCGCCACTCCCAACGAAACCATCGGCAACGACACCCCTACCCCGCTCGGGTACCAATTCAATGCGGGACAGGTCAATGTGTCTTCGGCGGTGCTCTTTAGCGATATTTCCGTGGATGATATCACCTGTAACCCCGGTAATAATGGCCCCACCAATGATGGTGCCATCAATATTACCGTAGCCCAGGGGGCAGCCCCCTATACGGTTACCATTACCCAACCGGTGGGTGGTGACATCAACCAAACCCTGCAGGAAGGTACACCACGCCGGTTCTCCGGACTACGGCCCGGCGATTACACCATTCAGATCACCGACAATTCCAACCCGGTGAACACCATCGATACCATGGTAACGATCAGTCAGCCGGATGAATTTGTGGTGCAATTCGATGAAACGAACCCCACCTGCTTCAACGAACCGAACGGTAGCGTTCAGGCCAACATACTGGTCAATGGCTTCCAGGTACCCAATCCGGAGTCGCTGTTTTCTTTTGACTGGAGCTATACCGATAGCGACACATCTGTGATCGATTCGGTAATTGGCGGAGTTCCCATCTCACTGACAATCACCGATCAGAGTGGATGTATGGAATCGGGGTCAACGACCCTTTCCAATCCCCAACCCATCAGCTTTACCCCGACGCTGACGCCCGCCCAGTGTAGCGGACAGAATAATGGCTCCGTGCAGATCAATCTGTCCAAGCCTTCATACAGCGGCACCTTCGATCTGTCCTGGGCGACCCTGGCCGACGATATCGGTGTCACTACCGTCACCAAAAACAACCTGCTACCGGGCACCTACTACGTAACTGCTACCGATGCCAGCGGTTGCTCACAAGCTGATTCCTTTACCGTCGGTACGCTGAAAACCCTCAATATCAATCTGGCAATCGATAATGTACTCTGTAACGGCGACGCCAACGGCCAGATCATCGCCTCCGGATCCAGCAACCCGACCAGCGGTGAAGTATTACCCTACTCCTTCACCTGGACCGGCCCAACGGGTACCGAAACAGCCAGCGACAACGTCAGCAGTACCTTCTCCGATCTCATTGCTGGCACCTACACCGTCACTATGGAGGACGGTGATAACTGTTCCACCACCATGGAAGCGATGGTTACCGAGCCCGAAGCACTGGACATTACCCTGCTGGAGCGCGAAGACGAAACCTGTAACGACGACGATAACGACGGCATTCCCGGTCGCGATGGTCTGGCCCGGGTAGCCGGGACCGGAGGAACGGCTCCCTATACCTACCTGTGGATACGCGAAGTAAATCGCCCCGACACCATGTTTACCGATACTGTTTCCATGGATTCGGTGGCGATGAACCTGGTATTGTCCACTTACCAGGTGTTTGTAACGGACGCCAACGGCTGTGTGGATTCCCTTGAAATCGATATCAATGCACCGGCCCCCCCACAGATTACGGCACTCGAGAACGACACCCTGAACTGTGCCGCCGATATGAACGGTGCCTTGTCGGTGACCGCCACCAACGGGAACGGAAACATTACCAGCTACGAATGGGATAACGGTGCCTTTGGACCGTCAATTACTAATTTATCCCCGGGTATTTACCGGGTGCGCATTTCGGCGGACGATGGCTGTGTCACCATCGATTCGGCCCTGGTATTTGCCCCTCAACCCATTGCGATCGATAGCATTACTCCGGTACAACCCCGTTGCCCCGGATCATCCAACGGTAGCCTCGCGGTCTTTGCCAGCGGAGGAACGATGCCGTATACCTACATCTGGGAGGATACGCCCCTGAATGATACGACTTTCAACAACCTGCGTCCGGGACTCCGCGCCGGCAACTATCAGGTTACGGTGACCGACGCCAACGATTGCCCCTCCGTTACGGAAACCGCAACCCTGACCGATCCGCCCGCTATCGAATTGAGCTTTAGCGATATTCTGCCGGTCAGTTGTTTCGAGGGATCCAATGACGGAGAGGCGCGTGTTTCGGTCAACTACTCCGATGGCAGCACCGGCTTATTTACCATTAACTGGGAAACCGGGACCTTTGCCGAGGATGTGGACCAACTGCTGGCCGATAATCTGGGGGCAGGATTGAATACAGTAACTGCCATCGACGGCAATAACTGTAGTGGTACCGATACGGTGGATATCCCGAGCCCTCCGGCCATCGAACTTACCCTTGCCCAGGATAATGTAACCTGTAACGGTGATGATGACGGAACGGCCGAAGTTACCGCCATGGGAGGTACCCCTCCTTTCCGGTACGATTGGCCCCAAACCGGAAGCACTACTCCGACCAATAATAATCTTGCTCCCGGCATCTATACCATACGGGTAATTGATGACCGCGACTGTGTCCAGGATACCACCCTGGAAATAACGGAGCCCGACCCGCTCAATGCGACGGCGAACTTGTCATTGACCAATGATCCCCTTTGTAATGGGGACACCAACGGTCAGATTGCCGTCCAGGTAAATTCCGACGAGAACATCAATCCACTTGGTGATATGCCGTACACCTGGTCCAACGGAGCACCCGCCGATTCGGCCGTAGCCTCCGGATTAGCTGCCGGTGATTACAGCGTCATCGTGACCGACATCAACGGGTGTACCGATGAAGTCACCTTTACCCTGGTGGAGCCGACGCCCGTTCAGGCGACGATCACCAATCCGCCGGATCCGCGCTGCTTCGGGGAAGCCACCTTCTTTACCGTCGAAACAGCCTCGGGAGGCGTTGGCATGGATCCCATGGATTACACCTTCCAGGTCGACCGCAACGGACTGAATTTCCCGCTCGGCCAGCAGGCCAGCGTATTTGCCGGTGCCCACATCGTAACGGTAGAGGATCCTAATGGATGTATTTTTGAAGACAGCATCACGGTGAATCAGCCCGAAGAGATCAGTGTGCAGTTTACGCCGGCCACCATCACCGTGGAACTGGGTGATTCCACCACTACGCTGAATCCGATCGTGACCTCTTCGCTGCCGCTGGATTCCATTGCCTGGAGTCCGGGCGACTTCCTGAGTGCGACCAACGTGCTCAATCCGGTGGTTAACCCACTGCAAAGTCAGCAATACACCCTGACTATCGCCGACATCAACGGCTGTACGGCTTCGGCCTCCCTGCTCGTCGATCTGGACCGCAACCGCAATGTGTACGTACCCAACGCGATCTCGCCCAACGGTGATGGCCGCAACGATGAATTCCGGCTCTTCGCCTGCCGTGGAGTAGGTAATATCAGCTCGGCCCGATTATTTGATCGCTGGGGTGGTCTGGTATACGAATCCCTCGATATGGCACCCGTCTGTGACGGCGGCCTGGTTCTCTGGGATGGCGAGATCAACGGAGAGGAAGCCCCCATTGGCGTCTATGTCTACATCATTGAGGTAGAGTTCATCGACGGTGTAACGCTTACCTACCGGGGTGACGTGACGGTGGTGCGGTAGAGGCAGTTCTCAGTGGGCAGTTCTCAGTTGGCAGTGGTCAATGTTGAGTGCTCAATGTAGGTTACCATTTTTTGGCTTTCGCCAAAAGGAGGATGCTCAGTCAGCAGTGGCCAGTTGGCAGTAGGCAGTCTACAGTCTAAAGTTGGCAGTCTATCACCTTTAGGACGTATTGGGCTTCCGATAAACCATAGAGTTACACGGAGTTTCACAGAGAGGATCGAGATATTTCGGCTATCCCTGACTGCCGAAGCCCGACCTGCCCGCTGAAGCTTCAGCGAAAGTGGGAATGGGCGGAGGTAGGCCGATTTCCGACTACGAAGTCAGTCTCCGGTCTTTAATCTTTAGCCTAAAGTCTAAACTTGCCTTTTTCACGCGGTGAGCGCAAAGGTTCGCGGAGGTTCGCAGTGGTTGTATGGGATGGGACTCGTGCACTGGCTCGATGCTCGACACACTACGCAATCTAGAGCAGAGAACCAGTAGCCAGTTGAAATCGAAGCAGGCAAGCCCAGGCAAGTCTCTTCGTTCTCTTAGTTCTCTCAAGTCCCTACCGGTCTCTACGCTCGATGCACTACGCTCTACGCAATTAAGAGCAGAGAAACAGCAGTCAGATAAAACCGACGCAGCCCAGCCCAGGCAAGTCCCTCCGGTCAGGACCTCCGGATCACAAGGATGGTGCCATCGAGGAATTCGAGCCAGGCGAAGTCGTAGACGAGGTGGTACATTTTGCCACGGCTATTGACGTAATAGCTGGTCTGGTATTGGAAGTTGAACTTCTTTTTGTCGAGCAGGGAACGGTGAACGCGCTTTTGGGGCTTTTTCTTACCAAGGCATTCCAGGAGGATTGAGCGGTTGCGGTGGAGTATTTTATCGGTTTCGCGCACGGCCATGGCGGTAGCTCGTCGCAGCCGAAGGTGGTATTCGTTTTTACAGGCTATGGTACAGAAAATCTTATCGGTACGTCCGTAGACTGGTTTTTTGCAGAGTCGGCAGTGGCGTTTTGGGTTTTGCATGATCAGGTAAAGATTTTGTTTTTCCCGGAGCCTTTCGGCAAAAGGAAAAGGGTGAACCTGATTTGCGGGGAGGGCAGTTTTTGAATCTGGATTAGTGAAGAACTACCGGTGGTTGGTTGGTGGTAGTCGTTGCTAACCGTTAGTAACGGCTTCTAACGGTTAATAACGACTATTTTTTGACTGGAAGCCAGTTTTCCAGGAAATTGATGGGCAAATTTGTCTATGCGCATACAAATCTTCCCGCTAACCTGCGAGGGCGTAAAACGGATTGGCATACGGCCACTGGGATTCGATAAAGCCTTTCCCGGCCAGATGAAGCAGATTCCCGGCAGCCGTTGGACTCCCGAGGAGCGTTGCTGGCATATTCCCTATTCAAAAGTAGCTTACCGACAGCTCCTGGGCCTTTTCGGGAAAGCGAATGTGGTAAGGTTGACGCAACCACCGGAGAAGCCTTCGCCCAAGCCTACCCCTGGAAAAGCCCGGATACCCCTTAAGTATGCTGATGAACTCACGCGTATGGAGCAACAGTTACGGGTACAGCGCTACAGTTGGAACACCATAAAGACGTATAAGCATTTTTTTGCATTGCTTCTGGCATATTACCCCGACCGTGACCCATCGTCATTGGAAAAGCAGGATATTCTGACCTTCCTGCTTAAAAGCTCCGAAGAGAAGAATTGGTCGTCTTCCACACAAAACCAGGCGGTTAATGCCGTGAAGTTTTACTACGAGAAAGTGCTGGGGCAGCAGAGGACCTTCTACGACCTTCGTCCACGTAAGGGGCGGCCCCTTCCTAATGTCTTCAGTGAATCAGAGATTGAGCGCTTATTGTCATCCGTAAAGAATGTCAAGCACCGCACCATCCTAATGCTGATCTACAGTGGCGGATTGCGGATCGGGGAGAGTATTCGATTGCGGAAGGAGGATGTATCTATTGACCGAAAGACAATCTTCATCAAGGGCGGGAAAGGGAAGAAAGACCGGTATACCGTGCTGTCGGATATTATGATTGAGCAATTGGTATTGTACCTGAAAGCCTACAAACCGGACTACTGGCTTTTCGAAGGCCAGGAAGGCGGGCAATACAGTACGTCAAGTATCCAGAAGATTTTCCGACGAGCGGTGATGAAAGCCGGAGCGAACCCGTACAGCACCGTTCATACTTTGCGGCACTCGTTCGCTACTCACTTACTAGAGCGCGGGATGGATTTAAGGTATATTCAGGAATTATTAGGACACAATAGCGCGGAGACGACACAGATCTATACACACATAACGAAGCGTGGTCGGGAGAAGCTTGTTAGTCCTTTAGATTTTTTGGATCTTAAGAAGGAATCCAAAGAATAGACATATCTGTATAAACGGAACTTTGTTCCGTTTACATAAATGTTG
>CAYFGK010000095.1:10337-28750 GCA_964342305.1 uncultured Saprospiraceae bacterium | reverse complement strand
ACGCAGTCGATATCACCAGCTATGGCGTTTCGCCCTGGCGGTGCCCTTGCTGTTGTTCCTGATGGTTTGCTTCAGTAATGTTGGGTTGAGTCAGGAGGCTTTGGATGCCGGAACGGACCCCATCTATACTACCGAAGATCTGGAATCAACGGCTTTGTTCCCAGGGGCTACAACGTTCCAAGAAACCGATTCCATACTATTCCTCTTCATCGGTAAACAGATACGATATCCCCAAACAGCTATTGACCAAGAAATCAAAGGAACGAATGTGGTAGCATTTACGATCCAGAAAGATGGGGCGGTAACTGATATTGAAGTGATTCGGGATGTTGGTGGTGGCACCGGAGCGGAAGTCCTTCGGGTCATGAAAACCATGCCCAACTGGATCCCGGCTAAAGTAAACGGTAAGCCAGTTGAAACTCGATATCGCTACCCCATTAGATTTCATTTAAAGCAAGGTGAGGATGGTCCGGAAGGAGTCACTGTCAGGGAAGACCTTATCCTGGACGAAAAATTCTTGGAACTAAAAGCGGCTTCCGCCAAAAAAATGGCCCAGGAAGATTTGTTTATGGTGGTCGAAGATATGCCGTTGTTCCCTGGAACCACCACCCGGGAAGAAAGCATTGATGCGGTTCTTCGGCACATTACCCGCAACATTACGTATCCTGCCAGAGCACGGAAATCAAAAATCCAAGGCACCAACGTAGTGCAATTTGTAGTACGCAAAGATGGTTCCATCGACGACGTTATGCTGTTGCGTGATGTGGGTGCCGGCACAGGTGAAGAAGCTATCCGGGTGGTGGAAACGCTGCCCGACGGCTGGAAACCCGGTAAACAAAGGGGTCGTACCGTAGATGTACTCTACCGAATACCGATTAAGTTTCGCTTGCCGGAAGGTACTGATGGATATGGTCACATTATTATGGATGACGGAGCACAACATGAGTCTGCCCTATTCTCCGATGCATCTACCTTTGAAGAGACCGATTCGTTATTAATGTCCTTTTTTGGTACAAGAATACGATACCCTCGAAAAGCAATTGATGACGAATTAGAAGGATTGGCATTTTTAAAATTCACCGTCAAAAAAGACGGTTCGGTAGATGATATTGAGGTTATACGGGATATTGGTGCCGGTTCCAAAGAGGAGATATTGCGTGTCGCGAAAGCTATGCCTAGATGGTCTCCGGCCAAGTTACATGGTAAAGCAGTGGATTCCCGATTTGTCTACCCGATACTTTTTAAATTGCAACCCGGCGAAAATGGTCCTATAGGTGTACTTGTGTTTGACAAATTACGTCCAGACCAAAAATTCCCTGAAAAAAGCCAGGCTTCCGCCAAAAAACCACTCGCCGACGAAGAGGTATTCCTGGTGGTGGAAGATATGCCCCTCTTCCCCGGTACCAACACCAAGGAAGAAAGCGATAAAGCAGTTTTTGATCACGTTGCCCGGAACATTAAATACCCGAAGGTTGCCCGGGAGAACGGGGTGACCGGAACCAACGTAGTACAATTCATCATTCGCAAAGACGGTTCCATCAGTGACATAGAGGTCATCCGCAATATCGGCGCCGGCACCGGCGAAGAATCCATTCGGGTAGTGGAAAGCATGCCCGACGGCTGGAAACCCGGGAAACAGCGCGGACGTGCGGTAAACGTACAATTCCGCCTGCCCATCCGATTCAAAGCAACGGAGGAGCATATGAGTCAGATTGCCATTGATGAGCCACAAAAAGAACCCGCGCCGGAACCCAAGGCCGCTGACACGGAGGAACCCAAGGAGCAGATCTTCATGGTCGTAGATCAAATGCCCCTATTTAACGGAACTACGACGAAGAAAGAAAGTGACAAAGCATTCTTCGAGTTTATTGGCCAAAATCTTCGCTATCCAAAAGTTGCCAAGGAGAATGGCGTGGAAGGTACCGTTATCGCCCAATTCGTCATACGCAAGGACGGTTCGGTGAGCGATGTAACCTTATTGCGGGACATTGGTGCGGGAGCGGGCGAAGAGGCCATGCGCGTGATCAAAGACACGCCTAAGTGGGTCCCCGGACGGCAGAAAGGCCATTTGGTCAATGTCCAATTCCGCGTTCCGGTACAGTTCAAATTGACGGAAGAGATCGCAGCAGCGCCTTTGGCCATAAATGTGGACCAGATCACTAATACCCTTTCGGATGACGCATTTACTATATTCCCCAACCCTTCTGATGGTCGGGTCGACTTGCGGTTTAAGGAACCACTCGATGCGACTGACCTGATCCGACTGTATGGTTCAACCGGCCAATTATTGCGCCCGGTCAGCATCGACAATCAGGCCGGTGCTACTAGTCGCGCCATTACATTTGGGAGCCCCGGTACATACTACGTTCAACTCATTAAAGGCTCCAAGATGCTCACCAAAACGGTGATCATTCAATGAGGTGAGATCGGGCTTACATAATTTTTTGTAAAATGCAGATAATCAAGGCTCAATGTCCCGGTACAAGGTATTGGGTATTGGGTAGATGGACTTAAGCAAGTCATACTACCTTAATCCAAATTCAACGTGAGACTTTGGTATTCAGTCATTCTGCACATATACCGTCCCTCACCTAACCTTAGTTTGAGCTAATTCATAAGAGCCGAGACGCCAACGTGGCGTCTCGGCCTTTTTTTACACAGAAAGGATAGAAGTCACCGGTTTGGATTCCGCCTGGCTTTGCAACCAGGCCACCAAGTGGTAGCCTTTCACTTGCTGAGCCACCCGGTCCTCCGGATTTTTTTCAATAGCCTTCAGCACGGTACCGGCCAGTTCGCTGGGTGTTTTTTTGGCGAAAGCCCAGCCCTCAAACAAATCTAGAATCGCCTGATAAACAGGACTTTCATCGTAGTAATCGTTCTGAGTGCCGCGCACTAAATGAGTGCGCAGCACCTCCTTCTGTGCCTTTTTATCATCCTGTTCGAAGTGGATGATCATGTCCAGGAAAGCCGTCACCTCCTGTACCCGGCTAAACGAATCCTTATCGCCGGTGGCCAGCATTTGCACGTAATCCAACGCTTCGGGATATTTTTTGAGCAGGACCAGATTGTAGGCCAATAACACATAATTCTCCTCGATCAATCCTTCCTGATGGGCCGGTAAATGACGATTCAGGCGGGAGATCCGGCGCTCGAGCTGGTGCTGCTTGAGGTAAGAGCCACCCGTCAGTACGGATAACTCCAATTCAGCCCGGATAATGTAGAGCAGCTGCGAAACGTACTGTTTCTGCTTTGCGATGTATTGGTTAGCCTCTTCGATCCGTTTTTTAGCGACCCCGTAGTTACCTGCCCTGATTGCCGAATGCATAGAAGAGCGCAGGGCCAGCAAGTAATAGTAGGCGTAGTGTTCTCTGAGGTTCTTATCGGCCTGGAAAAGCTCGACGGCCTTTTCGAAGTACGAGAGCGCTTGCTCGTGTTCCCCCAGAGCCGTGTGCACATTACCCTTAGCCTGTGCGATACCAAAGGTTGTGCGTAAGGGGGCTTCTTCGTGGATCTTTACCAGCAGAGGGTGTTTCAGGTATTTCTTCAGGGTCGTTCGCTCCTCGCCACTCAACCCGTCAGATCTAGGCACGAAATCCGAGATCTCATTGATGAGGACCGTCAGTTTATTCAGGTCCTGCAAAATGTCCAGGTAGTGCTGATGGTCCTCGAAGGTAGGATGGCTTTTTTGTGTAAAGCCTTCCAGTCGAATAAAATGCAATTGAAACTCCTTGGCGGCAATATCAAGCAGATAGGGAAATTCTTCGTAGGATAAGCACAACTGTTTAGTCTTTTCCAGTTGTTTCAACGCCATATCGATCAGGTTTCGCTCGGCCAGAATTTCGACCTGCTCCAATCCCTGACGGATCTTGCTGCCTACATTGGAAAAATACCGGTATGAGACCAGGCTCTGCAATAGTTGTTGTTCCAGTTGAAACTTGTAAACCTTGAGATTGGTCGCTACTTTTCCGCTGAATGCTTCTTTTACGGCTTCTTCCTGGTATACTCGCTGTGCATTAATGACGTCGAATAGGTCGGTTAGGGTATTAGCACTGGAGCCGTAATGTCGCTTGTAATACCTCTTTTCTGCTGGGCTCATCGACTTGATGAGGCGAAACAGTTTGTCAGTCGCTGTTTTCACTTAGTACGCTGTTTAGTACGTTAGGAATGGTAGCTATTCCAGGCCTAACGGTGCATGTTTAGGTTGTTGGTCGGAATAACAAAATGCGTAGCAGAGGGAATAAAGTCTGCAAGCTGTTTACGTACGTCAAGGGAAAGTTATACTGAGGAGGTGTTCCAGCTTATACAGCCATGTATTGGCTAAAGGAGTACAGGATGCGTAAAAATAAAAAAATCAGCAAAACAATTGCCAGGATAATCCAATAAAATGCAGGTTTTCGCTGCTTTCGGTGCAAATCACTCAGAAAACGGATGTCATCTTCGTCGGCATCCTGAAAAAAACGCTCGGACTCCATTTCCTTGTTTTTCTGCATTTCGGCTAGGATCCGGCAGGCTGCCGGCAAGTCTTCCTCCAGTACAAAAAGCCTTATAGAAACATTCTCCAGCGGCAGCACGCTATTGATCAAGGAATTGTGTAAAGTCGATTGGATGCCTGCGTCCCGCAAACGGACCACGGCCAGATGAGCCTCCGATTCTTGTTGAAAATAGTGGGCAACGACCAAATGGGCATCATCGTCCTGACCTTCCCAATAATCCAGAATTTGATCGCTCATAATACGTTGGTAACTGACATAGATCCCCGAAAAACAAACCCGGGGTGACGTTCTTCAAGATACAGTAAATTTCCCGAACCCGGGGATGATCCCCAAAACCACCAGCCTGCTTTCTTGTTCTGCAGACATGGATATTACTGAGAAACACAATCTTTCGGATCGCGATGTGGACCGCATCATAGGCATGGCCTGGGAAGATCGCACCCCCTTTGATGCCATCACCTTTCAGTTTGGCCTAACAGAAAAAGAGGTGATCCAGTTGATGAAACAAGAGATGAAGCTGCGCAATTGGAAAAAATGGCGGGCAAGAGTCCAGGGACGGAAAACAAAACACCGAAAGTTGCGTCAACAATCGGTCAAGCGATTCAAATCCGGATCGCAACGGTTCATAACCAAGAACCACATTTCCAAGAAGAAGTATTAACCCGGGATCATCCGGCACCATTACTCTGCCCGATCAGAAAGACTGCACCAAAGGCCAGCACCGACAGGATGAGGCCGTACATGAAAATACCGTAACAGATCCGCAGGTATTTGTACTTCTGCGCCAGTACTACGCCGAGGTAATACAGGTCGCGGGTCATCGAGCTGTACAGGAAATCGCTATCCTTGATCATTTCCATCATCCCCCAGTGGAAATCGTCCAGATCCATATTGTAGAAGTTACCAAAGAAGAGCAGGTTGGACTTTTTCTGTCGGATATCGTCTCTGCTGAACTTACCTTCGGTCACTTTGGGGCGGGTTGACAGGATGGCAAAGATCAGGGCTAACAGGCAAACACCCAGTAAGGTAAAGGTAGGGATAGCTAACAGGGTATTATCCTGGATACGTGGTACCAGATTGGATACTACGATGGAGATGATGATGGCGTTAATACTGAGCATGATGTTTGCCTTATTATCGGCAATGCTGCTCAAATTTACGTGGGTGCGGTAGGTGGTGCGGTACATGGTCTCCACTCCGCGACCCAGGTTGAGTTGCTTTAGCTCCAGATCCGGTTTGTCGAGCTCTTTTTTCTTCTTTTTCTTTTTCTTGTCTTTGAGTTGTTCGCCCTCCTCCGCGGCTTTTACCCGCTTGTGGTATTTTTTTAGGCGCTTGATATTCTTTTGCTTCTGGGAATCGTAGAGCCCCCGGGCTACCAGAGTATGGAATTGGTGGCGGGTAATGAAATCCAATTCGTATTCCGCCCATTCGGCCTCCGTCTTGAAGTCCTGTTGGGTCATCAGTAATTCCTGACGCAGCCGGCTGCAACGATCCCAATATTTATCACTACCCAGGTGGCTGAAATCCGCGTCCCGGAGTACTTCCTCCAGCAGGGACTCCGGTGTGGCGGTCATTTTAGTAGCCCGGATGATGTGCTCGACCTGTTGGATAGTTGCTTCGGGCACCTTATGGTCCTGCAAAAAAACGCGAGCGTGCGCAGCGGATCGCTCTTCGTGCCCGGTGGCCCCCTGGTCGTAGCCGGTGTCGTGGAACCAGGCGGCTATCTCTAACAACAGCATATCGACCTCCTTCACCCGTTCGGTCTTTTCGGCGATCAATTGAGCTGCCGCAACCACACTGTTGGTGTGCAGGAAATTGTGGTAAACGTACTTGGTGGAAATATGCGATTGGTAGAAGTCTTCCACATAATTTCGGGCCTCTTCTACCAGCTGTTGGTTAACATCCATAGCAATAATTACCTGGTCGAATATACCGAAGTAAAGGGGAACAATATCGCCCCCTTTACTTCGAGTACATACCCACCCGGTAAAGACCAGGAACGACCTAACCCTTTACCGGCGGTATGGGTCCGAAAATATCATTTTTTTCGACAATGCCGGTTAGGGGTCTAATAACTTTCCGGATTTGATGCAGCACTCCTGCCGCGTGGCTTTCTTGCTCGCCCGCTAGCCAAAGTCTTATACAATCTCCGGTGGCCAGAGCAGACACGGGCAGGTCAGTTGTGTCCGTACGGATGCTCGAATCCAAGAGTAGGGCCCCGACACCCCACTCCTGGATATGCACCTTGCCCGGCGAAAAACAGCTCGCCTGAAAAGTGGAACTTATTTTGCAGCCACCCTAGCTTCCGGCCTGCTCTTCCTCAACAATTTTCTTGAGTGAAGACAAACCCTTTTCATAATCTTTACCGATGCCCTTCTGTACAGCCCCGGTCAGGAGCATGAGATTCATAGGGTACGGGAACTTGGAATCAAATCCCCAAACTACACTTGTCCCCGTGCCTTCACTCCGGAGTGTCATAAATGTTGTTGCTTTTGACTCAAAAGGCTCTTCAAAGACCAGGTCGGTTTCCAGGCGTTTATTGGCCTCCAGTTTGGTCAGGGTTTGATGGCCAACGCCTACGTCTTTATTACCACTCCAATGGTAGGTGGCTCCTTCCTGACCATCCGTCCCTTCCACCCGGCTGTCCATAGTAGGGTCCAACTGACTCCACGGGTACCAGGCGGTACGTTTGCTGAAATGGGTTACGTGTGGATAAATAGCTTCGGGCGAAGCTTCAATTACGATCGAACGCTCCAGATGCGCTTTCTTGGGGGCAAAGGCGGCAATGACTAACAATAAGACTACCAAACCGACAATACCCAGTAGGATTTTTTTGACCATGACTCCTTATTGATTTTCGTTTGTTAATAATTAGTACTCCGCCCCTTACATAATTCGGGGTGCAGTGTACTAACCGGCTGCCCGAAAGTCTTCTTTTCAGAAATACAGCCAGTTATCCCTTACAAAATACAAAAATTTAAAACACGATGTTTCAAAAAAAGACGGGTTCAAACAAAAACAAATACAATGGAATCTGCGGGGTATCGTCTACTCGTTGTTAGGAGTCCAGCTCACAGTGGCCTCCAGGTCCCAATTAGCCCGCAATTGTTCCAATCCACGGGTTTGAATGGGCTCTGGTTGGGTCCGTGTTTCGTAGTTACCAGTATCCCACCGACTATTGCGATTGCGGTCTTCCACTAAACGGACCGTGTAATTGCCGGGAGCCATGTTATCGTAGGTAGCAGAATACCTGGACTGATCGCGGATTATTTCGCGTACCATCACGCGCTCGCCCATAATGAGTTCCATCACGTACTGTTGTGTCGAGTCCAGGGCATCCACAGTCAGCAGGATATTTCCAAAATCCTCGGCAGTTCCCACCGAAACCGTTCGGGTCAGAGTATCCGTCGTACGACCGTACCAATCAGACACTGCCCCCGGTAGTAAGGTCACCGAATAGGTTCGCCCGCCTGCCCAGTTCACATCCATGACCATTCTTCGGGGATCCAGGGAATCGATTACCGCCCTCCAGCGCCTAACGACTTCGGATGAATCATTTACCACGTCGATCCGATTAGTATCGAGGCTTGCCAGCGGACGGTCAAAGGTCCAGCGCACCTCCCCGCGGGAGGCAATTCGCTGACTTTTTACTTCCCGACCGGTCGTTTCCAGCAAATAAGTGTTTGCGGTAAAAGCTTCCCGATCCAGGGCCTCTATTCGCACCGTATCACGAAAAGCGGTATCCCGGGTCAACAATACTTCCCAATCGGTATTTGTTCCCTGATCGTAGTACAAACGCATGGTATCTCCTTCCGGAAAAGGCAGGAGAGTATCCGGAGCTTCCCCCAAACGGCTTGGTTCAATCGAATAAACCGGCTGGTTAAAACCCAATCGTACGAGCCCGAAGGCATCGTGAAGGGTGCGATCCAGGGAAAGAGGGGGATCTTCGACAAACATTCGCAGGTTCAGGTTGGGCTCGTTGCCGGGAGCTACCGTCAACAAGCTGTCGGGAAACCCGATGACCTCACCCTGCTGGTCGTACCGGTAATTCAGGTTTTGGTCGACCAAAGCGAAGCCTTTAAATTGGCCTTCTTTTACATTTTTGATCAGGAATCGTCCTTCCGAACCCGTTTTTCCAAAGTAAAAAGGGCGGTCCGTTCGAACCACACTATCGGCCGTATTCTCATACAATAGGAACAGGGCATCCTCGACGGGCTCACCCGTCTGGGCATCGCTGAGTATACCTCGTACGCGGAGGGAATCAAGCACCGGACCAGTGGAAAAAACAAAGCGGAGATCCTCAGCCGGATTACCCTCATTCAGGTCCTTTACGGCCTCACCAAACTGGATGGAATAGGTGGCCGATTCCCGCAACTCTTCCCGCTCGTCAAACGTAACCGTAACCGTTCGTTTCTTTAGCGATATGTCCGGATCGTATTCAAGGGGCGGGGAGATCAATACCTGATTGAACACATCGGTCAGCGTAACCCACTCATCGAAAGTCAGCTCGATGGGCTGTTTTTCGAAATTCACCTGGAAATTCGGAGTACTGACGGTAGTATCTACTTGTGGCGGCTGGGTATCCCGTGGTCCGCCATCAGGAGTGATGGGATTTGCACAAGCATGCAGGACCAACAGGAGCACGGTCCAGGAACAGATTGGTATCAGTGATTGAGTTGTTGGTGCTTGAATGGATCCCATGCAGTGGCATTATTTATTGCTAACGCTTTTTGCGCAAGCAAAGATAGAAAAGTAGAAAGGCCTCACCGCGTTAATAGTGCCCCAAAAAGAGGATAATTCCGGCGGGACGAAGTGTTTCCATTGGCCCGACCAATGATCTGTATTTCTGCATACCCTGCCCTCAGTGAGCTTTACGAACGATAAGGCAATCGTCAGGAAGATTGATTACGAGGATGATACGACAGGATCGTTTCCCGTAAATAATCGGTATCCAGATGTGTATAAATCTCGGTCGTAATTATGGACTCGTGTCCCAGCATATCCTGGACAGCTTTCAGGTCGGCACCACCCTCGACGAGATGGGTGGCAAATGAATGCCTAAATGTATGGGGACTCACGTTTTTCCGGATACCCGCTTTGGCTGCTGCTTCCTTTACTGCCGTAAAAACGGATACACGCGATAACTTCTTTCCCCTCCGGTTCAGGAATAATACATTAGCGTGTTCGGGATGAATATGGCGCATCCGACGGCGAACCCCCTCGGTGTACAGTTGAATGTGTTTTAATGCTTCGGGGCCAATGGGGACAATGCGTTCCTTATTTCCTTTACCGACGATACGAATAAAGCCTACATCCGGGAATATATTGGTCAACCGCAGATCCACCAGCTCACTGACCCGAAGTCCGCAAGCGTACAATACCTCCATCATGGCCCGGTTGCGCACGCCGTGATCCGTGCTGAGATCGATGGCCTCGAGTAGGTCCTGGATTTCGTCGGGATCCAGCACTTCGGGAATTTTCCGGGCCAAGCGAGGTCCTTCGAGCAATTCGGTGGGATCCTGATCGATCTGATCTTCCAGCAATAAGTATTTAAAAAAAGCCTTCAGGGCCGACAGTACTCTCGACTGGGTCCGTGCACTTAACCCCAGTTCGTACAACCATTGCAGGAATTGCCGCAGCAACTCCGTTTCGATCCTTGCTGGAGGTGTTTCCAGCTTTTTAAGCTGTACAAACTCGTAGAGCTTGGCTACGTCCCGTTGGTAAGCATCAATGGTATTGCTTGAAAAAGAACGCTCCAAAAGCATGTAGGCCCGAAAGGCTTGCTGTGCTGATTGCCAGGTCATGCCACAAAATAATCATCCAGGGGTTCCGAAATCAAGCAGAGGCGTAAAAAAAGACTCATTACAGTCAACCTAACAAAAAAAATAGTGTTAACTCCTTTAAATAAAAGTAATACTATCATACATTTGAGCAAAACTTACGCACATGGGAACAGTAGAATTCACCAACCAGTTCGATAACCTGAAAGGCCCTCTTTTTGCTTTTGCCATGAATTTGACTCGCGATGAAGAGTCGGCCAGAGATTTAGTGCAGGAAACCGCTTATAAGGCATTCAAATACCGCCGCCGGTATCAGCCTCAGACCAATATGCGAGCCTGGCTCATGACCATTATGCGCAATTCGTTCATCAATGAGTATCGCAAGAAGCAACGTCGCAAAACCCTCCACGATTACACGCCGAATAACTACCTGATCAATTCAGGCGACACCCCCTCCCAACCTGAAGGCGAACAAACCGTATTTCTGCAGGAGATCGAACAGCAAATAAGCCAGCTCGAAGATTGGCTTCAGGTACCATTTCGCATGCACCTGGCCGGCTACAAATACGAGGAAATAGCCGATATACTGTCCATTCCGTTGGGCACGGTAAAAAGCCGCATTTTCATTGCCCGGCGAAATCTGCAGAAAACCTTACGCCACCTTTACCAGGCCAGGGGGTACAACGATATCATGAATTAAAAACTATTGTCCAGTATTCGCAGTTCTATCAGAAATACAAACTACGTTATGACGGATTACTTAAAACCAGTCCAACGTTTCTTCCGTCTTTTGGAGGTAGATAGAAAGGACATCACCTTTATATATGTCTTCGCAGCCTTTGCAGGATTGATTAACCTTAGTTTGCCTTTGGGTATTCAGGCAATTATCGGGTTGATCGCCGGAGGTGACATCTCGGCATCCTTGATTTTCCTGATTGCAGTTGTAACTATCGCAACTGCCCTGGTGGGCATTTTAAAAATAATGCAGATCACTGTTTCGGAAACCATCCAGAGGAGAATCTTCACTCGTTCGGCTTTTGACTTTGCCTACCGGATACCACGCCTAAGTTTGCCCGGGCTGGCTAATAAATATCCACCGGAGTTAGTGAACCGTTTCTTTGATACGGTAAACCTGCAAAAAGGCATACCAAAGTTATTGATTGACTTTTCAACAGCTGTCCTGAATATCCTGTTTAGCCTGATCCTGATATCCTTTTACCACCCGTTCTTTGTATTCTTCGGGATAGCACTCGTTTTTATTATTCTTCTGATCATTCGTTTTACGGGTCCCGGAGGATTACAGACCAGCCTTAAAGAATCCACCTATAAATACCACGTAGCGCACTGGCTGGAGGAAATTGCGCGATCAATGAACACGTTCAAACTCGCCGGAACCACTAAACTACCGATTAGTAGAACGGATGATTTAGTTTGTAATTATCTGGAGCAACGCAAAGCCCACTTCCGGATATTGATTTTTCAGTACGGAAACATTGTTGCGTTTAAAACAATTGTCACCGCAGGACTACTGGCGCTGGGAGGCTATCTGGTTATTAACAACCAGATCAATATTGGTCAGTTCGTGGCAGCGGAGATTATTGTCATCCTGGTCATGAACTCCGTCGAGAAACTCATCCTGACCATGGAGACGATCTACGATGTACTTACCGGCCTGGAAAAGCTGGGAACGGTTACCGATCTGCCAACCGAAGAGAGCTCAGGACTTACTTTTGATCAAATAGATTCGGGAGCAGGAATCAGCATTCAGACGCATCAGTTGTCCTATACCTTTGAAGACTCCAATCGACCCGCCATTCAGGATCTCTCCCTAAATGTACAACCCGGAGAGCGTTTGTGCATCGCCGGGTACAATGGCTCGGGCAAGTCCACCCTTTTAAAGATACTGGCCGGGTTGTTCCTCGATTACGACGGAAATGTATCCTACAACGGTTTTTCCAGAGGTAGTCTTGATATCGAAAGCCTGCGCGGTGCTATTGGTGACATATGCCAGGAGGAAGATATTTTCGGTGGCACCATAATGGACAACATAGCCCTTGGGGATGAAAACATTGACGTCCAACAAGTTCGCAAGGTACTGAAAGATGTCGGACTAGACCCTTTCATTGATCGGCTGGACGAAGGCCTGCAAATGAAACTATTGCCGGGCGGCATGAACGTGTCCCGGTCGGTGCGTACCAGACTAATGGTTGCCAGGGCTATTGTTAAAAACCCGAAAATGCTGGCCGTTGAGGGAATGTTCCGCGGAATGGAAACCGGTGATCGCCTCCGTTTTTCGCGCTTACTTTCCGATCGTGAAAAGCCATGGACCCTGATTGTCGTAAGTGACGATCCTATTATGGCCAGTCATTGCGACCGGATCATAATTATGAGGCAGGGTAAAATTGTAGACGAAGGCACCTTTGATAACCTGATCCATACGGAATACTTCAAAACCGTTTTCCGGACTTCTGAGTCCGAAATCATGAAAAGTCAATTGACAAACCTTTAATAATGAAACGGGTAGGCCTTCAGCATTGTAACACGCCCTAAAGTATTCTAATTCGTTAAGAAGCGGTAAGCCAACGATCAAATTGCTATGCTAAACATATCAAAGAACTCTGTGCAACAGGAAATCCACCAACGGGATTTCAATTCCTTTCGGAAAACAGAATTATCGGGTTCATCTTACCGAATGTTTGTAAGGTGGTTGGTGGGTGTGCTAATTATCGTGATTGTTTTTTTGTTTCTGCCATGGACACAAAATATTCAATCCGACGGAGTGGTCACCACGCTGAATCCATCTAACAGGCCACAAACCATCCAGTCGACCATCGCCGGTCGAATTGAGAATTGGTATGTGCAGGAGGGGCAATTTGTCCCGGCCGGTGACACCATCGTTTATCTCTCGGAAATTAAAGCGGAATACTTTGACCCCAACCTTATTCAGCGAACGGCGAATCAGGTGGTTGCCAAAGAATCCTCCATGGATTCTTACCGTGGGAAAGTGAGCGCCCTCGAAGCACAGATCGCAGCCCTCAGGCAAGAGGCCGTATTGAAGGAACAACAGACCGAAAACAAGATCAGGCAAATCAGGGCCAAGATCATTTCTGACAGCATTGCCTACGAGTTGGCTCAAATTGATGTAAAAACTGCCGAACGACAATTGGAGGGGGCCGAAGAATTATTTAAAAAAGATATTGAATCACTGACCAAGGTGGAAAATATGCGCCTGAAAGCGCAGGAAGCCCGTACCAAACTCGTGGCGGCAGAAAATAAGCTGCAGATCTCCCGAAATGATCTGGCTAATGCCCGACTGGAACTCGTAGCTATTCCGGTCGAATACAACCAAAAGATCAATAAGGCCGAATCAGACAGATTCTCCACTTTATCCACTCTGTTCGATACGGAGGCGGAGGTCAACAAATTACAGATCCAGCAATCCAACTACGAGCGCCGTAGTTCCTTTTATTATATAACTGCCCCGCAAGACTGTTACATCACTAAGGCTATTAAACCTGGTATTGGCGAAACGGTCAAGGAGGGCGAAGGGATCGTTACCATCATGCCGGCTGATGCTGAACTGGCCGTCGAACTGTTCATTCGCCCCATGGACCTTCCTCTGGTTGAGATGGGCCAGGAGGTACGTTTCATCTTTGACGGCTGGCCGGCCTTTGTTTTTTCCGGGTGGCCAGGGTTTTCATTCGGTACCTATAAAGGGGAGGTGGCCGCCATTGACCAGCAAATCACCGACGCTAATAATCAGTATCGAATATTGGTCAAAGCCTCCGGTGATAAACCATGGCCGGAAGCCTTGCGTGTGGGAGGAGGCGCACAGGGTATTGCCCTGCTGAATAATGTACCCGTTTGGTATGAAATATGGCGTCGACTCAATGGCTTCCCACCCGATTATTACGACGAGCGAGGTAAGACCAAAGAACCAAAAATGAAGGCTCCTGCCAAAAGCATTAAATAACAACCATGTTTTCAACCGCTACGTTAAAAGCTGCCTGTCTGGTGCTGGTCCTTCTTGGAATATCCACTCTGGAAGTGCGAGCCCAGTCGCCCGATAGTGTGCTCACCATTGAGGAGCTCATGAAATACGTTATGCGCAACCACCCGACTGCGGTAAGGGCCAGCCTGCCGCCGGCGATTGCCGAAGCGCAACTGCGAACTGCACGCGGATCATTTGACCCTAAGGCCTACGGAGATTGGTCACGAAAATCCTTTGATGGTAAAAACTACTGGCGAACCGGTGATTTTGGGCTCAAAAGCCAGACCAGCGTTGCCGGTCTGCAAGTAAAGGCCGGCTACCAGACCGCCAGCGGGCAATTCCTGAGCTCGGAAAGCACCCTGCCTGCTGCCGGACAGGCATTTCTGGGCGTAGAAGTACCCCTGCTCCAGGGACTCATGATCGACGAGCCCCGGGCAGAACTGCAAAAAGCTCAGATTGGATTGGAAGTCAGTCAGAACGAGCGTCGTTTTTTGCTTAACGAACTCGCCTATCAGACCATTCTGGCCTATGTCGACTGGGCCGTGGCCTACTCCCAGCGGGAGGTTGCCAGAAACGCTCTGGAATTAATTGATGAACGCTTGGAATCTACCCGGGAGAGCTTTTATCAGGGAGCTATGCCCGGCATTGACACCCTGGAGACCTATATCCAGCTGCAAACCCAACAACTCCTTCTGCAGGATGCCCAACTGGCACTGGAACAGGCGAATATTGAACTAAGCTTCTTCCTCTGGGGTACACAACCCTCCGGCACCTTACCCGTTCCCTACGTTCCGGAAAATATCCTGGACAATCCTCCTGCCATCGACTGGCAGTCCAACGTTAGGCTCACCATCGGGCAGACGCACCCTGAGTTGCAGATGAAAATCGGTAAACTCGAACAATTGACCATAGAAGAACGCTGGGCTAAAGAACAACTCAAGCCCTTTTTGTCGGCAGGGTACACCCTCATCGGTAACGGCTTCGACCTGGCTGGTTTCCCGCAAGACGGCGAGCAGGCATTCATTGATAATCTGCTGACGGAAAACTATAAATGGGAAATCAAAGCTTCGTTCCCCTTGTTTCTGCGTAAAGAAAGGGGAAAACTGGAGCAAGTCCGGGTTAAGATGCTGGATACGGAGCGATTTATCGATGAGAAGCAACAGATGATCACTACTAAGATCGAGAACAGCTACCGCCAGTGGGAGTTGGCGACCCGGCAAATTCAGCAATACGAAAATGTGGTGGCCAACTATCAGCGACTAGTAGAGGCCGAACGCGATAAGTTCCGGGTAGGCTCTTCATCGGTTTTCCTCCTGAACAGCCGTTTGCAAAAACTGGTTGAAGCTCAGTTAAAACTAGTTCAATTGCGGGGAAAACAACAGAAATTCTATTACTCCTCCTGGTATGCCGCCGGTCAATTACACGACCTGCTGAACCTCGAGGATTATACCCTGAACTAGGACTCTGGTCGTTGTTATTCCTTGCGATCCGCCAGGTCCTGAAAGGTATCCGATTTGTCTTCCTCGGGGCGATGCAGACAGGGAAAATCCTTTTCGATCAACAGGTGCAGGAAAGCCGACTTCCCGGGAATCGGTAGCTGCTTCTCGAAGCCGACCCGGTCGGGTTCCATCCAGGCATCGGCCTTTATTTTTGGCATTCCAATGCGGAGGGTTCCATCCAACATGCTGGCCTCCCAGGATGGGCCGGCAATTCGTTCCAGGATGCAGGCGAACACGGAGCCTCCCGGAAAATGAACCTCTTCACTGATCCTTCCCTCGCGATCGAACACATCCAGCTCGGATCGCCGAATCCGGATCCGCACGCTATTGGTCGTACATCTCAATTTCATAGTACTCGGATTTTGGATAGGCCTAAAATAGCGCTTATGGCAACAGATTGCTAGTCTGCGAAGGTGGCATTTTGTGGAATAAATTTCATATGTTTGGAACGAACGGCGTATCAACCAGGGCTCTCAGGCCTTTATTGATGGGGTTTTGCGGACTTTCGCTTACGCAAAAAACCTCCGGTCGGCGCCCGAATATGTTCGCCAAAAGAAACACTATGAGAGCATTGCTCCTCTTCCTGCTTTTCCTGGCCTTTCTCCTCCTCGGTCGTTGGTATTTTGTGTGTCAGGTGCGCCAGATGTGCGGACCCGAAGCCCCGGAAGATGTTCGCCTGAATACCCTCCTGTTCCGCGACGGTGATACTATTGTGCTGCGTGGCTTCGATCACTTTGCCTTTGATACAGCCTCCGTAAGTCCCAGGCTGAACGAAAACAATCAGGTTTTTCTGGATTCAGTAGCTATTTACCTGCTCAATAAGCCCACCAAAAACCTTACGATAACGGGGCGGTATACAACCCCCGAAGACGATATTGAAGTTGGTTTTTACGAGAATATTGGTGTCGCCCGGGCAGCAGCCTTGCGTCAGGAGCTCATGCGACGGGGTATCGGCGAAGACCGTATCAGCCTCGACTACCAACTCGATCAGACCGGATCCCTGCGCAGGCCCGCCGCCTTCGACGGCTTCCTGCGCAACGACAGCGACTACGAAAAGCAGGCTTTTACATTTACCAATATGTCGTTCACGGATGCTAATTTCGAATTCGGTTCAGCCGAATTCCGCCCCGGTGAGTCCTGCATTTACTATATGGATTCAGTCAATACCTATATGTCACTGAACCCCGATAGCCGCCTGACCATCGTAGGGCATACCGACAGCATCGACACCGACCGCTTCAATTACCGGTTGGGCCTGGAAAGGGCCGAAAACACTAAGGAATACATGGAAGAGCTGGGGGTAACAGCCTCTCGTATCGATGTAGCTTCCGGGGGCGAATCCAAACCAGTAGCCCCCAATCGTACCGACGAGGGCCGACAAAAAAACCGGCGCGTCGAATTCATCATTCAAGAAGAGTCCTAAATCATCCGCTATGCAATTTCCGGATATTAATCAGTTATTCACTGAATTTACACAACGCGAGAGCCTCATCTTTCTGGCATTCTGCCTGGTCTCCTTTCTGTTCGGCCTGTTGATCGGATATGTATTGCGGGGTCGGCGAGTTCGCGAACTACGACGCGAACTAAAAAAAAAGGACGCCGAAATAAGTCAGAGGGACGAAAAGATCCAGCAACTGACCAATGATCTATCCCTGCGCGATGCGGACCTGAAAAAGGTACAATACGAACTTGACGAAACCAGCGAACGGGCACAACGCCTGGAAGTGGAGCGCGGGAAAATGAACAATCAGATCGTCTACCTGAAAGACGAACTGGAAAAGGAGCGAGCGGCCCAGGAAAGCAACCAAACCACCATTGAAGACCTGAATGAGCAGATTCTGGGGTTACGGAGTAAGCTGGCCCAGGGTGGCAACGAAGCCAATGGGAATTCCGAATCAGTGGATACCAATATGGCCAGTCGCCTCGCTGCAGTGGAGGACCGGGTAGCTCAGCTGGAGGCCGAAAATGATCAACTCGAACAGACCATCTCCACGCTGAGCAGCAGCCAGGGAACCACCAATCAGGTCATAAATACCCCCGAAGTGCGGGATGTAGAAGAACCCGATGTCGTTGGCGAAGACGGGGTGGATGTGCTTTCTATCGACCGCTCCCGTTTCCAGCAAGGTGAAAAAGACGACCTTACCCTAATCGACGGCATTGGTCCTTTCCTGGAAAAAAAGCTAAATGACGCCGGTGTCTTCACCTACGATCAGATCAGCAAATGGACACCGCAGGATATCCAACGGGTAACCAAAGACATTCAATTCTTCGAGGGACGTATTGAGAAAGATAATTGGGTAAGCCAGGCCCGCCGTTTGAAAAGTCTGAAAGAGGACAATCCCGAAGCGCTCGGCAGTACCGCCAAACAACAACCCGCTCCGGAAGAGGAGGCCGACAACCTTCAACTCATCGAGGGAGTTGGTCCTCAGATCGAAACCATCCTCCGCGAACGTGGCATCCACCGGTTCCAGGACATCGCCAAGACGGATCCTCAGGACCTGCGTATCATGCTCGAAGAAACAGATCCCAAGCTCCTGGTTCACGATCCCGAAACCTGGCCCGCCCAGGCTCGCCTGGCCGCCAACCAACAGTGGGACGTGCTCAGGGATTATCAGGAGCAGTTGAAGGGAGGGAAGTGAGGTTGGAAGTG
>CAYFGK010000095.1:7515-10237 GCA_964342305.1 uncultured Saprospiraceae bacterium | reverse complement strand
ACTTCAAAAGATTCTCAACCCAAGACCCAGTTGCAGTACGCCGTTATTCAGATTGGGGCCGCCGACCGGGCTGCCGTTCGGATCGGTGAATTGGATATCGGTGATATTGGTTAGGCCGTAGACGTAGCGCAGTTCCACATCGATCATGAGGAGCGTGTAGGTGATGTTCCCTACAATCCCCAAATCGAAGTTGTTATCGTATAATACCCCATCGGAAGTTTCTCCGTCAACAACCAATTTTTCGTCGAGCAAATAGCCGATTTGTGGGCCGGCACCAAACTTAAAATTACCCCGGGCGAATTGGGCCAGAATGGGTACGCTCAGGTAACCCGCCCGGTAATTGACTTCTTCCTCGTTGGATCCCGGCGTGTTGAGCAGTATCCGGTTTTGAGCCCCCTTTACCGAGTAGAGTAACTCAGCGCGGATGTTCCAATCCAGGTCGAGCCAAAAATCTCTGTATACCCCTACGTGAAAGTAGGTTTTTGGTCTTAACCCATCGTTGAAATCATTTGATCCACCGTGAATGGTGGCAATATTCAGTCCACCCTTTACACCAAATCCATCGAAGAAACTTTGTCCGCCGGAGCTAGATATAAAGGCGAAAGAAAGTAACAAGCAAAGCAGATGTCTCATAACTTGGTTTTTTGCGAAAGCATAAAAAATTGGAGCCGGCTTGGGATATGTTACGTGATCAAAACGGTGTGCACGTCCGCCATGTACATCGAAAAAGTCCTTTAACAACTTCCGGATGGGACAATTTGTTAAACCGCTTACCAGGAAGTTTAGGTTTTCTGACGATGCCTGCCTCACCAAAAACGGGATGATTCAGGCTATATCCATTTTGAAAAAGTATATTTTCACCGGAACTGAGCCAGCGTCTATGACCACGGATGACTTCAAAAAAATTGCCGACACCATTCCCAAACAACCGGGGGTATACCGTTTCTACGATGAGGAGGACCGCATCCTGTACGTAGGTAAAGCCAAGGATCTGCGCAATCGCGTTTCCTCCTATTTTGGCAGCCGGAAAGACCGTGCCCACCGCACCCGGGTGATGGTCAAAAATGCCAATCACCTGGAATTTACCATCGTCGAAACCGAAGCTGATGCCCTGCTGCTGGAAAATACCCTCATTAAAAAGTATCAGCCCCGTTACAATGTGATGTTAAAGGATGATAAATCCTATTCCTACATCTGCATCAAAAACGAGCGCTTTCCCCGTGTGTTCATTACGCGGTATGTCGTTCGGGACGGATCTACGTATTTCGGACCCTATACCTCAAAGGGGCGCCTGAAGATCATCCTCGATCTCATCCGGCAACTTTTCCCTCTGCGGACATGCAAATACAATCTCTCGGAGGAAAATATTCAGGCCGGTAAATTTAAGGTATGCCTGGAATACCACATCAAGAACTGCATGGGCCCCTGCGAAGGGCTGGAATCCGAGGAGGATTATAACGAAAAGATCGAACAGGTCCGGAATATACTGAAGGGTCACTTCACCCAGGTAATCCGCCACTTTAAGGATCAGATGCAAAAGCACGCCGAAAACCTGGAGTTTGAGAAAGCACAAAAGATCAAAGACAAGCTGTCGGCTTTTGAGAACTACCAGAGCAAATCGACCGTGGTAAGTACCACCATCCGCGACGTCGACGTCTTTTCGATCGCCAACGCTGACGACGACAAGTACGCCTACGTGAACTACCTCAAAGTCGTGAACGGCGCTATCATCCACACCCACACCCAGGAATTGCTGAAAAACCTGGACGACGATGAGGACGAGTCGCTCCTGGCCTACGCCATTCCCGCCCTGCAGGAGCGTTTCAACAGTATTGCCGAGGAGATTATCCTGCCGTACGAAGTTCCTTTGCCGGAAGGCAGCGGACAGATAACGGTGCCTAAGATCGGAGATAAGAAGCGCCTCTTGGAGCTTTCGCAAAAAAATGTACGCTACTACCTTTTGCAAAAGCAAAAACAGCGGGCTTCGCGCACCAAAAAGCAAGGTCACGCCGAACGCATCTTGCGCACCCTGCAAAAGGATCTGCAAATGGACCAGGTACCCACACACCTGGAGTGCTTCGACAACTCCAATATCCAGGGATCCAATCCGACCTCTTCCTGTGTCGTTTTCAAGAATGCCAAGCCATCCAAACAGGATTACCGTCACTACAACATCAAAACGGTCGAGGGGCCCAACGATTTCGCCAGTATGGAGGAAGTAGTGTACCGCCGTTACCGCCGACTCCTGGAAGAAGAAGAGCCCCTTCCCCAATTGGTGATCATCGACGGCGGCAAGGGGCAGTTAAGTGCCGCCATGAAGAGCATCCGCAAACTGGATCTGGAAGATCGCATGACAGTCATTGGTATTGCCAAGCGACTGGAGGAGATCTATTTCCCCAACGATCCCCTCCCCCTGCATATCGATAAGAAATCGGAGTCGCTGAAGGTCATTCAGCAGGCTCGCAACGAAGCCCACCGCTTTGCTGTGCGCCACCACCGTACCAAGCGTTCCCAGCATTTCACCAGCACCGAACTGACCGCCATTCCCGGCATTGGTGATAAGACCGCACAAAAATTACTCAGTGAATTTGGATCGGTGCGGCGGGTACGGGAGGCCAGAGCAGCTGATCTAGTCAACGCAGTAGGCCTGAATACCGCTAAAAAGATCAATCAATACTTCCAGCAACAGGAAAAAGGAATGAGTGAGGAAGAGTGAAAGGAG
>CAYFGK010000095.1:0-7415 GCA_964342305.1 uncultured Saprospiraceae bacterium | reverse complement strand
GCCTCCTTCGCCCCTCTCGGCTATGGCGGCCAGGGGAAATCGAAAATAACTGGATCCTCTATATCAGATATAGTAAAGACGCGATGCTTCGCGTCTCACGTAGCGTCAAACCCTCAGCCTGCTAACGTGCAATGCCTTGCTTCTCTTTCTCAAACCGAACTTCACCTCGCACTAAAACGAAAACCGCTTCCGCTCATCCTGCAGAAAGGCGATCAGGGGCTCCCCTTCCAGGATCTCGATCTGGCCGGGCAAGCCCAGAACGAATCGTCCGATCCCGCGCAGATCGTGTACGGTGGTCTGGAACAGATAATGTCCCTCGGTTGCTGGACGAATGGAATCGCGTGACCGCGGAAACTCTTCGAGCAATAAGCGGTAGGCACGGGCATTCAGCCGGAGGGTCACCCGGTATTCCCGCTCACCACTGAAACCAAATACATCGATCTGAGCGGCACTATGGTCACCAGTTATCCGCTGGTCGAGCCACTGGACCCGCTCCATACGCTCTATCTTGAACTGGCGATTTGCCCTCCGGTCCACATCGTAGGCCAGTAAATACGTATAGCCATCGGAAAAATGGATGGGTTCTACGATGCGGTCGGCGATACGCCCACTGGATGTGGAGTGGTATTTACACAGCTGCACCCGGTATCCGAGCTGAATAGCCTCCGTGAGGATCTGTACATTCTGATACTGATGCTGGGCGGGGAGGCTGTCGGCCAGGGGGATAAGGGTGTGGCTACGATTAACCTTTGCTACGATCCGTTCGGCCAGTGGATGGCCCGATGCTGCCTGTTGCAGCATATCCTGCAGATAATAGGCCTCGTCGTTACTAAGGAGTTGTTGAGTTTGCTGATCGTAAGGACGCATGAGAAAATACCGGTTTTCTTCGTCCTTATCGATGAGGTAACCCACCGTTTCCAGCACGTTCAGGTAGCGGTAAATAGTGCGGGGGGTGGTTTCCAGCACATTCGCGAGCTGGGGTACCGTTTTGTAGGGTCGGGAATTAAGGAGGCGGATCAGGCGGAATACCCGGAGTAGTGTTTGGTGGCTTAGCATATCCGGTTCAAAATACAGCCACCGGGATGATTATGCAAGACGCATTTGGTATAAAGACTACAGCAAAAGGGGCAGCATGCTGCTTTGCTGCCCCTCAACTCGTTCAAATAGGAAAAACACTTGGAGTTCAGCTTTCCGGATACGCCCGGAAGCCACCTCGAGAATCCCTCCTGATCTGCCCAAAGGTGACCTGCCGGGGCCCATACATTTCGAAAAAAAACCGGGTCAATTACCGGAGGGTAATCGGATTGTATTGGTTGAAGACGACGGTGTTTTAGCCGCCTCCTCATTCACGTTTGTCATAAGTACCGGCATATCGCCATCCGATACAATAATCTTGGTGTTTGGCGAATTGGCCAGCTGAAGAAATGCCTCGATCGATTTGAACTGAAGGACCTGGGGATTTAACCCTTCAGCGATTATCTGCTGGGCATCGCGCACTCCTTCGGCCTCAATGCGTCGGCGTTCAGCCTCCTGACGTGCCTCCTGCAACACAAATTCCATGCGAAGGGCTTGCTGTTCGGCTTCCAGTTTTTCTTCGATAGCCCGGGATAAATTTGGTGGTAGTTGAATGCTTTTGAACAGGACCGCTTCGATGGTAATGCCTTTGCCGTCGAGCAGCCTGGTCATTTGTTCCTGAATTGCCGTTTCAATCATTCCCCGTTGACTGGTGTGCATGTCCTTGGCAAAAAACTTGGAGGACACATCCGCGACCGCCGAACGAAACACCGGCAGAATAACATTGCGCTCGTATTCCGTACCAACCGTACGAAGGAGCTGAGGTGCCTGGGTCGGAATAACGTTGTACAGAATGGATATCTCCGCTCCAATATTCAGTCCCTCCTTAGAAGGCAGGCGAATACCCACCTCGAGGTTCTCCGTACGCACCGGGATCTTTACGACCGTAGTGGTAATGGGGTTAAACATGCGCAGCCCCTCCGTATAGGGACGATTATCGTACTTGCCAAGTTTGCGTTTTACCCCCACTTCACCTTCACGGATAACCGCACAACTCGAGAGGCTGAATACCAGCATGACTAACAGAAGATTCAAAAAGTTCTTTTTCATGCCTTTTAGTTTTACTTTGGTAAATAATAGCTTTACTATTACATACCTGACAATCACCTAAAAGGTTTTCAGTCCTGGAAAATATATTTGCATCAGTACGTGACCGACAGCCGGAAAGCGAATGGCTGATCACCGTGCATTATCCAGGGGGCCTGGGAGGATTGGCGAATGAAGGCTGGTTCCTTTCCCCGGGCCAGCGACACAAAGATGGGCTGAAAGCCGAAACCCGTCCAATTGCGCAACAACTCGATAGTCAGCAGAAAATCCTGGTCAAGGACGAGTTGTTCGGCAACTAACGGGATGGTGACCCAGCCGTCTTCGGCCTCGTTTTCTCCTGGCTTTACCCGAAAACGCACGTCGTGGTCCAGTAGCGGGCGACCGGGGTTTTCCCCTTTCAACTGATAGAGGTTTAACCGAAAAAGTAAACTATCGCCGTGGTTGCGACGCAGGTGCAGAAAGCAGGTATCGATCCGAATCGCTCGGCCGGGTGGAACCCGAAAAAGGCGTCCTAACTCTTCGCCATTGGCCACGCCGCCAGCCCCCCACACATCAGCCAGCAGATCATCTTCCCTTGCTCCGGTTTGCTGTTGTTTACCTTTCGGAAAAAAAGTAACGGCAGGCAGCTCGTAGGCAGTAGGTTGTATTTCCAGTCGTAAGCTGCTGGTATCCGGAAGGGAGGCTGGTATTAAAAAATCCAGGGGCTCGTATCCCAGCATACTGATACGCAAGGTATCGCCCCGGCGGATGCTTTTTGCCGAAAGGCTAAAAAAGCCTTCCGCATTAGTGATAGTACCAGCATTTTTGCCTGTGATGCCCACGTGCGCGTAGACCACGGGTTGCCCGGTAGTTTTGTCCAATACTGTACCGCGAATGGGCTGTGCCATACCCCCGACGGGTAGGAAGCCGATGAGGATCCACCAGGCAGGTAATATTTTAGTCCAATTCAGGCAGATAGGCATTGGAAAAAAGAGATTCGATGGCGATGTCGAAAATGGGTTGGCCATCCCGGTCAGTGAGGATGTATTCCTTTTGCAGCCAGTGCACAAACTCCTCCCACACTTCTGGTTGCATGTATCCCCACGGAAACCGCTTATGGCGGTAAGAGGGGCTGATATCTTTCTGAGATGCGAGTACCATTGCGGGATCCAGGTCTTCCGTATCGGCCTGCTCCACCAAGATCCGGGCAGCTTCCTCGGGTTGTTGTTCAGCAAAGAGGAACCCTTTTTGGGTGGCGCGCAAAAAATGACGGTACCGCTCGGGGTGTTCCTCCAATTGCTCCCGTTTGGCAATTACCACGGGGCTGTAGCCGTAGGGGATCTCGTAATCAGCCAGCCGAAATACATGGAGCTCAATATTCGAACGACGGGCTTCCACCCCTTCCCAGGGCATGAACACCCAAGTGGCCTGTGCCTCTTTTTCCAGCAGGGTATTCATAATGCCCAGCTTATCCGGATAAATAATATTGGGTTCTCCCAGACCACCATCCTGACGGATCATGGCTTTCACCACTCCGTCCTCAAAACGTGCCCCATAGGAGGCGTAGGTAGCTTCATCCAGGTTGGCGGGGCGATCAATCCCGCTATCGGCCAGGGTGACAATGGCCGAGCGATCTTCGGCCAGTATGGAGGCAATAGCTACCATGTCGACCCAATGTTCGCTGGTTTGGTAGGATAATACGCTTTCCGTCGGGGCGATGGCCAGATCAACCTCCCCATCTGCCAGCTTACGGGCCGGTGTTTTTGTGTACTCATCATCACCGGGGGATTCGATAGTAACTGATACTCCCTCCTGTTTATACCAACCTTTTGCACGGGCGATGAAAAATCCTGTATGGTTCGTATTTGGCGTCCAATCCAATGCCAGGTTCAGGGTATCCAAAACAATTGTGTTTTTGCGGCATAAGCCGACTTATTTCAGTGCGGGCATATTCCCGCACCAATTACGAAGGTAACGAACTGAACAGACTATAGTTCCGACTGGTATCAGGATACCACTGCCGGTTCCTGGATTCCGGTCAGAAAAGCGGGGATCAGCTTCTGGTAGACATCGTACATTTTGCTGGTATCGTTGAGGTATTTCAACATCTTGGCGTACTTGTCCTGGCCATTAGCTTGAATAAAGGCCTCGCGGCGCTTAGGGTCTTTCAGCGCCTTGCGCATGTCGGCCGGCGGAACCTCGGGATGGAACTGCACCCCCAGAATGTGCGGGCTGAAACGCATGGCCATTACCGCCCGCTCAAGAGGAACGTGCGGACGAACCTTTTCGAGTGCCAGGAGGGAGGCGCCGAGTTCATCCATGGCATCCTCCCGGGGCGAAACCACCTGGAATGACCGAAAATCAGCGGCAAAGAACGGATTCTCAAGTTGCCCGAGCAGGGGATCCTTGACACCGTGATCGGTCAGGTGAACGGAATACACCCCAAAAGTAGGCGACTTCCGCCGGGTAATATCAGCCAGCTTCCAATGCAGGCAGGCCATCTGGAAGGAGTGGCAAATGAGCAAAACGGGGCGTTTGACATCGTGGTTTTTATTATAGGTCAGCACACCGTCCAACCATTGACCAAACATCTCGGCGAACAAGCCTTCGGGATCGCGCGGATCGCCGGGGCCACCACTAACCAAAAAAGCGGCGTACGACAGGTCGGGAAACTCCATCGATGATCGTACATCGAAGACATCAAACTGAGTACCCGGAAGAGTTTCTTTTGCCAGGTCAAGAAGCTGGCCTACTTCATCGTTTTCAGTTCCTTTGTAAAAATCAAGGATGGCAATTTTTTGCTCACTCATGTTGCTTATTCATCGTTTTGAAGAGAGCAGACCAACGGATACAATCCAGTTGCTCGTTGTATTTTGCTCGGAATAGTCAAATGTACAAAAGATCTCCACAATTACCTGATCGTCAAATATTTACACCCCCAAAAAACCTTGGAAAGAAAGCCCGAACTCCACAGAAGATTAGGCATTCGGGGGTGCTTCCCAAAAATCCATTGGCAAATACCGGGGCTGCAGAAATTAACCTGCAGTTTACCCGGGCCGGCACTTTTTTACGGCAGGGGCCGGCACTGCTGATAAACAGACGTCGCGATCAGGACAAGAGGAGCATAACGGATAGGTCGGCTAGCAGGATTTACCTATCTTTTATCGGCCGCCTGGCAACCCAATACGGTGGTACTCCCGACGCCCGGAACAGGCGAAAGAGTGTCCCTACAAATAACGAATGTCTATGCAAACCGAAAAAGTCACCTTTACTACGGATGAGGGTATTCAGCTCTCGGCCCGACTGGAATTGCCTATTGATCAGCATCCACACGCCTATGCCTTATTTGCGCATTGTTTTACCTGTAACAAAAACCTATCGGCCGTACGAAACATCAGCCGTGCTCTGGCCCGGCAGGGTTTTGGCGTATTGCGCTTCGACTTTACCGGATTGGGCGAAAGCGAAGGAGACTTTGCCGACACGAATTTTTCGAGTAATATCCAGGACTTGCTGTCCGCTGCCCGTTTTTTGGCCGACAACCACCAATCGCCCAGCCTGCTGATCGGCCATTCCCTGGGAGGGGCCGCAGTTTTGCGAGCAGCCTACGAGCTGGACTCCGTCAAGGCCGTTGCGACCATCGGCGCTCCTTTTGATCCCGAACACGTTACCCACCTTTTTGGCGAAAGCCAGGAAGAGATCGAAGAAAAAGGAGTAGCCAGGGTGAATATCGGAGGAAGACCATTTACGGTAAAAAAGCAATTCCTGGAGGATATCGAAGCAAATAAACTCAGCGACCGCATTGCATCGCTGGATCGGGCATTACTGATCATGCACTCTCCTCAGGACCTTACCGTAGCGATCGAGAACGCCGCCGACATCTATCTGGCGGCCCGTCATCCCAAGAGTTTTATTTCCCTCGACGGGGCCGACCATTTACTGTCGAACAAAGCTGATTCCCAATATGCCGGCCGCATGATCGCGGCCTGGACGGAGCGCTACCTACCCCGGCCCGGCAAGGATACGCTTAAGGCCGAAAAAGAGGTTAGCGTGCGCCTGAATGCCGAAGACGATTTCACTACGGACATCATGATCCGCAAACACGCATTGATTGCCGACGAGCCGGAAAGCGTGGGAGGGCACGATTTTGGCCCTACCCCCTACGATCTGGTTTCGGCGGGTCTGGGCGCCTGTACGGCTATGACCCTGCACATGTACGCACGTCGTAAAAAGTGGCCACTGGTGTCGGTAAAAGTCCATATTGATCACTACAAGGACTACGCTCAGGACCAGAAAGAGTGCGCGGACGAAAATCCCGCTCAGATCGATTATTTCGAGCGGGTACTGGAAATCGAGGGAGACTTATCCGGCGACCAATTGGAACGCCTATTGGAAATAGCCGACCGGTGCCCGGTACACCGCACCCTGCACAATCCGGTTGAGATCAGTACCGTACTGAAAAGCCCCGCAGAAGAGTAGGTTACAAATGTTTTGAAAAGGTGAACCTTGTGCCTACCACCCCATTCAGCCGGTCGACCGCCAGCAGCAAAACGGTAAAGAGCCATTGCTAATCCGACGGTCATAAATCCTACTGAATGGGTTCTTTTTTAGCGTAAGGCTGGGTCCGGTCTGCTTGCCGAATAACTGTGTGCAACAATCTTACATTGTATTTGGTAAAGGGTAGTAGGTAATAAGATTTGCTTAAATCCAAATACCCTATACTTAATACTCTGTACCGGGAGGTTGGGCCTTGATTATCTGAATGTTACGAAATCATTCAAGCCCAACCTCGCGTTTTTTTTACAAATAGTCCTGATCAAACAACAACGTATGGATTTTTTCAAAGAATCACTTAACCTGCATAAGCGTCTGAAGGGTAAGATCCGTATGACGCCTAAAATGGATGTACGCAGCAAAGAAGATCTTTCGCTGGTTTATTCGCCGGGAGTAGCCGAACCGTGCCTGGAAATCGCTAAAAAGCCCGAAACTGTTTGGGACTATACGATCAAGAGCAATACCGTCGCTATTGTTAGTGATGGTTCCGCTGTGCTTGGCCTCGGAAATATCGGAGCCAGGGCAGCTATTCCGGTTATGGAGGGCAAGGCCATGCTTTTCCGCCGATTTGCGGATATCGATGCCTTTCCTATTTGCCTGGATACTCAGGATACGGAAAAGATCATTGAAACTGTAAAGCTGATCGCTCCGGTTTTTGGCGGTATAAACCTCGAGGATATTTCTGCGCCCCGCAGTTTCGAGATCGAGGAGCGCCTCCAGGATATTGGTATTCCCGTTTTTCACGACGACCAGCACGGAACCGC
>CAYFGK010000094.1:26157-28884 GCA_964342305.1 uncultured Saprospiraceae bacterium | reverse complement strand
CCCTTTCCCTTCTTCAAAGGGAAGGGGGCCGGGGGGATGGGTTTTAAAACTTGAATTTTCGTACAGTCCTGATTTTTAGTTCTTAATTTTTAATGGAATCCTGAATGGGCAGTGCTCATTCCCTAACAATACACAAGTCCTTTTTACGCCTTCTAGCCCCTGAACCAGCCAAACCATTTATTTAATATTTTTTCTAGATACCAGCCAAAACCCAGCCACGAAGAACACCACGCCGTAAATCAGGCTGATCAGGGTTCGCTGGTCGAAGGCCTGAATTTCTCCGGTCATGAAGCCCATGTAGGCGTCCATGGGATAGGTGTACGGGATCAGGTACGCCAACCGGTGATTGGCCGCCACCCCACCGAAGATCATCAGGAACACCGCCGAGCCCACGCCGATAATAAAGTTATCGAAATACAGGCTCAGAAAGAAATGGATGGCTACAATGCTGATCAGGATGGTGAACATCCGGAACAGGAACAGCACCGTTTCGGCCGGAATGCTGTTTTCCGCGAAAGCGAAATTCGGTAACAGCACACTCAGCAACTCCCCGAAGATAAAGATGAAGACGTAGCTCAGAGCCAGGCTCAACGCCAGCCAACCGAGTAGCACCAGTACCTTACTGAAATAAAAGGCGCCCTTCGAGGCCGGCAGGGCAAAGATGTATTTGAAACCGCGGTTTTTGTGCTCAATATTGCTCAGCATGAAGGCGATCAGGGCCGCGAATAAAGGATACAGTAACATAAAAAACTGGAAGACATAGCGGATGAAATTCTTCCAGGGCGACATCTCCTGCACATTTTCCGGTGGATTTTCCACGTGAAAGGCAAAGACCAGCATAGTGACTACCAGAGGGCCGATGATGGCCAGTAGCAGTCCGCGGGTGCGACGGGTCTTCAGGATTTCGCCGCGCAGTATTTGGAGGAAGGAGATTCGGGTAGCAGTGGTCGACATCTTATACGTTGGTTAGGTCCATGAATAATTGTTCCAGGCTGGGGGCCTCGCGCTCCAGATCGTGCACCCGTATATTGGCCTGCACGACTGCGCGCAGCAACTCGTTGAAGGCATCGTCATTCTCGATCTCCACGCTGACCTTCTGCCCGTTGGGCTGTACCGCCCATTCGTGTTGTGCGGCCAACTGCTGGATGCGGGCGGGATCATCGGTGTACAGGTGCACCGTGCGGCGTGTACTCGATTGCAGGTCGCTAATCGGCCCCTGGAAGACCATTTCGCCTTTTTTGATAATGCCGAGGTGGGTACAGACTTTCTCGATCTCGGAGAGGATATGACTACTCACCAGGATCGTTTTACCGGCTTCTTTCAGGCGCAGGAAGAGGGCCCGCATTTCGTGTATGCCCTGGGGGTCCAGTCCGTTTACCGGCTCGTCGAGGATCAGGAAATCGGGATCGTGGTAGAGGGCCATGGCAATACCGAGGCGTTGCTTCATCCCCATCGAGAAGTGCTTCACCTTTTTGTTGGTGGCGTGGGTGAGGCCCACCAGGTCCAGCACTTCCTCCTTCCGGTGTTTGTTGCCGGGGAACAGGATCTCCTGGTAGCGCAAATTTTCTTTTGCCGTAAGGTGCTGATACACGGTCGGCGATTCGATCAGGTGCCCGATCCGCGCCAAAATGGCTTGCCGGTGGCTCCGGATGTCCTTACCAAAGATGAGCACTTCCTCGTGGCGGGGGCGCAACAGTCCCAGCAGCAATTTGATGGTGGTAGACTTACCGGCCCCGTTGGGTCCCAGGAAGCCGTACACGCTCCCCGGCGGCACCGATAGCGACAGGTCTTTCAGGATCGGGGTCTTTCCAAAGGAAAACGATAGGTTCTTCGTTTCCAGAATAGCATCCATAAAACAGGCTTTACGTCAAACAGTCAGGTGATTACGGGAGGGAATGTAGTTTTCCTGATTTTCCTTTCGGAAAAAAATGGATGGAGGTATCCGGTTATTCGATGAAAGGTGCGACGGCTGTTTTCATGGACGGTCAATGCTTTGGAGGAGATGGGGGTTTATAGACACTGCCTCCGCTGCGAACCACTGCTATCCTTTGCGGCCTTTGCGTGAAAAAGGCTGACGGCTGACGGCTCCCTACCTTCGTCCATCCGGGCTCCGGCGGGCAGGTACGGCTAAGTTTTCTTTTCAAATCACCCGGTCAAATAGAAAGGCAGGAAACTTGTCTGTTTTAGTAGGCAAATTCACGCCAACTTTAAACCGCAAAAAAATTAACCGTATAGAATGAATCATGAATCCTTCACCTTTATTGATACTGGCTATGCTAATCGAAAATCTTTATTCCCCATACTGAAACTCCGTGTTCCTGTAATTCAAAAGACCAATATCTTGCGCGATCCAGAGGATCAGCGCTCCTTTTTAATCCGTCTGCCGTAAGCCGTACAGCGTTCTACGTGCGCCGTCTAAAGGCCTTCCGTGTTTTGGTGCTTTTAGGTACGTGATATCTGGCGCGATCCAGAGGATCAGCGTTCCTTTTTGATCCGTCTGCCGTAAGCCGTACAGCGTTCTACGTGCGCCGTCTAAAGACCTTCCGTGTTTTGGTGCTTTTAGGTACGTGATATCTGGCGCGATCCAGCTTGACCTACGCCCGTATGGGCTCCGGCAGCCGGGGAAGGATCAGCGCTCCTTTTCAATCCGTCTGCCGTAAGCCGTACAGCGATCTACGTGCGCCGTCTAAAGGCCTTCCGTGTTTTGGTGCTTTTAGGTACGTGATA
>CAYFGK010000094.1:0-26057 GCA_964342305.1 uncultured Saprospiraceae bacterium | reverse complement strand
TCTACGTGCGCCGTCTAAAGGCCTTCCGTGTTTTGGTGCTTTTAGGTACGTGATATCTGGCGCGATCCAGAGGATCAGCGTTCCTTTTTGATCCGTCTGCCGTAAGCCGTACAGCGTTCTACGTGCGCCGTCTAAAGACCTTCCGTGTTTTGGTGCTTTTAGGTACGTGATATCTGGCGCGATCCAGCTTGACCTACGCCCGTATGGGCTCCGGCAGCCGGGGAAGGATCAGCGCTCCTTTTCAATCCGTCTGCCGTAAGCCGTGAACCGTAGGCCGTCTAAGCCACCGTTTTCAACTTCTCCTTCAGCGCGTACAACTCATCGCGGTGCTGAGCGGCGGAGATGAAATCCAGCTCCTTGGCGGCTTTCTTCATTCTGCGCTCCGTATCGTCGATCATTTTTTCGATCTGCTCGCGGTTCATGTATTCGAGCACGGGATCGGCCGCCAGGCTGGGCTCTTCCGGTTCGATGTAGGCATCTTTCTTGCCGCGTATATCGAGGATGGTCTTTTTCGACATGATCTCTTCGCGACTCTTGCGGACCGTCATCGGGGTGATGCCGTGCTCCTCGTTGTACACCATCTGGATGGCCCGACGGCGGTTCGTCTCGTCGATGGTCTTTTGCATGGAGTCGGTAACCTGGTCAGCGTAGAAGATGACCAGCCCGTTGGAGTTACGCGCGGCTCGCCCTGCCGTCTGGGTGAGGGAGCGGTTGTTGCGCAGGAAACCCTCCTTGTCGGCATCCAGAATGGCGACCAAAGATACCTCGGGTAGATCAAGGCCCTCCCGCAGCAGGTTCACCCCGACCAGCACGTCGAAATCCCCCAGTCGCAGGTCGCGCAGAATTTCCACCCGCTCCATGGTATCCACCTCGGAGTGGATGTAGCGCACCTTGATGTTGTATCGGGCCAGGTACTTAGTGAGCTCCTCGGCCATTCGTTTGGTGAGGGTGGTGACCAGTACGCGCTCTTCGCGTTCAATACGTGACCGGATCTCTTCCATCAGATCGTCGACCTGATTCAGGCTCGGACGCACATCGATGGGCGGATCCAGCAATCCGGTCGGGCGAATGAGCTGCTCGACGATGAGTCCGCCGGTTTGCTCCATTTCGTAGTCACCGGGAGTCGCACTCACGAAGACCACCTGGTTGATCAGGTTTTCGAATTCCGTAAAATTCAGGGGGCGGTTGTCCATGGCCGAAGGCAGTCGGAAACCGTGGTTGACCAGACTCAGCTTACGGGCCCGGTCGCCGCCAAACATGCCCCGTACCTGCGGGATGGTCACGTGGCTCTCATCGATGATCATCAGGTAGTCATCCGGGAAATAATCCAGCAAACAGAAGGGACGCGTACCGGGGCGGCGCCCGTCGAAAAAGCGGGAGTAGTTCTCCACGCCGTTGCAGTACCCCAGTTCTTTCATCATTTCGATATCGAACATGGTCCGCTCGCGGATACGCTTGGCTTCGAGCAAGCGACCTTCTTTCTCGAAATATTTCTCCTGTTCGTTCAATTCGTTGGTGATGGCGTCGATGATCTGGTGGATGCGCTCCTTGGGTGCAATGTACAGGTTGGCGGGAAAGATAGCCGCCGTATCCATGCGTTCGATCCGCTTACCGCTTTCGATCTCGATCATTTCGATCTCCTCGATCTCGTCTCCGAAGAAGGTCACCCGGTATCCGTAATCCACGTACGGCAAATTGATATCCACCGTATCGCCCCGCACCCGAAAGGTAGCCCGCCGGAAGTCAGTCTCCGTGCGGGAATAGAGGCTGTCGACCAGATCGTAGAGGAAGGAATTCCGGCTCACCGTCTGTCCTTTCTTCAACCGGATGATCCCCGATTTATAGTCTTCCGGATTCCCCATACCGTAGATGCAGGACACGGAGGCCACAATGATCACATCGCGTCGTCCCGACAGCAGGGAAGAAGTCGCCCGCAGACGCAACTTATCCACCTCCTCGTTGATCGAGAGGTCTTTTTCTATAAAGGTATCGGTCACCGAGATATACGCCTCGGGCTGGTAGTAATCGTAATAGGATACAAAGTATTCCACCGCATTATCCGGAAAGAACTCCTTAAACTCTCCGTACAGCTGGGCGGTCAGGGTTTTGTTATGGGTCAGGATCAGCGTTGGCCGGTTCAGTTCGGCAATGACATTGGCCATGGTAAACGTTTTGCCGGACCCGGTTACCCCGAGCAGCACCTGAGCCAGGTCACCATCCTGCACACCATTCGTCAGTTGATTGATCGCCTGTGGCTGGTCGCCCGTCGGTTTAAAGGAAGATTGGAGGTTGAAGGACATGTGGTTGATACTTTGTTTTTACATAATGCGTGAAGACCGTCCCTGGTTTAAAACCCACCTCCCGGCCTCCTCCCTTTGGGAAGGGAGGAGGAGTCGTTCTCAAATGAAGCGGGGGTATCTCTTGGAACTATTTCTCGTTGAATGAAACGTTTCAAATTACCACTCTATTTAAACACATGGCTCTTCCAGCATATCCATTTCACAAGGGAGAAACAGGGTGGTTTTTCAAAAAAGCTGGTTCTATCAATTCCATCTCAACAAAAATACTTCCATTCTAATAAGCCTTTACTCAAAAAAGCCTTAATGCCCTCCCTTCCCAAAGACAGAACTAAGTTAGGTGTAATGCAAAAGGCAATTCATCCACTTTCAGTCTAACCATTAGATTTTGTAAAAAAATCGAATCTGCCAAACAGAAACACAATAAGCCCTCCCTTCTCAAAGGGAGGGTTTGGGTGGGTTTTCAATATCATAATCAAAAGATTCCAAAAAATCATTCACGCAAACTTACTAAATCTCCTACCTTACTTTTGGTGCAAAAAGTCCTGGCAACATAGACCTTGAATGGTCATTCTAATGACCATGAAAACATACCTCCAAATTCGCGAGCGAGCCCGCGAGCTACGCAAAAACCCAACTCCTGCTGAAGCCTTTTTCTGGGCCAGGGTCCGGAAGAAACAAATAGCAGGTAATAAAATACTGCGACAGTATATCGTGCGCTACACCGTAAATCCGAATGTCCCGATTTATTACATCGTCGATTTTTATCACCACCCTACCCGGCTGATAATTGAGATCGATGGGTCTATCCACGATGACCGCACAGAGGAGGATGCTATCCGCCAGCAAACACTCGAAAATGTAGGTTATATCTTTCTACGTTTCTCAAATGATCAAGTTTTGAATAATTGGCCGACCGTCAAAGCACAATTACTTGAAACCTTGGAAAACAGTCCAACTTTTGAGAGCAACTATCATCCGGAATAAATAAAAGTAAATCAGTAAGCCCTTCGTTCTCAAAGGGAGAACTAAATTAGGAGTAATGCAAAAGGCAATTCATCCACTGTCAGTCTAACGATTAGATTTTATAAAAAATCGAATCTGCCTAACAAAAAAACGGCAAGCCCTCCCTTCCCAAAGGCAAAACCAGTATAGATTATAAATAAATCATACCACAAACAGATACACGGTAAGCCCTCCCTTTCCAAAGGGAGGGTTTGGGTGGGTTTTAAACCACCGCCCCCACGCGCTCCCGCTCGACGAAATACATATCAATATCCCCCTTATTCTTTGCATAGATCTTACCGCGGTGGCGACAATCGAAGCGATACTGAATACGCTGGAAGGTGGTCTCCGAAACATTGACCTGGCCCGGCGGGCAATTGGTTTCCATGCGGGCGGCCATATTAACGGTATCCCCCCAAATGTCGTAGGCGAATTTCTTGGTGCCTACGACACCAGCTACCACCGGCCCGGTATGAATACCGATACGCGCCTCAAAATAGGGCTTGCCCTGGCGTTGTCGTAACATCTTGTATTCATCCAGAAATTCCTGGATCTGCAGGGCAGCCCGCACCAGATTGTAGGGGATTGTCGTGCGCTCCGTGAGGCCGCTGGCGCACATGTAGGCATCGCCGATGGTCTTGATCTTTTCGATATCCTCGAATTGGCCGATGATGTGGTCGAAGGCTTTGAAGCACTTATCGAGCTCCTCCACCAGTTCTTCCGGACTGAGCTGTTCGGATATCTGGGTGAAATTGCGGAAATCGGAAAAGAGTACCGAAACGTGTTCGAAGCGGCGGGCCTGGGCCTTTTTCTTCTCTTTAAGCTCATTGGCAATGGCCGCCGGCAGGATGTTCAGCAACAGATCTTCGGAGCGCTGGCGTTCCTGCTGAATGATCTCATTCTTAATGGCTAATTCCCGGGCCGAACGCTTCTTCGAGCGGAAGCGGCCGTAGGTCAGCAACAGGATCAGGAAGAGGGAGGCGGCACCGATTCCCGAGATCTTCAGGAAACTGGTCCGCTGACTCAATTTCAATTGCTCGATGGCCAGATCAGCCCGGGCTTCCTCCAGCATATATCGTTTCTCCAGCGTATCCCGTGACAACTTTTTGACAGCTTCACTTTGTTCCTGAGCGTAGGCTTCGGCTCTTTGTTTTTGCTGGGACAGGTCGACCAGCGCTTCTTCCTTCTTGGATATTTCTTCTTCTACTTTATTTTTAGCGGAAACGAGCTGATCCTGCTGCGCTTCGAGTTGCTGCTTTTCACTTGACAGGGTATTGCGCTCATTGGCAATTTGATTACGGTCATTGATCAACCGGTCAATTTCCGATTGCAACAACTGGCGCTCCTGCTCCAGATTGGCTTTCTCCCGGTCCAACTGTGCCTTTTGGCGTTCGTACTGACTTTCCAGCTCACTGATACTAGTACCATTGGAACTGAAATATTCGAAGGCCTCCTTATTGATCTCGTAAGCGCGACGGTAGTTGCGCTTCTTCCGCCACAGGTCGGATCGCTCATCGACGGAGCGAATGATCAGGTCCGAATCGCCCGCCCGCTTGGCGTAGGTCAGGGTCGACTTCAACCAAACCTCCTGGTTACGCTCATCGCGTTCGCGCTCGTATCCCTCAGCGGTGAGGAAGGCCGTACGGGCCAGCATGGCATTATTTTGCAGATCCTGGGCCAGTTTATGGGCATCCTTGGCGTAATCGATGGCCGTTTCGGCATCGGTACGCATCAGCTGCTCCGCGATCTGGTAATTCAACTCCAGCTTCTCCCGCTGGGTCGCCGCGGATTGTAGCTGCTCCCGCAATTCCTCGACCGATTGGCCCTGCAGGGAAATCCATCCCAACAAAACCAGACAGCTCGCAATCAGGTGTTTCATAGTTTAGCAATTAAAACGGTGTACTTCACCATAATGCAAATTTACTAATATATTATAACAGGTTTGAGGTTTGAGGTTTGGGGTTTGAGGTTTCCAAGTTTATCTTTCACCCTGATCCCGACCGTGAACCGTGCACCTTCCCATCTGTTCTACTCCCATGCAATCATCCGAAGTCGTTACCATTACTTTTTTTCAGTATCGGGGAGCTCGTGATCGCTGGTTTGGCTTTCGCCAAATGGGCTTGGCTCCGCGCCGGCTACGGGATATTACTGGTATGCCTTTCGGCAAAATGCTGGGTAGTGGCGGCGGAAACGGATTCAGCATCTGGCCCGACTTCTCTACCTATGGCTTCCTCGGGGTCTGGACCAACGAAGACGCCGCCCGCACCTTCCTGGATACCCATACTTTCGTGGCAGAGATGCGCCAGCGCAGTCAGCAAATGGGTACCCTTTTTATGCGCACCGCTAAGGTACACGGCCAATGGGACGGCCAATCGCCCTTCACCCAACAGACCGATTTCCACCCCGATAAACCCGTAGGCGTACTGACCCGCGCCACCATCGCCCGTCAGCACCTCTGGAAGTTCTGGCGCTTCGTGCCTCCGGTCAGTGCCTCCATGAGCGAGCACCGCGAAGGGCTTCTTTTCTCCAAAGGGATCGGTGAAGTTCCCCTCATCCAGCAAGCTACTTTCAGCCTGTGGGCCGATAGCCATGCCATGCGCGCTTACGCCTACGACAGCCACCACCACCAACAGGTCGTGAAAAAGACCCGCGAGATCGGCTGGTATTCCGAAGAGCTCTTTGCCCGCTTTCACCCCTACGCCAGGCAAGGCGATATCCCCGGCCTGAAGCAATCGCTGGCAGGGCTGGGCCTGGAAGAATACGGGGCAATGGGAGTGATGAATGTTGAATGATACGTGCTAAATTAATTCAACAAGCATCATTCAACACGCATCATTCAACATGTCAAGTTATACCGACAACGAAGTGGTTTGGAGTCCTAAACCAATTCGAGTCGAGTATATACTCGCGTGAAAAGGTTTGGGCTTTGCCAAACCTTTTCGGAAGCGGTATAGTATATTACCGAAAAAAAGATGCGTCTCCTGTTCCCCCTGTTTCTGATCCTGATTTCCGGTTCTGCTGGTGCCCAGACAGTTATCGATACCGTCGATCGGCAAACGGCCAGCCGGACCGACCAATGGCTCGATTTTTCGCAATCCTGGGACCCTACCGATTCCACCCATTACGCGTACCGCTTCGACGGGCAGCGTGACACCGTGGAAAACTGGCAGTACGACGGGGAATCGTGGACCCTGACGGGGCGTTCCCATTTCCAGTATCGGGGCGACGGACAGGAACAACGGGCCACCACCCTGGCGCTCGATCCTTTTGGGGACACCCTCGATCTGACCCGCACGCTGTTCGACTACACCCAGTCGGGGCAGTTACGCCTGGTCATGAACCAGGAATGGGAAGCCGGCGACTGGGCAACCATTCTCCGCCTCACCTACGCTTACGCGGGTAGCCGGGTAGCTGCCGTCAACCGGGAGTCTATCCGCCCCGACGGGCAGGTCAACCTGGAACGCACCGAATACACCTACGACGAAGCCGGAAATACCACCGAAGAACTGGTAAAGACACTGGCCGGTGACAGCCTCAATAATTCCTTCCGCATCCGGCAGGTTTTCGAAGGGGAACAACTCCGGCAACGCTTCGAGGAAGAATGGTCGTTCGGAAGCTGGTTGAGTCGCTCCCGGACGGACTACACTTATTTGCGATCCGATACCCTCCACGCCGATACCGCAGTGATTTACCAGTGGCTGGCTGGAAGTTGGCGCCGTTTTTTGCGACAGCGGTCCGAAGAAGACCCCTCCGAGCCACGCAACAGTGCTAACTACCTGGAGCAGTGGGCGGGAGCCGACTGGATTGGTCTGCAGCGCACCCTCCGCGATTACGATCCGCAGGCCCGGTTGCAGGCGATCACCTTCCAGCAACGCACCAGTGACTGGATGGATGTGCGTCGTACTCTTCAGCAATACAATACCCGCGATCAGATCACCGAAGTCATCCGTCAGGATGCGGCCGCCAACGGATGGCGCAACAGCACCCGGACGCTTTACTGGTACGAAGCGCTGCCCATCACCACCTCGGTCCGGCAACCACCCCTGACCGGAGTACGCCTGTTTCCCAACCCCGCCACCGAGTCTTTTACGGTCGAATTACCTGCTCCCGACGCAACCATAACGCACCTTCAGCTGTATGACATGCAGGGCCGTTTGTGGCTACAGCAGTCCTTCCGCAGCTCTACACAGCAGATCAACCTCCCGGGGCATTTGCCGGAAGGCATATACATAGTCCACCTGCAAAATGCCCATGGCCGGGGTAGCTGGCCACTGGTACGGAAGGCCCCCTGACCGAAAAACCAATACATGGATTTACACTTTAAGACTTTTGGCACCGGCGATCCGCTGATCATTTTACACGGGTTATTCGGCACCTCTGATAATTGGCAGACACTCGGTAAGCGTTTTGCCGACCACTACATGGTATACCTGGTCGACCAGCGTAACCACGGACGCAGCCCCCACGATGATGCGATGGATTATCCCCATATGGCCGATGATCTGCGTCAGTTCATGCAGGAAAACTGGATTCACCGGGCCCACATTCTTGGGCACTCTATGGGCGGAAAAACCGCCATGGAATTTGCGCTGCGCAATCCCGACATGACCGATAAGCTGATCGTGGTGGACATTGCCCCCAAAACCTACCCGCCCGGTCACGATCTTATTTTCCAGGCCCTGCGAAGCCTGGATCCGGCCAGCCTGAGCGACCGGCAAGAGGCAGAGGATGCGCTGGCCAAGGACATTGATGATCCCGGCATCCGGCTATTCCTGCTCAAAAATCTGGCCCGGGAAAAAAAAGGCGGTTTCCGCTGGAAGATGAACCTGGAAGGTATTTATCAGAATTACGATCGAATCCTGGAAGAGCCGACAGCATCCGATCCTTTTCACGGTGAAGCCCTCTTCATTCGGGGGGGCAAATCCGGTTACATTCAGCCCGATGATGAACCACTCATCAAAAAGTGGTTTCCGGAAGCCCGCCTTGAGACTATGGAAAACGCCGGCCACTGGGTCCACGCCGAGAATCCCGACGGCCTGTACGACCTGGTCCATGGCTTTTTGTCGGCCTAGAGCCATAAAGATCGCCCGTTGATCGATTCGGGGTCGTAAAGGCCCAAATAGACCAACGGATTTTGTACTATAGTAAGGTTGTGGACGTTTTATCCTTCGCACGACTTTAAAAAGAAACAAAGCTATGAAGCGGATACTCAAAATTTCCTATTTCGTACTCCCGCTCGCCTTCGTTGGCTTAGCATTTAACGAGGTGTACGAAGACAATAAACAATTCGAGATCTCGAAAAATATCGAGCTCTTCGCGAATGCCTACCGCGAGCTCAATGCCTTCTACGTAGACGATATCGATCCGGGTTCCCTGATGCGCAAAGGGATGGAAAGCATGGTTGCTTCCCTCGATCCTTTTACCAACTACATCGCCGAATCCGATATTGAAGGCTATCGCCTCATCTCCGAGGGTCGCTACTTCGGTATTGGCGCTCAGAGCAAGAAAATGGGCGATTACCTCACCATCACCGAACTCTACGAAGGACAACCGGCCGATCAGGCCGGCCTCAAAGTGGGTGACCGCATCCTGTCGATCGACGGGCGCTCTGCAAAAGGGAAGTCCCCGGCCGAAGTAGAAGCCATTCTGCAGGGATTCCCCGGTACCCAGGTGAATATGGCGGTCGAACGCCCCGGCGTGGAAGCGCCCGTACAGATCACCCTGACCCGTGGTGAAGTTGACGTCGCCAACGTTCCCTATTCCGGTCTTATCGGAAGTGATGCGGATATTGCCTACGTGAACCTGTCGACCTTTACTCAACGGGCCGGTAAAAACGTTGCCAATGCGCTGCGCGATATGCGTCTGGAAAACCCCGAACTAAAAGGCATGGTCCTGGACCTGCGCGGCAACGGCGGTGGTCTCCTATCGGAAGCAGTTAACCTCTGCAACATCTTCATCCCGCAAAACGAGATCGTCGTAACCACCAAGGGTAAGGTACGCGACTGGGATCGGGCTTTCCGTACCCGCACCAACTCCATCGATGAGGAGATTCCACTGGTGGTACTCATCAACGACCGTTCGGCCTCCGCTTCGGAGATCGTGAGTGGCGTGATGCAGGATTACGACCGCGGCGTGCTGATCGGACAACGCTCCTACGGTAAAGGCCTCGTTCAGAACACCAAGGATATTGGCTACAATGCCAAGATCAAGCTGACCACCGCTAAGTATTATATCCCCAGTGGTCGCTGCATTCAAAGCGTAGAATACGAAGACGGCGAACCCGTCGATATTGCCGATGACAAACGCGCGGTCTTCCAGACCCGTAACGGCCGCGAAGTACTCGATGGTGGTGGTGTTGCTCCCGACATCAAAACGGAGCGGGGCGATAATATCCCCGTGATCAAGTCCCTGATCAATAACGATCTCATTTTTGACTTCGTTACGGAATACGCCGCCAATACCACCATTCCCGATACGGTTGTCGACCTCGAGTTCAACGATTTCGACGCCTTCGTTTCTTTCCTGGCCGACAAAGACCTTCGCTACGATACCAAAGCTGAAAAGCTGATGGATCAACTCAGGGATAAAGCCAACGAAGAGGGCTACCAGGTAACCGATCAACTCGTTCAACTGGAACGCCGCCTCAAAGAAGAACAAATGGACGTGATCCGCGCCAACGAGAAAGTCATCACCGACCTGATCGAAAAGGAGATTGCCGGTCGCTACTTCTTCCAGGAAGGAAAAGTACGCATCGGCCTCCGCAACGATGAGGAGGTACAAGAGGCCATCCGACTACTACGCGACCCGCAGCGGTATTCGAAGATCCTTGGGGAGGAGTAGAGACTTTAGAGACTTAGAGACTTTAGAGACTTAGAGACTTTAGAGATTAAGAGACCGTAGAGACTAAATGAAATGCGCTTTGCTTTTGTAGCCCTTATTGCAGTGAGCGTAGAGCATGGAGCATAGGGCAGGCTGATTTATACAAGTCGTCTTCCAATGGAAAGAGCCGATCCGCAAGATGCAGATCGGCTCTTTTTATTGGAAGCTATGTAGGAAAATCGGATTCAATCCAAGGCAGAATAGATCTCTATGCTCTACGCGCGATGCACGTCGCGGAAGGGAGCAGGCAGCTGCACTAGCGTATCAACAAATAAAAGTATTGAGCAACGACATCCCTAAAGTCCCTGAGTCTCTAGAGTCCCTTTAAGGTCTCTCCAGTCTCAAAAGATCACCCCACACTCCACGTCGATCCATCCTTACCATCTTTCACGACGACATTCAGGGCCTGCAGGGTATCGCGGATCTTATCGGCCGTGCCCCAGTCTTTGTTGGCGCGGGCCTGAGCACGGAGTTCCAGCACCATGCTCATCACACCGTCCAGCACTTCGGTTTGACCATTGCTGTCGCCACCGGCGAGTTCATCTTGCAGAGCGAAGATGTTGCCGATGAACACCTGGAAGGTTTCCTGGAGGCGACGGAAGGTCGGTTCCGTCAGGCCTTCCATGGTGAGTTGACCTCCTTTGAAACTATTCACCTTAGTCACCAATTCGAAAAGGGCGGCCAGGGCTTTGGGCGTATTAAAATCATCATTCATCTCGGCGTATACCCGATCAATTCCCGCGTTGAGTTCTCGGTCTTGTTCGCCGGCATCTTCGGTCCCGGTGAAGGTGAGGTCCTGCAGCGTCTGGTTGGCTTCCATCAGGCGACGATATCCTTTTTCGGCGGCAGCCAGAGCCTCGTCGGTAAGATCGAGGGTGCTGCGGTAGTGCGATTGCAGCATGAAGAACTTCACCACCATGGGGCTGTATCCCTTGCTGATGTGCTCGCTTTCCCCGGTAAACAGCTGAGTCGGCGTGATGGAATTACCGTCGCTCTTCGACATCTTCTTGCCATTCATCAACAGCATATTGGTGTGCAGCCAGTAGCGGGCACCTGAGTGGTTGCAGGAACCCACGTTCTGGGCGATCTCGTTCTCGTGGTGCGGGAACTTCAGGTCGTTACCGCCACCGTGAATATCGAAGGTCTCTCCCAGGTACTTGGTACTCATCGCCGAGCACTCCAGGTGCCAGCCCGGAAACCCTTCTGACCAGGGCGAACGCCAACGCATCAGGTGGGTGGGCGATGCTTTCATCCAGATCGCAAAATCGGCCGGATGGCGTTTCTCGCCCTGGTTTTTAAGATTGTCGCGGGATTCAGCGATCAGCTCGTCGACCTTACGTCCCGAAAGGTTACCGTAAACTTCCTTATCCTCGATAAACTTCATCGTATCGAAATAGACGGAGCCGTTCACTTCGTAGCCATAACCGTTGTCGATGATAGCTTGTACCATTTCGATCTGCTCGGGGATATGCCCCGTGGCACGCGGTTCGATACTCGGTTCGAGCGTATTGAAGATGCGCATCATATCGTGGAAGCCGTTCGCGTACTTCTGGGCGATCTCCATCGGCTCCAGGGCTTCCAAACGGGCTTTTTTGGAGATCTTATCTTCGGCCTGATCATCATCCCGATCGCCTTCGAGGTGCCCCACATCGGTAATGTTCCGCACGTAGCGTACCTGGTAGCCCAGATGCATCAGGTAGCGGTAGATCACGTCGAAACTAACGAAGGTACGGCAGTTTCCCAGGTGGACATCGCTGTAGACCGTCGGACCACAAACGTACAGCCCTACTTTGCCCTCGTTGAGCGGCTTAAAGACTTCCTTCTCCCTGGATAAACTGTTGTACAGAGTTAATTCGCTTGACATGGATCGTGGATGATTTTGCGTTTATATGTTCATACTTTGCAATACCCAACTGTTTGCCAACCTAATAAGTTTCTGGTGGCCCGGGTTTTTGCTTTCGCAAAAATACAAATCACGTCACGTAAACCCGCACAATGTCTGGATCAATTGGTCTTAAGTTCCATATGAGCGATGACCGGATGGTGGTCGGAGAAATCGTGGGGACCCCGGAAACATCGTTGGGGCCGAAATTCGGGACTGGCTAACACGTAATCAATACGCAATCCGGGTAAACGACCGGCATACGTCACTCCCAGCCCGCGACCTGCTCGCTGAAAAGCATCACGCAACTCGCCCCGAACGGTCCGATAGGTATAAGACTGGGGTATGTCGTTAAAATCTCCACACAATAGTAATGGTCCTTCCCGGTTTATCCGGTGATCAGAGATATGCCGCCCCTGCTCCACCCGGCGCAAAGCAGTGTTCTTGTAGCCAGCCAGCATGGTACGAATATCAAGCCAGGTTTCTTTTTCATTCAGGTGGCCCTGACCGGAGACCTTTTCGGCCAGTCCGGTTATCTTATTCGACAGCAGATGCACATTATAGATCCAGTAGGCCCCCCCGGGGCTTTCCACCCGTGCCCATTGGAAGCCGGTAGCATTGTTTTGAAAGTATTCTTCGCCCGTATCGGTAAGTGGGTAGCGGCTAAAGATCGCCAGACTTTTAGAGGCTTTGATGCTTGCGTGCGGCAGATCCAGCTTTTTGGCGAAAGCCTGAGCGATAGCCCGCTGGCTACGGCCCGAAGAAGGCATTTCCTGCAGGCAGATCAGGTCGGGTTTATAGCGCATCAGTTGCCCGGCCAGTTGATCGGCAGTGGCATGGTCGGCATCCCCGTAATATGGGTACATCCGATGGATATTATAGGTGACCACCGTAAGCTGGTCGCTGCTGGCCTTGACCGGAGCGGGCAATCCCACCAGGCTACGTACGTGTCCGAAGCCGAGTAAGAGCACTCCCGCCGGCAAAAGAGCGATCTTCCACTGCTTGCGCAGTAACCAATAGATCAAAAAAAGGACGTTAGCCAGGAGAAGCCAGGGAAAAAAGAGGCCGGGAAAGACGAGGGGCCAGAAGGTTTGGGGCGGAACGAAAGGGGCTACGTAAACAACGAGCAGCCCCAGTACCAGAAACAGGTTTATCCACCGCAGCAGGATTCGCAACGTCTACTTTTTACTGGCGTTGAACAAAAATTCCTTCTCCTCCTCAGTCAGCGTATCGTACCCATCCTGCTTGATCTTGTCCAGGATAGCATCCAGCCGTTCCTGATAATCGGAGTTGGGCTTATTATCGGAGCTGGCATCGCCACGACTACTGCCGGGGCGTGACCGTCGACCGGCATTCGGATTTTTATAGGCCACTTTTGGACCACGTCGGTTCTGATTGCGGCTGAACAGACTATTAAACAGATCAGAGATACTATCGAGGAAATTATTGACCGGCCGCGATAGGTCAGTTCCCTGTTGTAACTGACGCACGAACAGAAAGCCAAGAGCAGCACCGCCCAGGTGTGCCATGTGGCCACCGGTATTCTGTTGGGCGGGAATGGCGATCAGATCAAGGAAGATCAGTACCGCTACGATGTATTTTAGTTTCACATCACCCAGAAACAGCAGACGCATGATGTAGTCGGGCGCAATGGCTCCGGCGGCGACGATGATCGCCATTACGCCGGCGGAAGCACCCAGGGCATATTGCCCGGAAACGATATTCGGCAGAAAATTGGCCGAAAGCAGGAAAAAGATCGCACCGACCAGTCCGCCAAGTAAGTAGAGCGGCAGAATGCGCTGGTTACCGATAAAGTCACCGACAATCCGTCCGAACCAGTACATCAACAGCATATTCCACAGGATATGAAAGAAACCTTCGTGCAGGAACATGTGGGTAATGATCGACCAGGGATGGGTGATTAGTTCCCAGCCATCGGCCGGCAACATAAAGAATCGCTTGAAAGCCACGTAGAAAGTTGGCGTATCTCCTCCGTTCCCCAACCACAAAAAGAGGTAAAGCAGGTTGAGGACCACGAATACAGCTACGTTCACTATGATGATGCGAGTCACCATATTACCGTAACTGAACTCTCTCTTCATATCATCCATTATGGAGCGTAGCATGCTATTCTCGTTACCGGTTCACAATAAAATCAAAGGTAGCTCCTCCCAGTCGCTTTCCCAATTGGTATCCATAAAGGTACCGATTTTTTGGATCAACTGTCACGCTTTTACCCGCCGAGGCGCGAACCGTACTTTCGCCAGTACAGGATGATCAGAAGACCGAATAAGGCGCCTCCCACGTGAGCGAAATGAGCTACCCCACCGTTGGTCACCCGGGCAAAGCTCGACAGCCCGGAAAACAACTCAACTCCCGCATAAATGGCGACAAAATATTTTGCCTTGAGCGGAATCGGTGGAAAAATCAACTGGATCACTGAATTCGGGAACATCAACCCGTACCCCGCCAGGATCCCAAACACAGCTCCGGAGGCTCCCAGCATAGGGATATTGATGGCGTTTGCCGAAATACTATCCGCGAAATACGTCAGCTCCAGATACTTTACGAATAAATACAACAACATGGCACCCAGTCCCGTCGCCAGGTAAAAGAACAGGAACCGCCTGGGGCCCCAGGTTATCTCCAATGGCGGCCCAAACATGAAGAGGGCGAACATATTGAAGAACAGGTGCATCACATCACCATGCATGAACATGTGGGTGATGATCTGATAGGGCTGGAAGTATTCCGATGTCGGATAGAACATGGCGAACATATAACGGCCCCAATCGGTGACACTATAACCTTCCGGCTGATTCATGAGGGGTCCGCTCCCGATATTGGGATCGCCCAACAGGACCAAAGTACCGAAGTACATCAGTATGTTGATGATCAGCAGGTGCTTGACGACATCTGAAATTCTAAACATATCCGTTGATTACGTAAAAGTAACGGTGTACCTACTCAAACTGTTTTGACAGGGCCTCCAGTTCATAGGTGACAAAGCAATTTCGACCAGATGGGCTTTTGAATGGAAGTGTGCAGGCAAACAAGGTATCAATGAGTTGCTGCATCTCCGCTACTTGCAGGGCTTGCCCCCGCTTGATCGCTCCCGAACGGGCCATTGCACGGGCTATATTTTCCCGTACGCCCAGGTTCATTTCCAAGCCCGACCGATATTGCTCGATAAGTTGATCAATGAGCTCTTTCTCGTCGACTTTAGTCCCTAGTCCTGCCGGCAAACCGTTAATAACAAAGGTATTCTTCCCGAAATCAGCCACATCGAAACCCAGCTTCACGAGTTCTTCCCGGATTTGCCGGAGCAGGTCGGCATCGGCGGCACTCAGGTGGATCGTGCGCGGAAAAAGCTGCTGCTGCGTACTGGCCGACTGATCCTCCATCAGGGCCAGGTAGCGTTCGTAGAGTACCCGCTCGTGGGCTGCTTGCTGATCGATCAGGAGAAAGCCCGATTTTATGTGACTTACAATGTAGGTGCCGTGGATCTGATACGGTTCCTTTTGGGCCGGTTGGGAGGATTCCGAATCCTGTCCATCGGTATCATCCGACCAGTTACTTTCCAGGGTAACGGTATTGCCCGGGTGCTGGTCTTCACCGGCATTCAGGAAAGACAGGTCGATGGTCTCCGGATCTCCGGCGGGAGGTTGTTGATCTCCGGCCTGGCCCAACCCTTCGTAGAGGCGCTCCCAGTTTTCCTGATTTCGCTGATGGCGTCCACTGTCTCCGTTGGTGACTGATCCCGGCCGGAAGCTTCCCGGTGAGGAGACCGACCCCGAACTATCGGGGCGTACCCGGGAGCCGGGAGCGTGATAGAGTCCTTGTTCCTGATCAAAATCGAGGGAGGGCATGATGCTGTGTTGCCCCAGTGCATGCCGGACAGCTACCCGCAGGTAGTTGTATACGAGACGCTCGTCGTCGAACTTAATCTCTTGCTTCGTGGGATGCACGTTGATGTCGACGTGTTTGGGATCAATGTCCAGGAACAGTACGTAGAGCGGATAGGTATCCTTGGGCAGCAACTCTTCGTAGGCGGTATTAACGGCGTGGTTGAGGTAACCGCTTTTGATGAAGCGGTTATTCACGAAGAAGTACTGCTCACCGCGGGTCTTGCGGGCAAATTCGGGTTTCCCGACGAAGCCACGGATCTTGAGCACATCGGTATCTTCCTGGACCGGTACCAGTTTTTTATTGGTATTGGTACCGAAGATATTGATGAGCCGCTGTCGCAAGTTGCCTTTCGGCAAATGCTGGATCTCTTCGTTCTGATGATGCAGGGTGAAGTGGATATCGGGATGGGCGATGGCCACCCGTTGAAATTCCTCCGTAATATGCTTCATCTCCGCACCGTTCGACTTCAGAAAGTTGCGACGGGCAGGCACATTATAAAAGAGATTTTTAACCGAGATGCTGGTTCCCGGAGCACTCTGGCAGGGTTCCTGCGTTTTTACCTCCGACGCTTCGACCTGGATGCGGGTACCCATCTCATCCATTTTTCGGCGCGTCCGGAGCTCCACCTGAGCAACGGCCGCAATGGATGCCAGGGCTTCCCCCCGAAAACCCATGGTGCGGATGCAGAACAAGTCTTTGGCATCCCGGATCTTGGAAGTAGCGTGGCGTTCCAGGCTCATGCGGGCATCCGTTTCGGACATACCGCAGCCATTATCCACTACCTGGATGAGGGTTTTTCCGGCGTCTTTTACCACCAATTGGATAGAATCGGCACCGGCATCAACGGCATTTTCCAGTAACTCCTTGACCACCGAGGCGGGTCGCTGTACGACTTCACCGGCCGCAATTTGGTTAGCGATAGCGTCGGGTAAAAGCTGAATCAGGTCAGCCATATAGAGGTATGCTTTTCTCGTTCACAAAGATAACCAGTATAACGGAAGGAACGACTCTGCGGACATCTAAGTATTTGATTGCGGCCGGAATTACTCGACCGAACTACTTCCCGAGCCTTCCACCGCTTCTACGATGCCCGGCAGGTATATGGTCAGTACCAGATAGGACAGTACGCAGAGTACAGCGATCACTCCGATCAGAACCAGGTTGGACCGCATCACGCGCTGCTTGCGCAGGCGCTCATCACCGCGATAGTTGCGTTTCAGGCCGCTGGATATCCGGGCTTTCATAGCCTCCGTTCCTTCCCCCTGAATTTGCTTGACGCGCTCCAGGCGTTCCTGCAATTCTTCTTTTTGGGGATCCCAGTATCTGGGTTTGTATTCGTAGCGTTGGTGCTTGGGGGTCTTAAAAAATCGTAATAAAGCCATACAACGTAAATTATTCGAGGGAATACACCCTCGGGAAAAGTACAATAATTCTGGCAGAATATCCACCAGCGCGGGCTTCCACTATGGCTCCGCATTTGTTCCGAAGGGATGCAACCATTCGGCGATTCGAACTGTATCTATTGCTCTCGGAGTTTGAAGAGGAAACACGATCCCGGGAGTATTAGTTTTGATGCGGTATAGCGCCTGAATGGTGGGTTTCCCGGGCGTCCTTTTTTTCCGGCTTTCGCCAAAAAAAGAAAGGTACTGGCCCCAGTCGTTGTACTACAACGTATTTACCTATAACTTTGCATAATTTAGAAGCTATTTGAATTCAATCCTTTGATTTTGTTAGGCGTCTTTTGCAGCTATGTTTCGTTGCCAAAATCCTCATTTAGCGCTGCTAAACTCCGGTTTTGGCGCCTTACCTAGCTACAAAATACACGCTAACAAATTTCAAAAAACCAATTCAAACAGCTTCTTAAAGCGGCAGCAAAAGTCTAACAACGGTCATGAGCGACGTAATCAAACACGAATGTGGTGTAGCCTTAGTACGCCTTCTGCAACCTTTATCGTACTACCAGGAGAAGTACGGCTCACCCTTATATGGTTTGGAAAAATTGCGGTTACTAATGCAAAAGCAGCGGAATCGCGGCCAGGATGGTGCCGGTATGGCCACCATCAAGCTGGATCCCTGTGCAGGTAATAAGTACATCAGCCGTAAGCGAAGCATCGCGCCCAATTACCTCGACGACCTGTTCAACCAGGTTTTTGCCCGCTTTAAAGGCCTTCCCCAAGACCGCCTGCACGACGGAGACTGGCTAAAAGACAATATGCCGTACACCGGAGAGCTACTGCTCGGCCACCTGCGTTACGGAACTCACGGCGATAATTCCATTGAGACCTGCCACCCTTTTCTGCGCCAGAATAACTGGATCACACGTAACCTCATCCTGGCCGGCAACTTCAACCTGACCAATGTCGACGAGCTCTTCGACGAACTCGTCGACCTCGGACAATACCCCAAAGAAAAGTCAGACACCGTCACGGTGCTCGAAAAGATCGGTCACTTTCTCGACGACGAGGTGCAGCGTCTGCACACCTGGTTCAAACCCGACGGTTACTCCAATAAAGAGATCAATGACCTCATCTTCGATCAGCTCGACATCCAGCGCCTGCTGCGCCGGGCCAGTAAGAAGTTCGACGGTGGTTACGTCATGGCCGGCCTGATCGGCCACGGCGATGCCTTCGTAATGCGTGACCCCAGCGGTATTCGTCCTGCCTTTTACTACCGCGACGACGAGGTTGTGGTGGTGGCCTCGGAGCGCCCCGCTATCCAAACTGCCTTCAATGTACACCACAGCAAGGTAAAGGAACTGACGCCCGGCCACGCCCTGATCATCAAGAAGAAAGGACTGGTCGAAGAGAAACCGTTCACCGACCCGCTGGAGCGCAATGCCTGCTCCTTCGAGCGGATATATTTCTCGCGGGGAACGGATCGCGACATCTACCTGGAACGCAAACGCCTGGGCGAGCAATTGACCGATCAGATCCTGAAAGCAGTCAAATACGATTTCGAGCACACAGTCTTTTCCTTCGTTCCGAATACAGCCGAGTCGGCCTTCTTCGGACTGATGCACGGCCTGCAGGATCGCATGAACCGCATCAAGGAGGAGCGTATCCTGAAACTGGTAGAGGAAGATAAACTCAAACCCAAGAAGCTACAGAAGATCCTCTCCATGAAGCCCCGTATCGAAAAGATCGTGGCTAAGGATGCCAAGCAACGGACCTTTATCGCCGACACTACGTCTCGCGGCAACCTCGTTTCGCATGTATACGATGTGACCTACGGCATCGTGGAGAATGAGGTCGACACACTGGTGCTGATCGATGACTCCATCGTGCGGGGTACCACCCTGCGCGACAGCATTCTGCAGATCGTCTCCCGCCTGCATCCTAAGAAGATCATCGTGGTATCCTCCGCTCCGCAGATCCGTTATCCGGATTGCTACGGAATCGACATGTCGAAGATGAACGAATTCGTTGCCTTCCGCGCCCTGGTAGCCCTGCTGCGCGAAAATAATAAAGAATACCTCCTGGAAGAAGCCTACGACCGCTGTAAAGCACAGGAACACAAACCCAAGGAGGAAATCACCAATGAAGTACAGGCCCTCTACGACGAATTTACGTACGAGGAAGTTTCCGATAAGATCGCAGAGATCATTCGTCCCGACGATATCAAGCCCAAGGTGAAGATCATCTACCAGACCATTGAAGGCCTGCACGCCGCCTGCCCCAACAATAATGGCGACTGGTACTTCAGTGGTAATTACCCCACTCCGGGCGGTAACCGGGTGGTGAATCGCGCTTTCATTAATTATATGGAGAAAAAGAACGTTCGGGCTTATTAGGATTTGCTAAAATTAGTGGCGTCCGTGGTTGCGCATGCGCAACCACGGACGCCACTAATTTTAGCGGTATTATTCTTTCCCATCGATTAACATTAGGGCAGAAAATATTGGATCACCTGAATGGAGACACCCGACAATTGGAGCTATTCAGATACCAGTGACTGCAATAAGGAAACGGAAAAAACGTGTGTTGAATGCACAGGGCGGTAGTCATAATTTATTGATTGCGTTCAGAAACAAAGAGAAATCGTTCTGTTAAGCCGTGCTGTGTCACGGATGTGTTGTTTATTACGCAATCAATTACTGACAATATTCACCTTTTATTTTATAAAGTCAAGAGGGATTGAGGTCAGAGTTCTGAAATCAGAGGTTGGAAGTCAGACACACAAGAGCGCACAGCAGAAATCGGAAATCAGAGGTCAGAGGGGTAAACACATCAGCACATCGCTTTAGCGGTGGGATATTTATGAGGCCACCATTAAAAATAAACCACTTTAGTGGTTATCCCATCGTCCCATGCGGCGAACCATATTACGCGGACCATCCCCGCCTTAGTTTTAACGAAGGTGAGGGAGCATTGCCAACTGGAGACCGCGAGGGACTTAGGTGAACGAAGAGAAGGAAGCGACCAAAACGACTCGCCTGAGCCGGGCTACTTCGGCTATACGTTTTTTTTATTCTGCCCGTATACTCGCGTGAAAAGCTTTGGCAAAGCCCAAACTTTTCGGAAGTAGTATATTCGCGCAGAGCGCCGTGAACCGTGCAGCGTGAACCGTGAACCGTGAGCCGTGAACCTTGAACCGTGGACCTTGAACCATGGCCCCTCACAACCTCCCCAACCGTTTCCCCGCCTGCTCCAGCACCTCATCCGTCTTGGCGAAGCACAGGCGGATCAGCTTATCATCGCGACCGCTGGCATTGAAGGCCGAGACAGGGATGGCTGCTACACCGTACTCTTTGGTGAGTCGGGAAGCAAAATCCATATCCGATTCGTCGCTCAGGTGGCCGTATTCGAAACACTGGAAATAGGTGCCGCGACAGGGGACCGGCTGTAAAGGAGTGCTTTCCATAAGATCGGCAAAAAGGTCGCGCTTGCGTTGATAAAATGCGGGTAGGCCTTCGTAGGTGCCGGGATCGGCAAGGTAGTCGGCCAGGGCGTGTTGCATGGGGGTGTTCACGGCAAAGACATTGTACTGATGCACCTTGCGGAATTCCGTCATAAAGGCCGGTGGGCCCACCACGTAACCGATCTTCCAGCCGGTATTGTGGAAGGTTTTGCCGAAGGAGTACGTCGCAATGCCCCGTTTACGCAGCTCCGGGTAGCGCAGAATAGACTCGTGCGTAGCCGCATCGTAGATCAGATGTTCGTATACCTCATCGCTGAGCACCCAGATATCAGAACCGGAAACCAGTTCCTGCAATGCTTTCATATCCTGCTCTGTCAGGATGGTACCGGTAGGGTTGTGGGGTGTATTGACGATGATCATGCGGGTGCGGGGAGTGATGAGCTGGCCCACCTCCTGCCAGTCGACTGTAAAATCCGGCCCTTCCAGCTGGTAAATGACGGGCTTGCCACCGAATAACTCGATGGCGGGACGATAAGCGTCGTAGGCCGGTTCGAAGGTGATAACCTCATCATCGGCGTGGATCAGCACCGAGAGAGCCGTAAAGATCGCCTGGGTGGCCCCGGCGGTAACGTTGAGCTCTTCGTCGGGATCCACAGTGATGCCGTGGGATCGTTGCAGTTTATCGGCGATGCGTTGGCGCAGGAGGGGCAGACCAGGCATAGGGGCATACTGATTATGGCCGGCCCGCATGTGCCGGGTTACCAGATCGATCAGGCGCTGGTCGGAGGAATAATTGGGAAAACCCTGCGATAAGTTGATGGCCTCGTGTTGAGCGGCCAGTCGGGACATGACCGAAAAAATGGTCGTCCCGACGGAAGGGAGTTTGCTGACAGGCTGCATATTGGGTGTGTTTTCGGGCTGGAAGCTAGTTGTTTCTGCTACCTTTCCCAAATCCAGCTTGTCACGGACCGGCCATAATTAACCGGAAAACTTGGCATAGACCTTATCGATGGCTTTGGCAAGCTTGTGATCCTTGTCGGTCACCTTGTCACCGGCATCGTGGGTATTGAGGTTAAAGGTGACGGTGTTGTATACGTTGGACCAATTGGGGTGATGCTGCTGCTTTTCGGCGTGAAAGGCCACCTCGGTCATAAAGGCGAAAGCCTCGGTGAAATCCTTAAATTCAAAGCTGGCTACGAGCTGGTTGTTTTCTTCTTTCCACATAAGCGTTGTTTCCCCTACAACAGGCGTTCCGATTATTCGTTCACCGGATTTTTGCCGAAAGGCAGAGCAGCCGATACGTCATCCCGGTCAAACAATTGCAACGTGAATCCCAAAACGACCATGCTTGCCGGCATCAGCAGGTACCAGCCGAAAAAAGCCGCAGTCGGATATCCCTGCTCCAGGCTCTGGAGCACCACTGCCCACAGGAATGGTACGGCCACGGTCCAACCCATGGCCATGAGCAACCCCGGCTGATTGCGCGCGCGCCAGCCCGTCCAGATCCCAACCAGAACGGCGGAACCTGCGGCCCAGACAGTGGCACTGGGCAGAAGATGGTCAAAAGCCGCCAGCTTCCCCTGCGTTTGCAATGGCGTAAAGCCACCGGGATCCGACACGTACAATGGCAGGGTGACCAGCATAAAACTGATTACTGCAGCCAGGCCGGCCATCCACCAGACCCGGGCACCACCTTTTTTGGCGAAAGCCACCAGAAAGGGAATGCCGAGGAGTAGAAAAGGTGCTCGCCAGGATAGACTCAGCCCCAGCAGAATGCCGGCCGGCAGTGCTTCCCGCCAGCTTCGGGCCTGCAGGCACCACCAGGCGGCGAGAGTTACGCAAAGGGCATTGGCCAGATGATCGCCTCCGGTAAATATTTCAGCAAGTACGACGGGCATACCCGCCAGGATCAGTATCAGAAAAGTCCAAATCAGAAAGGATGACCGGTAGCTACGCCACAACACCAGCAAAAGGATAAGCAGCAGCCCTAAGGAGGCACCCGCACTACCTCCCAGAGCGACAAACGGCATGGCTAAAAGCATACCACCGGGCAAAGGCGCGATCAAGGTACCTTGCTGGGGGCACCCCCGATGCACACCGGCCGCTGCCCGGCAATCGTAGGGGTTACCCCCCTGCCAGAGCTGACGAACGGCAATATCCAGGGCTTCATCCCGGTCACTAACGAACCCCAGTGCCCCCGAATCAGCTAATGGGTAAAGCATAAAAAAACCAATAACCAGGATGGCGGCCAGCATGACCAGAATACCACGGCTCGCAATGGCAGGTAATGCAGACATGCGCCTGAGAAGCCAGGGTAAACTCAGGCCCAGGAGCACAACCTGGATGGTGACCATCAAGGTTGTCATCCAGGGTGGCAAACTATCCGGAGATAACAGCACATTGAATAGGCGATCGTACATCGACCAGGTTGGAATCGCCATCAGAATAAGGACCAACCACCATTGCCGGCTACGAAGCAGGGAATCGTGAGAATCGATGGTCGGAACTGACATGGCTAAAAGAGGTCATCCTCGACCGCGCGGACCGGCTTGCGTCCGTCGGTATTATCGAAATCCCAATTGTATTGATCGAGGTGTTGCACGCCCACTTTGAGCAGATCGATGCAGTGGCGAATGTCCTGCTTGTGGGCCATTTCGATGGTCTGGTGCATATTGCGCAGCGGGATGGAAATAGCGCCGGTTATGGCACCGTTCTTACCATAGCGCTGGATACCGGCCGTATCGGTACCTCCGGCCGGAAGCACCTCGGCCTGCCAGGTAATATCGTGGTGGTCGGCCTGTTGCTTCAGGTATCTGACCATGCGGTAGTCGCTTATTGAGGAGCCATCCATTACCTTGATGGCCGCACCTTTACCCAGGCGGGTGACCATCTCGTGGGGTTGCGCACCGGGCACATCGAAGGCAATCGTCACGTCGAGACCAAAGCCGAAATCAGGATTGATGTGGTGAGCGCTGGAAATCGCTCCCCGCAGGCCTACTTCTTCCTGAACCGTAAAGACGGCGTAGAAATCGTAGGGCAGGGTTTCTTCCCGCAATTCCCGGAGGGTTTCCAGCAGGATAAATACCGAGACCCGATTATCGAGTGACTTGCTGTTGACGCAGTGACCGACCTCGATGAGTTCGCGCTCACGGGTAATCGGGTCGCCTACTTCCACGAGTTTAACCACCTCGCCGTAGGGCATGCCCAGATCGATGTAGTATTCGGAGATAGGAAGTTGCTTATTGCGTTCGTCGGGCTTCATGAGGTGGATGGGTTTACACCCCATCACGCCCACCAGGTCTTCCCGGCCGTGCACGATCACGCGTTGGGAAGTCAGGGTTTTGGGATCGAAGCCCCCCAGAGTATGGAAGCGCACAAAGCCATCTTCATCCACGTGGGTCACAATAAACCCGATCTCGTCCATGTGGGCAGCCGCCATTACCCGCTTACGGGCTTTGCCTTTTTTGATGGCAATCACATTGCCCATGGCATCGGTCCGCACCTCATCGACCAGGTCCGTTACTTCCCGGATGACCAGTTCGCGGATACGTTGTTCAAAACCGGGAGCACCGGGAGTGAGGCAAATCTTTTGGAGGAGATCGACGTTTATCATAAGTTTCTTCTTGAATGCGGCTAAATTAAGGCGATTTTACCAAGCCCAAAAGAAATCAACTATTTTTGAGCCTTTATGCCTGATCTGTGTCTATGTCGGTACTAAAAAAACTAGCGGGGGAAACGGCCATCTACGGACTGAGTAGTATCCTGGGGCGTTTACTCCACTTTGTCGTACTGACGCCCTACCTCACTCGTGCTTTCACCAACCAGGAATACGGGCAGTTCTCCGACCTGTACGCCTGGGCCGCCCTGTTGTTGGTGTTATTCACCTACCGCATGGAGACCACCTTTTTCCGGTACGGGCGCAAACTGGACGATCGCAACCTCACCTTCTCCACGGCCAGCTTGTCTCTGCTGGGGACTACCCTGCTGTACTGCCTGGTACTACTGGGTGCCTCCAATGCTATTGCCCGTGGTCTCGATTATCAGGATCATCCGGAGTACATCCGCTATTTCGTGCTGATCATCGCCTTCGATGCCCTGGCAGCTATTCCCTTTGCCCGCCTGCGGCTCGAAAACCGCCCGTATCTGTTTGCGGCCTTCAAGGTGCTGGGTATAGTGATCAATATTGTATGTATCTTCTTTCTACTGGAAGTGTTACCCTGGTTTCAGGCGTATTATGATGACGACAAGCGCTTGGGCTACGTTTTTCTTGCTAACCTGCTGGCTTCGCTGGGAGTTTTCCTTTGCCTGTTACCGGCCTATCGCCACGTGCGCTTCCGCTTTGATGCCGAATTGTGGCGTAAAATGCTGCGTTACGCCGGCCCTTTATTGGTGGCGGGCATTGCCGGGGTGATCAATCAGTTGCTGGGTATTCCGCTTTTGCGGGCCATCGGCGATCCCGACAAAGCGGTTAGTGAAGCGATGGCCGGTATTTACGGTGGCTGTGCCAAGCTGGCCATCCTGATCAATCTGTTCACCCAGGCGTTCAACTACGCGGCGGAACCTTTCTTCTTCCGGCACGCCGATAAAGCGGATGCCAAAAAGACCTACGCTCGTATTGGTCAGGCCTTTTCCCTGGTCGGAGCCCTGGCCTTCCTGGGCATTATGCTGTACATCGATATCTTCAAGTACCTGATCGATCCCGATATGCACGTCGGACTGGGTATTGTTCCTTTCCTGCTGCTGAGCTACGTGTGCCTTGGCTTATTCTACAATTTTTCGGTTTGGTATAAATTATCGGATCGCACTGATCTGGGCGGGTATATTGCGCTGGGGGGATCGGTCATCACGATCATTCTGAATCTCGTCCTCATTCCCCGGGTAGGCTACTACGGTCCGGCCATAGCGGCACTGGCTTGCTACGGTTTTATGGCCTACGCCAGCTATAGCACGGGCCAGAAGCACTACCCTATTCCCTACCCGGTGCCGCGCATGGTCCTCTATTTTCTGGTAGCGGGCAGTGGCTTTTTCCTGGCCGATGCGGGTCAGGTGATCTGGGGCGACGGACTGGTAGCAACGCTACTCTTCAATACGTTGATCCTGGCAGGTTGCATGGCTCTACTCTATCGGTTGGAGCAACCGCTTTTCCGGCAGGTTTTGGCGGCTTTGCCTTTCGGCATCGAGTAGAGCGAAGTAAAGGTAACTTTTACACCTGCCAAAGGCAAAGGAGC
>CAYFGK010000093.1:0-29041 GCA_964342305.1 uncultured Saprospiraceae bacterium | reverse complement strand
CAATTTTTTAAGAATCGAAGCTGCAGACATTATCGTTTGATTTTTTGCGAAAGCATAAGAAACCTAGATCGGCCCCCAATTAATGGATACACTGAATATCAGGAAAACCCAGGCAACCAGCAAAATGATCAGGACTAACGGGAAAATAAAGCGCAACCAGCGATCGAAGGGAACGCGGCACATGCTCAACATGGCGATCAACCCGCCCAAAGACGGATTGAACAGATTGGTTACACCATCGCCGATCTGGAAGGCGAGAATGGTGGACTGGCGGGTAAGTCCGAGCAGTTCGCCGAGGGGGATCATGATGGGGAGGGTCGCCAGGGCCTGCCCGCTGCCACTGGGGATGAATAAATTAATGACCGATTGGGAAAGCGACATACAAACGGCGGAGGAGTATACGGGGAGCCCTTCCAGCGCCAGTGCCAGGTTATGGGCGATAGTATCGCTGATGTTGGCCATCTCCATAGCCTCCCGGATAGAGGTGGCATAGCCGACCATAAAGGCACCCGGTGCCACTACGGCAATTGATTTCAGGGCTGTTTCACTTAATTCGCTGCCGCTCATGCGCGCTGCCAGTCCGGTGAGGATGCTGATCATCAGAAAGATGGCCGATATTTCGTTAATGTACCAACCGTAGCGAAAAATCCCGAATAGCATGATGGAGATCCCCAGCAAAAAGATGCCGCCTACCCAAGTGTTATTACGGCTAATCGAGTAGGTTTGGAGGGGTTGCGATAAGCGCAGCCCTTCCTGGTCGAGCCCCTGGCCCAGGCTGCGGGCGGGATCCTTTTTTATCCGCTTAAAATACCGGATGTTGTACCAAGCCAGGAGGGTCAGTCCGACGAAGCACAGGCCCGACCGTAAGACCGCTCCGCTAAACAGAGGCATTTCCGCAATTTTGTGTCCTACGCCCACCGTGTAGGGATTGATGGGTGACAAGCCAAAACCTACGGTGATGGCGCCGACCGAGATCCCCGCTGCCAGGACCAGGTCGCCACCCAGGGCCAGAGTCATTACCGCTGCAATGCGTACCATAGCAATATTATTCTCGTAGCCGATCATTACCCCCAGCAAACCGTACAGATAGGTCATGCAGGCGATGAGCAGGAACTGACGCCGGGTGCCCATTTTCCGTACAATAGTGCCCACAGTGTTTTCGACCATGCCCGATTTTTCCAATATGCCAAACATGATCCCGCTGGCGAGCACAACGAAGATGATCTCGGAGGCCGCTTTGAATCCCAGAGGTATTGCCCGGAACATATCGAGAATGCTCAGGGGCGTCGAGGGGATGGTCTGGTAGGAGCCGGGAACTACCCGTTCGCGGCCATCAACCAGGACGCGCTCGTAAAGACCGGCAGGCAGGATGTAGGAAAGTACTGCCGTTAAAACAATGATGCCAAATAACAAGACGACCGGGTGCGGAATATAGTCGTACCATTTTTTGCGCTTCGTGGCCATGTGTCAGGTTTTGGTGTGACGGCCGATGAAGATAGAAAAAAGCCGGCAAGTGCCTATATTGGACGTATGAAACGAATTCAACACCTGACATGTATGGTGCTGGTGACGGCCTACCTGAGTCATTGCCAACGCACTCTAATGACCGTTCCGGAAGTCTTGGCTTTAAAAACCAAACCCCCATCCCAGCAGATATCTTACGGCCCGGAGTCTTTGCAATTTGGCGATCTGCGGATGCCGGAAGGGGAGGGGCCCTTCCCGGTAGTAGCTATCCTTCACGGGGGATGTTGGCTTGCTGCCTATGATCTCCACCTGATGGATGCCATGGCTACCGACCTCACCGAACGCGGCTATGCTACCTGGAATCTGGAGTACCGACGGGTTGGGGATGAAGGTGGTGGCTGGCCGGGCACCTTCGAGGATGTTGCCGATGGTCTCGATAAATTGCGGGACCTGGCCGAAACCTATCCGCTGGATCTGGACCGGTTGGTGATTACCGGCCATTCGGCGGGTGGGCATCTGGCGCTTTGGGCTGGTAGCCGTTCCTGCCTTACGGCAAAAAGTCCCCTGTATCGCCCTGATCCCATCAAGCCATCCGGAATAGTTAGCCTGGCCGGGATTGTAGATCTAGAGCATTATCTGGTCCGGACCGGCAGTGGCTGTGGGGCCAGTGTGAAAGGCCTGATGGGCGGTTTCCCGGAAGATGTCGCGGAGCGATACCGCCAGGCATCACCCGTGGATATGCCCCTGACCGGAGTCGCCCGGACTCTGATCACCGGAAAGCAGGATCCCATCGTTCCGGTCGAGCACGTGGCTCGCTACCCGGAAGCTCATCCTGATCCCGACGGCATGATCGATGATCGCCGCATTGGGGGGATTGGTCATTTTGAGGTCATTGCTCCCGGTAGCAAGGCTTGGCCCGATATCATCGAGGCTATTGAGGCACGGATGACACCGGTCGACGTTCCTAAGGACCGCCGGACCGGCCAACGCATAAAGGATTAAGCGAAGAACGGACGAAATAACCCGACTTAAAATGACTAAACAGTATGATTTTGTGCTCCTGACGGAAAGTCGGTACGAGTACCCCGACCAGGTAGACTGGTACGTAAAAAACATTCTCACCGAGGACGGTTTAGTGCAGGCGGCTCTGGAAAAAAGAGGAATGCGGTGTTTGCGTATTGACTGGAACCGGCCAGATTTTGATTTTTCACAGGCAAGGGCATGTCTTTTCCGCACCACCTGGGATTATTTTAATCTGTACGATCGATTTCAGCAATGGCTGGAGGTGGTAAAAGGCCAGACCACCCTCTACAATTCAGCCGCTTTGGTTCAGTGGAATATGGATAAACACTATTTGCGGGATTTGTCTGACAAGGGAGTCCGGATTCCTCCCACCTCGTTTATGGAGCCGGGTGACTTCCGTACGCTCCGCGATGTCCACCGGGAGCTGGGATGGTCCGATACGGTATTAAAACCAGCTGTATCCGGTGCCGGCCGCCATACCTATCGTCTGGATCCGGGATCCCTCGCGGAGGTAGAAGAGACCTACCGCGGTTTAATCCAGCGGGAAGCCATGCTTTTGCAGCCGTTTCAGCATGATGTAGTAAAATCCGGAGAGCTGGCCCTTATGGTCATCGACGGTGCGGTAACCCACGCGGTTCGCAAGGTCGCCAAAGCGGGTGATTTTCGTGTACAGGACGATTTTGGAGGTACGGTCGAACCCCACGAACCTACGAGGGAAGAAATTGCTTTTGCCGAAAAGGCGATTGCCGCTTGTCCGGAGACGCCCCTGTACGCACGCGTGGATATGATCCGTGATAATGATGGAGAACTGGCCTTAGCCGAATTGGAATTGATCGAACCGGAGATGTGGTTTCGGGAACACCCAATGGCCGCTGAGCGGCTGGCGGAAGCATTGATTCGGGTTCAGGGAGCATAAAAAAAGGCTACGCTTAAGGCGTAGCCGTAATTGACGCTAAGTTTCATACAAAGTTTCACTTGGCAAAATGCCTAATGAGCACGTAGTGCTATATCCTGTTGCCAGGATATACTTCGTTTCTTATAGGGTGAAAGATAGCGAAAATAATTTTATAAGAAATGGACTTCACAAGGTATTGTTTTGTTGTCGGCGCCCGCAAACGTTTGTGCAAACGGTTGTTGTGGAAAACTTTATAATTTTCCTACTTTAACTGAGTGAACGGAATACCTGGTATATTTTTCCACAGAATCGCGGAAATGGGATTTAAAATGCTTTATGGGTCGAATCACGATTAAGGATATTGCCCGGGCCCTGAATATCCACCCTTCCACTGTTTCAAGGGCTTTAAAGGATCATCCGGATGTCGGCACAGAGACGAAGGCGGCCGTTGTGCAGCTTGCTCAGGAGCTGGGATATTCCCCCAATCAGCAGGCCATTCACTTTCGGCACCGGAAGAGTGGTTTGATCGGATTGATCCTGCCGAGCATCAATATGTTTTTTTTCCCATCGGTGATTCAGGCAGCAGAAGAAGAAGCCCTGCGAAAGGGATACAAATTGCTGGTCTTTCAGTCGGGAGAATCCCTGGAAAAGGAAAAGCAAATCGCCCAATTGTGTCTGGATTTCCGGTTGGAAGGAGTGCTGGTTTCTCTGAGTAAGGAGTCCCGGGATCTCAGCCACTTCGAGAAACTACGCGAGCGCGATATACCCGTGGTACTTTTCGACAAAGTATTACAGGGGAAACAATTACCCCTCGTCCGAATTGGGGATGCGCGAGCCGCGCGATTGGCTGTGCGGCACCTGTTAAGCCGTGGATACCAACACCTGATAGGCCTTTTCGACAATGTTAATCTCGATATCTCTCAACAGCGTTATTACGGTTTTAAGGAGGCTCACGAGCAGGCGGGGTTGAAGGTGCGCAATGATTGGTGCTTATTTGCCGAAGAAGCCGTGGATTGTCACAAACCCATCGTTCAGCTACTACGCGAAAACCCTCAGATCGACGGTCTTTTTGCGATGAGCGACGAACTCTTGGCAGAAGCGATGCGCGTCATGGATCAAACTGACCGTTCGATTCCCGATAATTTTGGGGTAGTGGTTGTCAGTGACGGGCGGCTGCCTTACTATCTACAGCCCAAGGTTACCCACATTCACCATTCCGGATACGAAGTGGGGCGCCAGGCCACTGCTCTGTTGTTTACCCTTATGGAAGGAAGAACTCCCCAACGATTGACCATTGAGGTGCCGGTTTCACTGGTTACACTGGAGTCGACGAGGAAAACGTCTTAATAGGTTTGAGGTTTGAGGTTTGAGGTTTGAGGTGTGAGGTTTGAGGTGTGAGGTGTGAGGTGTGAGGTTGGCGATTTCCGAATACCAAGTACCTGCTACGCAATACCAAATACCCATAGTATATTTGCGTCTAAACCAACAAATCACCTATGAACCTGTACCAGATTGCGGTAGTGTTGATTGTATTGGCAGCTCTTTTTGGCTACGTCAATCAGCGTTTTTTACGCCTCCCTTTTACCATTGGATTAATGGTGGTTTCCATTTTGTTTTCGGCCATTTTAATGGGGGTTGGCCTCTGGGCGCCACAGCTGCACGAAATGGAGGAATTCTTCGTTCGCCAGATCGATTTTGAGGGTTTACTTATGGAGGGGATGCTGAGCTTTTTGTTATTTGCCGGTGCCCTGCACATTGATTTCAGACAGTTGGCTGCACAACGATGGCCCATCCTGATCTTTGCTACTTTGGGGGTGCTCACGTCGACCTTTTTGATCGGGGGTATTACCTATGGTTTGTTGAATGTACTGGGATTAGGTCAGCCTTTTATTTACTGTCTGTTATTTGGCGCTTTGATCTCACCAACCGACCCGATCGCCGTATTGGGAATTTTAAAAAAAGCGGGTGTCCCTAAACAGCTGGAGGCCAAGATAGCCGGCGAAAGCCTCTTCAATGATGGAATTGGAGTGGTCATATTTCTGACCATTTACCAGATTGCCAGTGGAGGTGATGGTCACGGTGGCAGTGGATTTGGGGAAGTTGCTCTTCTATTCCTCGAAGAAGTTGGTGGTGGCGTCCTATTGGGCGGATTGCTCGGTGCGGGAGCTTATTACCTGATGCGCACTATCGATAGCTATGAGGTCGAAGTATTAATTACCCTGGCTCTGGTTATGGGTGGATATTGGCTGGCGAGTTACCTGCATTTCTCAGGCCCTTTGGCGATGGTTGTCGCCGGTCTGATGATTGGTCACGATCGGTTCCGGACTTCCTCCATGTCGGAAACCACCGAGAAATACGTGGATGATTTTTGGGAGTTGCTGGACGTTCTTCTGAATGCAGTTCTGTTTGTATTAATCGGATTGGAGATTGTGATCCTGCAACTCAATGGTACGTACGTTTTGGCTGGTCTGCTGGCCATTCCGGTGGTCTTGTTTTGTCGTTTTACGGCCCTGGGCATTCCTATTTACCTGCTCGGTAAACGCCTGGATTTTTTGCCGGGTACCAATGTGATCCTAACCTGGGGAGGCTTGCGCGGAGGGATCAGTATAGCTCTGGCTCTCAGCCTTGAATCCCAGATGGCCCGGGACCTGATACTGACAATGACCTACGTGGTGGTCGTTTTCTCCATTGTGGTTCAGGGATTAACGGTTGGCAAAGTTGTCGAGCGCAAGCTTGGCGCTGATCACCAAGTGGCTCATAGTTAGGCTATTAAGCAGCTGTTTTTGGAACCATTTAACGGGGCATTCGTTCATTCCGTAGGAATAACCGTATCTTTGCGGGCTGACTGAACTGTCAAAACAAAAACGTGAACAAATGCCCTACAAACACTTACTGGTGACTGCACTTGCGGTAGTCGTCCCTTTCTTGTCGTTTAGCCAAAGTCAAAAACCAAAACTCTTTATCGATTGCCGTACCGGATGTGATGAATCCTACTTTCGTCAGGAGATGGATTACGTGGATCACGTACGGGATATTCGTCTGGCCGACATACATATCCTCGTGACGGGTTTCGGATCGGGTAGTGGTGGAGAGACTTTTACCTTTCAATTTAACGGTCGTAAAGAATACGAAGGCACTAACCTCGAACTGGAATACGCTACGGTCCCTAACACGACCCGTGACGAGGAGCGAGCCGGTATGCTTAAAACCATGAATACCGGGATGATTACCTACCTGCTCGATTCAGACCTGATGAAGGATATCGATATCACTGTGGGCCTGCGGGAAAAAAAAGATGGCGAGCAGAATTCTACTTTCGATCCCTTCAGCCCAATGGAAGATCCCTGGCGATTATGGGTATTCGAGGCCTCCGTTGATGGTAATATTGAGCTGGAATCCATTCGGCGGCAACTGGAATTTCGCGGGAGATTCGAAGCCAATCATATCACCGAAGACTGGAAGATCCGTCAAAACTTTTATTACAACCGCACCAAGACCACTTTTGAGCAGGAAGAAGAGGATGACATTGTTGCCGATTTATACTCCTATGGCAACTGGGGACAAGTAGTACGTAGTATCAGTGATCACTGGTCGGTAGGGATTTCTAACGAAATTGAAACTTCCGTATTTAATAATATCGCTTTGGGAACGCGTTTGGGGCCTGCCATTGAGTACAGCGTTTTTCCCTATAATGAGGTGAATTACCGTGAACTGGTAATAGCTTATTCGATTCGACATTTTTACAGAGAATACAACGAAGAAACGGTGTTCCGAAAACTGTCGGAAAGCCTGGTGGATCAATCCCTGCGGATTGCCTTACGATTGCGCCGCCCCTGGGGTTCCGTTTTTTCCAGTCTGGAAGGCCGGCATTTCTTTCACGATTTCCGACGCAACAGTGTGGAGTTCGATAATCGTATTTCGTGGCGGGTCTTCCAGGGATTTGCCGTTGATTTACGAACCAATATTGAACTGATCAACGACCAGTTATCCCTGCCCAGAGGGGAGGCTTCACTCGAAGAATTACTGCTGGAGCAAAAACAGCGATCCACGAATTATCAGGCTTTCGTTGGGGTCGGCTTTAGCTACACTTTCGGGTCGATCTACAACAATATTGTGAATACGAGATTATAGCGGAGACCGTCATTTCAACTTTTGATTTTGTTCTAGTTGAAAAACTATCTATGTTTGTACCCGCATGAGACGACAAACACGCATATTCGGACTTTTTGTCCTGGGATTGTTCCTGGCCCAGCCTATCCTTAGCGGTAGTTGCACCAGTTCACTGCTTGTTTCGTCGCTGACCGGTTCATCTCCGGTAGTTTTTCAGCTAGATTTTCCTACCACAATCCAGGCTGACCAATCGGAAGGGGTTGTTTTCTGCTCAGTTCCGAGCGATCAAAGAAACTCCTCCCGTGGCCCTGACCTTTCTTTTGCCGAATACAATGAAGAGGTAGAAGAAAATACGGAGCAGGATTCTTCCACGCCCGCTAACGGTGCCTGTTCGCCTGCCCCGGGTCGTGACTACAGCTTTATTTGCCAAAGGGTCAGCCTTTCAGCTCCTGGCCAACTCTGGGCATCCGCTGCTATCCAGAGGTATATCCTTTTTCAAAATTTCCGGCTCTGAATCCATCCTTCCCAGGCTGCTCTGGGCTGCGTATTGACGGTACCCCTAGGGGTAAGTCCATTCACTGAATAGCCGTGTACTAATTGGCGAGGTTCAAGGGTGTAAAATTGGCTTGACCAAGGGTTTTACCCCCCTCGCGAGAAATCACCCAACTTTTTCCGCTCTTTTGAAGGCTACTTCAGTTTCGGGAACGGTCATTGCCAAGCCAACAGGCAGGTACTGGAATTCACCGATCGTAATTGATGGTTCCCGGTCAGGACGCCATTAATTATCGCTATTCCTGTGTCGGTAAAGAATAATACCCGATTCGGTTTACCCTCCAACAGGATTTTCGAAACTATCGAGGGGTGTACATTATGAGATTGGCACCCCGTACCAACCAGCATGCCGGAGTCAACAAAATTGAATCATCAATACCCTCAGCCATTGTGCATGCTGCGCGGTAGCGAAGCTAATTTTCAACTTAAAAATAATCTTATGTACAAGTTCACCTATGCGGCTTGTCTAGTCGTGTTTTTGTTTGGATTTGGTTGCCAACAACAGGGGCAAGAAGAAGGCACTGAACATCATGAAAAGGAGCACGAAGGAAGTGAGCACCATAAAGTAGGTAAGTTGGTAGCGACCATGCCAATGCTTATGGACACGGTTATCACCAAAGAGTACGTTTGCCAGATCCATTCCAGAAAACATATTGAGGTTCGTGCTTTGGAACAAGGGTATATCGAGGAGCTCTTTGTCGATGAAGGTCAGTACGTGCAAAAAGGAGACATGATGTTCAAGATCATGCCGAGACTGTACGAATCGGAAGTAATGGTATCAGAAGCTGAACTAAACAAGGCCAGGATCGAGTACGAAAACACCAAAAGCCTGGCCGAGAAAAATATTGTTTCTCAGAACGAGCTGGCCATGGCTAAAGCCGAACTCGATAAGAAGGAGGCCGAAGTTGCTCTGGCAAGAACCCACCTGGATTTCACGGATGTCAAAGCCCCTTTCCACGGCTTGATGAACCACCTTCACGTCAGGGAGGGTAGTATGGTTGAGGAAGGAGAGTTGCTGACCACCCTTTCCGATAATAGTGAAATGTGGGTTTACTTTAATGTGCCTGAAGCTGAATACCTCAACTATATGAAGAATGGCGGTATCAAGGGACGCTCCGTCAAATTGCAGATGGCCAACAAGGAAAATTTTGATCACATCGGCAAAATAACAGCAATCGAAGCCGATTTCGATAGCCACACCGGGAATATTCCTTTCCGGGCGACCTTCCCTAACCCTAAACGGCTGTTGAGGCACGGTGAGACAGGTAATATCATCATGGAAACTAAATTGGAAGATGTATTGATCATACCGCAGAAGGCCACCTACGAGGTCCTGGAGAAAAAGTTCGTCTATGTACTAGATGAACAGAATGTACTCCATTCACGGGAAATTGAGGTCAGCGCTGAACTACCTCACCTTTTTGTAGTCAGCAAGGGCATTTCCGAAACGGATAAGATCCTCATCGAGGGACTCCGCAAGGTGAAAAGTGGTGATAAGATTGCCCACGAACTCATCCAGCCCCAAATAGCGATGAGGAATTTGGATTTATACGCCGAATAGTTTCCAGAAAATAATAACATCATGTTTAACAGATTCATACACAGGCCAGTCCTGGCTATTGTGGTCTCCCTGATGATCGTGATTGTCGGGGTAATTGCCATATTCCAGTTACCGATATCCCAGTTCCCGTCCATTGCTCCGACTACCGTCAATATTTTTGTAGCGTATCCCGGGTCCAATGCCGACGCTCTTACGAAATCAACGATCATCCCTCTGGAAACAGCCATCAACGGGGTGCCGGGGATGCGCTACATCGCTTCGGATGCGACCAGTGCGGGAGAAGGTACCATACGCGTCATTTTTGAACCCGGGACGGACCCCAATGATGCCGTCGTCCGGGTTAAGACCAGGGTGGATCAGGTGATGCCCCTTTTACCTCCGCTGGTGCAACGCGAGGGAGTGATTATCACGCCCGTTCAGCCGAGTATGTTGATGTACGTCAACCTCTACAGCGATAATGAGAATTCCGACGAGAAGTTTCTCTACAACTTTGCCTACGCCAATATGATCCCTGAGCTGCAGCGGATCAATGGTATCGCCAGTGCACAGATTTTGGGTAGCAGGAAATACGCCATGCGGGTTTGGTTAAAACCCGACCGGATGAGGGCCTATAATATTTCTGCCGAAGAAGTGCTGGAGGCCATGGACGAACAGAGTTTGATCGCCCGCCCCGGCCGTCTGGGACGGAGTTCGGGAAAATTAGCCCAATCACTGGAATACGTGCTCACCTACCAGGGCCGGTATAATAAGCCCGAACAGTACAAGAATATCATTATAAAAGCCGATGAGGAGGGTAAGAAGGTCCACCTGGGCGATATTGCCGAGGTGGAGTTGGGTAGTGAATTCTTCGATATCTACTCGAATCTGGACGGGCACCCGTCTTCCTCTATCGTACTGAAACAGACTTTTGGCAGTAATGCCAGTGAGGTAATCGATCAGGTAAAAGATAAACTGGCCGAACTGAAGCAAGACTTCCCCGACGGGGTAGATTATAAAATCAGCTATGATGTATCCAAATTTTTGGACGCCTCCATCGAGCAGGTGTTACATACATTGAGGGATGCATTCATACTGGTGGCTTTAGTAGTCTTCCTGTTCTTAGGTGATTGGCGATCGACTCTAATTCCCATTCTTGCCGTTCCCGTATCACTGATCGGTACATTTTTTGTGTTGCAGGCTTTTGGGATCTCGATTAACCTGATCACCTTGTTTGCCCTGGTTTTGGCAATCGGGATTGTGGTGGATAACGCCATCGTGGTTGTGGAAGCCGTCCACGCCAAGATGGAGGAAGATGAGGATATTTCTTCTTTTCAGGCTGTCCAGGATGTAATGGGGGAAATAGGTGGTGCGATTATCGCAATCACCCTGGTAATGTCGGCCGTATTTATCCCCGTCGCCTTCATGCCCGGCCCCGTCGGGGTATTTTACCGACAATTTTCCATTACGATGGCCAGTTCCATCATTATTTCCGGTTTGGTAGCCCTGACACTTACGCCCGTGCTGTGCTCGATGTTCCTGAAAAACAATCACGGTAAGCCGAAGCGGAAAACACCCGTCAACTGGTTCCTGGGTAAATTCAATAAAGGGTTTGAGAAAATGACCGGAGGTTACGTTCGCATTTTGAATGTAATCGCTAACCGGAGGCTCGTAACCATTTTATTGCTGGCTGCCTTTTGCGCGGGCGTGTATTTCACCAACGAGCAGCTCCCATCCGGCTTTATACCCAACGAAGACCAGGGAACAATCTACGCAATCGTACAGACGCCTCCCGGCGCTACGCTGGAACGAACTAATGCCGTGGCGGGGGAGCTACAAAAGATCTGTGAAGAGATCGATGGTGTGGAATCAGTCACATCCCTGGCTGGCTATGAGATTATGACGGAAGGCCGGGGCTCAAATGCCGGTACCTGTCTGATCAACCTGAAGCCGTGGTCCGAGCGCGAGCATTCGGTGCACGAAATAATGGAACAACTCGAAGAGGAGACGACGGACTTGGGGGCCGTTATTGAGTTTTTCGAACCGCCTGCAGTTCCGGGCTTTGGTTCGTCGGGTGGTTTTGCTTTGCGGATGATCGATAAAACAAACGGCACGGATTACCACGAATTCGAAAAGATAAATGACGACTTCATGGATGCCCTGCGGGAGCGCGACGAGCTCACCGGATTATTCACCTTCTATGCTGCCAATTACCCGCAGTACGAAATAGAAATTGACAATGCAGCGGCCATGCAGAAAGGGGTGTCCATAGGTAAAGCCATGGAAAACCTCAATATCCTCATTGGTAGTACCTACGAGCAGGGTTTCATCCGCTTTGGTCGTTTCTTTAAAGTGTATACCCAGGCAGCTCCTGAATATCGGCGTCTGCCATCCGATCTGGAGCAACTTTTCGTGAAAAATGAAGAGGGAGAGATGGTGCCGTATTCCTCCTTCATGAAACTGGTGAAAAAGCAGGGACCCAATGAGGTCACGCGCTATAACCTGTACAACTCGGCAGCCATTCGGGGCTTGCCGGCCAAAGGCTTCACCAGCGGTGATGCCATTACGGCCATTCAGGAAGTGGCCGAACAGACCCTGCCGAGGGGCTATGATATTGCCTGGGAGGGGTTGTCCTACGATGAAGCCCAACGTGGCAACGAAGCCATTGTCATCTTTATCGTTGTTCTGGTATTTGTGTATCTGGTTTTGGCGGCTCAGTACGAAAGCTTCCTGTTGCCCCTCGCCGTTATCCTGTCGTTGCCGGCGGGTGTGCTGGGGTCCTTTTTGATGTTGAAATTGATGGGACTCGCCAACGATGTGTACGCTCAGATCGGTATCATCATGCTGGTCGGGTTGCTCGGTAAAAACGCAGTACTCATCGTTGAGTTTGCGGTACAAAAACGGCGACAGGGGGCTACCATCCTGGAGGCCACCATCGAAGGTGCCAGGGCCCGATTCCGGCCCATCCTGATGACTTCTCTTGCCTTCATTGCCGGCCTGATCCCGCTGGTGCTGGCTACCGGTGCCGGTGCTATCGGAAACCGGACCATTGGTGGTTCCTCCCTGGGAGGTATGGTAGTAGGTACCGTTTTGGGGGTTCTTATCATTCCCGGTTTGTACTATTTGTTTGCCAGACTCGGCAAAAACCACAAGCTGATGAAAGAAGAATACTCAGAACCTATCTCGGAAGAGATGGTCCGTATCCGCAGATATGAGATTGAGCTGGAGGAGAAAATGGATAAACTGAGTGCCCTTCTGACCACGGCTGAAACCAACGGTATTTCAAAAAAAGAAGAAAACCATGAATAGAATAACTAAGCATAAAAACTACTTACTGATAAGTTTGCTTCTGCTTGGATTGCTTTCATCGTGTGCCCCGACTATTCAACTTCAGGAGTCGCAAATGGAGGTGCCTGCGCAGTTTCAAAATGATATGACCGATACCGCTTCGACTGCGCTGCAGCCGTGGTCTTCCGTTTTCACGGACCCCTATTTACAGGCTTTGATCGATACGGCGCTTCTGAATAATCAGGAGCTAAATATCCTCACCCGGGAAATTCAGATGGAACAGAACGAAGTGATGGCCCGATCCGGGGAGTACCTGCCTTTTGTCAAGGTACAAGCCGGAATGGGAGCCGATAAGGTGGGGGCTTTCACGCGGAACGGTGCCGTAGAGGAAAACCTGGAAATCGTGGAAGGGGAAGAGTTCCCCAAGGTGTTGGGCGATTTCGTGATCGGAGCGAATGTGACCTGGGAAGTCGATATATGGAAGAAACTGCGCAATGCCAAAAAATCGGCTTTCCTCAGATATCTGGCTTCTACGGAAGGCCGGAACCTGGCGACAACCAATCTGGTAGCTGAGATCGCCATGTCGTATTATGAACTAATGGCATTGGACAGCCAGTTGAAAAATGTGGAGCAGAATATTTCCATCCTCAATAATGCTCTGGAAATTGTCAGAGCCCAGAAGGAGGCTGCGCAAACTACTGAGCTGGGGGTCCGGCGATTTGAGGCAGAGGTGCTGAAAAACCGGAGTGCCCGTTATTACATCCTCCAGAAAATCACCGAAACGGAAAACCGGATCAATTTTTTGACCGGCCGTTTTCCACAAGCTGTCCCGAGGGATACTTCGGATTTTCTGGACCTACCCGTTCAGAATATGTCGGCCGGGGTACCGAGTCAGTTATTACAAAATCGGCCGGACATACGGAGGGCAGAACTGGTGTTGGAAGCTACAAAGGTCGATGTGGAAGTGGCCAGGGCTGAGTTTTTTCCATCCCTGGATATCAGCGCCGGAGTGGGATATCAGGCCTTTAATCCAAAGTACCTCCTGAATACGCCAGAGTCGATCCTCTTTTCACTGGTCGGAGATATTGCGGCGCCAATCGTAAACCGGAAGGCCATTACGGCTACCTTCAATACAGCTAACGCCAGGCAGGTTCAGGCCGTATACGAATACGAACAGACGCTACTGAAGGCCTACGAAGAAGTGGCCAATCAAATAGCAAAGATGGAGAACCTGCAACAAAGTTTTAATCTGAAAGAGGATCAGGTAGATGCACTCACCGAAGCGGTCGAGTTCTCGAACGACCTGTTCCGTTCCGCCCGGGCTGATTATTTCGAAGTACTGCAGACCCAACGGGAAGCTTTGGAAGCTCAATTGGAATTGATTGAGATCAAAGCCGAACAAATCGGGGTCTCCGTTACGATCTACCAGGCACTGGGCGGTGGCTGGAGATAACATCCTTTCATACTTATCTACCACATTTCGAAGCACCTCCTCCGGGAGGTGCTTTTTTATAGCCAATCCTTTTTACGAAAGTACCAGACACCGAGTACGAATAATACAATCATCACCCCCCAGAGTACGAAATACCCGTATCGGTACTCCAATTCGGGCATATAGGTGAAGTTCATGCCGTAGACGCCGGCCAGGAAGGTTAGTGGTATGAAGATGGTGGAAATAATAGTCAGCACCTGCATCACACTATTCATACGATAGCTTAGTTCCGACAGGTACAGATCTTGCAGGCCGGTCAGGGTATCGCGGTAGGTCTCGATGCTGTCCATGACCTGGATGGTATGATCGTATAAATCACGGATAAATAGCTGCGTATTGGAATCGATAAGCGCATGTTCGGCCCGCGAGAACCGGTTGATAGCTTCCCGTAACGGAGTAACGGATCTGCGCAACACGAGCATCTCGCGTTTGAGGCGGTGAATACGGCCTTTGGTTCGGTTGGAAGCTTCCGTCAGGATCTCTTCCTCCAGCTGATTGATGATTTCCTCCAGTTGGTCAAGGACGAGATAATAATGGTCGACAATGGTATCGATGAGGGCGTAGGCGAGATAGTCGGCCCCTCTTACCCGGATCTTCCCCTTACCCACGCGAAGTCGCTCCCGTACCGGCGTGAAGAAATCGGTGACATCCTCCTGAAAGGAAATAACTGTGTTCTGTGTGACGTACACTCCGATCTGTTCGGTTTGAATGGAAGGACCATCCGGGTCGAAATGAATCGCCCGGGCACTTAGGAAAAAGCCCTTTTCGTATTCTTCAAACTTGGGCCTTTGCTCCGTTTCCAGAATGTCTTCCAGGATCAGGGGGTGGATGTGGAATTCCTGACCAAGCTGTTCCACTCGTTCCACCAGGTGCAAACCGCGCAGATCAAACCAATTCACCTGATCAGCCTCTACCTCCAGCTTTACGAAATCTCCCTGTTCCTCCTGCCATTCCTGAAACTCCTGATCGTGGTAGCGGATCAGGCTAAGCAAGGGGGCTTCCTCCCGCTGGCGCCCTGTATAGACCAGGCTTCCGGGGGGGAGTCCCGGGGATTTTCGGGGCCTGCCGGGAATGATTTTTTGCAGATTCGGTATCGCTGGTTTTTTGAGTTTTTTTCCAGATCGTTTTTTTCCCATAAGGGGTAAAGTACTAATTTTAGGAAAAACCACTTTTAATGAGTCGACAAATTGGTATTGCCCTGTCGGGGGGCGGGTATCGGTCAGTTGCCCATGCCGGAGTGTTGCAGTATTTTGCGGAGATCGACCTGCCGATCTCCCGGATTGCCGGAACCAGTGCGGGAGCGGTAGTAGGAGCACTGTATGCTGTCGGAAAATCGCCACAAGAAATCCTGTCGGTCTTTAAGGATACAGCCCTGTTCGAAATTAGTTATCTGCAATGGGCTGGTCCCGGTCTGCTCAATACACCCCAATTTAAGGAGAACCTGGAGCCTTACTTTGAGCAAGACGACTTTTCAGCGCTGGACTTACCGCTGTACGTGGTAGCTACTGACCTTCTGGCCGGGGAGGAGGTCGTATTGCACTCGGGGTCGGTGGTGGATAGTGTGCTCGCTTCCGCAGCATTTCCCGGGATTTTCGCACCTATAACCATCGGTGACCGGCTGCTGGCCGACGGGGGCATATTCAACAATATTCCGGCCGATGTACTCACCGATAAGGTCGATTGGGTGGTCGGATCCGACGTGAATCCCATCAACGAGTTGAAACCCGAAGAGGTCGATAACACCTACGAAGTGCTCAAGCGAACCATTGAGCTGGCAACCCGCCAACAATCGGTGCATCAGCGCGAGTATTGTGAGGTGTTTCTGGCTCCGGAGGAGGCGATCCATTTTCCTATGTTCCAGGCCAAAAATGCAGATGATCTGTTTACCATCGGGTACCGGGAAGCGAAACGCCATCAGGATGCACTAAAGAAGTTGGCTGAAAAAGCCGGAAAGTGAAATCGGAGGTTGTTTCCGCTTTAGAAAACTCTCCCCGGGATGCACAGTTTTTCAGGTGAACTTGATCTTTGTCGCGCCCCTCCCTTTTTCCAGACCGAATAGTTCACTTGCGTTGCTTCCTATCCGTTAGAAGCGAGGGGCGCTCCGGGCAATGTATTTGGATGCCCTATTTGTTCCATCAGTCGCCATCGCTCGTGTCCGATTTCAAAACCAGTGCTCAGTGCTCAATGCTCAGTGCTCAGTGCTCAATGCTCAGTGCTCAATGCTCAGTGCTCAGTGCTCAATGATGAATGCTCAATGCTCAATGCTCAATGATGAATGAGGTTTGATTTTCTTGGCTTTCGCCAAAGTGTGGGCAGTTGGCAGTATAAGCCAATCCGCTTCAGCGGTGGGAGTAAAGTCAATAACCGTCCATTCTTTCCCGTGGTTCGTTGTCGGAATAATTGCTAAGGGAGTAACTCTACGCTCTACGCTGATTAGCACAAAGCATCCAGAGAAGGATATCGAAGCAACCTAGCCCTTCCCTTCAGTCCCTGGGCTCCCTTCACACTTCCGACTTCACACTTCACACTTCTGAATCCGCACTTCCGACTTCACACTTCACACTTCTGAATCCGCACTTCCGACTTACATCAGCGCTTGTTCCACTTCCCCGACTGTCAGTTGCTGAGGGTCGGTCAGGGTACGTTGCAGGCCTTCCGTTTTGGGTAACTCATAGCGGAAGAAGAAGCGCATGGTCTGGATCTTACTTTCGTAAAAAGACGACGGGTAGGCATCGTCATTGCTCAGGAGGGCCTGCTTGGCCTTAATGCCCATCTTTAACCATTGCCAGGCAATGACCGTGTGGCTGGTCATTTCCATAAACAAGGTCGCATCGGCGAGGAAGCGCGTGAGTTCACCGCGCACGGCGTAGGGCATGAGTTGCTGCACTACACCGCCCAGGCGTTCCATGGCCTGGCCCAACTCTTTGGCTTGTGGTTTAAGTTCATCGTAGGTAAGGGCCTCCTGAATGGTTGTCTGCACTTCTTTGGTGAGCAGTTGGGCGGCCTTACCGTTTTCAATGGTCATTTTTCGACCCAGCAGATCTAGGGATTGAATGCCGGTGGTACCCTCGTAAATGGCCATAATGCGGATATCCCGGTAATACTGTTGCAAATCAAAATCCATGGTGTAGCCGTAACCACCAAGTACCTGGACCCCCAGGGAAACCGATTTTTGACCCATTTCCGAGGGGTAGGTCTTCATTATCGGGGTGAGCAGGTCGAGCAGCAAGAAGTGATCTTTGCGTTCTTCTTCGGGGGTGACGTGTACCAGATCGGCCAGCTTCAGGCACTCGGCAGCCAGGCTGAAACAGCCTTCCACCACTGCTTTTTGAGTGAACAACATCCGGCGAACATCCGGATGATTGATGATGAGTGTCTGATCCTGGTCGAGGTTTTTCTTTTGCTCCAGGAGTCGACCTTGCGGGCGTTCCTTTGCGTATTGCAGGGAAGCATAGTAGGCTGCGGAAGCCACACCGGAGGCGGTTTGACCAACGGCAATACGTGCTTCATTCATCATCTGAAACATATAGAGCAAACCTTTATGAGGTTCGCCGACGAGGAACCCCTTGGTAGGTTTATCCTCTCCATAAATCAGATGGGTGGTCGCGTAGCCGCGCTGACCCATCTTCTGGAAATCGCCGGCACAGAAAATATTATTATCGGTAAGTTCACCATTGGGGCCGGGTACATATTTAGGTACTACAAAGAGCGAAATTCCTTTAGTTCCGGCCGGAGCACCGTCGATACGGGCGAGCGTCAGATGTACGAAGTTCTCGCTGTGCTGGTGCTGCCCGGCGGAGATGAATATTTTTTGCCCCTTAATGTGGTAGTGGCCGTCGTCGGTCGGGGTAGCGCTGGTGACTATATCGGAAAGGGAGGAACCGGCTTGGGGTTCGGTGAGGGCCATGGTCCCTTGCCAGCGGCCTTCGAACATATGTGGCACGTAGGTATCGATCAATTCCTGGCTGCCGAAAGAGGTGATCAGTCGGGCACTACCTGTGGTGAGGCCAATGTACCCCTGAGCACTATTATTAGCTGCCTGGAAGATCATCTGGGCAAAACCGAAAATCATTTCCGGGAGGTTCATGCCTCCGTTTTCGGGGGAGTCGTTACCGCCGATCCAGCCTCCTTCCGCGGTAGCCCGGATGATGTCGCCGAGTTCGGGTGGGGTGGTCACTTCTCCATCTTCGTAGACGACACCGTGTTCGTCCATACTTTTGAAGTGGGGGAAATAGTGTTGATCAGCCAGATCTTTGGCTGCGGAAAGCAGCATGTCGATCTCATCGGATGAAAAATCCTGGTAGCGCTCGTAGGCAAAAAGATCCTGGATGGTATGGACATCGTTCAGCAGAAAGCGGAGGGTGTCCATGCAAATATATTTTCGGGCCATGGTGGGTCTGTTTTTATTTTGAAGATACAGGATTTCTCGTATTTGGGGAAGTAATTCAGCGAAAATTCGCTGTTCAGCTTTTCGTGCAGTATGATTGAACAAATTCCCAATTTTGGTCAATCATTATTGGTATTTAAAAAACAATATGTCTATTTTTGAATGAATATTCAATTCCCTCTTGTTGCCTATTCCCAAAATAGGGCAAACACGGGAGCCAATTTTGGCTCCCGTTTTTTTTACCTACTTTCGATCATTTCGTAACCGAATCGGTTCTCACAGCAAACAAAGCATGGCTTTTATCGACATTCTGCTGAGCCTGGTCCTGGGATTGATCATGTTCGGTATTGGCAGCAGCCTTACGGTATCGGACTATCGTAAGATCTTCCAGAATCCCAAAGCCGTGTTGATTGGCTTGAGTTTGCAAATGCTATTTCTCCCGGTATTGGGATTGGTGTTATTGCCGCTTACAAATATGCCTCCGGAATATCAGGCTGGATTATTCATCTTATTACTTTGTCCGGGGGGGACTACGTCCAATTTTATATCCTATTTGGTTAAAGGGAATGTAGCCCTTTCGATCTCGCTGACGAGCATCAACAGCTTCCTGATCCTGTTCAGTATTCCCTTTTTCACCTCGGTTGGTTTGCCGGTATTTATGGAAGGGCAGTCCCAGGTTTCCCTGGGGTTTCTCTCCACGTTGCGGGAAGTCTTTCTGGTTATTTTAGTACCGGCGGCACTGGGGCTGGTATTCCACCATCAATTCCCCAACTTATCCGAAAAGCTGGAGTCTCCGCTGAAGTACATTAATGTGCTCTTACTGGGAGTGGTTTTTGCCATTAAATTCTTTGCGGATGAGCAATCGGGGGGGAGTGGCCTGACCCGTGATGATATCCTTCTGATCTTCCCCATCGCCTTTGGTATGCACCTGGTGGCGCTCATTCTGCCTTTTTATATTGGCCGTTGGGCGGGTTTGCCCTTTAATCAAAATGTCACCATCGGCATTGAAGTGGGACTCCAAAATACCACGCTGGCCCTCCTGGTCACGGGCACCATGATCGGTAATAACGATATGACGAAGCCGGTACTGGTCTTTGCGCTATTTTCGTTTTTCACGACTACGGCCTTCGCGTTTATTGCACGGGGGCTGACCGCCAATGGACGGATCGAAAAGGCGCGCTGATCCTTCCCTGGCTGCCGAAGCTTTTGCTGGATCGCGCACATACCAAAGTCGATCGAGAAAAGTAAGACCGTGAAAGGTTTTACGAACATTTGGTAAGAAAACTGATTCCTCTTTCAGGCAAAAACTTCACTCACCTTAATCGGGAAATGGTTGCGGGGGTTATTTATCCAAAACTATACCGACAAGGAAGTGGTTTGGAACACCAGCACGAAGTACTGCGGAGCAAAACCACTTCGAGTCGAGTATATACTCGCGTGAAAAGGTTAGGCAAAGCCCAAACCCTTTCGGAAGCGGTATACACGTTATTTGACCACGGGCAACAATTGGGTACACCACCTAGGTTGACCATTGCGTAATACCATTTCCCGGGCGTCGCTTTTCGTTTGATCTTCTTCTTTGCGCAATCCGGCCACGCCTGCGCGCAAGCTTTAGCGGCCGCAGGAGGATCAGCGTTCCTGGGTTCTTACCCGACGGCAAACTGATACCCGATACCCTTCAAGGTGATGATCTGCACCGATTCATCCTGGTCGAGGTAATCGCGAAGCTTTTTGATGTACACGTCTAAGTTGCGGGAATTGAAAAAACTATCGTCGCCCCAGATCTCTTTGAGGATGGTCCGGCGTTCGACGGTGCTGTTCTGATTGCGGGCGAAAATGAGCAGAAGCTCGGCTTCCCGGTGAGAAAGTTTCTGGACTTCTTCCTTATAGCGTAGTTCGTATTTGCGGTGGTCGAAGGTATAGGCGCCGATGGGAATGGGACCTTCCTGTCCTTCTCTGGTGTTTTGTCCGTTGCCTTTAATTTGCAGGAGATTCTGGATGCGGGCGATCAACTCCTCCATACTAAAGGGCTTGCGGATGTAATCATTACCACCGCTGGAGAATCCTTTCAGGACATCCTGAGTTTGGTTTTTTGCCGTAAGGAAAATAATGGGCGTATCCGGTTGGAGGGCATGGATCTCCTTTCCGATAGTAAAGCCGTCCTTGTGCGGCAACATCACATCGAGCACACAAATATCGGGTTGAAAAGAGCGAAAAGCGCTTACCGCACCGGCCCCGTCAGTTACCATATGAACATCGAAGTCCCGGCTTTCCAGGCTTTCCTTTACGATTTTACCCAGAAATTGCTCGTCTTCTACGTATAAGATTTTTGTTTTGGTCATTGTTTTCGTGGCAGTTTGATGGTAAAGGTGGTTCCCTGCCCCTCCTGGCTTTCCAGCTGAATAGCCCCCTTATGCTTTTCGATGACCGAATGTACATAACTCAGTCCCAGGCCGTGTCCTTTTCGATCGTGTTGATCGCCGGTTGGTACCCTGAAAAATTTATCGAATACCCGCGATTGAAATTGGGAAGGAATGCCAATACCCTTATCGCTTACTGCTAATATAACCTTTTGCTCCTCCGCCTGCATAGACAGTTTGATCTTAGCGGCTCCATTGCTGTATTTTATGGCATTATCGAGGAGGTTATAGATGACATTGGTCAGGTGGATCTTGTCGCCCTCGAGTGAAAAGTCGGTACCCCGGAAATCCGTCTCAATGTGGGCGTGTTGTTTTTCCAGGTGCAATCCCATGGTCTGTATGATCTCCATACAGAGTTGTTTCATGTTCAGGGGTTCGGGGTTAATGAGGGGTTCACGGGATTCAAAGATGGACATTTTCAGCACCTTATCGACCAGGATCGATAATCGGCTGAGTTCGTTGCGTGAAATATCGAGGTACTCCGAGGTTTTAGCCGGGTTGCCCAGGGCATTAAAGTTCGACATGGCCTCCAGAGCCACCCCCACCGTGGTGATCGGTGTTTTGAGTTCGTGGGTCATATTGCTGATAAAGTCGTTTTTCAGAATGGCCAGTCGTTGCTGTTTCAACCAGGAACGAAAGATGAGTGCAAAGGCCGAACCCGTGAGCACTAAAAGCACGAGGCAAAATAAGATCTGGGGTAGTATTTGCCCGAGCAGATAGGGGCGAACTTCGGGGAAATGAGCTACAAATGGATAGGGGTAAAAGTACTCATCCTCTTTACTCCGCCGGTAGCGGGGTACCACAACGCTGTAGTTACGATCTTTCATGTCCTGGGCCTCCTCCCTGGTGATTACGTGGTAATTAGCGATCAGGTTGGCGTCCAGCAAGCGTTGTTGAAAAATTTCCTGGATACGGTCTAACTGGGTACTATCCTCACCTACCTGAATAGAGAATGGGTTATCACCTCTCAGGCCCCGGAAAATAACTCGGACGCGGTCGGATTCCTCGGCCCTCAGGCGATCGTGTCGGCTGTCGGGGATCGGTTGATTAGTGCGCAGGAAGAGTTGTAGTTCGCGAATCCCCTGGGTATCACGCTGCATGCTCATGCTATCGGTCTGGCTAAAAAGCGCCCTTGGCACATCGCGTTCGTACCGAAAGCGGCTCAACGACCCGGCCAGTCCGGTGGAGTCACTAGGTAAGTTCTGCTCGAGTTGCTGGAGCACATTTCGTCTCAGGATGGAATCCTGTATTTCCCGCACGGTTGATCCGAAGATCTGGCCGGTTTCCCGGCGCAACAAATCGCGTTGTTCATCATAGCTTTTATATAGCCAATAGCCCGTAAAGGAAGCGAGCAGTAGCATGCTGGTTCCAATGAGACCGATGTACAAACGCTGATGACGTATTTGCTTCATGGCATCAAAAGTAGGTCGTGGACCAATGCCGCGCCACCTTTATTAACGATTATTAACCATTCATCAAGGACGATTAACCCTGCAAAGGCCGTTCTTGTGTGGGAATTCTTGGTGATTTGTCTCGGTCTGTTTCAGCATTACCATGTAGACTTACTCAGAAAAACCGAGACAAATTACCAAGGGCTGATGCTCAAGGCTGCTGGTTTTTTCTGGTGGGCAGACCTCAATGTCTACGGACTTCATGGTTGGCCGACCCACCAGAAAAAACCAGCGGGTTTATTAAGCTTGAAAAACAACAGATATGCGCCACACAATGCTTTTAGCATTTTTCCTTCTGATCCTGCCGGTTTTTGGCGAAAGCCAGGAAACCAGCGGGACGATCATTTACGACGTAAAGGTCAATATGCATATGCAACTCACCGGCGACCGGGAACGATTCAAGGAATTCATTCCCGAATACCGCACCACGCCCTACGAGTTGATCTTCAACGAAGAAAAGTCGGTCTACCGCTTTTACGAAGACCCCAACGAGGTGGTCGACAGCCGCGGTCGTGGGGGCTTCCGCATGCGCTTCATGGGTGCCGGCAGCACGGTTTTCCGCGATTTTGAGGAAAATTCCAAAGTAGAGCAACGCGAATTTATGGGCAAGAACTTTGTGATCACCGGTAACCTCGACCAGGCCGGCTGGAAGGTCACGGGCGAAGCGGCCCAGATCGCCGGCTACCCCTGCCTGAAGGCCGAGTTGCAGGACACCACCAATAACCGCATGTTGACGGCCTGGTTCACGCCGCAGGTGGGCGTACCCACCGGTCCTGATACCTACGCCCAGCTTCCCGGCCTCGTGCTGCAGGTGGAAAGCGACGATAATTCTCTGACCATCACTCCGCGGGAGATCAAGTGGGGCGAAGTGAATGAGAAAGCCCTCGATGCACCCGGTAAGGGTAAGGAAGTGACGGAAGAAGAGTACCGCGATATTGTGCGTCAGGCGATGGAGAATATGCGTGCGCAGCGAGGCGATCGGGGGTAGTGTGTTTTGCGCTTGTCTTTTGTTTTTCAGTGCTTGGTTTTAGTGTTTTGCTCTTGATTGCGTAGGGACTCTAGCGACTGGAGGGACTAGAGGGACTGGAGGGACTGGAGGGACTCTAGAGGCAGGAGGGACTGGAGAGATTTTAGCAATAGGGTGTTTATCCGGGTTATTCCTTGATGGTGCTAATAGGACCAATGTTGTGGTCGGCTGGCCATGATCACCAGTTTGCCAATTATGTGATCGTAGTCTTTAAACCATTCATTGAACTGACCCTGATCTATGTAGGAGCAATGGTAAGCGTATTCGATCCAAACCTGGGTTTCCGCTGCTTCGGCTTCAGCATCCATTAATTTAGCTACGAAGGCTTTGGGGTATTTCCTTTTTCGAAAGGCTTCCGCCAAATTCGCAGAGACAGATCGGGATGATCGTCTAACTTGATCCGTTAAAGAGTACATTTCTATTTTGGGAAATCTCTTTGAGCACTCAAACAAATCCATGCTGATGCGGAACGCCCGCTGGTAGGTGTCCAAATCTCGATGTGATCTAATTTTCATTGCTAATTGTTTAGTGAAGTAATACCATTGAAGACAATCTGATAGCCATATCGCCCTATTCCAGGGTCGATTATTTTTGTCACTGTAATTACCAATTCCACATTCAGCTGTTCAACAGAAAAAAGGCATCCCTCGAGTCTCTCCAGTCTCTAAGTCCCTAAAGTCTCTCCAGTCTCTAAGTCCCTGAAGTCTCTAAGTCCCTGAAGTCCCTGAAGTCTCTAAGTCCCTGAAGTCTCTCCAGTCTCTAAGTCCCTAAAGTCACATCGGCTGTTACCAAATTGTCTGATATTACCATTATCTTGCCCAGCCAAACAACCACCATGCCTCCAGAAAAAGATGTCGTAATCTCCCTGAAGAACGTGAATAAGACCTTCCGCATCCGGGATCGGGGAAGTACCCTGACCGAGCGGGTGAAGAGCATTTTCCAGCCGGGAAAGATGCAGGAGATTCACGCCCTGCGCGATATCAACCTGGAGATTTACAAAGGGGAATTTTTCGGGATTGTGGGACATAACGGTTCCGGAAAATCGACCTTGCTGCAGATCATGTCGGGCACCTACCCGCCGGATAAAGGTGGGGAAGCGACCATCAAGGGTCGCTATATGCGACTTACGCTGGGGCTGGGCTTTGATAAGGAACTGACGGCTCACGAAAATATCTACCTGAATGGATCCATCCTGGGTCTGAGCATGAAGGAGATCGGGCGCAAATACCACGAGATCATTGAATTCGCCGAGTTGGAGGGATACGAACAGACCAAGGTCAAGTATTTCTCGACCGGTATGCTCTCGCGGCTGAAGTTTGCAATTGCCGTACAGGCGGATGCCGATATTTTCCTGATGGATGAGTTTTTCGGTGGAGTAGGGGATCTTCGGTTTAAGGAACGGTCGGAGGAAACCTTTCAAGAGGCGATTCTAAAGGGACATACCATTGTCCACGTGAGTCATAGCCTGGGAACCATGGAGAAACACTGTGACCGGATGCTCGCCCTGGACAAAGGCCGGATACTGGCCCTGGGAACCCCGGATGAAGTCTTACCCATTTATAAAAAGCACTTACAGGAACGTCGGGGGCGGCAAGTTGGAGGCGTAAAGCAGGCCAAATAGCAGACCAGACAGATATAACAGATTATGAGCCTTGATAAGCTACGCAAAAACTGGGAACAATTCGGACGGGACGACCCCTACTGGGCTATCCTGACCGACCCGACCAAGCGCGGCCAGAAGTGGGATATAGAAGCTTTTTACCGATCGGGGCAACAGGAGATAGGCCACCTTATGCATTATCTGGAGCAACACACCATACCCGTAGCTAAGGAAAATGCCCTCGATTTTGGCTGCGGTGCCGGTCGCCTTACGCAGGCACTGGCCGACTATTTCCAGCAGGTGACCGGCGTCGATATCGCCGAATCCATGATCCGGTTGAGCCGCAAACGTAACCCAAGGCCGGATCGCGTTTCTTTCCTGCACAATACGGACCCGGATTTGCGTCAACTCAGTGATGAATCAATGGATCTTGTGTATTCCAATATCACCCTACAGCATATTCCACCCGCTTTGATTCGCAACTATTTAAAGGAGTTTATGCGGGTCCTGCGACATGAAGGGTTGTTGGTTTTTCAGCTTCCGGCTGGTATCCGGGATCGGGACCCGAATGGACGCTGGAGCTGGCAGGGCTGGTTGGCGCGCTGGGTGTACCGCCTGCGCCTGGATGGCTTGTATCGGCGTCTTCGCTACTTTAAGCAGCCGATCATGAATATGCACTGGCTGCCCAGAAAGGAGGTAGAGCAACTCGTGAAAAAAGCCGGCGGGGAAATCTTAGCCGTACGTCCCGACCAGAGTGCCGGTCCATTGTTCGAGAGTTATCGGTACTACGTAAAGAAGGTGTAAAAGGTGTAGGGTGTAAAAGGTGTAGAAGGTACCGGAGGTGCCGAAAAATGGTCCGATACTACCTGCCTGATACTATACGGACCACTAATATTTTTCAAACACCATTTTCTCTCTCTTCCATACATACTTATAGAATCGCCGGATATCGAACCACAGAAAAAAGGTCAGTTTTTGCTGAAAAGCATACCAGGGTAGGGTAGGCTTTGCTTTCGCAAAAAAAGTGCGGCGCGATCGGGCGATGGAGGCGCGGTCTGTGATCAATACTACGTACAGCGCAGTCCAGAGCACGCGCATGAACTTCCAGCGTCCGAAGACGAGATTCATGAGCGTGATGGTGCCTACTTTGAAAAAAAAGAAGGGTGCGTTGATGATCAGGTTAATGGCGGGCCAGCACTTCAGGACCGTATAGAAGACATCCACCTGTATCTTAAGGGTGTACTTTAAGTCGCGGATCTTATTGATAGACCGACTGATCTTATGGTAGACGATGGCGTCGGGGGCGTAGCGGCATTCGTAGCCACATAGCAATGCCCGCAATCCAAATTCGGCATCCTCGTAGCCGGTGCGGAAGAAGGTGTCGAAGCGGCCCAGCTGGCGAAATAGTTCGACCCGGTACAGGGCGGCACCCGCACAGGCTCCGGCATTGGCCCTTGGCTGATCGTATTCCGCAATGGGATCATCGTGGCCCAGGGGCAGGATCTCACCGGTATTGAGGGTAAAGTGTCCGGCGTTATCCATGTGCTGGCGATCGAAGAAATTGATCATGCGGGAGGCCACCATGCCGGCCTGGGTTTTCCGGGCTTCCGCCAAAAGGGAGGGCAGCCAGTGGGGATCGACTTCCGTATCGTTATTGAGCAGGGCGACGAATTCGTAGTCCTCTGGAAGTACGACCGTTTCGAGCAGGTGATTGACGCCACGCGTAAAGCCCAGGTTTTCGGGGGAGGTCAACAGTTTAAAGCGTTCATCCTGTGGGAATCCTGCGCGCAAGGCAGACAGATCTTCTGATTCGGAGCCATTATCGAGCACGTACACCTCGTAATCCACACCCTCCATGCGTTGGAGCGACTGCAGGCACGCCAGGGTATCGGCGGCGTTGTTCCAGTTGAGGATGAGGATTGGAATGCTCAATGCTAAGTGCTTAATGCTCCATGTTCCCAGCCTTCGCCCGTACGGGCTATGGCGGGCATGAATGATGAATGATGAATCAGGACTGTACGAAACTGGATTGATGGTGCTTTTTTGGGCAAAACCCACCCTCTAACTCCCTCCCTTTGAAAAAGGGAGGGAGGATAATTTTCGTCCATCGAAGACGATACTAGAAAAAATAGCTAACAGCCTTCGAAAGAACTCCCCTTTCCCTTCTTCAAAGGGAAGGGGGCCGGGGGGATGGGTTTTAAAACTTGAAGTTTCGTACAGTCCTGATGATGAATGCTCCCTGCCTACGCCCATACGGGCTTCGGCGGGTGGGAGTGATGAATGCCTGTACCAAGTTTTGTTACAGATATCCAATATGACAAATGTTATACCGCTTCCGAAAAGGTTTGGGCTTCGCCCAATCTTTTCACGCGAGTATATACTCGACTCGAAGTGGTTTGGTCTCCCAAACCACTTCGTTGTCGGTATAATTGTGCTCTTAATGTACAAATTTGGGTGGTTGTTAGGGTGAATGTAAGCCACCTCAAATGGAAAAGCTGTCTATTTCATTACTACTCCGTCATTCAGAACTACATCCATCAGCATGCCGGTGCAGCGACCTTTGACACTTACCGCATCCCCTACTGCCACATCAGCTTCCTTTTCCAGGGTGCACATAACACCGCCCTCACTTTCGGAGGTCTTTAAAATGAGCACCATGGCTTGATTTTCGTCGGTCAGGATTTCTGCTACGGGGCCATCTACCTGCAATACCTGGTCAATATATTTTTTATTGCCTGCCTCCTCATCGGCGGCATATTCCGTATAAAGATCATCAGCGGTCAGGCTGTAGGCCGCTTTGACAGATTTAACACCTGCTTTAGGAGCATTTATAAAGTAGTATCCGCCAATGAATAAGGTAACTAAAATGGCCGCAGCAATCAGGAGTCCACGTTTTTTCATTCGTTCGGCTTTTTGTAGGTCATATCCACCGCTATATCAATGTTTCGGGAGATACCCAGGTCATCAGTATCTACATTAACCACAGCCGGAAGGTGTTGGCGCATGAGTTCATTGATTTTATCCAGGCTCTCCTGTTCGATGGTGATGCTGAGGTCGGTATGTGCTTTCAGGTCCCCATTGGGAGCCACCTGGATCTCGCCCGTGTCCGTAATAGAACGGGAGAAACCCCAGGCATGGAGGGTGCCCTCTATTTTTACCGGGTAGGTACCGGCCATATCGAAGGAGATGTCGTCCAGGTTGGTGATGGTCCCTTCAAAGAAAACTTTCGGTTTCTCAACCACGCTCAGGCGCTTGTTATTGAAAGCCCGGTCAGCAAGGCCCAGCTTAAACTCAAAGGATTTGATGAGTGCGGTGAACGTGGTTTTGCCTGTCTCCCTATCAAGTGTGCTGTACATCTGATAATTGTGGGCTTCCACATCCATGATCGAACTGGACGAAAAAACAGCCACATGCCCGGTGCGGGTGGTAAATTTGGCAGGGGATTGCGCAAATCCACCGATGGATAGCAGAAGTAGGAGAATATAGGTCATGATTTTTCTTTCTAAGATAATTGAATTGTTAGTAACCTGCATAGAAGAATTCTTCTTACTGTAAAATCTATCTGGTCCCGAAGCAACTCCAAACCATTTTAAAAATAGCTTTTAGAAAGTGTTTCCATTTTGGCACGGTTTTTTCATTTACTTGGGGTGACAGATGAGGTTTTATATATTTACCTCGTCCAGTATTATGCATAGAAACCTGTTCCCCCATGGTGTTTAGCTCACCTACTTTTTTGTATTTATTAGAGTTGTTGCAACCTAACTCACTGACAATCAATATTCGTATTTTAGCAGG
>CAYFGK010000092.1:0-29293 GCA_964342305.1 uncultured Saprospiraceae bacterium | reverse complement strand
CTTCCCAGGCTACATCCAACCGAAGAAGGATTGAAACAGCGAGACAGCACGAAGGCAGGTAACCTAAACCTGCTCTTCCCAGGCTACATCCAACCGAAGAAGGATTGAAACAGTCTGTCCAGTGAATAATTTTCCCGATGAAATCCTTCTTCCCAGGCTACATCCAACCGAAGAAGGATTGAAACACTGTGATTGTGGACAATCCGGATAAATCGCCCGGGCCTTCCCAGGCTACATCCAACCGAAGAAGGATTGAAACAAAGTTTGAGAATACTAGAAATTGGTCATTAGTCTCTTCCCAGGCTACATCCAACCGAAGAAGGATTGAAACCCCGTACCGCCCGGGAGTATGGACTTGGTATCGACACTTCCCAGGCTACATCCAACCGAAGAAGGATTGAAACCGAACCTGATAGTCTTTGATTTTGATGGCGAAGAAGGCTTCCCAGGCTACATCCAACCGAAGAAGGATTGAAACTCGCTGCTCACAGTGCAACGACGAGGTTGTGCCATACTCTTCCCAGGCTACATCCAACCGAAGAAGGATTGAAACAGCAGTTCGATCTGGAGCTTGCTGACATCCCACCTTGCTTCCCAGGCTACATCCAACCGAAGAAGGATTGAAACAGGACCACGCAACTCCGCCACCAATAAAGGTTGCATCCTTCCCAGGCTACATCCAACCGAAGAAGGATTGAAACAATAGAGAATTAAAGTCAATATCGGACGGCATTGATCTTCCCAGGCTACATCCAACCGAAGAAGGATTGAAACGCTGTGCCGTTGCTGACATCCAAAAGATCAGCTGTGACTTCCCAGGCTACATCCAACCGAAGAAGGATTGAAACGTCACGGTTTGGATCCTCGTACACAACTGCGTAAGGTGGCTTCCCAGGCTACATCCAACCGAAGAAGGATTGAAACTCAGCCGCGATGGTGTATTCCCGGCCAAGGTCACGCCTTCCCAGGCTACATCCAACCGAAGAAGGATTGAAACCCGTCGATTAAAGAAATTGCAGTCTGTCGGACTGCTGCTTCCCAGGCTACATCCAACCGAAGAAGGATTGAAACCTATATCAGGCGGCAGGCCTCCATTGAAATGAGAAGCTTCCCAGGCTACATCCAACCGAAGAAGGATTGAAACCCTAAGCATCACACTCTCCGAGAGGATAGGACAAACCGCTTCCCAGGCTACATCCAACCGAAGAAGGATTGAAACGCGATTAGGGCTTCAACTGAACTGATAGAGTCCTGACCTTCCCAGGCTACATCCAACCGAAGAAGGATTGAAACTCTCTTCAACGATTCGGCCATTATCAGGATGAGGCTCTTCCCAGGCTACATCCAACCGAAGAAGGATTGAAACTACGACATCGAGCAGCATTTACCTAAGCATCACACTCCTTCCCAGGCTACATCCAACCGAAGAAGGATTGAAACCCGCCATGAGGGTATTCAATTACCCCCATCGCTTGCTTCCCAGGCTACATCCAACCGAAGAAGGATTGAAACAATCTGTCCAGTGAATAATTTTCCCGATGAAATCCTTCTTCCCAGGCTACATCCAACCGAAGAAGGATTGAAACACATAGGTAGTATCACCGATTAGATATGAACTCAGTCCCTTCCCAGGCTACATCCAACCGAAGAAGGATTGAAACCTGGTCACTATTGACGAATTTTCACCAGAGTATATTCTTCCCAGGCTACATCCAACCGAAGAAGGATTGAAACCGACAATCGCGAACCTAGTATTGAGGTTAAAACCTTCTTCCCAGGCTACATCCAACCGAAGAAGGATTGAAACTCCCTTTTGCCTACTCTTTCATCCGGGCAGATTTACCTTCCCAGGCTACATCCAACCGAAGAAGGATTGAAACTTAGCGCACTCTACGCTATGCTGGCCCATAACATGCCTTCCCAGGCTACATCCAACCGAAGAAGGATTGAAACTCGTCCTCGCCTTTGAATAGTGGGAAACTTACCACTTCCCAGGCTACATCCAACCGAAGAAGGATTGAAACAGAATCTTGCCGTTCTTGGCCTGAGCGAACACTCGCCCTTCCCAGGCTACATCCAACCGAAGAAGGATTGAAACCTCACCCCCACCGACCTTCACATGATTATCATCTGCTTCCCAGGCTACATCCAACCGAAGAAGGATTGAAACCCTTGAAGTCACCGAGGGCGAGTATCCCTTTCAGACTTCCCAGGCTACATCCAACCGAAGAAGGATTGAAACGAAATAAAAGTTAGTGCCTGCATTGTGGCGCATGAACTTCCCAGGCTACATCCAACCGAAGAAGGATTGAAACATAACAACCCCTCGATCATGGTGTGGGCAGCTATTCCTTCCCAGGCTACATCCAACCGAAGAAGGATTGAAACAGAGACTCCTGTAAGGCACTATCAATGGATGGGAACTTCCCAGGCTACATCCAACCGAAGAAGGATTGAAACTCACCGTGCCAGTAATGGGTACGAGGCACATACATAACTTCCCAGGCTACATCCAACCGAAGAAGGATTGAAACTAATTTCTTTCAGGAATTCAACCTGGTACCGTATGCTTCCCAGGCTACATCCAACCGAAGAAGGATTGAAACACTATGAGAAAATGAAGATCAATGAATTCCTGACAACTTCCCAGGCTACATCCAACCGAAGAAGGATTGAAACGCACCAACCTGATGTTTGACGATGTGGCGCGGATGTCTTCCCAGGCTACATCCAACCGAAGAAGGATTGAAACAACTCCAACAGGGAGTATTGACCGGTGCAGAACTTGCTTCCCAGGCTACATCCAACCGAAGAAGGATTGAAACAACACACTTTAAACAAGGATTTTTGAAGATGTCATAACTTCCCAGGCTACATCCAACCGAAGAAGGATTGAAACTCCGCAAGCACAATATTGACCGGGAGAAGATGGGCTTCTTCCCAGGCTACATCCAACCGAAGAAGGATTGAAACATTCTGCTCCTGAGCTCGCAAGTGCCGGCTCTCCAGCTTCCCAGGCTACATCCAACCGAAGAAGGATTGAAACCCAGCTTCATCAACTACTTCCGCGGGCTGGCTACCACTTCCCAGGCTACATCCAACCGAAGAAGGATTGAAACTCCGCATCAGGTTCCTTCGGGAGCGTCCTACCCCTACTTCCCAGGCTACATCCAACCGAAGAAGGATTGAAACGGTGTCCTATGTATCCAATTAGAGGATGATCAGCTTCTTCCCAGGCTACATCCAACCGAAGAAGGATTGAAACCCAGTACAACGTAGTAAGTGCCGCTTGGGAGATCATGCTTCCCAGGCTACATCCAACCGAAGAAGGATTGAAACGGACTAATGCGGTGGCCATCCGTTCACGTACGGACTCTTCCCAGGCTACATCCAACCGAAGAAGGATTGAAACATCAAGTAACCTAATAGATTATGCCCAAAAAGAATTCCTTCCCAGGCTACATCCAACCGAAGAAGGATTGAAACCACAATTGTCCATATGACCCAAACCCTTACGTACTACTTCCCAGGCTACATCCAACCGAAGAAGGATTGAAACTAGACTTGGATGCAATTACATTGGTTCTAGTATCTTCTTCCCAGGCTACATCCAACCGAAGAAGGATTGAAACTCATCAGTAGTGGCTTTCATCTGAGCTACACCGTTTCTTCCCAGGCTACATCCAACCGAAGAAGGATTGAAACTTGCTCCGGACCGTAACGGCAATATGCGCCTGATCGGCTTCCCAGGCTACATCCAACCGAAGAAGGATTGAAACAAAAATTTGGTCTTGCAGCTGTTTTACCTGTCGTGGCTTCCCAGGCTACATCCAACCGAAGAAGGATTGAAACCAGTCTTTACGGTTGCCTTAGGAAGTGCCATTTGCCCTTCCCAGGCTACATCCAACCGAAGAAGGATTGAAACTTAATAAGTACGCTATCCGCAATGTTAACCGTGAGCTTCCCGTTCAGGGGGCAATGACTCCGGAACAAGGGGGGGGCAGACCAAATCGGAATACCCACCCATCAGAGAAAATCACTACCCACTCGTTGTTCCTCAAATCGCCTCTTTTCTTCCCCAAAGTCCAGGAAAGGTAATCCAGACTCCAGATCGGCTAATTCTTTTAACTGCTTTCGCAAAAAGGCCTGGTGACTCTCCGCAGCAGGATGATGGGGACGATGCGCCGCTGCGCGTTGCATAGCTTCTACCCGTTGCATCACTGCTCTGGTTTCCGGCTCCAGCCAGGATTCAGTCAGTTTTTGCCAGACGAACTCCACGGCCTCCGCATTGGGGTGGGTGCCGGCCCCGTTAAAAAATGCATAATCGCGCAATTCGTCGATGACCAGCTCGTAGGCCGGGAAATAATGAACGAATGGAAACTCCTGTTCCAGATTTTCGGCAGACAAGATCAAAGCCGCTTTCGAACGCTGCGAATCCACCAACCCATCGCGCACATAACGAACCGGACTTACCGTAAGGATCACTTTCAACCCGGGATTTACCTGCCGGCAGCGGCTGATGACCTCGGCCAGTGTTTGCGTAATTTGATCGGTATCAAGACGTTGGCGCTCAAATAAGCTACCCGGGAAGCGGTGACAGTTCGCCACGATCGCCTGAGTGTCTTTTTTAAGCCACACATGAGCCGTTCCCATGGAGAGCAACAGCCATTCTCCTTCCAACAGCATCTGTCGTCCGGCGGCCAGCTCGCGATTTATTTGCTCTGCGACCTTTGCGGGATCAGGGTGGGCAAAGCGACCGTGGTGATCAAAGCTATACCACAATCCGTCATTCGTCACCAGATCGGCTTCGGTGTACAGTACATTCGACATCATATGCGTCAAAGCACCTACTATCGAAATGGGATTAAACAGGATCCCGAACGGATTTTGCACCACCTGAAATTTCCGGCCTTCAAGAGCCCGCCCCATGTGTTCGGCAAAACAGGAGCCCATCGCCAGTATTCCGGCCCGGTAGTGTAATTTTTCGGGTATTGAAGTTATTGTTACGGATGTTCGTTTTTGCAAAGCCATATGTTTGAAATGAATGCTCTATGATGAAGGATGAATTGGTTTGAATAACGAATACGGAATTCACCTTTGGCATCAGTACTCTCGATCCACTAGCCGTTGACGCGATACGGCCACGCCTGCGCCCATACGAGCTTCAGCAGCCACAGGAGGGTCCGTGCACCCGTAAACCGTAAACCGTGAACCGTGAACCGTGAACCGTGAACCGTGGACCGTGAACCGTGAACCGTGAACCGTGGACCGTGGACCGTGGACCTTGGACCTTGGACCTTGGACCTTGGACCATAATTACCCCATCTCAGTTAAAAATAGTATTTTCCCCGCGCACGTCATTTTCACTGTCTCAGGGATAAAATGGCGGGCAGGTGGTACAATCGATAAACCGCCTTTCGTTGACTTTGAAAAAGACCTTGCCGTCACCTTCGCTTATGGGGTTCATTGACCGCATTTTCGGAACCAGTAAAGATGATCTTGCCCAGCCGGATATCCGGTTTGGCCGGTATACGGATTCCTACAAGCGCACCGAAAACTACGAAGCCTGGGACGCCTCCCTCCGCTTTTTCGAAGAAGAGGATTTCCTGAATTGCTACCGCCAGTTTTTGTTCTACCTCCGCGACCGGACCGAAGATAATGTGCACTACGAGGACAAGGACGGAGGTATTTCCTTTGAACTGTATCAGGGTTCCAAAAAAATATGCGGATTCGCCGACGATAAAAAGTTCAAAGCCGAAGCCCGCATTGCCTATACTGAAGCGCTGAACGTAGCCTTCATGCGGCGCCTGATCGAAAAGAACTTCAGCCTGAAATACGCCCGTTTCGCCCTAGATGAAACGGACAATATCACCATCATTTTCGACACTTATACACTGGACGGTTCCCCGTATAAGCTCTATTTTGCCCTGAAAGAACTCGCTACCAACGCCGATAAGCAGGACGACCTGTTACTCGACGAATTTCGCGAGCTGAATCCGGTTGAAACCGCTCACCTCCAGGATCTGCCTAAGACCGAAAAAGAAGCCAAACACCACTTTATCGTCGACGAGATCCGGAAAGTCCTGCACATATTGGAGCACGGAGCACTCAGCCTGGAGCAATACCCGGGCGGATACGCCTACGTCCTGCTCAACCTGCTCTATAAACTCGACTTCCTGACCAAACCGGAAGGCCATACCATGGAAACCCTGGAGCGCTTACACCGGAAGTATTTTGCTAAGGACGATAAATCTACCCTGGAAAAGGTCCAACTCATCGCCAAGGGCCTCAGGAAATTGGCGGAACGTCCACAGGAAGAGTTCTTTAAGGAAATGTACCAGGTGCGATCCACATTTGGCATCACCACTCCCGTAAATCACGACCGGGTAGTTGGTTTTATGGATAGCGAACTTCCCAATATGGATTGGTATCACGAGAATGGCTACCAGGATATAGCACTCGCCATCCCGGGCTATATTGTGGGTTATTGCCTGTTCAATTACGCCATTCCCAAACCCGACCGCGACCTGTTCTTTCTGTATTACCAAATACTGGAGCCTGATTTTTTCCGCAACCTGGGCTTTACGATTCCCTACGTAGATGAAAAATCAGGAGCTTTGCAAAAGCGGCCAATCCGAAAAGCAATTGATCAGATCGTCGCCGATAATAAAGATCAATTCCCGCGCTTTGCTCCCAATACCAGCAATCTGGAATATAGCTCCCATCCGGCTTTCGCCAAATCCTTCCTGCGCATGATGCGCCCCCTTGACCTGACCCGGGTTCATTAAACCATTTTCCCGTTTTTGCGTGTTATACTACTGGGTGCATGGGTACCATTTTTTGCTCCTGATTTTCGGTATGGCTCCTTAATTTTCGCAAACATGCTTTTAGGTAGATGTTGAATGCTAAATGCTCAATGATGAATGGGCTTTTGCTTCATTTGGCTTTCGCCAAAAGAATTTTGGTTATTGTTCATCGTTTTCAGGTGAATAATTTTCGTTCAAAGAACGGCCAATCAAAAATTGAACACTGAGCACTGTACACTGAGCACTGAACATTGAAAATTGAGCATTGCCCCAAACCTTCTCCGCCCGCCGAAGTCCGTACGGACGAAGGCGGGAAGCCCAAAAACCTCAAACCCCAAACCTCAAACCTCAAACCTGAATACATGACCCTAACCAAACAAGACATATGGGACCTGCTGGAGCAGGTAACCGATCCCGAGATCCCCGTTCTCACGGTAACGGATCTGGGCATTGTGCGCGATGTGGTATTGCACGATGACGGAATAACGGAAGTCATCATCACTCCGACCTACAGTGGGTGCCCAGCCATGAATATGATCGAGGTGAATATCCGGTCCGTTTTGCAGGAAAACGGCGTGGAACCACTAAAGGTGACAACTGTGCTCAGTCCCGCCTGGACGACCGACTGGATGACCGAAGCCGGGAAACGAAAGCTGAAGGAATACGGTATTGCGCCCCCGGTGGAAGGCTCGCAAGACAAAGGTGCGCTTTTTGGCGAAAGCCCGAAACCCGAATGCCCGCACTGTGGCTCACCGAATACCGAGATGGTCGCACAGTTTGGATCAACGGCTTGTAAGTCTATGTACAAATGCCTGGACTGTAAGGAGCCCTTCGACTACTTCAAGTGTCATTAATCGCAGGTTACTAGCAAAATCCAAATGCGCTCAAACGGTATGTCCAAAATGCTTACTGTGATGAGCATTTTTCGCTATTTCTGCTTATCGCAATAAGCAATTCACGCTAAAAGGACGCGCTGCCAAAAAACAGTTCGTGTACGAGTTGTATCGTCAACTGAATAAACCAAACTTCCCCCGCTTATTTTTGATGGGCGCAGATATTGGTCCTGCTCACCACAACCCGGTATCCGCCCATCAAAAATAAGCGGGAGTCCTGCCCCTCATTTCCCTCTTTCTGTTCCATACCGTATCTTTTGCGCAAGCAAAAGAAGAACTATGACACAAACGATCTCCCGGCTGCTGGGTGCAGCCTTGCTTTTATGTAGTTTAACCCTTTCCGGCCAGCAGCTCGATATGGATTTATTCGAGCAGATGAAGGCCCGTAATATCGGACCGGCAGGAATGAGCGGGCGCGTCACGGCCGTAGACGTAGTACGCGATAATCCCGACATCATATACATCGGTACCGCTTCGGGCGGAGTATGGAAGTCGGAAAGCGGCGGTACGGACTGGACACCGCTGTTCCAGCACGAGCGCGTGGCTTCCGTCGGGGCCATTGCCATTAACCCGAAAAACCCCAACGACATCTGGGTGGGCACGGGCGAAGGGAATCCCCGTAACAGCTTAACTAGCGGTTATGGCATCTACCGCAGCCTCGACGGAGGTGATACCTGGACCTTCAAAGGACTGGGGCCAACCCGCCATATCCACCGTATCCTGATCCACCCCGATGATCCCAATACCGTTTGGGTAGGAGCCATTGGTTACCCCTGGGGTGAGCACCCCGAACGCGGCGTTTTCAAAACCACCGATGGGGGCGAAAGCTGGAAACATACCCTCTACGTCAATGAAAAGACCGGCTGTGCCGATCTGGTCATTGATCCCACCAATCCCAATAAACTCATTGCCGCCATGTGGGAACACCGCCGCTGGCCCTGGTACTTCAACTCCGGCGGGGCCGGATCGGGCATGTATATCTCTTGGGACGGTGGCGAAAGCTGGACCAAAAAAACCGAGGCCGACGGCCTGCCCAAGGGCGAATTAGGACGTATTGGTCTGGCCATCGCTCCTTCCATGCCAAACCGGGTATACGCCCTGGTAGAAGCCAAAAAAACGGGCTTGTACCGGTCGGATGACGGTGGCAAGTCCTGGTCGCTGGTCTCTACCCGAAATATCGGAGGTCGCCCCTTTTACTACGCCGACCTGTTCGTGGATCCAAAAAATGAGAATCGATTGATCAACGTCCATTCCCGCGTAGAGATCAGTCAGGATGGCGGACGGACCTTTAGCAGCTTTATTCCCACCAGTCTGATCCACGTTGACAATCACGCTTTTTATATCCACCCCGACGATCCATCCTTTATGATCGATGGCAACGACGGCGGAATGGCCATTACCCGCGACGGTGGGAAGACCTGGGATTTTCCCGAAAATCTGCCGCTGGCCCAGTTCTACCACATCCGGGTGGATGATGCGGTGCCCTACCACGTGTACGGAGGCCTGCAGGACAATGGTTCCTGGCGTGGCCCTTCCCAGGTGTGGCGGCGCAAGGGCATTCGCAACCTCTACTGGAACCGCATCGGCTACGGAGATGGCTTTGATGCTGCGCCCGACCCACTGAACCCTCGTTACGGATACTCCCTGTCACAGGGTGGTAATCTGCTGCGCTACGACCTGGAAACCGGTGCCATGCAATCCGCCAAACCCTATGTAGCTGACGGTCGCGATCTGCGATTCAACTGGAATGCTGCCCTGGCAATCGATCCGCACGACCAGACAACCGTATACGTTGGCAGCCAGTATGTACTAAAAAGTGAAGATCACGGAAAAAGCTGGACTGCCATTTCCCCGGATCTGACCACCAATGATACCACCAAACAACAACAGAAAACCACCGGGGGCCTTACCTTCGATAACACTGGTGCCGAAATGCATACCACCCTGCTGGCGATCAGTCCCAGTCCGGCCAAGGAAGGAGTGATCTGGGCCGGTTCGGACGACGGCCTGGTACACGTGACACGAAATGGTGGTGATGACTGGACCAATGTCAGTGCAGGACTTCAGGGTTTGCCGGAAGGCTCCTGGATCAACCAGATCCACGTTACCGATCGGGCCGGGGAAGCCTTAGTGGTCGCCAATAATTACCGCCGTGACGACTGGACCCCCTACCTCTACCGCACCCGTGATTACGGGAAAAACTGGACCCGCCTGGTCGATGAGGATCAAATCTGGGGCTATTGCCTCTCGGTAATTCAGGATCCCGAAGCACCGAACCTGTTGTTCCTGGGCACGGAATTCGGTTTATACGTTAGCATTGATGACGGTAAGAACTGGACCAAATGGGATCGCCACTACCCTACCGTTTCGACCATGGATATGGCTTTGCAGGAGCGGGAAGGCGATTTAGTTCTGGGTACTTTTGGCCGGGCCGTCTGGATCCTCGATGACATCCGCCCCCTCCGGGAGATTGCCAAAACCGGTCTGCAGGAAGTCTTAGATAAGGACCTTCACGTTTTTGAGGCACCACTCGCTTACCACGCGCACCTGGGTGAACCGAATGGATACCGATCGACCGGGCACGGGCTCTTCATGGGAGAAAATCGCGATCAGGGAGCCATTCTGAGCTATTACGTAAAAACGCCGGGCCAAAAAGCCAGGGTCGAAGTGTTGGATGAAGACGGCGAAGTTATCCGCACCCTTTACCACAAACCCGACACCGGCATAAACCGAATGGTTTGGGGACTGGAACGCAAGGGGGGCCGCTACCCCACCCGTCCGCCTTCTGATAATCCCGAGTACGAACCGGGTGGCCGCGAAGTATTACCCGGCATCTACACCGTTCGGTTCACCTACGGTGAGCATACGGCCGAAACGGAGATCGAGGTACGCATGGACCCGAAGATCCCGCTTACGATGGATGAACTTCAGGAAAAAGCGCAACTATTGGACGAATACGAAGCCTTAACGGCCGATGTAACTGAAAGAGTAGATCGTATACGGCAGGCTCGGGAGGACCTGGAGCGGGTTCAGGCTTTGGCCAAAAAGCACGAACACGATGAATTGATCCAGCAGGGTAAAGCACACCAAAAAGAGTTGGATGAACTAATGATTATGGTGCGGGGACCGGAGGATGTACAGGGCATCTATAATGACGAGGATGCGCTAACGAGTATTCTCAGCACTCCCGGCAGATTGCTGCAAGGACTACTGTTCGGCCCCAGCCCGGCGCAGGAGGCTGCGATCGATAACGCACGCAAAGAACTTGAACCTAAGTTAGCGGCCATCGATGCCTACTTCGCAGGACCCTGGGCGGAGTTCAAAGAACAGGTGGCAGCAGCTGATCTTTCCATCATCAAGTAATGTATCAGTTGTTTTTACGAGCATTCATTCCACGAAAAGGTTTGGGTAATCCCAAACCTTTTCGTGTGAGTATCTACCTCGTTATCTCCTTTTTGTATCTTCCCCGGTCCAACCAAGTACACAAAATCAATGGATACACCAATCGTATATACCGTAGAAGATCAGGTCGGTCGCATTACTCTGAACCGGCCAGATGTATTCAATAGTTTCAACCGGGAAATGGCCCTCGGACTGCAACATGTACTGGACGAATGTCGGGATGATTCCAATGTGCGGGCAGTACATCTGACCGGAGCGGGCAAAGCCTTCTGTGCCGGCCAGGACCTCAAAGAAATGACCGGCGACAATGCCCCTTCCTTTCCCACGGTGATCAATGAACACTACAATCCGATTATCCGGCGGTTACGGGAATTACCGAAACCCGTGGTTTGCCTCGTAAACGGGGTGGCTGCCGGTGCGGGAGCCAACCTGGCTTTGGCCTGCGACATTACCCTGGCGGTGGAATCAGCCGCTTTTATTCAGGCTTTCAGCAAAATAGGGTTGGTTCCGGATAGCGGGGGCACCTACCACCTGCCCCGTCTTGTGGGCTGGCAGCGGGCAGCCGCCTTTATGATGCTCGGCGAAAAAGTATCGGCCCGTGAGGCCGCCAATATGGGCATGATCTACCAGGCAGTTCCCGACGAGGAGGGAGCTGAAAAAGCCTGGAGCCTGGCTTCCAAATTGTCGCAAATGCCGACTCAGGGCCTGGCCCTGACCAAACGGGCACTCAACTATGCATTTAATAACGATCTGGAAAAGCAGTTGGCGATAGAGTGTGAATTACAGGACATGGCCGGCCGCACCCACGATTATCAGGAAGGGGTACAGGCATTCCTCGAAAAACGCAAACCAAACTTCAAAGGGGAGTAAGCATGCCCGACAAACCGCACCATACCAGGCCAGAGGTGCAGAAAGGGGTATCTGCTCCGTCGAACCTCAATCCCAATATCCGGTCGCGTAAAACCAACCGCACGACCATATCGGTTGACGACTACGTGGACGGCATCCGGCGCGGTGACCGCATGCTCCTCAGCCGGGCCATTACCCTCATTGAAAGTAAGCTCGACAAACACCGGGAGACCGCCCAGGCAATTATCGAAGGATGCCTTCCCTACAGCGGAGCCTCGATACGTATTGGGATAACAGGATCCCCGGGCGTGGGAAAAAGCTCGTTTATTGAGACCCTTGGCAACCAGGTAATCGAATCGGGGCATCAGCTCGCGGTACTGGCCATTGACCCGAGTAGTCAGGTGAGTCACGGCAGCATTCTGGGTGATAAGACCCGCATGGGAACGCTCACCAACCGGAAGCAAGCTTACATCCGCCCCTCACCGGCAGGAGACTCCCTGGGGGGAGTAGCCCGGAAAACAAGGGAGACAATTGTTCTGTGCGAAGCAGCTGGTTACGACACCATTTTTATTGAAACGGTTGGCGTGGGCCAATCGGAGATCGCCGTTCATTCAATGGTTGACTTTTTTCTTTTGTTATTACTGCCGGGCGCCGGTGATGAATTGCAGGGTATAAAACGCGGGATCGTGGAAATGGCCGATGTTATCGCTGTGAATAAGGCCGATGGAGACCGGCTGAAGTTGGCTAAAAGAGCGCGGCAAGAGTATCAAAATGCCCTACACCTGTTCCCGCCTAAGGAAAGTCACTGGACACCGCAGGCTGTTGTTTGTTCTACCTTGAGCAAACTCGGAATTCCCGAGATTTGGAAGCTGGTGGAATCCTATATGGGCTTTACCCAAAATAATGGCTATTTTCACAAACGACGACAGGACCAGGCGAGGTACTGGCTGGAGGATACCATCGAGCGGCAATTGAAACAGCAATTCTATAATCATCCATTGGTCCGGGACAGGCTGGAAGAAATCCGGAAGCAAGTCATTGAAGGCACTCTTTCCAGTTTTCAGGGGGCCGAACAACTGATGCAACTTTTTTCCGAATCTCGGAAAGAAGCGTAAACTCGTCGGAAAATCCGGTGGGTTCCTCCAATAAGCTCGACGATTTCGACCTAAATCGTGTTACTCATACAAGATGTTAGGTAATCCGGTGCCGTTTGGGTCCATACGGTAAGCACTTAACAAGTACTCAAAATACCATTCAAAATGAAAAATCTGACCTTATCCATTGTACTGATTGTCGTAGGCCTTATCGTGCTCATGACGGGTTGCAACACCTACAATACGTTTGTCGACCTGGATGAGAACGTCGAAAATGCCTGGAGTAAGGTACAATCCGATTACCAGCGACGGGCCGACCTCATCCCCAATCTGGTGAATACCGTCAAGGGGGTGGCCGATTTCGAACAGGAGACGCTCACCAATGTGATCGAGGCCCGGGCTAAGGCCACCCAGGTGCAAATCGACCCGAGCAATCTGACACCCGAGAAGCTGCAACAATTCCAACAGGCACAGGGCGAACTATCGCAATCACTGGGGCGGTTACTGGTATCCGTTGAGCGTTATCCGGAACTAAAAGCCAATCAGAGTTTCCTGGAGTTACAAGCACAACTGGAAGGTACCGAGAACCGCATTAAAGTGGCACGCAACGATTACAATGACGTAGTAACGCAGTACAACAAAAAAATTCGCCGGTTCCCAAACAGCATGTTTGCCGGTATCTTCGGCTTTGACCGTCGAGCTCAATTCGAAGCTGACGCAGGCGCCCAGAACGCCCCTACCGTGAACTTTGAATAAAGAACTTTATGATTCGATTTTTTAAACCGGAAGAAGAACAACGTATTATCCAGGCCATCACGGCCGCTGAGGGGCAAACCTCGGGGGAGATACGGGTACATCTGGCCGAACAGATTACCTACACCGCCCTGGCGGATGCCCAACAGGTGTTTTCCCGGCTGGGTATGGAAAAAACGGCCGCCCGCAATGGTGTTCTTCTCTACATTGTCCCCAAAGCCCACCGGTTTGCCCTGGTAGGAGATGAAGGCATCGACGCCGTGGTTCCCGCTGGGTTTTGGGACGATGTCCGCGATATTATGCAGGAACATTTTCGTCATCAGCAGTTTTGTGAGGGCGTACTGGCCGCGATTGAGCGAATTGCCGAAAAGCTAAAAGCCTATTTTCCCCATCAGGGCGATGATGATGTAAATGAACTGCCCGACGATATTTCCTACGACAGTTAGTCCGTAACCCGAACTGATTTCATTAAACCCGACTGATAGTTATGCGATTCCGTATCCTCGTTCCATTATTTCTGTTGTTGGCGACTGGTTTGCTGGCCCAAAAGCCCATTCCTCCCAAGCCGTCAACGCTGGTCAATGACTACGCGGATATACTTGCGTCGAGCGAGGAACAAGCTCTGGAACGCAAATTAGTGGCCTATGATGACTCTACCTCCATTGAGATTGCCGTGGTCGTGCAGGAATCCCTCGACGGGGAGGCCGCTTTCGATTATTCCTACCGCCTGGCCGATGCCTGGGGAATAGGTTCCGGCGAAACCAACAACGGTATTCTGCTGTATATCGCCTTCCAGGACCGGCAAGTATTTATCCAGACAGGGTACGGTGCGGAAGGTTTTCTCCCCGATGCCCTGGCCAAACGGATCATTGAGAATATCATCAAGCCCAACTTTCGCAATGGGGAATACTATCTGGGGATTGACCGGGCTACCGATGCATTCATGCAGCTGGGTTCTGGTGAATACTCTCCGGAGGAATACCAAAGCTCGGAAGGAGGCTTGCCCGCCTACGTAATTATTCTGATACTGTTTATTATCGTGATCGTCATCTTCAGTTTATTGGGAGGCTCCGATGACTGGGGCGATGGCGGCGGTTACCACGGTGGTGGGCGCTATGATTACGACGATTTTGGACGTCGTGGGCGTCGACGTCGTGGTGGTGGCGGCTGGATTATCATTCCCGGCGGTGGTGGCTGGTCTGGCGGCGGCGGTGGTGGCGGCTGGTCCGGTGGTGGTGGCGGCTTCGGTGGTTTCGGTGGTGGTGGCTTCGGTGGTGGTGGAGCCGGCGGAAGCTGGTAGACGCCATTTTCAGGTCCCGCACTGATTTCCTATCTTGAGAAGCTGTTTGAATTAATCTTTCGACTTTGTTAGGCACCTTTTGCGGCTACTTTTCGTTACCAAAATCCTCCCCGTACGGGCCGGTTTTGGTGCCTCAATTAGCCACAAAATGCACACTAACAATTTTCAAAAACCAAATTCAATCAGCTTCTGAGGGTGACTTTTCAGACTCCTTACTTGTATGTACCGTTTTCTCTTATTCATTGGGTGCCTGATCGGTTTGGCTGCCTGTACGCCAAAGCGCGTCACCCGTTTTGCCACTTCACAGGACATTTGGCGTGTGGTTGATGCTCCGCCCGACAGCAGTGCTCAGCGCGGTCCCCGGATTGTTTCTTTCCGCCCCAATAGCTACGGCACCTATCAGGATTATATTCCTGACACCAGTTACCTCGACCATTATCCGGTGCGTGAAATTCGCATCAATGTGCACTTTATGAATACCACGGATAGTGCCAGCAATTATTACGGAGAAGAAGCACAAAAGTTTGTCTATGGCTGGTTACTCTCAGCTAATAAAGACCTGAGAGAAAACAATCAATCCTGGTTACCCTATAGCGACCCCTTACCACTCATTCCTACCCGGCTGAAACTTACCCTGACTGACCACCCGGACTATCCGGCAGCAGGAGGGGTGTACAATCACTTCGACGACGAGCTCTTTTACTATATCCACCGGGGTCGGAACCAAAATATCTACGACACGCGGGTATTCGAAAAGTACGGTATCCAACGCGACAGCGTGCTGAATATCTTTGTAATGCCTCACCACCCCGACAGTATTGCATCGCCCACCTATACGGCCAATGGTGTCGGGGCCGCCGTTGGCGGTGGCATTAAGATCGCGGGCTTATACGAAACCGGACAACCCGCCTGGGGATACCGGGGTATTCTGAACCATGAAGTAGGCCATGTGTATTCCTTGACGCACAGTTGGTTAAATGATGGATGCCCAGATACACCTTCCGGTAAAAACCCATGTTGGAATCGCACCAAGGATGCACCCTGCGACACTGCAGCAACCAATAACGTTATGGAATACAACGCCCTGCAAAATGCCTGGACACCATGCCAGATAGGAAAGGTCCGGCAACGCATGGCCAGTGAGGACTTTCGCTACCGAAAATTCATTGCCCGTAAGTGGTGCCGCCTGGCCGAGCATAAGACCATTGCGATCCGTGATTCAGTCATCTGGAGAGGGGCTAAGGACCTGGAGGGAAACCTAATTGTTGCTGAGGAAGGGTACCTGCGGATCGAGAGCCGAATTTCGATGCCACCGGGAAGTACGATAACTATTCGTCCCGGCGGACGACTCATTTTGGGGCCGACAGCCCGTCTGCACAATGCCTGCGGAAAGATCTGGGAAGGAATTGTTGTTGAGCGTATGGGGCGGCAAACCGGCCAGATCGTACTCGAGGGCAATCCGGTGGTTGAGCAGGTTCGTAATCCCATCCCCGAACCACCCAAATCCTAAACCATGAATCAATCGGTCAAGCGGGTATTATTTGGTGGGTTGTGTGTTCTGTACCTGTCGTTCCCATTGTATCTGATCCGGCAAAAAAAAGCCGTGGTTCAAAAAGGCACCTCCTTCGACTGGGAAACGCCTCTTTCACACCCCCAGGAGACTTATCGGGGTTATTATCTGCCGATTGATTTTCCGGCCGAATACACCTATACCGATTCTGTACGAAAAGGGGACTATATATACGGTCTGGTACGATCGTCGAGCGGCCGGCCTCAACTGGCTGACCTCTCTCGTGAAAAGCCCGAGGATAGAGCCTACGTTCGCGCCAGGGTGCGATACCGGGAATCAAGTTTACTCATTCTGGATCTGCCTCCCGGCCTATCGAAGGTATACATCTCTAAGGAGACCTATCAACGGCTATCCGCTGAATACGAAAAAACTCTTCTGGAAGACCGGACAGACCCGGGATCGGTATCGGTAACGATATACGTATGGAAAGGCCGGGTAGAAGCACGTCTATCCCCGGCGCGGACTCAGGGCTAAGGTGCGCTCCTGACGCCGGATGAGTTCGTCTTCTTGTACGGCATTTTTGATCTTGCGGTGGTAATTTTTGAATGCTTTCAGTTCGGAAAGCATATCGGAGGTCCGCATAAACGGAACACCACGCTCGTGATTTGCCATTGCGATTCGCCGAACCAGGCGCCAGTGGCGAACGATAGTGCTGACGGCATTCCAATACGAACTCGTACTGGCATCATAAATGTGCGTCGGCTCGGAAAAGGCACCGTTCAGTTCTATGATCTTGAAATTCTTGCCCTCCTTTAACGCTTCCAGGCTCTGGCATTTCACATCAAAGCGGCCATAGTGAAACCCATTGATTGACTTACTTATCTGATCGAACAGATCTGTCAACTGCTCGTCGATGTACTGGTTTCCATTGATAAACTGAGTACCTTTGGAGTGATTACCGATTACGCTCAGTGGTACTTTTTCACCGAAGTCGGGAACCTGAGTGAGGATCTCCGGTTGGGTTTCCTCCAGGTTTTCTAATTGCAACAATGCCCGTGGTTTTTGCTCGATCAACTCGCGCACGGTCGAACGGCCATCACCGGAGATATACAGAAATTCTTTTAGCGTAAGCGAAACCACTTTGCCCCGGCGTTCATTAGGCAACCGGTAATAGAAGATACCAACCTCCTCGGGATAATCCAGGAATTCCTGAATAATGAAGTCGATATTATAGCGTCCCAGATAAGCTTCCAGCTCAGAGGGCGTGTTTAATTTACGGACCAGGAAACCACGGTATCCTATATCCGGTTTGGCGATCAGCGGAAAGGTAATCCCGGCGTGGAGTAATTTGTTTTCAATTGACACGAAGGGTTCGCCCGGTTTGGCGAGAACCGATTTGGGTTGTAACGATTCTGGAATGAGTCGGAGAGTCTCAAATTTGGACTCCATCCCGACACCTCCGGCAAATAATGCCGGATTTGCTGCGGTAAAGAAGCATGGATGCTTTGCACGCAGCGCCATGAGAGGTCCTGCAATAGTCATGGGCCAGTAAAAGGCCATCGACGGCCAGTATTCCCAATTCAGCAGCTTGACAAGAGCAGGACGCTGTTTAATCCGGTTCCACCACTTTTTCACCTTCAATGTTCATTTTAGCCATGTCATGCCCTGCTCGCAGCAGATCGAAGTAGTGCATGTCAACAGCGTGTTTTTGCTTGATAACCTGAGTAATACTAACCGTTCGAACCACGTTATCACGGTTCATGATTACATCATTCCAGGGGTCACCATCGCCCGCATGCGTGTGAAAATGCCTGATGGCTTCGGGCTGATACGTCTGCTGTTCTTTCCATTGTTCAAACCATTGCTCGCGACGCGCACGTGCACTGGCATCATACAAGGTTGCCGATGACCATATATACGGTTGACCGGTTTCCAGAGAGCTAATGTACTGCTTTTTCCCGTCCCACCGATATTCGAACAGTTCCGTCCGGTCATAGATAACCATTGTAAAGGGTTCAATATTAGTAAAATCGAACTGTCCAAAAAAATCACCGGCTGTTTTGTAGGAAAAAAAGTCCAGTGCCATGATACCCCGCGACAGCCGGTAAGGTGGCCGGCGTTCGTGTAGTGTAAATGCTCCGTTAAGCACACAAACAACGCGGTCGTCGGCAGAAGCGGCGATCCAGGTCCCACCAGCTTTGGTGTCGCGGGGAAACAACATACCGGGTAATTGCTCAATGCCTCGCGGAGAACGGCCTGGCGCTTCGTCTCTGTTGGTTGTCAGAACAAATGAATGCTCGCCCCGCGGCACGTAGGTAACGGTACACATAGTCGATTTTAATGGAAAGCTATTCTTCGCCTCCGTAGTGAATAAATACCTGATCCTTATTTTTTCGCTCCAAAACGGGAACTTTTGCATCAGTGGCGGGATACCCAACCGGAATCAGCAAGAAAGCACGCTCATTGTCGGGGCGGTCGAGCAATTCCTGTAAGAAATTCATCGGGCTCGGCGTGTGCGTCAATGCCACGAGACCAGCCTGGTGAATTGCGGCCAATAAAAAACCTGCCGCGATACCCACTGATTCATTGACGTAGTAGTTCTTTTGCTTTTCTCCATCGACCAGATCATATGCCTTCTTAAACAGCACTATCAGGTAGGGAGCCGTTTCGAGAAAGGGTTTGTTCCAATCGGTATCGAAAGGCTCCAGATCCGTCAGCCATTCTTCCGACATACGGCCGTGGTAGTTTCGGTATTCTTCTTCCTCAGCTGATTTGCGGACCTTTTTCTTTAGCACCGGATCACTGATCAGACAAAAAGTCCACGGCTGCTTATGGGCTCCACTCGGAGCAGTCGAAGCAGTCATGATAATATTTTCCATAACTTCCAGCGGTACAGGTTCGTCCGAAAACATACGCAGGGTCCGCCTTTTATCCATGTATTGGTAAAATTCACGTGACCGACTCAGCATTTCCGACCGGGTGTATTTCAGTCCCCGGTAGGGCGTAAATAATTTGTCCTGGGTTGCCATAATCTTTAGAAGCTGTTTGAATTTGGTTTTTGAAATTTGTTAGCTTGAATTTTGTGGTTAGGTGGGGCGTCAAAACCGGCCCGTACGGGGAGGAATAAATTCAAACAGCTTCTTAAGGTGTTGAAACGCTCACCGGCAGCACTTTACCATTAAAAAACTGATGGCCCTGCCGGGCAAAATAAGCCATAAAACTACCCATTTGCGCACACTCTACCGGTGCTTTCATCCCGGGAAAAGCTTCGTTAAGCATTTCGGTCTGAACAGCACCAAGGGCCAATCCATTCACGGCAATGCCCATATCTTTGAATTCTTCGGCCAGGCATTCGGTCAGATTAGAGATGGCTGCTTTGCTCGTACTGTATCCGGTAAGACCCGGGAATTTACTGCTTCCCTGAAATCCCCCCATGCTCGTAACGTTGACAATATGGGCACTGTCCGAGCGCTGTAATTCGGGTAATAGCCGTTGGATCAGGGCGACTGCCGAAAAGAAATTCACCTCAAAAAGCTGCTCCCAATCCCTCCGTTCCAAATCCACAAAGGGTTTATTGATCAACAGGCCTGCGTTATTAATGAGTACATCCATTCCCCCCATCTTGCGGATGGCAACAGCCAGGGCGGGCCAGTCGGGGTCGGTCAGGTCAAATGGTAAGACCATTATAGCATCGCGTCCTGTTTGTTCGCGGGCTTGCCCGGCCAGCTCTTGCAAGCGGGCTTCGTTTCGCGAAAGCGCCAGAATATGATTGTCCGGATCGGAGGCAAGCTCCAATGCTGTATCGCGTCCGATACCGCGGCTGGCACCGGTGATAAGGTATTTCATAAAGCAGGTTGATTTTTGTCTTGTTAATTCGAGATTGGGCATAGACCAATTCGTAAAGTAATGTCGCGTGAAAAGATTGGGCGAAGCCCAAATCTTTTCGGAAGCGGAATAATTACAAATCACCCATTTGGGGGCGAAGGGTAATTTCTTCAACGATTGCCGAGGGCCCCAACTCCCAGGCTTTTACGACGACCTGTCCGATGTCTTCAGGCTGCATGAGGCGATCCCCGGGCAATTCCACACCACGCCAGGAGTTGGACCAGGTCTGGCCCGGCAAGATGGCGGTGACCCCGATACCGTGGTCTTTTGTTTCATCGCGCAAACTGCGGGTCAGGCTGAGTAGTGCACTTTTGGTAGCCGAGTAGGCTGCACTGCCTGCCTGCGGTCGAAGAGAGGCGACCGAGCAGATATTGATCACGTGACCACTGCGGCGTTCGATCATTCCCGGCACCAGGCTTCGCATCAAGTCATAGGGTCCGGCAACATTTACGGCCCACATCTCCGCCAGATCATCGGCCGGGTCCAGTAAAGCAGCAGGTTTGTACAGACCTGCATTATTCACCAAAAGGTCCCAGGCAATGGTACCTAGCTCAGATATAGCGCTATCCCGCGATTCCCGGTTTCCCAAATCTACGGCAAACAATGGAAAAGTGCGGTCGGGAAATTCATGTCGAAGTTTTTCCTGGAAATCGACCAGATCAGACTTGTTTCGGGCCAGCAGGCCAACATCGAATCCCGCCCCGGCCAGGGCTTCCGAAATAGATCGCCCCATTCCTTTAGTGGCACCGGTAACAAGGGCACGGAGTTGACTCATATACTTGATTTATTCATTGAAACAGCTTCACAATACCCGGAAGTAATTTACTGTGCACATTCAACTCTTAATTCACACGGATTGTTGAGTCTAGTCGGCACCAATGAACGAAAGGGGTATTTTCGTTTTATCCTTAATTCAGCTACTTTTGCGGGGCCTTCTCGCCGTACCACTCTGGTGGGTTGTGAACAACCGGAATATCACCTATATGATCATCATTAAGTTTTTAGAGTCTTTTGGCCGGTACCTGAAAATGCTCGGCACCGCTTTTTCCCGTCCGGAAAAGACCTCCATGTATTACAAGGAGACCATGCGGCAAATGAATGATATCGGGGTGGGTTCCCTGGTCATTGTGGCACTCATCTCCCTTTTCATCGGGGCCGTTACTGCTGTACAGTTTGCCTACCAACTTGATGGTACCCTGGTGCCTGTCTACTACATTGGTTACATCGTGCGGGATAGTACCATCATCGAATTGGCTCCCACCATCACCTGCCTGGTACTTGCCGGCAAGGTTGGATCAAATATGGCTGCGGAGCTGGGAGGTATGCGCCAAAAGGAACACATTGATGCCATGGAGATCATGGGAGTGAATACTGCGGCCTATCTGATCATGCCGAGACTCCTCGGCGCACTCGTTGTAATCCCGATGCTGGTAGCCATTGCGGCTTTCGTCAGCATCATTGGCGGATATGTAGCCACTGTGCCAGCCGGCTACATGTCTAGCGAAGAGTACGTTCAGGGGGTCCGTAGCTTCTTCCAGGCACATAATGTATTCATGATGTTCGTCAAGTCCGTCACCTTTGCGTTCCTGCTGACCAGTGTATCCTGTTTTCAGGGCTATTACGTGCGGGGTGGTAGTATAGAGCTGGGAAAAGCCAGTACCAACGCCGTGGTTTTCAGTGATATCCTGATCCTGATCGCCGATTATGTTATTGCTATTTTGCTCACTTAAGCCAATTGATCATGATTCATACCGAAGAACTATATAAATCATTCGGGGAGCACGAGGTGCTAAAGGGAATTACCACCGAATTCTACCGGGGCAAGACCAATCTGATCATTGGCCGCAGCGGTGCCGGTAAAACCGTCCTGCTTAAATGTCTGGTGGGACTACTTCGTCCCACTCAGGGGAAGATATTCTACGGGGATACCGCCTTTTCCCAACTGAACAAAAAGCAGATCAAGGCTATCCGGATGGAAGTCGGTATGCTGTTCCAGGGTTCGGCCCTATTCGATTCCATGACGGTTGAGGAGAACATACGCTTTCCGCTCGATATGTTTACCAATATGACCCGTAAGGAAAAGCATAATCGGGTAAACGAAACGCTGGAGCGGGTAGAGCTCAGTGGAGTGAATGAGCGGTACCCGTCTGAGACCAGTGGCGGCATGCAGAAAAGGGTAGGTATTGCCCGTGCCATCGTCATGCAGCCGAAATACCTGTTTTGTGATGAACCCAATTCCGGGCTGGACCCCAAAACGGCTATCCTGATCGATGAGTTGATCCTGAGCATCACCAAAGATCAGAATATTACTACTGTTATTAACACCCACGATATGAACTCGGTGATGGAGATCGGTGATAATATCATTTTATTGCACCATGGTCACGTTGCCTGGCGGGGCAACAACTCGGAAGTCCTTGAAAGTGACAATGATATTCTCCAGGATTTTATTTTTGCATCTCCCTTTTTGCAAAAACTTCGCAAATCCGCCTTGGAAAATCTATAGGGTAGTACTTGGAGTTTTTATAAAAACCCTGTAGTTTTGCGTGGCTTTAAGCATAGGACTTAAAGTACACTTGAACGTGCCGGAACAGCTTAGCTTTGGATCCCTTTTGCCCGGGTGCTGGAATTGGTAGACAGGCATGGTTGAGGGCCATGTGTCCGTTAGGGCGTGCGGGTTCGACTCCCGCCTCGGGCACTCTGCCGCCAAAGCAAGTTGCTGGCACGTTCTTTTTTTTTCGATTTCATTTCCCTTCTGGAAATCGGACTTGCGGCAAGGTTTTCTGCTCCGACTAAACAAAGTTCTTCCCGGTGTTGTATCTTTAAAACGTGTATGCTCCTAGAGCGACATTTTCGATCACCACTATCGACCCAGGTCACCCTGGAAAGACATGGTACTTTTCGAAAGCTCTTCGTCGTACGACAACGTATTTTATCACCCAAGCAGTCGCGCCACATGGAAAGCAAAAAAGGAGTTTTAAACGAACAAGAAGCGGAGAAGCTGGAGCGCATCGCTTTTATTCTCAAGACCGTTGCTCACCCTTTGCGCCTCGGTATTATTCACCTGCTGGAGCAGCACCCGAAACTGTCGGTTTCTGAGATCTGCGAAATGTTGGGTAGTGAGCAATCCCTGACGTCACACCATCTGCAGAATATGCGCCTGAAAGGTATTCTCAGTGTAAAAAGAGATGGCCGCAGTATGATGTACTCCCTGAAAGAACGGGACGTCAGCCTGATCATCGAATGCCTGGAGAATTGCCAGTGCAATATGTAAGAAGCAAAGTAAAAGCGTCCGCACGGATGCTTTTTTTACCAAAATTCATATGAACATCTGATCATATTTTCGTGTAAATGAGTTTGATAAAGAAAGGAAATCCGCTCTATGGCCCGGCAAAGTTACGGTGCCCCCGCTGCCACGAAGGAAACCTGTTCAAAACCCCGACCTTCTCCTATTCCAAGCCCTTTGATATGCCCGAACGGTGTGCTAATTGCGGGCTGGATTACTGGCCGGAACCCGGTTTTTACTACGGCGCCATGTTTATCTCCTATATCTTCACCGGCTTTTTTTGTATAGCTTTTGTGTTGGGACTCCACTGGGGCCTCGGTTGGAGCACCGAAGTTTCCTTCGCCGCCCTGATTGCCGTGTGTGCCGTCTTCTTTGTGTATATTTTCCGACTGGCCCGTGCCATTTGGTTGACCATCAATGTTCGCTATGATCCAAATGCCATCGACCACGATTCCTCCTCAACTTCCAAGCGATACGGATAAACAATGAACGATACAAACCCAACAATATCCAACCTGCTGCGTCAGCACTATCCTTTTTTAGCAGAGCTGGAGCTCCAGGAAGAAATTGCCAGAGTCGGGCAACTGCTGCATTTCTCAGCCGGTGAGATCATCATGGATGTCGACAGCTACATTAAGTTGGTCCCCCTGGTAGTAGAGGGTTCCATTAAAGTGGTCCGGGAAGATGAAGATGGTAAAGAATTGTTTCTGTACTACCTCAACAGCGGCGATACCTGTTCCATGTCCTTTACCTGTTGTATGATGGATAAAAAAAGCCAGATCCGGACCGTTGCCGAGGAGCCAACCACCCTGATCGGAATACCCATCCGGTATGTGGATCAGTGGATGACCAAATACCAGAGTTGGAAAAATTTTGTTATGCGCAGCTACGACGACCGGATGATGGAGCTGGTCCGGACCATCGATAATATCGCCTTCAAAAAAATGGATGAGCGCTTGCTGGATTATTTGCATAAAAAAGCATCCGCTACCCAGTCCAATGTTATCCAGGCCACGCACCAGGATATTGCCTTCGACCTCAATGCCAGTCGTGAAGCCGTTTCCCGGTTACTGAAACAACTGGAACGGTCGGGTGCCGTACAATTGGGCCGCAACAAGATTGAACTTAACCAGGCACATTCCGGTTAGACCACAGTAGCGAGCAGATGCGCCGGGCTCGTTTTCACACGAACCGGAACAAAATAAATGTCCTGTACACTGGTGCCAGGGCTTTAATTTTGTTAATTTAATTGCCCGCGTAACAATCCTGCCCGACGGGGCGTATTGTTAGCAAGCGGAATCAATTTATCCATCCAACCACGTAAAACAATCACGGAATATGGCTCCCCGCGATTTGGACCAGATGCTCCAACATCTCGAAGCAAATGCCGAGAATGAATTGGCATTTCTGGCCGATACGGGAGCTGAATATTTCAGTACGGCCCAACTCATCCGCCTGAAGGGGCAGTGGCAGGCCAAATACACCCTTTTCCGGCAACTCAATTTTGTGCTGATCCGTATCGTTGCCCTCTCTCCGGTGTCTTTAATTCTCTGGATGGGTGCAATGGCTCTGAATTTTCGCTTGTTGGGGTTATTTTTCCTGCTTTTCTTTCCTTTTTCCTTCTTACTCTTCTTCGGTGGGCAACTGTTTATTCGTTTTGCCTTTAAAGGCAACGGCCATCACGAGCAGGTCGGTGAAATGATCGACCGTGAACTGGAAAAACGTCGTCTGAACCGGAAGAATGCCCGCTAGGTATTTTATACTCCAGGGCAGTTTAGAATCATTCCAAAAACGATTGTTGCGCCTGATTGTAACCCAAATCACTAACATCTCCCTTTATTTCTAGTCTTTTTGCCGGTATATTAACGTCAGGTTGGGCACAAACAATTTCTTAAAGAGAGGATACCTAAGGCCCAACCTCCCGGTACAGGGTAGTTGGGAAAGTGTATTGAGATTTGAGCAAGTCCTACTACCTGATACCCTCTGTCAAACACAACGAGAGGTAGTTATAATCCGTTCATTATCAATTTATTAGCCCCCTACCTCACGTTAATAATATCGGAGTTTTACCTCGGAATATTCCCCAATGAACCTAACCCGGTCTTTATGGATGTCGAAATTCTTTCCCGGATACAATTCGCTTTTACCGTTGCTTTTCACTACATATATCCTCCACTGAGCATCGGTATCGGCCTGATCATCGTGATCATGGAAGGCATGTACCTGCGCACTCGCGACAAGGTGTACGAAGACATGACACGCTTTTGGATTAAGATATTCGCACTGACTTTTGGCATTGGCGTGGCTACCGGCATTGTGATGGAATTTGAATTCGGCACCAATTGGGCCACTTATTCGCGCTACGTGGGCGATGTTTTTGGTAGCGCACTCGCTGCTGAAGGCATTTTCGCCTTCGCCCTGGAGAGTGGCTTCCTGGGAATCCTGCTGTTCGGATGGAACCGGGTCTCACCCAAAGTGCATTTCATTGCTACCATCGGAGTTTGGTTGGGTTCCATGTTTTCGGCCATTTGGATTGTGGTGGCTAATAGCTGGCAGCAAACACCGGCCGGCTATCACGTTGTTGGTGAAGGTATGAATGCACGGGCTGAGATCACCGATTTCTGGGCCATGGTATTCAACCCCTCCTCCATCGACCGGCTCACTCACGTGTGGCTGGGGGCTTTCCTGGCGGGAGCTTTTTTGGTGCTGAGTGTCCACGCTTACTACCTGCTACGCAACCGCCACGTTGAACTGTCGAAGAAAGCTTTTAAGATTGCCTTGGGTGTTGCCCTTCTCGCATCCCTCGGGCAGCTGGCATCGGGCCACCAATCGGCCGATGGGGTTGCGGTCAATCAACCCGCCAAATTAGCAGCCATGGAAGGGCACTTCGACAGCCTCGCTCCGGCCCCCTTATACATCATGGGGTGGGTCAACAAAGAAGCACAAACCGTCACCGGACTCAGTATTCCGGGCGGACTCTCCTTCATGGTCCACTTTGATACCGCCGAACCAGTTACCGGTCTGAATGCCTTCCCCGAGGATGAACGGCCAACAGCCTTAAATGCCATTTTCCAGTTTTACCACCTGATGGTAGCTTTCGGGATGCTGATGATCGGGCTCACGGTCCTCGCTGTTTTTTACTGGTGGCGGGGAAACCTCTTCCGACAGCGATGGCTGCTTTGGGTATTTGTATTTATGGTCTTTGTACCCCAACTGGCCAATCAGTTCGGGTGGTATACGGCCGAAATGGGCAGGCAGCCGTGGGTGGTGTACGGGTTGCTCCGGACATCGGATGCCCTTTCAAAGGTAGTTACGGCCAATCAGGTGGTCTTCTCGCTCATCTTGTTCACGGTTATTTATACCCTGCTTTTTGCCCTGTTTCTCTACTTATTAAATAAAAAGATCAAAGCGGGTCCCGATAGCCACGAAACGATTCAACACAGTCCCCGGCACGAAGAGATGGCCGGCTGGCTCGAAAACGATTCCCAATAATAGCCACTAAAACTTCCATTATGTTGACCCTTGCTTCATTTCTTGGAATCGATTTTCCCACGCTGTGGTTTCTCGTAGTGGGAGCTCTTTTCAGTGGCTACGCCATTCTCGATGGCTTTGACCTGGGTGCTGGTGCCTGGCACTTATTTTTCCGAAAGGAAAAAAGTCGGCGGATCGCCCTGAATGCCATCGGCCCGGTATGGGACGGTAACGAAGTATGGCTGGTAATTGGAGGAGGAGCGCTATTTGCGGGTTTTCCTATCCTGTATGCTACCATGTTTTCGGCCATGTATATTCCCTTCATGTTATTCCTCGCCTTCCTGATCTTCCGGGCGGTAAGCATAGAATTTCGCTCCAAAGAACCCATGAAATGGTGGCGTCAAATGTGGGACGTAGCATATAGCGTTTCCAGTATTGCCCTGGCCCTGCTGTTGGGAGTGGTACTAGGTAATGTACTGCAGGGTTTTGCGATCGGTCCCGACCTGGAGTTTTCCGGCAACTGGATCAATTTTCTCAACCCCTACGCTATCATGGTGGGCATTACTACGGTAGCCCTGTTTATGATGCACGGAGCCATCTATCTGACTATGAAGACAGAAGGACGGCTTTTCGCCAAAATCACGATACTGCTTCGTCGGGCTATCATTTTCTTTATCATCAGCTTTGGCCTGGTGACCCTCTATACATTGATTTATATCCCTCACCTGACCGACCGCTTTAAATCAGCTCCCTGGCTGTTTGTGGTCCCGGTGCTGGCTTTCCTGGCTATCGCCAATATTCCGCGTCTGGTAGCCAAACGTCGCTACCGCAGGGCATTTATTTTTTCGGCAACCACCGTTGCGCTCCTCCTCGGTTTGGCAGCCATCGAATTATATCCGGTACTCATCCTGTCGACGATTGACCCGGCCAACAATATCACAATTTACAATGCTGCTTCCTCCACCAAGTCGCTGGGCATCATGCTGACGATTGCCGCAATCGGCACCCCGCTGGTTTTGAGTTATACCGCCTTTGTGTACTACACCTTCCGCGGGAAAACCCGGTTGGATGATACCTCTTACTGACCTATTTCGGGGATCATGTCCGTATTGTTTTGCCGTAAGGCTGTCGGTTCAACTATTTTCTGCCTATCTTCCTTTACTAAGGAGAGGACTTTCCAGGAATGGGTCCCGATTAAGTCATAATCCCTGCGACATATGGAACAGAAATTCATTCAATCCCTGTACGATGCGCACCAACGAGCGCCGCGAATGCCCGAACCGGCCCTGGTTTGCAACTGGCTCGAAGGCCTGCTCGGGGTGCTTTTCCCCGAATTTTCCAACCATCGGTACCGGTCGCACCGGGAGTTCACCCAGCATTTCGGGGACTTACAACTGGAGCTCTTTCGCATCTTGCAATCCCTCGACGACCGCCACGGCGTAGTCCCAGAGCATGTGGAGCACCAATTTATGGATAGATTGCCCTTCATCCGCGACTTACTGCTACAGGATGCTGAAGCTATTCTGTCGGGCGACCCGGCAGCGGCCAGCCTTACGGAAGTCATCCGCACTTATCCGGGGTTTTATGCCATTGCGGTGTACCGCCTCGCCCACGAATTTCAGCAATTGCAGATTCCCCTGATCCCACGTATCCTCACCGAGCACGCCCACAGCAAAACGGGCATCGACATTCACCCGGCAGCCCGGATCGGCCCCGGGTTCTGCATCGACCACGGCACGGGAGTGGTGATCGGTGAGACCTGTGATATCGGACATCAGGTGAAGATATACCAGGGAGTCACACTGGGTGCTTTGAGCGTGCGTAAGGACCTGGCGCGTACCAAGCGCCACCCCACCATTGAGGACCGGGCGATCATCTATGCCGGTGCAACCATTCTGGGCGGCGACACCGTCATCGGCCACGATAGTATCATCGGGGGTAATGTCTGGATCACCAAAAGCGTGCCTCCCCATTGCCGAATCTATTATACAGGCTATATTCGCCAACGGGAAGCTGCCGGGAAAGAGCAGTAGCGTAACGTGAG
>CAYFGK010000091.1:17492-29455 GCA_964342305.1 uncultured Saprospiraceae bacterium | reverse complement strand
AACTCAGCCGTCAGCCGTTCCTGCCCGCCGAAGTCCGGAACGGACGGAGGGAGGGAGCCGTCAGCCATCCCTACCTTTCAAGAGCGCATCGCGTATTCCCAATACGCTTTCGTTGAACACATCCATTTGGGCGAGGATCTGGGCCATGCGGTCGGTGCCGTCGGCTCCGAAAAAGCGTTTGTTTTTGACGAAAGTCGCTTTGATAGCTTCCCACCGGTCGGTCTCCTCCGGAGTGAGGACCTCCATGATCTCTTTCAATTTCAGGAAGTTGGCTTCGGCATCACTGGCCAGGGTCTGAGATTCCCCTTCGTAATGGGCCAGTATCAGAGTGTTTAATTCCCGTTCGTTCATGATGGGCACGACCTTCTCCGCCAATTTATTCATATTACGGTAGGAGCCCTGCAGTTTAAAGGCGGGCTCGGTGCGGAAAGCGTCGTCCGTAGCGGCCGAACGGATGTATTCCTGATTGACCCGCAGCACGACATCCCGGATGCGCAGCATCTTTTCCAGAACGGCCTGAAAATCCCGGATCGCTTCCGGTCCGTAGTTGCCATTCAGCTCAATACCTTCCATGGATCCTTGTTTCATGGCCTTTAGCAGCGCGTACACATTATCGAGTCCGCCGGCTGCCAGATCCTTCAAATGCTCGTTAGAGGTCAGGGCATTTTCCAGGTAACTGAGCTCAAAAACGTCCTTGCTGTCGCCGATAATGTCTCCCAGATTATAGATGTCGGCCCGGTTGGCCAGCATGTCCGGAATCTGAAAGCGTTCACCACTCTCTGTGTAGGGGTTACCGGCCATGACCACGCAAACTCGCCGCCCGCGCAGGTCATAGGTCTTTGCTTCTCCTTTATATACTCCTTCGATCTTGCGTTGAGCATCGCACAGACTGATGAATTTTTGCAGAAATTCGGGATGGCAGTGCTGGATATCGTCCAGGTACAACATGATATTGTCACCCATCTCGAAGGCCAGGTTCAGTTTTTCGAGCTCGTTGGCGGCGGCCATGGTGGGGGCATCGGCAGGAGCCAGCCCTGTAACCTGGTGCCCGATAGCGGGGCCGTTGACCTTAACGAAAATGAGTCCCAGGCGGTCGGCAATGTATTCCATCAGGGTAGTCTTACCGTAGCCGGGCGGCGAAATGAGCAGCAGCATCCCCATGCGGTCGGTACGCGTTTGCTCACCGGCAGTCCCGATCTGCTTGGCCAGGTTATCCCCAAAAATTGGCAAATAGACTTGGTCGATCAGCTGATTACGGACAAAGGAACTCAGTACCCGTGGTTTAAAGGCATCCAGTTGGGCTTCCTGCCGGAAAGCGTCGGTGAGTGATCGCTTCAGGACCATAAATTGCCGATACAGAGGCTGCGTTTCGTTTTTGAACCGATTCATTCTGTCCGTAAGTTCGTGGTAGTCGAGTGCGTATTTGCCTTTCGGCAAAAGCGGATGATCGCCACGCAGCCCTTCCAGGGTGGTGTGGGCAGATACGTCGCCGGCATGGTCGGTCGTGAATGTACTGATAGCTACCAAACAGGAGATTTCGTCGAGCAGAGCCCGGTGGGTAACATTCGACCCTGCCTCCAGAAAAGCATAGACCCACTGGCGAGCCAGGTGGTATTGTTCGAGGGGTTGCTCCCTTAGTTCGTCTAAACCCTCCTGAATGGTTTTCGCGGCCTTCTGCGATTTGATGGTTTGCCAGAATGCCCGGTATAATTCCGCTGCTTCGGGGGCACAGACAAAGCCCGTTCTGCGACGTACCCGCTCCTCGAAGAGATAGGCGGCCGCCTCCGGTATGAGAAAATCGGGAAAGATGTGCCATTGATCGTTGAGTTCCTGCAGGGACTTCCTAAGCGCACTTCGCAAATAATCGAATTCCCTGGTCGCGGGAAAGACCTGAAGGATTTTTCCGGCGTGGGCTAGTTGCTGGTCCAGATGCCGGCGCTGGGCGTCATCCAAAAAGTGGTGCCAATACAGACAGCCACACGCGCGCACCCGCGACGGATAGTGCAATAGTCCCAGAGCCTGGCTTTTTTGCCGTAAGGCAGATAAAATATGAGTCGCATCCTCATCGTGGATCCCTTTTACGTAACCTTCTTCGTACCGCTTGGCTGCCTCGCTGCGCACTCGTTTTAGCAGGGCCTGAAAATCATCGGCCGGCCATTGGTCGTTGGTAGCCAGGGGCAGCAGCTCCCAGGCCAGATACTCCCCGCGGTATACTTCCTCGTTTTCGGAGGGTAGTTGCATATCCCAGACAGGCCGTGTGGCCCGAAAAGTTTGATCCTGGATGGGGTCGTAGAAATTGGTGCCCGTGAGGTGGAAAGCCATCTGGTCGCCCCGCCTGACTACCGTCAGCTCTAAGGGCTGCGTACTTACGGTGAAAGTGTGCCGGCCCAATTTGATGAGATCCTGCCCCTCGACAAACAGGTCCTGCTTGTCGCGCAACTGGCGCAGAGCATCTTCTTTGAGGGTCTTGAGCCGGGTCAGGACACCATTGGCCTTCGTGCTGTCGTTTAGTTCGGTGAGTTGACGCGAAAGGTCCCGCACTTTTTCAACCATCAGATCGGCGGCGAAAAAGCTGTTGAGTTCTTCGGCTTCTTTAAAGGCCTGTACCCGCTTACGGATTCCGCTGAGGATGCGGTCAGCTGCCGAATCGAGCGAAGCTGTACGATTGTTGCGGGCCTCAATAAGGCGGTTTTTGCGTCCCTCTAGCGCCCCGTAAATCTCCTCCCGCTTTTCGGCCAGGCGCTCCGTAAATTCGGGGATCTCCACGAATTTACTCTCCAGCTCTTCCAGCTGCACCATGATCTTACTGAGGTAATCGTCGCACTTTTCGGGCGTATCAGCTACGTCCAGATAGTTGATCGTACTTTGGTCGAGTAACTTCAGTTGGGCAGTGAACTCAGCCGTTGCTTCCGTGCGTTGCAGATTTTCTTTGTGGCGCTTAAGGGCCGCCTTCGACTGGTTCAATAAAGTGAATAAGCCCGAAATTTCGTCTATGATGTGTGTTGTCTGGGTGGCATCCTCGATCTTGAGGTTACTCACGATCTCCGTCAGCAGCTCCAGTTCCGTACCGATTTCCTGAAATGTTTCGGCTCGCTCACCAGCATCGCGGGCGGTGGCCAGTTGGTCGAGCCCCTCACCGGCTTTGTCGATACGCTCGGCGTAGGGCGTCAGTGCCTCCTCTTGCATGAGGAATTGTACACAATCGTTTGAGAGGCGTTCGTTGGCTTTACCGGCTTGTTCTTCGAGTTGCTCCACCAATTCCAGATCGACGTATTTCCGCTCTTTAAGGCCGACCAATTCTCCCCGTAACCGGCGCAGGTCAGCGAGGCTGCTCACGAACAGGTCAATGCTGTTGAACGTCTGTCGCTTGATCTGCTCGAACAGATCAAGGGCCTGGGTGCGCACGCGCTCGGTGGCCTCCCTGGTTTCGCGTTCCTGCCGCCGCTTTTTCTCAAACTCCCCAATAGCCGAACGCGCCGTTTCCCGCAGGGCGGCAAGTGGTTCGTCGAGCCGGAAAGTATCCGCCTGGCCAATCCAGTAATAGGAGTCCATGACATCAGTGGTTCGCCTCACCAGGTCATCGTACAGATCGGCGTAGGAGTCCTTTTTTTGCGTAAGCGATAAGATCTCCTGGCACTCAGCCATGGCCTTCACCAAGTCTTTATTGCCAACCTTAAACAGATAGGTATCAGTATGCTCCGCGGGAATGGTTTCCCCGGCCAGAAAGGGCGTTTGCCAGATCTGGATCTGGTGGTGCTTGGTGGGTTCGTCTTCGGCTTTGAAGTAGGCCATCTCACCGTCGGGGAAGATGGAAAAACCGTGGCAAAGAATAGGGGTGGCCACTGTTTGCTCAATCACATTGTAGTGAAGCAGGCAATACTGCCCTTCTTTCGGTGCATAAAATACAAAGAGGAAATCCTCTCCATTCGGGGAAACCACCCGTTTTTTAAATTGCAAATATCCTGGCTGGTTATCAAACACCTTGTATTCGCCGGTCTGCAGATAGTATCCGTTGGCAAATATCAAACCCTGCTGGTCGGGTAACAGCACTCCGGAACGATCCAGCGCATCAATGCGCAGTGCTTGCTGGATCTTTTCGTTGAAGATGAAATACCGGGGCTCTTCCTGGTAGGGGCGGATCTTCAGGGCGATGAGATTACCCAAGTCGGCGTAGAGAAATTCGGCATCATCCAGCGTCTGGTCCCGGTGTTCGACGGGTTCCGCCAGAATGCCCCTCCCGTCATCGGTATTGTCCTCGACCTTAATGGTCAGGTCACCGCCGACGGTTTCCACGAAGACCCGGTCGAGGATGGAAACGTGCGGATGGGCACCGCTGCGTTGATCGTCCCGGCCAGCTACTTTCCAGCGGAATTCGTACTGTTCGGGCAGGCCCACCTCGTGGTCCGACCGGTTGTCGATATATTCCAGGCCTTCGTCCGTAACCAGCCACTTGAAGGCTTTGATGTCTTCCCCCTTTTCACTGAGGTAAAACACCATGTATAAGTATCTGCCGCGCTGAGAAAAGCGGGCAAAGTAGGCATCTTTATAATACCGATAGAGGTTCTGAAAGTCGGTTACAAATTTCTCATCCCGGATCAGGTCCAGGGATCCTTCCCCGAACGATTGATCCCGGAACGTATATACGCTGAATACATCCTGCAGCACAATACCCGATCGCAACCCAATATGTACGTTATAGCCAAACAAACAATGATCACCGAGGGCCACCATATCCCGGGCCATGCAGTAATTACCTGTATAGATGCGCTCGTTAGCAATGAGGGTATTTTCGATCGCGCCGAACACATCCTTACGGGCGGTATTCAGCGCTTGCAGTCGCTGCCGGAGCTCTCCGGCTTGCTCCAGCAAACGTTTGCGAATGATCTCGTAGCTACCGCCTTCCAGGGTTGTCTGGGCCTTCTGGGTCATTGTTTGGCTAATTTTACATCAGGTGTTCTGTTTTCAGTTTCCCGATGCCAAGCTCTTCCACCCGGTCGATCAGTCGCTGAATAGCCCCTTTCTCATCCTTACCGCTCTTATCCATCACCTGTATTAATAAAGCTGTCAGGGTCAGATCCTTCACGTCGGACAGTTTAAGCCCCGAGCGTTGCAGGAGTCCGCTGATCTGGGTGAACAGGCCACCGGCATTTCCATTGCTGCCGTTCCCGATCAGGGAATGCTTCAGGTCTTGCAGGTGTTGACTGTTGTCGAACAGCCCGTCGATGGTGCGGCCGCGATTGATCGAGTTCAGGATGCTGTTGACAAACTGCATTTCGCCACCGATGATGTCGATATTGGCTTGCTTTAAGGCTTCCGCCAAAACATCGGCCTGGGCATTGGCTACATCCTTTTGGATGCCGATATGGGCCAGTTCCACGGCCTTGTCTTTTTCCAGGCGCAGCTTAAACTCTTCGTGTTCTTTTCCGACCCCGTCGAGTTTCTGCATGGCCAGAGCTTTTTCTTCCACGCCCTTGGCTTCGGCAGCGTATTTCTGTTCCATCACCTCGGCTTCGGCTTTGCCCTGCTCACGGGACACTTCGGCCTCCATCATGCCCTGCTCGCGTAGTGCCTTGGCTTTGGCTTCGATGCCCTTGGCTTCGGCCATGGCTTTTTTCTCGAGTACGCGGGCTTCGGATTCTCCGTGTAATTCTTCGGCCTTGGCTTTGGCTTCAATGACCTGAGCTTCGGACAGGCCGATGGTGGCTTCTTCCGCTGCCTTGGCTTCGGCCTGGATCTTCCGGGCTTCGGCCTCCCTGGTGGCGGCATCTTTCTTGGCATCCGCCTCAATGATGAGGGTCTTGGCCTGGATCTCAGCGGCCTGGCGCTGAGCTTCCGCCTTGCGTTCTTCTTCAATTACCATAGCTTCACCGGTAGCGGAGGCCTCAATGAGCGTTTTCTCTTTCAGGCGATTGGTTTCCGCCAGGACGCGCGTATCCTTGATGCGCTCTTCTTCCTCCACGGTCTTTTTCTCGACCATTACCCGTTCGCGGATGACGTCCTGGATGTTTTTGCGTTCCACTTCCAGGGCACGCTCTTTTTCGATATCGGCCAGGGCGACGATCTTTTCGCGTTCGGTTTGTTCCAGGGCGCGGTCTTTTTCTACGCGCTCGGTCTCCACGGCGTCGGTACGCTCCTTATTCTTGGCGGCGACGATCACCTGGCGGTTTTTATTCTCTTCGGCAATGGCCAGTTCTTCTTCCGTTTTGATCCGGACGATCTCGGAACGCAAACGCTCCTCCTCATTGATCTTGGCGATCTCGGCGTTTTCACGGGCTTTGATGTTGGCGATCTCCCGCTTTTGACGTTCCTCCTTTTCTGCCAGTTGACGCTCGTATTCCAGAATGGCCTCCCGGGCATCAACGTCCTGCTCCTTGAGGGTTTTTTCCTCCTCGCGGCGAATGAAGTTGGCCTTGATCTTTTGTTGGGCGGTCAGTTCGGTGATCTTCTTGATACCCTCCGAGTCGAGAATATTGTCAACCTTCAGGAAAGCCAGATCAGTTTGTTCCAGATAGTCGATGGAAACATCATCCAGTTTGTAGCCATTCAGGTATTCACCGATGGTGTTCTGAATTTCCAGGTTGAATTTCTCCCGGTTATCATAGAGCTCGACAAAATCAAAACGCTTACCCACCGTTTTGATGGCCTCGGAGAATTTGGCCTCAAACAGCTCCCGTAGCGTGTTGAGGTCCGAGGCGCGCTCGCAACCGATCGACTGGGCAACTTTTTTGATGTCGGCCTCATCCTTATTGATGCGGACGAAAAAGACCACCTTTATATCGGCTCGGATATTATCCTTGCAAATTAACCCGTCTTTTTCCATTCGTTGGATCTCGATGGTTTTTACCGAAAGGTCCATCTGTTCGTACATCTCGAAGATGGGAATGACCATCAGGCCATTTTCGTAGGCGACGCGGGTTCCGCGGAAGCCGGTCGCGATCAGTGCTTTACCCTGGGGGACTTTTTTGTACCATTTGGCGATCATAAAAAAGATACCCAACAGGACAAATAGCCCGATTCCCAGGTAGATTAACAGGGCGGTGTTAGCAAACATATTGGCGTGGTTTTAACATTTCTCAATCACAAACTGACCATTCTCCAGCCGGTCGATGATTCGAACGTCGGAGCCGGAGGGGATAGTCGTTCCCGGTGCCGGAGTGCGGACACTCAAGAGAAAAGAACTATCATCGATAACAACCTCCATTTGGCCGAACATATCGTAACTGGCAGGTAAGCGCAGCCGTCCCTCACGTCCTAAGTACGCGACGGGCTCAGCGGCTGTATTCAAACGGTCAAAAACCGGAATAAGCGGAGTGGTAATCAGCTTGGCGATCAGCAGGCTGACAAAAAGAACGGGGATGAAGGCGGCCGCAAAGAACCACCAGCTATTTTGGCCGAGGTAGTAATTACCCAGCAACATCAGGATCCAACTATTCAGGATCACCACGGTGAGAATGGTCATGAAAGGTACCCGGCCAATATTGAAAAACTGGAGGGTTCCGGCCAACCATCCGCCGCCAATATGCGCATCCACGTCAGTATCCAGGTCGATCCCGGCATCGACATCTACATCCGCATCCACGTCGAAATCCAGGAAATGTACGTCCAGGGCTCCGAAGATAACGGACAGCCAATACACCAACATGAACAGCAGCAGAAAGGTGTAAAAGAGGTTGACCGGTAGCAGGGCTACCTCCAGGAATTCACGCATGGCTTTGTGTATATATGGTGAACAACAGGGTTCGAAAGTATGGGCTTAGGTGCTTTTTGAGAGGTCGTATTACCGGTCAATTACACCAAGTCTGTTCCCGGACCACTGGTTTTTTGGTCTTTTCCAATGGTAAAGTACAAGATTGTACCCACAAAGGGCAGTAGTATGACCAGCAACAGCCAGATTAATTTATCGTGCTCCCCTTTGAATTCGGATCGGACCACATCAATAATAGCGTAGATCCACAGGCCGGCCATGGCCATTATTACACTTAGAAACATAAATCCCGCTAGGACTCCCATAATTTATTCGTTGTTTGTTGTGGGGGGCAGCGCGACACTGGTGCAGCGAAGTCACCGTAACCCCCATGATTCTCAAAAAAGGGTACCCGGATTTCGACCGAATACATGTCCTAACTTGTTCTATTTGCGATGGAAAATCACCTTTTCTCGGCAAATTTGACCGAAAATACGACGAAGTCAGGCTATAAGCATCGACGTACTGCGATGATCCAACGAACGGTGATCTGATTCACTGAATGGAGGTTAAAAATACCGGATGTTGCGGGTATCGGCTTTGCAATACAGGTAGAACTTCGTCACGATCTCGTCAAGGTTTGCTGAAAGCTTTCGATTGAATGCCAAGAAGAGTACTTTATCCAAAGTCCTATTTCAGAACATAAAACGTTTATACAACCTATGGAAGGTCAAAACCAACAACCAGCGGTTCAACCCATGCCCCGCATTGGGGAAAAAGCTCCGGATTTCACCGCCCCGACTACACACGGAGAACTGACTTTTTCGGAATACGGTAAAGATAAATGGGTGGTTATGTTTTCGCACCCTGCCGACTTTACCCCCGTTTGTACAACCGAATTGTCGGCTTTTGCTCAGGAAAAAGAATTTTTCGATAAGCACGATACCAAACTTATCGGACTATCGATCGACAGTATCCACTCTCACCTGGCCTGGGTTAACAACGTACGCCAGAATACAGGTGTGTACATGGACTTTCCCATCATTGCCGACCTGGACATGAGCGTATCCAAAAAATACGGTATGATCCACCCGGGTGAAGCTACTACCGCCGCTGTCCGTGCTGTATTCTTCATTGATCCCAGTCAGACCATTCGCCTGATCCTGTACTATCCGCTCAACATCGGACGTAATATGGAAGAGATCAAGCGTATCCTGCTGGCCCTGAAAACCGCCGATGCCAATGGCGTAGCTATGCCGGTTAACTGGAAAGAGGGCGATAAAGCAATTGTTCCTCCTCCAAAAACACTGGAGGCCATGAACGAACGTATCGAAGGTGCTTACGACGAAAAGGTAGACTTCTACCTGGTTAAAAAGTCCATTTAATACATTGCTTGCAGGCAGGTTATTCAGATCTGCCTGCAACAATTCTCCCAGTTTTTTCTTATCCTTGCCGTGAGCTATGCGTACAACTGTTATCATATTATCCGTCTATATTTTGTTGGGAAGCTTCTTCCCGGCCTCGGATTTTTGTCAGTTGGCACGCATTCCTTTCCTTTTTGATCATTTTCAGGAGCATCAGGCCCTCGCAGCCGATAAAGGCGAAGAATTGAATTTCCTGGAATTTTTGAGTATTCATTTCTATCAAACCGGAGAACATCCCGATTCCCATCCGGGATCCGAACACCAGGATCTGCCCCTGCAACATCTTGGAAGCCATATTCAATTGGCGTGCCAGGGGGAAACCTTACCTGATGTAGTCTTTTTCTACGAATCCAATGCGCTGGCTTTCGGCCAGGGACTCGGAAATGGCATAGAACACTCCGATCAATTACTGCAACCTCCCATCGCTGCTTGAGCTTTCCGTAGGTTCCTCAAATCCACTATGTATATCAGCCGATGCTTCTGTTGACTTTCCGTAAGAAGTCGCGGTACTCGACCGTAGGTATACATTAAGATGACGGAAGCTACCCGCACATACCAGCCTGACCGGCGTGTGCGTACTCGGCGCGTTTAGACCTTATTCAAGGCTACCCGGCGTCTGTATTTTTCCATATTTAATACGAGCAGCAAGTTATGATTGAAGCGATCATACGGTTTTCCGTACGCAATAAGCTGATCATCGGGTTAATGGTCATCGGGTTGATCATGGGCGGTATTTATTCTGCCCAACGGCTACCCATCGATGCCGTACCGGATATCACGAACAACCAGGTTCAGGTTGTTACCGTCTCGACCTCCCTGGCCCCCCAGGAAGTCGAGCAATTTATTACCTATCCCGTGGAAGTGGCCATGGCCAATATCCCGAGGGTGACTGAAATACGTTCTATCTCCCGCTTTGGCCTTTCGGTGGTCACCATCGTCTTTGAGGAGGGCATGCCGGTCCTCGATGCCCGCCAATTCGTAAAAGAGCAGATCGGGATAGCCGAACAGCAGATCCCTCCTGAATTGGGCCAGCCGGAACTGATGCCTATCACCACCGGACTGGGGGAAATTTATCAGTACGTTCTGGAGGTCGAACCCGGATATGAAAATGATTTCGACCCCATGCGACTCCGGACTATTCAGGACTGGATCGTCAAAAGACAGTTGGCGGGGATTCCGGGCATCATTGAAGTGAGCAGCTTTGGTGGTTATCTGAAGCAATACGAGGTGGCTCTGGATCCCCTGCTGCTGCAATCCTACGATATAGCGATTCCGGAGGTGTACGAGGCACTGGCTATGAACAACCAGAATAGCGGAGGGAGCTATATCTCTAAGCAAACAAATGCGTACTACATCCGAACCGAAGGGATCGTGCAGTCGCTGGAGGATATAGAGCAGATTGTGGTGGCTCAGCGTTCGGGCTCGCCGGTACTGATCCGCGATTTGGGCAGCGTTGGTTTTGGCAGCCCCAAACGCTACGGAGCCATGACGATGGACGGGAAGGGCGAAGCCGTAGGCGGCATCACTTTGATGCTGCGTGGTGCGAACTCATCGGAGGCCATCGCGAACGTACACGAGCGGGTAGAACAAGTTCGTAAATCGCTCCCCGAAGGTGTACGCTTAACACCTTACCTGGATCGGTCCGACCTGGTTGCCGAGGCAATCCACACAGTTGAGAAAAACCTGATGGAAGGTGGCCTGATCGTCATCGTGGTCCTGATACTGCTGCTGGGCAACTGGCGGGCGGGATTGATCGTGGCATCGGTCATTCCACTGGCCTTGCTCTTTGCCCTGATTATGATGAAGCAATTTGGCGTGTCGGCTAACCTGATGTCCCTGGGGGCTATCGACTTTGGTATTGTGGTCGACGGGGCGGTGATTATAGTGGAAGGGGTACTCTTCGCTCTGGTTTCTAAGTATGCCGGAGAGCGACTATCTCAATCCCAAATGGATACCATCATCATCGATTCCGCTTCCCAGCTCTTCCGGTCGGCGGTTTTCGGAGTATTCATTATTCTGGTGGTGTTTATCCCGGTGATGACCCTGACGGGTATCGAGGGAAAGATGTTCCGGCCCATGGCCCTTACCTTCAGTTTTGCCATTTTAGGTGCATTGATCCTCTCGCTCACCTACGTACCCATGTTGTCTTCCCTGCTGTTGCAAAAAAAGATACAGGGCCACGATTCCTGGTCTGACCGGGTTTTAGTGCGTTTACAGAAGGGCTACGTACCGGTTTTACGGGAAGCATTAAACTTTCCCTACGCTATATTGGGACTCGCCATTGCTGTGCTGGTCGGCACCGTGCTCTTATTCCGTACGTTGGGTGCCGAGTTCATCCCGACGCTGGAGGAGGGTGACCTCGCCATGCAGATGACCATTCAGCCCGGTTCCAGCCTGGATGAAAGTATACGCACCAGTACCAAGGCGGAGCGCATTCTGCTGGATCAGTTTCCGGAAGTTAAACACGTGGTGTCCAAGATCGGAACGGCGGAGGTGCCTACCGACCCCATGGCGGTGGAGGACGGCGATATCATGATCATCCTGAAACCCCGGGCAGAGTGGGAGAGTGCCTCCGGCCGGGAGGAACTGGTGGAGAAAATGAAGGAGGCCCTTTCGGTCGTTGTCGGTGCTTCCTTTGAATTTACCCAACCCATACAGCTGCGCTTCAATGAATTAATGACGGGGGCAAAGTCAGATATCGCCATCAAGATCTTCGGTGAGAACAATAATGTCCTGAAGGAGCTGGCCGACGAGGCGGAGCCCCTGATCGCCCGGGTGCCGGGTGCTGCCGACGTTCGCGTGGATCAGACCCAGGGGTTACCCCAATTGATGATCACTTACGACCGGGCCCGCAT
>CAYFGK010000091.1:11204-17392 GCA_964342305.1 uncultured Saprospiraceae bacterium | reverse complement strand
AAGGTCGTGGCGGGAATGGCAACTTTGCTTTTACTGGCGGGACTTCCCGGGCAAGATCTTTTGGCGCAAGCCAATCCGGAAAAACCACTGACCCTGGGGGCCGCTATTGACAGCGCTACGTTGCAACATCCCGTTCTCCGGACAGCTGCCGTACGCGTGCGCCAGGCCGAGCTCGGGGTAAACCAGGCACGTCAGATTCCTCCGCTGAATACCAGTCTGCAGCTGGGACAAACGGATGGTACCCTGATCAATTACAACCTATCGATCACCCAGGGCCTCGGTCAGATCGGCGCGGATAAGCAACGCAAGGAAATGGCACAGCAGGGTATTGCAGTGGCCCGCAGCCAACAGGAACAGCTGGAGTATCAGCTGGTTTACGAAGTCACCAAAGCCTGGTACCACTGGGCCTATCAGGAGGCGAGGTTACGACGTCTGGCAGCACTGCGCGCAACCCTGGACTCTGTTCTGATTAAAACTGACTTGCAATTGCAAACCGGTGCTATTAATCGCCTGGACCAGACCCTGGTGCGCAATCAACGGACGCGTCTGGATAAGGATCTGGCGGAAGCCAGGGTGGCTGCAGAATCCACTTTGAATGAACTGCGCCAAAGAGCCTGGCTTAGTGGGCGGTCCTGGATAACCACTGCGACATACGAGCCACTTCCCCAACCGGCCGAACTCGTAGCGCAGGACCTGTTGACTGCCCCCCAACAGGAACAGGTGGTTATGGAACAACTGCGCACACGTGTGCGGGAAAAAGAGCTCGGGCCCAGCTTTCAGGTTGGCTATTTCAACCAAAGTCTGCGGCCGCGCTACAGCCTGATGGGCATAATCACCGGCGTGCAAATTCCCATTTTCCGGAAAGCAGGAGAAGCCCGTATTCAGGAGCAGCAGCTGGAACAGATTGCCGCTCAACACCAATTGGAACGAGTACAGGGAGAGCTTACGCGCTCCGTTGAGGGGCAATCCCGGCGGGTCCAGATACGCAGGGAGGCCCTGGATACACAGGGTGGCGACCTCCTGGACGAAGCCAACGTACTGCGCGACCTGGCTGCCCGGCAGTTGGAAAGCGGTGATATCGATTATTTTCAGTATGTGCAGGCCCTGGAAGCCGCCCTGCGCAATGAACTTGATTACCTCGACCTGATCCACGCTTACAATCAGGCGGTGATCGATCTCAATTTCTTCATCCGATAATCAAAAATATCATGAAAATCATTCATGCTTTAATAGGAGGTTTGGTACTTCTGATAAGTACCAACTGTTCGAATCAAACCGGTGGGTCCGATCTGACTGCCACCAATACGGAAACTAATAGTCAATCTTCGGAGGTGCCTATTTCAACTGAATTAATCCGGCTGGACAGCGCCCAAATGGCCCTGGCAAACATCCGGGTGGGTGCCCCCGAGCTACGCCCCGTCAGCGATTTTGTGGAATGTACAGGCTACATTGAGCTCCCACCCAATAACCGGCATTTGGTGTACGCTACGACCAAAGGATTTGTGGGTAAGGTGCCGCAGTTGATCGGAGAATACGTGCGCAAGGGGACTTTACTGACTACTCTCAGGCACCCGGAGCTCATTCACAAGCAACGACTTTTTGCGGAAGCAGCCTCACAGATGTCCACCCTGCGTAAAGATGTTGACCGCAAGGAAACCCTTGCCGGTGCTGATGCAGCCTCCCAGCGGGCGCTGGAAGAGGCACAGGCCTTGTATGCCCGGCAATTGGCAACCTTTCGCGGGTTGGCCGCAGAATTAAATATGATCGGGGTGGACACTTCCGGGGTCCTCAATGGTGAATTCCAAAGCAGTATCGGGATCTACGCGCCAGTCAGTGGGTACATCGAACAGATTAACGTGAATCCGGGCAAACTGGTCGACGATAATCAGTTGCTGTACGAGGTACTGGATGTGGAACACCAACACATTGAACTCAATGTCTACGCCAAGGATTTGCGCAAATTGCAACGCGATCAGCCCATGGAGGTATTCGTGCCCGGCACGGATCGGCCGGCGAACGCCTATGTATATCGGATCGGGCAATCAGTCGATCCACAGGATAAAACGGCCGTTGTTCACGGTCATTTTCGCAACGAGGCGGATGCTCTGCCTCCCGGAACGTACATTCAGGCACGGATCTACCTCGATACTACCCGGGTTTGGAGCGTACCGGAGTCAGCGGTTGTTCGGTCGGGGAATACGGCTTCGGTCTTTGTAGAGGAAGGTGGAGGCTTTCGCCAAAAAGAAGTATCGGTAGGTCGTTCATTGGACGGATACCTGGAGATCCGTGGGCTCGATGCCCCGGCCAGCACCCGTTTGGTGGTTGACGGAGCGTATTACGTAAACGGAACCCTCGATAGCGGCGAGGGTGGTCATGGCCACTAGAATGTATAAATGTGTGGATTTTTCTATTTTCAATTACCAAAAAACAAAACGATGATCCGTAAAATCCTCTTGGGTCTGCTGGCGGTGTTTATTGTGCTGCAGATCTTTCAAATTGACAAAAAGAATCCTGATTACCCGGCCGATCAGGATTTTTTGGCGGCTGTTGACGTGCCGGCTGACGTAGCGGAAACGCTGAAAACGGCCTGCTACGATTGCCACTCACACGAAACCAAATACCCTTGGTACACCTACGTTCAACCGGTAGGCTGGTGGGTAAAAGACCACATCAACGAAGGTAAAGGGCACCTGAATTTTTCAGAGTGGACGACCTACGAGCCCAAGCGGGCCAAACACAAGCTGGAGGAATGCTACGAAGAGGTGGAAGAGGGGAAAATGCCCCTGAAATCCTACAAATGGATCCACGGAGATTCCCGCTTGTCGGATGATGAACGGAGCCGTTTGGCCGGATGGTTTGAGGAGCAGTATCACGCCTATCAACTATCAGAAAAGTAGATGGCCGGGCAACCCGGTAATGATTTTATGGTCATTATGGAACGTGTAGATGAACGTGCAGGCGGATTCCTTCACCAAAACCAGAAATATCTGGGGGAATTCGTTTATGGTGGGATTGATGGTAGCATAACCACCTTTGCAGTGGTAGCAGGAGCGGTCGGTGCCGGTCTGGATACTTCGATCATTTTGATCCTGGGTTTTGCCAATTTACTGGCCGATGGCTTCTCCATGTCAGTGGGGGCCTATCTGTCGGCTAAATCGGAGCAAGACAATTTTTTGAAACATCAAAACCAGGAATTCGAGGAAGTCCGGCACCGGCCGGCAGAGGGGCGGGAAGAGGTGCGAGCCATCTATCGGCAAAAGGGTTTTTCGGGGGAGCTGCTCGAGCAGGTAGTAGATGTGATAACGGCAGAACCTGAACGTTGGGTAGATACCATGATGAAGGAGGAATTGGAAATGATGGAGGCCAACCGCTCCCCCCGGGCCATAGGTCTGGTTACCTACCTGGCGTTCATTCTGATGGGACTGATTCCCTTGCTGCTGTACGTATACGACTTTTTATCCCCTTTTCCTGGTGACCTGTTTACCTGGACCTGCATAGGAACCAGTGTTGCCTTTGTGGGTATCGGTTGGTTGAAGACCTACGTTACGGAAACGTCGACCTGGAAAGGGATTGTGGAAACCCTCATTCTTGGCGTTTTAGCCGCCGGGGTAGCTTATTATGTAGGGTTCTTTTTAGAACGCCTGATTTCGTGACTTTGACCGGATGGTATCGTCAAAAGGGAACAATAAGGGTTGTTAATTCGTAGTTCTTAGAGAGACATTGTTTAAAAACAGGCTGGTAGTTGATTCTTAATCATCTGTTAATTAGGGTGTTACTGGCTGTAAGGTGCCATTGTGATCTGGTTTAGTTCAGGCCACGGAATAATATCACCGGATAAGAAAGAGGAAAGCTTGTGAACATATATCGATGGTTAATGATCTGCTTCACCACCTGGTGTACTGTTTGGTGCCCCTGCAAATTGCGGGCCCAAGCAGTAGCTGATTTGCCTCGAAATGGCGAGGGGCCTACTTTTTGCGATCCGGGCATTGACCATAAATCAAGAAGTCGTGGCCTTGAGGTATCCTACGATTACTTTGCGGGTGGCCCCATCGGTGGCAGTCCAGGAGGTGTGGTTCCTCAGGAGCTGGACCGCTTCCAAAGATTAAATGTAAAAGTAAAGATTCCCCTCCTGAATAAGCCGGGGTTTAAGCTCTTACTGGGATACGATCATCAACCGGAGACGTACGCTTTCGGTAATAGCCAATTGCTGTCGAAGCAAAGCTCTCTGTTTAGTAACATCGATACCCGAACCCTCAATAGCAACGGTTTTGGTATATATTTTCTCAAGCCCATTGATGACCGCACCTACGTCGGCGGACGATTGAAAATGCGCCTGAACGGTGATTACACCGGTTGGGTCAATTTTGATCAGCGCTACGCGGCCTACAATGCCACCTTCCTGTACGGAGTGAAGAAGAGTAATGACTTTGAATGGGGGGTAGGTGCTGCTTTCAGCCACAACTTCCGGCGTACACTGGCCCTTCCTTTTATAATGTACAACCGGAATTTCAGTGATAAGTGGGGCCTGGAAGCTGTATTCCCCGCTCAAATCCAGGGACGGTACAACGTAGACAACAAGACAATTCTGCTGTTCGGCTACGAATTCAATAGCAATTCTTACTCCGTCGATATGCCGGGAGAAACATTGGAAGAACCCTACTCTGTTTACCACTTCAATCATTCCGAAGTGCAAACCGGTATCAGCCTCGAGCGCCGGGTAGTCCCATGGGTATGGCTGAACGCCAAGGTTGGGTACCAATGGAACTTTAACACACGCCTGGAAGCGACTCAACCGGAACAGACTTCCTACGAACTACGTCCGGGTAACGCCCCCTATCTTAAACTGGGCTTTTTCCTGTCTCCGCCATCCCATCTTAAGTAGTTTTCTGAGGAAGGAGTTGGTGATTATGCCTTGTGATTAGGGGGGGGATCCCGTTCTCGAACCAGTCTCATTAAGACAAATCCGATGTGTAGTATACCAAATTTGTGGTATTTATAGGCTTTCCTGTATTGCTCAAGGCTGATCGGAATGTAAAAAAATAGCAAAAGGTCGAAAAATCATTCGCTCTACGCCTTAGGGGTTAGTATGCTGATCGTCAATTAATTGTTGGGGGGCTTTTAAACGCATTCGCTAATTTTTTATGTGTTATCACTTCTGTGCCGGTTGTTTTGCTTTTTGCCGAATTAAATTTTTTGTTTATTGGGCTTGTCAAACGAATGTGTTAATCAAACGAACTAATCTAGTATGAAAAAACTTATTCTGCTACTCGTAGTAGCCATTGGGTTCTTTGTGTTTTCTTGTGAAAAAGACAATTACGAAGCACGCGGCGAAGTCCCACAGGAAGTTATTGACCAACTCTACGGCATGGGCTTTAATCCCGATGGTATCGAAAAAGTAGACGAAGGGTACCGAATTGAGCGGGACATTATCATCACCGAGGATCTATTGGCTTCACAACCAAAAGATGTACGCGTGCCAAATGCTGAACAGTACCGTACCTCCAATGTCGTGAGTACAGGAGGAAGCCGGAACATTACCGTGTACATGGAAGTGGAAGGTACTTCCGGTGGCGGCGGTAACGGCAATGGAAATGGCAATGGCGGTGGAAACGGCAATGGTGGCGGACGTCCCGGAGGCAACACTTCTAATGCTGCATTCCCATCTACTTATGATTTGGCTCTGGATGAAGCTATCAGCCGGTTCAATGCCGAGAATCTCGATCTTACTTTTTCCCGTACTACCAATCAGAGCGCTGCCGATATCGTTCTTTCTCGTCTGAACAAGCGCGATGAGCGTCAGGGCGTTCTTGGTTCTGCCGGATTCCCCTCTGCTTCCGGTGATCCCTACGGCACCATCAATATGAGCGGTGTGCTGGAAAGCTCCTATGGATTATCCGTAAATGGCATTGCTACGATTATTGCCCACGAAATGGGGCATTGTATCGGCTTCCGCCACACCGATTATTTCGACCGTAGTATCAGCTGCGGCGGATCGGCAGTGAATGAAGGTGATGGTGGAGTAGGTGCCATTCACATCCCGGGTACGACAACGGGTGCTGATCTTCAGGGCAATGGTTCCTGGATGCTCTCTTGTACCGATGGATCAAACCGGAGCTTTACCAATGATGATAAGACTGCTCTCGACTGGATGTATAACGGTAACTTCTAAGAAGTAGTGATATCCATAC
>CAYFGK010000091.1:0-11104 GCA_964342305.1 uncultured Saprospiraceae bacterium | reverse complement strand
GACATAATACCAGTTGTTTCCGATTCTGGGTTCCTGGTCCTGGATCAGGTAGTTACCACTACCATCGGGGATAATTGAGGCAAGGGGTCTCCTACCCCTCGGGGTATTTTTTTCAATGTCTATGCTGGATAAACCTATTTCTGAACCCAGCACCAAATTCAACTCGATCCGGCCATCTTTTTCGCTTCCGCTAAAACGATCAATAAAACAAACAGGCTGCTGGAACGCCACATTGATAGCCAATGAGCGAATTCCGGCTCTGTTCCCGGGGAGCAGCGGCTGCACAGCCAGAAAAGTCCGGTTGGGCTCGGTTACCCTGAGCAGAGCTGTTGTGTCCTGACCAACTGCTTCGGTGGATATTCCCTGTCCATCGATGCGGGTTACCTCGTAGCTGGTGGCCTGGCTCACATTTTCCCATTGGATCAGCACGTCTTCGCGGCATTGATAGGCCACCGCAAGATCCAGTGGCCGGGAAATGAGAAAAGTGTCGGAAACGACTTCCCTCCCAGTGGTCCGCAATCGGAGCTGGGCTAAACCAAAGGTGTCGGGAATCATCCAGCGCCACTGTCTGTCACTCAAGGTGGTTTGTGGTGTTAGTTCTTGCCAGTTGGCATCACCGGTCCATTTCAGGTCAATGGCGGTGTTTCTGCTATCCGCCTCTGCAGTCTTCCAGCGAAGGTATGTCCATTGCCCGGCCCGCACCGGATCATTGCGCAGGGGATATTCCCAGGTCAGTGTATTGCCGATTTCCCAGTCATAGGCAATGGCGTAAGCTTGCTGACCCGTAGTAAGGCCAGGTGGTGCCTGCACAACGATCTGGTAGGTGCCGGCGGGTGGTTGATCGAGGGTGATCTGTTCCTGAGGGTTTAGAGAGTCCCGTCCCGGCACTGCCGCCTGGTTCAGCGAATCCGGATGTGCCGAAAGTACCCACGGCCGATAATTGGTACCCGAGCCAAGGTGAACCAGGGTGAGGTCCAAATCATGTACCAGCGCCCGATCGGAAAGCAGCTCGCCGGCCGGATCAGTCCAGGCGAGGGTAATGCGGAGCTGACTCATTCCTTCGGGGAGCTCAAAGGTGAAATCCTGGCTGGCATTAGCCGGTAAGCTTCCGCTAAAAAACTGGACGTTGGTCAGTTGATCCACTGCTTCGTGTGCATCCAGGAGCCCGAACCCATGCGTGAAATCCGGGCCACGGGATCCCAGGTCCCGTGCACTGTTTAAGAGAATGGCACGGAGTAAGGAAGCGGGTATCGGATTACCCTGTTGTTCCCGAAAGCGTTGTTGCAATAAGGTAGCTACGCCCGAGGTGATCGCCGCCGCCCCCGAGCTTCCGTCCTGTCCAAAAGCTACGAGTTCAGGTTTGATACGCCCGTCATAGGCGGGACCGCGGGAACTGCGTTCCTCGATCTGCCCGGCAGAATCAACGGCTCCGATCGTGAGTATATTTTTGGCTTGTTTAAAGGTGCCGGTCAGGTTGGCCACTCCGGATATGCCCCGGTAGCGTCCGGCATCTGGTGCGTCAGTGCCGGCATTGCCGGCCGAGAAGACATGAATCAGGTTACCAAAATGTTGAACTTGCTGATCGTAGGCCCGGGCTTCCGCTCCGTAATAGTTTTCAATGCCCAGCCCGTAGGAGTGGTTTTGCACCCGGCTGCCTGTCTGTTCAAACAAGTCATCCGGGTCGGGTAGCAGGCGAAGAAAGTTGGAACTGGTCAGCAGGGCCTCGGGGGCGACTCCCAGGGCGGAATAGAAAGAAAATCCGCTGCCGGCCGCCAGCGTCGCCATATCTGTGGCGTGCTGATCGTTGTCGCCCGTTTCCAGGCCGGAGGTAACGTAGCGACCGCGGATATCCAGATCAGCGGTGTCAAACCGGGGTTCTTTTAAGGCCAGCACTTCCGTAAATCCCGTTAGGCCGGGGAAGTGGTCCCGCACTACATTTAATCGGTTCAGTGTTTGGTCATATCTGCTTTGGGGCGCCTCCTGTTTGGGAATTCGGTCGCGGATGTCGGCATAGCGCAGACCCGGATATCCCTCGGCCAAGCGGGCGTAGTCTTTTGGCGAAAGCCTGATCAGGCAAGCATTGTGGCCGGGATACCAACGTATTTGTTTGGTGGAAATACCGGACCGCTGCAGCCACCCCCGGAAGTCAGGTAGTGAATCCACCATCAACAAGAGGTCGGCAGATGCTGCTTTTTGCCGAAAGGCAGTAAGATTTTTCGTTTCCAGGGCAGCCTTTGCTACCTGGGCTATATTGGACCCCAGGATGAGCATAAAGAGTGTGGAGGTTAATAAGCTTCGAGTCATTTCGGGTTTAGTTTTGCTAAAGCGATTGTGTATTTTAACGGAAGGTTGGGCTTAAATGATTTTGTAAAAGGCAGATAATGAAGGGCCAACCTCCCGGTACTATACTATCTGAACGAACTTTTGACTGCTGCATGTTTACGAAGCTCATACCTTATGATGCGGCCTACATAATTCTGGAGGCCTATTTACAGTATCACCACCTGTTCAAGCGCATCACCAAACGGGCAAAGATCCGCTTTGAGCACCGCGACTGGCACGGTATTCAGGAGGATGCCCGTTCCCGACTGACCCTGTACCGGGATTCGGTAGGGGATACGACCGACAAGTTGCTCTCCTTCCTGGGAGAGCGGCGTCACGACCGGGAGATATGGCAGGAACTCAAGGATATGTTCCTCGATGAGATCACCAACTTCAATACCCGGAATATTGCTGAAACCTACTACAATTCGGTATTCCGGCATAGCCACCGGGGATTGAGCGTAGACGAGGAGCTTATGTTTGTCCATGCTACCGGAACCTACCGGGAGTTTAAATCGGCTATCCCGATCTACCATACCCTCTACCTGACGGATCCCATCGAGGTGACGGTACAGCAGTTGTTTACCTATTTTCGCTTTGATGCCCCCTTCGAGGATCTGAATCGCGACATTCGGTTCATCTGCGAAACGCTGCGCAAAAAACTACTCGATGGTCACCGGGCCTTTCGCACCGCCCGGATCGAGGTGCTGAAGTCGGTCTTTTTCCGGAATAAAGCCGCCTACGTGGTGGGCCGCCTTTACCTCGATGACAAACTGCACCCTTTTGTGCTTCCCCTGTTGCACGACGACCGGGGTATATTTGTCGATACGGTCCTGCTGGAAATGAATGATGTAAGTTCCATCTTTTCCTATAACCGTTCGTACTTCCTGGTAGAAACTGATATCGTCAGCGAACAGGTCGACTTTCTGAGGTCGATCCTGCCGACAAAAAGTATGGGGGAGGTGTACAACTCCATCGGTTTTGAGAAGCACGGTAAGACTGTGCTCTATCGTGATTTTCTGCGTCACCTGCAGATTTCCACCGACCAGTTTGAATTTACCCCCGGCATCAAGGGGATGGTGATGACCGTCTTTCATCTGCCGAGCTATAATATGGTCTTTAAGGTGATCAAAGACCGGTTTGCGGCACCCAAAAGGGTAACGGAGCAGGAAGTACGTGAAAAATACGAGATCGTTTCTTTGCACGATCGCGTCGGCCGCATGGCCGATAGCCACGTCTTTCAGAACTTTGTGTTCGACCGCAGCCGCATCTCCGAGGACTTGCTCGAAGAACTGATCAGTGAATGTGGCTCCAAAGTGATCGTGCAGGAGGATACGGTTGAGATCAGCCATATGTACATTGAGAAGAAAATGATCCCCCTCAACCTATTTCTCGAAACGGCCAAAGCTGAAGAGGCCCGTGAGGTGATCCAGGAGTACGGGAAAGCTATCAAACAGATGGCCTGTGTCAATATTTTTCCGGGCGATATGCTGTTGAAGAACTTCGGGGTGACCCGCCTTAAACGGGTGGTATTCTACGACTACGACGAGATCGGTTTTCTGACCGATTACAATTTCCGTCGCATACCGGAGCCCCGCTCCTTCGAGGATGAATGGGCGTCGGAACCCTGGTACTCGGTAGGTCCTAATGATGTGTTCCCGGAGGAGTTTCCCAAATTCCTGATCGGACGTAAGGAGATCAAAGACATGTTTTTGGAACGGCACCGGGATCTGTTCGATGTCACTTTCTGGATCGATGTCCAAAAGCGACTGGAAGCCGGTGAGCTGGTCACCGTGTACCCTTACCGCCAGCGTTTGCGCTTTCGCAAAACCTTCCGCCATGAGTTTGATGAGGCCAGCCAAAGTGACCAGAAAGAACCGAAATCCGGTGGCTTGGATCTGGATTATTGAGGGGTGGTATAGGGTATTGAGTAGTTGGTATAAGGTAGCAGGTATTTAGACAATACGGACTAAGTTCCTGAAATTCCGATCATTTTCTGATTTCTTACTTCTGATTTCTGATTTCAACAAGCCACTGCATGATGTTGCGCAGCAACTGGATATTCGACTTCGCTTCCGGTAAATTGATCCCTACCTTAAAGTTGGGACCCGATGTTTGGGCGGTAAACATGGCTGCTTCGCCGAAAACCACCACCCTGCCTTTACCGAAGGTGCGATAAGCGCCCTGGAGCATATCTTCGGCGGAGTGGAAAGGCGTATTGTCCCCAAACTGCCAGGCAATCTCGGGCATGGTATTGGTATAGTGTTCATCGAAGGAGAGAATGGGAACAGCCTCGGGTGGTGCGTAGAAAGCAGAGCCGGTAAAGCTGATCACACTATCGACGGGTGACAGGCCATCGGAGCCATTGGTGATCACATTGGGATGCAGGGTACCCCGTCGACGCAGAAAGCGCTCGCGGGTACGGCGGCGATTATCCATCGCGAAGCCGTTGGTCAGCTCAAAACCAAATGCACGCCCCAGGTCGCGGGCTGCCCCCGGGAATGGCATATGGTCGGCGATCAGAAACAAGCTGCCTCCCGCCGCCACCCAGTCACGTACCACCACGATCTCCTCGATGGTGAAGGCCGAAGGAGTCGGTAATTGCCAGTTGCCCTGATTGTCGGGATGAAGAGGATTGGCGATCACCAAAACATCGTATTTGTCCAGGGCTTTCGCCAAAAAAGGACCACTGTGCCCCGTTACCCGGTAGCCATCCTCGCGGAGGACCCGGGCAAAAGGACTGAATCGGTTGTCGACCTGATGAAAGTTGCCGTGCCCTCCGTCGATAGCAATGACCGGGCCGGTTCCCCGGGCGTGGGCAGGCTGTTCAATGTCGAGGGCAAAGGTCGTATCGGGGCTTTGCTGAGCCCGGATGGTGCCGGCGATGCAACTCAGGAGAACGCAAAAAAGGAGTGTGAGACGCATAAAAAACCTTTAAGTGATTTGGATCTAGTGTACGCCCACCCCGTCGATTAAAAGCTCTGAAATGGCGGTGTCCTTGTATTCGTCGCCGGGATAGACTTCCAGAATTTCAAAACTGAGGTTTAGTATATCTTTTTGCGGAAGCATAAGCTTGCCGATCCGTACCCGCTGAAACGTAAATACGTCGAGCAATTCGACGTCGCAGTGGGGTTTTTCGTTGATATAGACCCGCAATCGTTTTACGCGGCTGTTCTTCTCCCAGAGGGCTTTGTTTTTTTTGTAGCCATTGGCAATGAGCAGGTGGGTGATACCCAGCTCGTGTTCGGGAGCATCGCGCATGTCAAATACGTAGGTTAATCGCTCTCCGATACCGTAGTCTTCTTTTCCCTCGACCCAGGCGGTACTTACATCAAAATCGTGGGCTTCGGACGGGCCGTAGGAGATCGATCGGTAATCGGGCAACTGGGAGGAGGCGTCAAATGCGTGAACGGTTCCACCGCAGTACCAGCTACAACCGGGCAATACCTCACCGGGTAAATTGTCGATGGTTTCGAAGTAATTGGCGTCCTCCTCCGCCATTGCGGTGAAGACGGGCAGATTTTGGGCTGTCAGGCTGGAAAAACCGGACAGGCAGATGCAGAGTGTAAGCAGCGTTTTCATATGGTTGTAATGAGTGATGCAGAATGCAGGGCTTTTGGCGTATTATAGCACGTTTCAATCCTGCTTTTGTTCTTTTTGTTCAGGCGGCGAAGAGTCCGATGATCATCATAAGCCAGAAAAAACCACCGATAAATACGAGGGCCAGTTGCCTTTGACTGAACTGTTCCTGGTAGTGAATACGGAAATGGGGCTCGGCATCCATCGCTGCGTACAGTGTGCGGTAACCGGGTAATAGCATGAGGTAAGCTGCCAGGGCCACCAGAAAATAGGGTTCGGGCAAATAGCCGGTCAGGGATAGGGCGATGTAGGCAAGGTACTGCACCACCGGTTGAAAGGGTACGGCTTGTTCCCGCTCCAGTGCGTAGCTCCTGATGCGTTGCAGCAAGCTGTACAGAAAAAAAAGTGCCAGAACTGCTCTCAGGATAGGGTAGAGATTCACGGGTTCCCGCTCGTCAAAAAACCGCCAGGTTTTGTACATCCACCAAACGGCGTATAGCCCGAGCGTAAGCACGCATAATAGGATAAACTGGTTCTCATTGGGAACCTCGATGGGAATTGCATCCGCATTACGGGAAGATGGTTCATCGTCCCATTGTGATGTATCGTCGAGGGGTTCGTACGGAGTCATGCATTTACCTTTACCGGAAAGATACAATTTCGTAGGATTATGGTCTGTGTCGTTTCCGCGTCAGTTCGATTCGGCAGGAGATTCGACCTTTACGTCGATTGGGAACAACCAGATTAGATTCTCTGTGTTATTCAAGCGTATTTTCCCACCGTTCACCAATCGCGGTGGAGCGTAATATCCTTTTACTCATTAAAACTAGATAGTATGAAGTGGATTTTATCTATGGCTGCCCTGATGCTGATGACTCTGGGGACGGTCAGTGCACAGGAAATGCCCGAACTGGATGCATCTCCTATGGACGCTGCCTACTTCCCGAACCGGGCTGCATTCCGTGCTTTTGCGGATACGGATGCCCAAAAAATGGCTATGCAGCCGGTTATGAAAGTGGTTTATTCGCGTCCCCAGAAGAAAGGGCGCGATATCTTTGGCGACCTGATCAGCTACGGTGAAGTATGGCGCGCCGGAGCCAACGAATCAACGGAGATCACCTTCTTCGAGGACGTAGTGTTGGGCGATACCAAAGTCAAAGCTGGTCGATATACCCTATACACCGTTCCCGGTGAGGAGGAATGGCAGGTAATGATCAATTCTGACCTCGACGGTTGGGGGGCTTATGCCTACGATGCCGATAAAAATGTAGCGTCTATCACGGTTCCTGCTATGGAAACCGACGATACCGTAGAGGCTTTCACCATCATGTTCGAGGAAGTGGAGGATGGTGCCCACCTGATCATGGCCTGGGATGATACCATGATCCGTGTGCCGTTTAAGACCTGGTCAATGTAAACTTTTCCAGCCTTGCGGCAAAAAAGTATACCGGCTATCGGACTGGAGGTTCGATAGCCGGTTTTTGGTATTAATATCGCCTCAAATGGGTTTTAGACGGGAAGCTGATTAGCAAGTTCCATTTTTACTTTAGAGGAGTTTTGCTTTGGTATTGAGTAGTAGGTATTAGGTACGACCTAGTTTTTTCGGGAAAAAGTTTCACAAGCACTTGATCTATTCGTTTTTGATCCTACTCCACCATTCCATGTACTTAATGATGCGTGTATTGGAGGTGTCGGTTATACCAAGTTTTTTTCGAATGTTCCTGCGGTGTGTCCGAACAGTATCTTCTGAAATAAAAAGCTGGTGGGCTATGAATTTATTGGACTTGCCATGGGCCATGAATTGGAGTACTTCACATTCGCGGGAGGTGAGGGAGTCTGCTTTTTTGGTGCCAACAACCGGCTTCTTATGATCCAATGGCGAGTTTAAATGGGGAATAGATATTTTTTCTTCAGATAGGATTCTCTGGATCACTGTATCAATCCTTTCTATAAATGCCAAGCCTTTTTGGTTGTGATTTTGTTTTAGGCGATTTGATTTAGAATTGCTACTCATAATAATGGGTTTTATTGGTGTTTGGAGTTTAGTCTTACACGAAGACGATAAATCAAATCTACCTTTCAGCATTGGGGTACACTAACTAAAAATATTCAAAGAGTCACATTGATTTTCCCTACTTTTCACGTAGATATCTTTTTTTTAAAGGATATTTTGTGAATTTAGTCGCATGAAAAATGTTTTGGAGTACACATTATCTAATCTGTCGAATATAGATTTTAAGAGAGCTGAAAGGTTCTTGAATGCATCTCTGGTACCAATCTCGAGAAGGGAATTAGCCTTATTTAAGGCATTTAAGGAATGGAGGGAACGGGGAAATAGCTTGCCCCCATCATTTGAAATTCAATATGAATATGTTTATGGAGTCCATAAACCGAAATTGAGTCAAGACTGCAAGAGTAAGCTCAGGAAAGTAAGGCATAGATTGTCAGAGGGAATATTAGCTTTTAACCGATTCGAGGTGATGGAAAGTAAAATTTACTTGCGTGAATTGGCCAATATAGAGGGGGCAAGGAAGATGGGAGATTTTAATTTTTTCAAAAAAGTAAGTACGAAGGCTTTTAATGGCATTGAAAATGATAGTGACTCAGTTACGAAATACCCTATCAAATCTATAATCAACCAATATTTGATCGAAGAATCTTTAAAGGGGCATTTTTCAAAAAAAGAATCACTTCAATCTTTAATCAATAGTTCGGAAACAACTACTCTAAATGCAAACGTATTAAATGAACTCCGTCTGGGATTAATGAAAATGAATCGTTCGAGAGTAGTAAATGAAGGGTTTGGATCGTCATTAAAAAGTTTAATAGTAAAAGGAAAGGAAATTAATTGCTCGATTATTCAAATGTTTTCCCGGGTGATCGAATGTCAAATTTCGAGCTCATTTTCTTTTTCAGACTTGAAGTCCCTTATTGAAGACTTTCTTTTAGTGCAATCTGATTTTAGCTGGTCAGATAAAAATATGCTAGTAAGGGTTCTTTTAAACGAAGTTAGTATTGGTATAACAAAAAGGAAGCGCGAATACTTAAGTCTATCGCTTTATTTGATCAAAGAAAGTCTGGATCTGAAAATCCTGATTGAGGACAACCAGATAAATCCCCGGCTATTTTTAAATGTAGTAGGCTTGTGTGGTATGCTTAAGGAATACAGCTTTTTAAAATATTTTCTGGAAAAGTATCACCATCTACTTCCAAAGGGGAATAAGAATTCAGTTTTAAATATTGCTTTAGCCCAAAAAAGCTTTCTGGAGAATGAGTATCCAGAAGTACTTAAAATTTTATCTAGAAATTCAGCAACAGACAAGTTTGTAAAAATCCGAACAATAGATCTTGAGGTTCGATCCTGGTATAAACTCGCCTTAGAAAATCCTAATCTTGAAAATGTATTCAAGGATAGGCTTAAATCAGCATACTATATTTTAGGTAAGCTCGAGGGGCAGCAGCCATCTTTCGTCTTGCGGGGCTATAAGGAATTGATCCGAATAACAGCCCAATTCCTTAAGATCCCTACTGGAAAAGTACTAATTGAGGATTTAAGAGAGTCAATTGAAAATTCGTCTACTTTGGGATATTTCTGGCTTATTGATGAATTAGAATACTTGAGTTCTAAGTTTACTTCAGAAAAACTGCGTAAACAGAATAATTGATACTGTCAACATCATAAAGGTGTGGGTTTCAACACCAACTGCGTGGCCACCATCCGCTTATTATCCCCGCTCACTACGAAGACCTTATCGTATTCCATCTCACCCAGTTGTTTATAGCTGCTTTTCGCCAGGTGGTTCACGATGGCGGGGGTCGTATTCGAATGGCCTACGATCAGGATCTGCTCGCCGGCGTGGCGCTCGGGCAGGGCGGAGGTCCAGGCGGAGTCGAAGGGCGGATAGGTTTGGATTTCAAGTCCGAGCGTGTCGGCTAGTGGCTGGGCGGTCAGGCGGGTGCGTTTGAAATCGGTGCTGTAGATGGCGTCGATATCGGCGGCATAGAGCATATCCCGCAGGGCCCGGGCCCGGGCATGGCCGGCTTCCGTCAGGGGCGGATCGGTGGTGCCGTCACTGTCCTTTTCGGCGTGGCGTACCAGGAATAGCGTGGTTGGGTCGGTAGGGGCTTCGGGAGCAGTTGGTTCAGGTGTCGTTTGGCATCCGGTGAGGATGAGCACAGCAGCTAGAATAAAGACAAGGCGGTTTGTTTGGTTCATAGTTGTTTTGCTTATTATCCAAATAGGTCGCTCGACAGGTAGCGGTCACCCCGGTCGCAAATGATGCATACGATGGTGGCCGGACCTTCTAATTGATCCACTAATTTACGGGCGGCGGTCACGGCTCCTCCACTGCTCATACCGGCAAAAACACCTTCCTCTACTGCCAGGCGCCGGGCCATGGCTATGGCCTCCTCCTGGGAGACATCAATAACGGTATCTACCCGTTCCGGCTCAAAAATGGCGGGCAGGAATTCAGGTGACCAACGCCGTATACCCGGGATACTACTGCCGTCAGTGGGCTGTACCCCGACGATTTGCACCTGCTCGTTTTGCTCCTTCAGGAAGCGACTGACACCCATGATGGTACCCGTAGTTCCCATTGAAGATACAAAGTGTGTTACTTTTCCCTGCGTATCCCGCCAAATTTCGGGTCCGGTAGTGCGAGAATGCATGCCCCAGTTATCGGGATTGGCGAATTGATTGAGCAGTACGTATTCGCCCGATCGGGCCATGGATTCGGCCTTTTCGCGGGAATACTCAATGGTTTTATCAGCAGGCGTCAAAAGGACGGTAGCTCCGTAGGCTTCCATGGTTTGCACACGTTCCTTGGTGGCATTTTCCGGCATGATGAGGGTGATGGGGATACCAAACAGGCGTGCGATCATAGCCAGGGCAATGCCCGTATTACCACTGGTCGCTTCTACCAACTGTGTACCTGCCGGTACATCTCCGCGGTCCAGCGCGCCCCTGATCATCCCGTAAGCGGCGCGGTCCTTCACACTACCCCCCGGATTTTGACCTTCGAGTTTCCCGTAGACGGTCACACCGGGCCGGTTAAAAAGACGAGTTAGTTCTACGAGGGGTGTATTCCCGATCAGATCAATGATTCCTGGCATGGATGTATTTTTCTGTTTTTGCGAAAGCTACAATAATGTGAGGCTGAGGCTGAGTTGTTCTCTACCCGACCGAATGTGACAATCTCAC
>CAYFGK010000090.1:0-29483 GCA_964342305.1 uncultured Saprospiraceae bacterium | reverse complement strand
AGATTTTCCAGAGCGATAGAGAAAGCAGCAGTACAGTCAACAGGACCAGTAGACAATACAGTTGATTTTTCCGTGGAATACGCATGGCCGTATAATGAGCCATCATCCGATCGAAGCATGGCTTCGTTTGCTGCGTTCATAGCCTTACCCGTGAATACCGGATCATCGAAATCACCGATCTTGATCAGCACCGTATCCACCGGAACAACCTCTTCAGCACACCAATCGAATACACTGATCACTCGCTCGATCTTCACGCCATTACCATCGCAAATCGGAAACTCTTTCTCATCCGTTCGAACACCGAAGTTACAGTCCACCTCATTCAGATAGAGGGTATCGCCGAAGGCGTTGATCCAATACGGCCATACATTAACCTCTTCATCAATCATACTACAGGCTTGCACCGTAACCGGCTGCTCCACAAAATGCAGATCCTCCAGGGCCGGACGGATAAAAACAATCACCTGCTCGGCGGTAACCTGACCTCCTTCGGGGCCCTCGGCTACGAAGGTCCGGATGAGTTTGGCAAAGTAGTCGTCTTCGCAGTCGCCGAAGTGTACCTCGTCGGTGAAGTATTGTTCGGCAAGCGTAGCACTGCAGGCATCAGCAAATTCGGCTGACCCGGTGTAGTAATCATTGGCAGGATCAATAGTTTCAGCATTATCCTTCACCCACTCCAGATCGTTGCAGAATAAGGTATCAATCACAAAATCGGAATCCACCAGTATCGGTGCCGCTTTGTCTTCGAGCAACAAATGCCCCCATCGCGGTTCGCATTCTTTATTCACCGTCTCTACCAGGAATCGGATGGTGCCATCCACAAACTGACTGGCATCGAGATCGGTTGGCCGGTAGAAGACGCCGTTCATTCCATCCGCCGTGAAACGGTAATAACCTCCTAATGGATAGGTCGGGAAATCACAATCCGGATGGTAGTGCTGCAGCAACAGCTCTGGTTCGATAGTCACCGAACAGGTTTCATCAGCAACTACATTTACCTGATCGAAAGCAGCAAAGGCAGCGGCCTTTTGCCAGCAGTCTCCAATATTAGTTGCTCCATCCGGATCGTCGTACGATCCTTCAGTCTCGTAGCTGTCGTCAGAAATATCCATGGCCATGAACTGGTCTCCATCCTGGAAATAATCAAAGACGGGCTCTCCCTGGTAATTCACGGCCAGACCACTGGCCTTGCTGTTGAACGTAAGGTTGAGTCCGGATACTTCGTCTATTTCCTCGGGAGCCACCTCTACTACGTAACGCACCAACACCTTTTCACCCGGCCAGAGCAAGCCCGTACCGGAAGCAAAAAGCAGGGTATCGCTATTACCATTGAATTGTTCATTGATGAGGGGGTACAACTGAGGAGCCGACGGAACAGTAAAGAAGCCGGTCAGGTCATCGTATCCCGTTTCGGTAAGCTGTGGTTGCTGTCCTTGCGTATCGCCATTCTGGCCGATCAACTGCGGTGTGCCGACTACCGATACAAAGGCTCCGCCAAATGCTTCGGCAAAATCAGCACCCAGTTGAATGTGTTCCAGTGGTACACCCATCTGGTAATCCATATCACTGCCGGCCGTATTCTGGATACAAGCATCAACAATCACGTTGAAGTGCCCGCACGTCTCGCTTTCCGGGTAATTCACGCCCACTATCTTCTGAACCACTTCGATATTGGGTTCCTGCACCCAACCTGCATCGAGTCGAAGTTCCGTCAGTGTATCCGGATATCCGAATACGGTCGGCACGTCACCCAGACCGTCTTCGTTGATCACCAGCCCTTCGGTCAGCAGATCAGGTACGGATACCTCCACCCACGGATCGGGATCACTATCCGATGCATCACTCTCGTCATTATCCGGAATGGTCAACACTTTGCGAAGGGGTGTTAAAGCGTAACGAGGAATACCCGCGGCACCAACCGTTACGCTATCTGCTTTGGTAAGGTCATAGACTGTACCGTCCTCCCCTTCTACGCTGGCCATTCCGGTGTTCTCTTCGTTAGCGTATTTTAGTGGTACCACCCGAAAGTTACCTTCCTGCAGACCACAGAAATAGTATATGCCATCTTCGCCTTCGCCTTCTTGTCCGGTAACTGTGCTTTTCAGGTATTTGCGGTCATCTTCATTTCCGAATTCCCCGTCTTCTCCGTACCAGACGAGCACAAAGTCCACGTCATTCACCCCGGTTTCATCAGCGTGAACACCCGTATTCGGTGCATCCGTAAAGGCCTGATCGCCCCGCAGATCATTATCCAGCCAGGTATAATTGCCCAGTTTGGCCACGGGCAGGTAGTAATCTTCCACTTCCCCGCCAACCAGCAGGTTCATGGGCGTAACGTCCGCAGGGTCTGTTTCACAGTTCAACCGGAAACGAGCCCGGATCGCCCCGCCCGCAAAGGTCGCATTAGGGGGAACGACGAAACACAACCGCAGACCGGTAACCTCTCCTTTTTCGAGGTAGACGTTTTGCTGTTCAATGACTTCCTCTCCTTTTTTCACGAAAGTGAGGCGGTCGCTTTCGCTAAAAATACCATCCCCCGCAAAGTCGATCCAGGCACTCAGATACACCTCATCCCGAACCAGCTCCGACGTATCAATGGCGGTATAATCAATCTCAATGCACGCTTCGTACCCCGGCACTAAGGGCGTCGGGAAGCGTACGCCTTGCTCGTCATTACCAGCTTCGCTGCAAGTGCCATGGACGTATTCGGAAGGCGTACCGTTGTCGCCGCCGGTGAACAAGCCGGCCAGTGTTTCGGGGTTTCCATCGCGCTCGGCATCCACGCAGCTACCCAGGTACTTGCCGGGCTGCAAAATATGCTGTGGACCATTGCTCTCCTCCAGGGTGGTATAGGTATCGGGCAAGTCCCCGTAATCGATACCGTTGAAGGCGAAATCGTAGGTCTGATCGTAGGTCGAATCGGCAAACTCCTTGAACTCCTCGCCCGGTGGCAGATCGGTCAGGCCTTCTTCCAGGCGTGGCAATTCGCGCACCGTTTCCAATAAGAACATAGCCTGGACCGAGTCCTGTGCTTCAAACCGGAATAAGGCTCCATCACTATCGCTATCGGCTGCAACTCCGTCAACCATCAATCGGCCGGGGGTCATATCCTGGGGTGTAAATACCACCAATTTGTACATGCTGGTATCGTTGGCCAACAATCCGCAGAAGTAGTAGCGACCATCATCCCCGTGCTCTTCGGTCTCTGCATTCTTACCCAGACCGGTCGTATCCCAGGTGATGAAGTCGTCAGCGGTATAGAACTCTTCGTCCTCACCGGCGTGAATCAATTTCACGGGGACATTGGCAATGCCCGGTTCACCGGCATCTTGCTGACCATTATAGTTGTAATCGTTCCAGACCAGGTTACCGATCTTGCCGAGCGGTACGATATAGTCTTCCACTTCACCACCCGTAATCGGACCGACCGGCGGCATATTGGGCTCACAGCCCATCCGGAAACGGAAGTACCCGTTCGCCTCGGGGAATACCGCATTTTCCGGTACTATGAAGCAAACCACGAAGGAACTGTCGACCGCCTGATCCAGCACCAGATTGGTGGAACCCACCAGGTTTTGCTGGTCGTAAACGGTGGGGCCGTAACTCACCCAGGTGATCTGATCTGCGGCCGACAGACCGTCCTCCCCATCCGTATCCATCCAGGCGTTGATGTAAGCCTGATCGGGACGCACGAAGCCATCCAGATTCTCGTTGGTGAACGTATACTGAATACGCACCTTGGCGGTATCGCCGGGCACCAAAGGTGTCAGGAAGGTGATACCGTTCTCGTCATCACCGGTGGCATCATTTCCATCACCCATGGCATCATCAGTCGGGGTACCGTCACGCTCCGAATCAATGCCCGAGCCCAGAAATTTATCGGGCTGTACCGTATGCTCGGCAGGCTCTTCGGGAAAGTCATCATCGGTACCGTATTCGGGTGGCAGGTCACCGAAATCCGATTCGGTAAAGGCGAAGTCGAAGGTCTCGTTATAGGCAGAATCCGGGAATCCTCCGAATGAGCCCCCCTCATCGATGAGTCCGTCTTCATTTTGCGGAAGCATGGTCACATCATCCAGTAAGAACATGACCTGTACTTGCTCCTCGGCATCGGGCTCGGGGAATCCCAGTCCGTCACTATCGGTAGAGTCCGTAGCAGCTACCTGATTGGCTTTGCCCGGCAGGTAGTCTTCGGGAGTCGTCACCAGGATCTTGTACATGGAGGTATCATTCTCCAGCAGGCCGCAGAAGTAATAGCGACCATCAACGGGGGCGTTTTTACCCACTCCCGTCGTATCGATACTCACAAAGTCATCGTCAGTACCAAATGCTCCATCTTCCCCGGCGTGGATCAAAGTGACCACCACCTCATTGATACCCGGCTCACCGGTATTCTGCACCCCGTTATTGCTGTAGTCATTCCAGACCAGATTACCGACTTTGGCCAGCGGGCGGAAATAGTCCTCTACTTCACCATCGGGGGCTGGCCCCGTAGGTGCCAAATCCCCATCACAACTCAGGCGGAAGCGGGCAAACAAGCTGCCATCCGCAAATTCATCGATGCCTTCGTAGTCGGGCACCACAAAACAGGCGATCACCTGGTTATCGGTCACCGGCCCCGCGGGCAGACTCAGATTTCGGGTGGCCCCAAAATCCGATCCCTCCAGACTGATAAACCCGACGGTATCCATATCAGTAAAGGTGCCGTCCCCATCGAAATCCATCCAGGCATTGAGGTAACCCGGCGTCCCCGCAGGTAAGGTATAAGTAATGCGAATACAGGCCGTATCACCCGGGATCAGGGGCGTCAGGAACTCGATGCCGTCTTCGTCGTCACCATCGCTACAGGTACCATAGCCCTGTGCACTGGGTTCCGCATCATCACCACCATCATAATATCCCGCCTGCTCGTCGGGTGCTCCGTCTCGCTCACTGTCGACACAGGCACCTAATCGCTTGTAGGGATTCAGGATATGGCTGGGACCTCCCTCTTCATCGGTAGTTGCGTAACTATCCGGCAGGTCCCCGTAATCGATACCGTTGAAGGCAAAGTCAACGGTTTGGTCATAGGCCGCATCCGCAAACTCCTTGAACGGATCGCCTTCGGGCAGATCGGTAAGCCCGGATTCAGAGGTCGGGAGATTCAGGATGTCGTCCAGGAAGAACATCGACTGGACCGAATCGAGCGCTTCCGTGGCAAAAAATGCACCGTCGCTATCGGCTTCATCATTTACATCTGTTTTATCGACCAGTCCCGGGATCATATCCGCAGGTGTATAGACCACCACTTTGTACATGCTGGTATCGTTAGCCAGGAGGCCACAGAAATAGTAGCGGCCGTCATCGCCATGTGGCTCACCAGCGGCGTTTTTACCCACTCCGGTTGTATCCCAGCTGATAAAGTCATCAGCAGTATAAAAGACCTTGTCCTCACCGGCATGGATCAGTTTGACCGGGACCTGCTGAATGCCGGGCTCCCCTTCGTCCTGCTGTCCGTTGAAATTATAGTCTTCCCACACCAGGTTACCGATCTTGCCCAGGGGCACTACGTAATCTTCCACTTCACCTCCCACGATGGGGCCGATCGGTGGCATATCTGGTTCACAGCCCAGGCGGAACCGGAAGTATCCTTTGCCTTCCGGCAAAACAGCATTACCGGGTACGAGGAAACACACGACCACACTCTGGCCGGTCGCCTGTGCCAGGGTAAGGTTCACATCCCCTATTTCCTGGTCTTGCTGGTCGACCGCAGGGCCGGCAATCAACCAGGATATCTGATCGGCGGCGCTGAATCCATCGGCACCATCGGTATCAAACCAGGCGTTCAGGTAGGCCTGCTCCGGACGCACGAAACCGTCCAGGTTATCGTTCAGGAAGGTATAAGTAACACGGATCTTGGCGGTATCGCCCGGGATCAGCGGGGTCAGGAACTCAATACCATCCTCATCATTACCGATGGCATCGTTCGTATCACCGGAGCCATCGGCGGTGGCAGTACCATCCCGCTCGGCATCAATACCGGAGCCCAGGAACTTATCCGGCTGAATGGTGTGTTCGGCAGGATCTTCCGGGAAATCCCTTTCCGTGCCGTATTCTTCCGGCAGGTCACCGAAATCCGATTCGGTAAAAGCAAAGTCAAAGGTCTCGTTATAGGCGGTATCGGGGAATCCTCCCAATGCTCCCCCCTCATCGATGAGGCCGTCCTCATTTTGCGGAAGCATAGAAATATCATCCAGTAAGAACATGGCTTGCACCTGATCCTCATCAGCCAGGGTGGGGAAGCCCGATCCATCGCTGTCGGTAGAGTCACTGGCTGCAACCTGGTTAGCTTTGCCCGGCAGGTAGTCTTCGGGAGTCGTCACCAGGATCTTGTACATGGAGGTATCATTCTCCAGCAGGCCGCAGAAGTAATAGCGACCAGCAACTGGGGCGTTTTTACCTACTCCCGTTGTATCCGTGCTTGTAAAGTCGTCGTCGGTGCCAAACTCCTGGTCCTCACCGGCGTGGATCAAAGTGACCACTACCTCATTGATACCCGGCTCACCGGTGTCTTGCACCCCGTTGTCACTGTAATCATTCCAGACCAGGTTACCTACCTTCGCCAGCGGGCGGAAGTAATCCTCCACTTCACCGTCGGGAGCGCCACCGGCAGGACCGAGATCGCCGTCGCAACTCAGGCGGAAGCGGGCAAACAGACTGCCATCCGCAAATTCATCTATGCCTTCGTAATCGGGCACCACAAAGCAGGCGATCACCTGATTATCGGTCACCGGCCCCGCGGGCAGACTCAGGTTTCGGGTGGCCCCAAAATCCGATCCGTCCAAACTGATAAACCCGACGGTATCCAGATCGGTGAAGGTTCCGTCACCATCGAAATCCATCCAGGCATTCAGGTAACCCGGCGTTCCGGCGGGTAAGGTATAGGTAATACGAATACAGGCCGTATCACCCGGGATCAGTGGCGTCAGGAACTCGATGCCATCCTCATCGTCGCCACCGCGATCATCTGCACAGTCGCCATAAGCAACGCGTCCGGTATTACCATCGTCCCCATTTTCGTAGAACCCGGCGTAGGCATCGGGTTGGCCGTCATCGTCGGAATCAACACAGGAACCCAATCGCTTGTCCTGTTGTACATTGTGCCAGGCACCTTCCTCCCCGGTCGTGCCGTAGGTATCGGGCAGGTCCCCGTAGTCGCGGCAGCCAGACAGGATCTCGACGTAGTAGCAGCCCCGGTTTTCTTCATCGTAAAACACCATTTTCAGCTCTACGCCGTCCGGTACATCAAATATGCTACCCGGCAGATCGGTCAGATCATCCGGCTCGTAGGTGACCCCGTATTCGAGTCCGCCCTGTACAAAGAGCTGCTCGATGGAAACGGGGTCTTCTTCCGTAGGACCGGAGGTACACTTTTGAATGACCAGAGTATAGGTATCAGCGCCGGCTTCCTCGTCACCTTCCCGGTCATCTAATTTCTCTTTCTCCACAGTGAAGGTGAGCAGCTCGACCTGATCGTCATTCGGATTTTCCGGGTCATTGGAAATACAGTTTTTCTCCACGAAGGAGGTAGTATAGTCACAGTTGGCCGGATTCAATCCGAGGTCGAAAGTTCGATTATCCTCATCGGCCACTAATTGCTCAAGCGGGGTCATGCCCATCACGAGGTCGGCATCGCTATCAAGGGCATCATCATTACCCTGATCCGGATCCACGGGTGAACTCGTCTCCGGGATCGTTCCGTAATCAAAGACCAGGTAATAGTTACCCGGATCGAGGTTGGGGAAGAGATAGTACCCCGGGAATCCAGACTGGTCAAAGCCGGTAACAGTGGAATCAAGCTTGACATCATCGCCATTACCTTTCGTCATATCGGTCGATTGCCACAGCACTACTTTAACACCGTTAATACCATCAATCGGTGGCTCGTTCTGGACGCCGTCGAGGTTGCGGTCCATCCAAACATAATCACCGATCTGAGCTTTCGGATCTTCTTTGATCAGAATACCCACCTTATTGGGTTCGGCTACCAGGAAGCGCTCCATGTTATCCATGCGGATGCCCTGATAAGCAAAGGAGTTCCAGGCTATTTCACCCACAGGCGATCCAATTGGAGCGACCATCGGCCATTCGAGGACCAGTTTTTCTCCTTTACCGATGGAGCGGCCATCCTTAAATTCAATTTTGATGGCCTGCACATTAGCCAGGTCAGCCGGCGTGGTGGTAGTCCAGTTGGGACCCGTACAGGGCGAAATCCCCAGCGGATTCCCCGATCCATCCTTCAATGCCTCCCGGCAGGGGCTCTGCTCCACGGAATAGTAGATCAGGTAATCGTCATTCATGAGGGAGGGGCTACTCAGGTCGGTATTTACCCGTGGCGTATCGGCCAGGTTGGGTCGCCAGGCTGATTCCCGGTCGGCATCGACCGAGACTCCGATATCACCTATCCAGGGCAGGATATCGATCAGCACGAACTCGTCCACCGCTACGTTACCGATGTTACAGATCTCCAGGCGGTAGTCGGCGGAGCCACCTTCGAAGGTTTGACCGATGCCGTTCAAATTGTTGGCATCCGGTGGTTTGGGGCCATCGGGGTCGAAATACTTAAAATCATCATCGCATTCCCCTCTAATACCTTTGCGGGAAGAAACCTGAGCCAGTTTTAGCACCGTAATATTATTCGAACAATCGCGTACGATGTAGTCGTTGCCACCCGACCGGCGTGGCTCCACATTGGGATTATCGCCACTCACATCGATCTCAAAGCAATTCTGAATGGTTACTCCTGCATCGACCCCTGCTTTGACTGCCGCCCGGAAAGTTATCGTAAAGGGCTCCGTATTTGCCTCGTTATCGGCGGCTCCCGGCAGTTCGTCCCAGGTCCAGGTCAGGGTATTATTGCCGGCATCATAGTTGAAGGTGGCACCGGCCTCAATTTCCGGATCGGGTAATTGAATGCCGTTCGTTTCCGGATACTCAACCGATCCCTCAACGAATTCCAGTTGATTGGGTAGCCGGTCGATCACCAATACATTCTGTACGGCGAAAGGGCCTGCGTTTTCGAAGGTCAGGGTATATTCGATCTCTTGAGTGGGAAAGCGTTGGTTGTTACCCGTAAAGCTTTTATTGTCATTCACCGGACCCACCGAATTGACATTCAGCGTATGACACTTGGAAGGCGAATCCATGCGGATGTTATCGCCCATCCCGGCGACACTTTCCGCAGTAATATCAAAGCAGTTCTGATAATTGCCAACCGATCCTTCATCCACCGTAATGGTATAGGTGATCTCGTACTGGTCGTTATCTCCGTTGTTTTGCGGAGTAGGGTCACCAGGAAAAATCAGGGACCCAAAATCCCAGGTCAGCTCACCATTCACTTCCGTAAATGATACATCATTGGCATTCCAGCCCGTCAGGTCAGTCAGGGTCGAACTATAACCGGTCACTTGAAAGTCATCGAAAGTAAGCCCGGCGGGCAACTCATCGGTGACTACGAGGTTGGTGGCATCAAATCCCCCCCGCATGGTCCACCCGATGGTATACTCCACTGTTTCTTCCGGGAAGATGCGGTTATTCGGAAGGTCGATGTCGCGATGTGTTTTGGTGAGTCCGTTAGGGCCTGCCTGCAGTACCGGCACATTCACACAGTCGCGCAGGGTACTGCCGTCACTGGCCGAGGCACAATCGTCGAGTGGGTTGCCATTCAACAAACCATCAATATCGAAGCAATTCGAACGATTCGATACGATCATGTCGGCCACCGTCGCCTCAAAAGAGATCGTGTATTCCTGGCAGGGTGTCGCCGCCGGAAGGTTACCGATATTCCACACCAGGGTGGTGCTTCCATCCATATTGGGCGTAACGGCCGGATCGGCCGGATCAACGCTAAACCCGGTGTAGCTGTATGATCCTGGCACTAATTCGAGGCCGGCCGACATCTCATCAGTAACGACCGTATTGGTTAGCGGATCCGGTCCGCAGTTTTCGAACGACAAGGTGAACGTGACTACATCACGCGGATAGTACCCATTGCGATCACGTGTTTTTTGGACCCCCTGAATGCCTACTTCCGGGTCGCGGACGATCACCGCTTTGGAACAATTTCCGGAGGGCATAACCGGACTCTCGTCAAAATTAGCCGAAATGGTCGGATCTATGTCGAGGCAATCGAAATCGGGGCTGCTTCCACAATCCACGCAGTCCAGGCCACCACCGATTCGTGGATTGGCGCCGGAGATAGTACTTCCGTCGGTGCCCGTGCTGGAAACGGTATAATCGATCTCAATCAGGTTACCGACCGGCATGAAGTTATCGGGCACAGGGTCATTAAAGGTGTATTCGAAACTAATTATGAATTCACCGGCCCCCAAAGCAGGAGTAGCATTACTCGTAGTATTGGTGGTAAATGGAATGGAGTATGGTCCTCCGAAATTGGTAGTATACCTAAGGGTAGCCGACAGGCCCGTTTCCAGATTTGAGGCTCCCAATCCGTCCGTAAATTGCACGTTTGGAAGAGCCGACACCTCCATGGCCACCGGCAGGGTCAGCGAATAGGTAAGATCCTCCAGTTCTGCCAGGGTAGAGTTGTTCTTAAAGGAGATTCCCAAAGTCCCCGACTCGCCGATAGTGGAAGTAGACAGAGTGGGGGTAATGCAGGAAATACGTGGCATCGGTGCCGGCGGGCTTTGCAAAGTCAGGGTACGTTCATCGGAGAACTCCAATTCCGAACTGCTACAAATATTATCCGTACCACGCAAGGTAGCGGTGAAGGATTCCATATTCCCGACATCGTAGGTTGCATCCGGGAAAATGATCGACACATTTTTATCTGGCAGGCTTCCGCTGGAAATTGTCCCCAGATCCCAGGTTAGTTCCGTGAATCCGGTACCGGGCAAACTACCCACCTGGTCACAACCATCGCAGGATTGTACGTCTACACCGGAAGGTACCGTGAGCGAAAGGGTAGCTGATTCCAGCATATTGATCAGCGTACCGTTGTCCTGCAGGTCGATGGTCAGGCCTACCTCACGATCGGTAAGCAATAAACCGGAAGAAGTAAGATCGACCAGGAAGGGCTCGGTATCGTCATTAATAGTCACGTCAGCGGAGGTGGGACCTTCATTGACGGAAAGAGTGTTGTCGGCGGAGCGGTCGAGCGTTGCGTTGACCACGGTGCCATCACACAAGCTACCCTGTTCGTAATCGACCGCAAGTTCCATTTGCCCGGTGGAACCGGCGGGTAGCGGATCGATCATATCAATGGTGAACTGATATTCGTTGCCTACCTGCTGAAAGGAGGTGTTGGCCACATCGGTGGTACCCGTAAAGGTGATCAAACCTACATCCGGAGCGGGCAGGGTAACCACGATCTCGGCATTAGAGAAGTTATTGGTGTTGGACTGGGTACTGTACTTAATCACGTAAATCACCTGATCGCCGGCATCCCGGGGGGAGGGCGTAGAGTTACTCAGGGAAATAGAGGCATTAAATACATCGGGGTTCATGGGGCCGAAGGTACTCATCCAGAAGAAGAGGCCTCCCATCAGCATACTCGTAATACCTAGTGACCAAAAGGATACAGTCCTTTGGCGGAGCTTGCACAGCAATCTGCGTTTCATGTGTCGTCTTGGATTATGAATTCGTTATTATAGCGTACCGGTTTTGGGGTAAAGCTTGCGTTGGCGCATAGTAATCCAGGGACAACCTGTGAATGCCAAAAAACAACTCACAGAGAGCCCGAACTGGCCAGAAACTGGTCAGTTCAACACTATGCCGGATAATTCTGGTAGGCTAGAACGTCTTCAAAGAGGGGACAAAGACGGGGAATCGTTGTTGGGAATAGTACCTATACGATTATACCGACAACGAAGTGGTTTGGGAATCCAAACCACTTCGAGTCGAGTATATACTCGCGTGAAAAGGTTGGGCATAGCCCAAACCTTTTCGGAAGCGGTATAGGTGTACTGCTTTTTGGGAAAACAGGAATTTAAATCGTCAAATGCACAGGGGAATGGATACGCGCGAACGGTACAAATATACAATGATCCTTATCTATTGTCACGGACAAAAATCTGTGCACCTTCCTACCCTAAAAAGGGTACCTGTAAGGACTGAAAAAACATAAAACTCACGCAACCAATTGATTAAACCATTTAGAATAATCTCCATTTCAAACCGACTTTTTACGAGAGCTCCTTTTGCGTTTGCCGTGAAACTGGTCATCCAGGGATTCCATTATCCATTTCCAGAGGATTTCATAGGGAATAATTTCGTAGGGCGAGAGCTCCTTCTTTTCGTTTTTTTGGCGGTTTTCCAGACGAGAAAACCAGTCGGCTGTTTTGCGTTCCACCGCTTGCCGGTGAAAGTTGTTAGCGGGAAGTTGAAGGAGCATTTTAAGGAAGCATTGTGACCGGAACCATTCATCCCGCTGCAAATACCGGCTTTGATATTTTGCCAGCGCTTCGGCACGATCAATCAGCTTGTGGTATTTTTTTTGCGAAAGCAGGAATAAAAACTGTGCAACCAGAATGGGAATATTCATCCCCTGTTTGTCCTTCGAAAAGACAGGAGTTTCGTTCATGAACTTCCCCAACCGGAAGGTACTATTGGAGCCCTTGTCCGGGGCATATTCCGGTTTAACCTTGCCGATGAATTTCAGGTATGCGGCGTAAACCCGCCACTGTTCCTGAATTTCAGCGGGTTTATCGGAAAGGCATTTACTATCAATAACTTTCTGAAAATACCGGTTGCATTGGGCGAAGTCGGCGGAAGCCAGGGATAAACGAATCCCCAGATCATAAAACTTAATCCATAATATACTGCCTGTGCCGACACAGGAAAGGCCCTCCCGAAGACAATCGGTGAAAGCGGACTGATCCATGGTATGGGCATATCCTTCCAATAAATTCAGGTAGACACGTTGCAATGACCAGGTATCCTGAAACCGCTGGTTTTTGAGGTAGAGCAATAGTGCCTGGTTGCGGGCCAGCAGGGAATGAAAATTCCGTTCGTTAGCATCCAGTCTGGACTGTGTCAGTTCGCGAAAAACGTGCAACTGAAAAGAGTTGACATCGTCGGGCAGCTTAGCCATCCGGGCAGCTACATCACCGACTACCCCGGGCTTCAGTAACACATCGACCGGGGAAGGACTTTGTTCCCATGAAAGTCGGAAATAGGCCTGCTCGGCCATATCTTCGCAGTGGATCAGATGGGGGAGATTTCCGCCATCTTCTACATCCAGCGAAAGGGAATCAATCAGATCCGGTACCATCGCGTGCAATCGCCAAAGCCAACGTACGGCGGCCCATTTAATGTCTGATAAAGCATAGATTTCCGACGTTTGCCATATCTTCTTCAACAGATCCACCGCAATGATTTCACCGTCGTGACGGGCCACAATCTCCAGGGCGTGTACCCATTGTTGGCACTGCAGGCGAGCCAGGCTCCGTTCCTGATTATCCAGCTTAGCCGGATCAATTGCCAGAACTTCCTGCACCAATAGTTTTTTGAGCAGGCTCCGGTATTTATAATAAGTTGAGCTACCGGGTTCAGGTAGGTGAGACGTTCCTTCTTCGCCCGAAGCGTGGGCCAAAACAGCCGACAATACGGGAGATTCGTAATCCTTGATTTTTGTACGGTAATGATCAGAATGGTCATCCAACCACTGAATTAGTGCTTCCAGGGTCTGCATGTACTGGTTTTTCACCACCTATGGGGTTTCCCACAGTGATCAGGTCAAACAAAAAGTGTTTGCATTGGGAAGGAAGAATACCAGCGTGTCGTTGAGGGGACCATAAAATACGAATACTTCTGGCAAATTATTGCTAAAACGAACTGATGGCCGGCCACAAAGCCAATAGAAACCCGAAGTTCGCCGTTACATCAAAAGGCTTGCAACCTTTTGGCCTCATTGCAGGCATGCACGAAGCCGAATTGCAGCATCTCTCTAAATATTCTGACCTTATGCCAGCTGTATTATCCCTGCCATGTATAGCGATTCTGCTCACCGCCTTTCCGAAGGCTTCCATCGGTGATCCGGTGATCGGATTGAATGTCACCAATATCGAAGAGGAAGTTGGTATGATCTGGATTGGTATTTATGATTCCGAAGACAACTTCCTGGTGAAAGAACAAGCTATTGTAAAGGGATATACGGTTGAACATTCCGGAAGGATTCATATTTCCCTGCCCGATCTGCCCTTTGGCACCTACGCCATCGCCATCTTTCACGATCTGAACAATAATGGTTACCTCGACCAAAACCTGTTGGGTATACCTTCTGAGCCATTTGCTTTCTCACGCCGGCCGAAATCCAAATTCCGAATGCCTCGCTTCGAAGAGGTGGCCGTTACGTTTTCGCCCGATCAACAGGAAATTACGCTTCCGCTAAAAACCTGGTGGAAACTATAACCTACCGTAGCTGTTTGAATGTAATTGAGCGATCTGAGGTCGTCTAAAAACCCTAAACATCCATGACTGTACTAATCGTAGAGGACGAAGTCCCGGCAGCCAAGCGATTGCAGGCCATGCTGTCCAGGACCATGCCCGAAGCTACTATTGCGGGAATCCTGGATTCGGTTGCCGGCACTATTGACCACCTGAAAAAGCAATCCGAACCCGACCTGATCTTTCTCGACATTCAGCTCGCCGACGGAGAGAGTTTTGATATTCTTGAGGCAGTGCCCGTTCGCTGCCCGGTAATTTTCACTACGGCCTACGATCAATACACGCTGCAGGCCTTCAAGGTAAACAGCATTGATTACCTGCTCAAACCACTGGACGAACGGGAGCTGGAGCAAGCTATTAAACAATTCCGGGCGTACAACCTGGAGCGACGCCCTCACCCCGATCAATGGTCGGCATTCCTTGAAGCAGTAAGAAAGCCAGCCTATAAAGAGCGGTTCATGATCCGTTCCGGTGAGGAGTTCCGGTTTATTTCGGTAGCGGATATTCAATACCTGTATTCCGAGCAGGGAATGGTCTATGCACAGTTAGGAGATCGGCGAAAATTCCACCTCGATTTCACCCTCGACCAGCTCGATGACATGTTAAATCCAGATGAATTTTTCCGGATAAACCGCAAATTCATTGTTCGCTTAGCTGCGATTGATCGAATTTTCACGTATTTTAATAGCCGATTGAAACTAGAAGTAACCCCAGCTCCGCCCTTTGACCTGATCGTAAGTCGGGACAGGGTGCCGGATTTCAAGCATTGGATTGATCGCTGATATTCCTTATTCCCATTAAAACACCCCCTTTATGAAACCACAATACACCACTTCCAACCCGCCCGATATTCTCGTGGCGTTCCTTGTATTCCTATTGTGCGTACTCATCGCACTATTTGCTCCTGAATCCGTTTCGACCCTACCACCACCGGAAGGGCTTGGTTGACGCTTGCTGCCTTCGACTGCCTTCGACTCCGCTCAGGCAGCTCTCAGGCAGTTACTTATCATTCTGTTCCTTTGATTCGGCTGGCTGAGCGGAGCCGAAGCCAGCTACTCCTCACTCTGTTCTTTTGAATTCGCTTCCTGAGCGGAGCCGAAGGAAGCACTTTCATTCCTACGTTGTATTTGGTATCAGGTAGTAGAACTTGCTTAAATCCAAATACCTAATACCAATTACTTTATACCGTGAGGTTGGGCATTGAAAATGGTCACGCTACGAAATAGTCTACGCCCAACTTCACGATTTTTTAGTAAACTAAAGATCCGAACAAAAAAAGGTCTGCTCCCATGGGAAGCAGACCCGTAACGTCGTTTAGTCAGGTGATTACTTGGGTTCGTTCTTTTTGCTCTTGCGAATTTCTTCCATTTTACGCATGAGTTCTTTTTGCTCGGCCTGCATCTTTAGCATCAGCTCACGCTGCATTTCCTGCATTTCCCGTTGGAGCTTTTGCATTTCCACTTGCTTGCCTTTGAGAACTGCGGCCATTTCTTCCTGCATGGCCTTTTGCTTTTCGTTCATCTTTATTTGCATCTCACGGAGCCGCTCGGGATTATTTTCAAGCTCTTTTTCGTGCTGAGCCATCTCGAGTTCCATTTTACGCATAGCTTCCTCCATGACCAACTGCTCCTTTTCCATTTTTTCGGCCATCAGTTGTTCAACCTCCATCATTTTGGATTCTATCTCTTGTTGGCGATCCTCCATTTTTTCCTGCATTTCGATCATCAGCTTTTCCATTTTAACCTGTTGCTCTTTCGTCAGGCCTTCGGGGATGGTATCCGGAAATGGAGGGAATGGAGGCGGTGGCGGCGGTGCCGGAGCACTTGGCGCGGGTGGTGCCGGAGGAGCGGGTGGTGGTGCCGGCACGTTTGGCACAGGTGGGGGTGGCGGTGGGGGTGGGGCGTTCTCCAGTACTTCAGCTACCCGTGATTCGTATTTTCCAAATTCGCTGGAGGGGATTTCGCGACCGTTGATGTTTAACTGCCTGATTTCGCCATCCTCAATAACAGCGCGCATGGATTCCCCATCATTATTAAAATTAAATTCTGTGCGCCCCTTCGGAAGGGTGTCAGCCGAACCAAAAGCGAAGTCGTAGTTGTAGTCGTAGTCAAAGGCGAAAGCGAATTTGGTATCGACCTCTTTACGATCTTCTCTGGGGCGTTCCAACGGATGGCTGATCGATATCAGCGTGCCCATGGCAGCCACTAATATCGAAAGCGTTACTTTTTCCATATTGCTTTTTTTATAGTTGGGTGATTGTAAAATGCGTTGTACACGGCTGAGCAGTTGATTTCCCGGCCCGGTAGCAGCAAGTGCTAATCGGGGCTGCATGCCTTTCAATTGTTCCAAATAGAGCAAAGCTTTTGCATAAGCGGTGGGATGCTGCTGGTGTTGCACCACCAGATCATCACAGCAAAGCTCTCGTTCCTGCCTGAGTTTATCCGACATCCACCAGACTACCGGATGGTAGTAAAACAAGGCTTCTACCAGCGACTGAATAATATTCCACAAATAGTCGTGACGGCGTATATGCGATAACTCATGAATCAGTAAAGCTTCGATCTGCGCTGGTTCCAGACCAGTCCACAAGCCGGTTGGCACCAGAATCACCGGTCGCCACCACCCTAATACCATGGGTGTTTTAACATACCTCGATTCTAATAAGCGCACCGGACGATCTAATCCAAGTTTCCCTGCCCATCCGCGGAGTTTATTTTCCCAATTTGCAGGTGTAGCAGATACGCCGTGGTGACGCAATTGATGTACATACCACCACCCGCCGGCCAGTCGGAGTGCAAAAACAAAAACACCTATGGCCCATATCCAGACCAGATAGATCAGGTGGCTATTCAACCAGAGGTGGAGGCCGATCCAAGGGGTTGAAGTAGTGGACACTACTTCGGTGGTCGCTGCCCTGTCAGTGAAGACCTGATCGATCTCCCCGACCATAACTATCTCCTCCCCGGAGGTGGAGGAAACGGGCTTTACGTGGGTACTAAAAGTATACGCTGCCCATGCCACCGTAAGGACCATACACACCTGAATAAAGTGATAGCGCCAACGGGCGGTCGCTTTATTACTTAATGCTAATCCCAGCGCCACCATGCCGCCCATCAGCGTGATCTGCCAGATGGAATGTACTACCATCCAGCCAAGTGCCTCGATCCAACGTTCCGATAAAATGGTGTCCAATAAGGTCATAATGTGTTGTTTTGGCAGGTTATTCCTGCTCGTCTTCCATGCGTTGGATTAATGCTTTGATCTCATCGAGTTCCTCGGGCGAGGTCTTTGCGTTGCCCAGGGCCTGCAGAACTAATTTTGAGGCCGATCCCCGAAAGGTCGTATCCATAAAGCGCCGCAGGAGGTTTTGCTGGGTTTCCTCCTCCGCTACCCGGGCTCGGTAGATGTGGGTTCGTTTAGAGGTATCCCGTCCGGCCAGGCCCTTTTCCGCCATGATCTGCATGAGTTTGAGTACGGTGGTATATCCCACATCTCGCTGCTGGCTGATCTGCTCGTGAACAAATCGGACGGATGAGGGACCATTCGCCCACAAGACCTGCAAGATTTCCAACTCCGAATCAGTAGGACGCGGTATCTTTCCTGGCATAGCTTTTTTTACTTTTTACAATTATATACGAAAGACTTCGTAAATACAAATCAGATACGAATCTATTCGTAGAAAAAGCGCGTTTTTAACAAAAGACCTAATTATCAGGTAACCGATGTATGATATCCCCGGCTGCATTATAGAAAAGCAGGGCGGGCTGACCTTCCGGGTCCACCTGTATCACCAATCTGCGGTTGCCATCCTGGTCGAGGAGTTCCAGCATTGCCGCATCATTGCGGGCTTTTCCCAGAAACAGCCTGGGGGTCGCCAACAGCCGATCATCTCGTAGCTGTTGAAATCCTTTTCGGCGTTCTTCTTCCTCCGCAAGTGCTCGGATCGAGTCTATCTTTGCTCCAATAATGTTCCCGGGAATATTTGGCTGTTGCCAAAACTGTAAACCATTCAGAGAACGGCCATTTTCACCCTCCAGATACCGAAAACCGATGGTCTGATCTCCCCGGAATTTGTCCCAGGTCAATGACCCGAAGTGTCCGTTCTCCCCATTTTCTCCGTATACCAATCCCCCCATCTCATCACCTCGATGATTAAAGAATAATATGCCTGGCGGACGAGGATGGTCACGTTGGATAAGCTCCCCGTTCACGATCCCCGGATGCTGACGCTCCCGATTGGAAATGACCATCTTCAGCTGGCCATCTTTTTCGATCACATTTATGCGCTCTACATCGATCTCCGTAAAGCGCTTTTTCCGCGGACTGGTACTCATGGACAATAAAAACAAACCGGTTATCAGACTGGCAAATAGGACATATGCCTGTAAAATTCGGATCTCCATTCTCAGGTTCTTATTGGGTTCCATTTTTCTCCTTTGGGTTTTTCGCAAGATATACGAATAGTTTCGTACTTGCAAATAAAGTACGAAACTATTCGTATTATTTTTGGCGAAAGCCGGCAACAAAGCGAAAAGTGTGGTGACTTGACGTTACCGGTCCGACCAGCGGCTCAAACGTAATTCCAGGGTAGTATCGGAGGAATCAACCGGAAAAGACACCTCCCGGAAACGGGGCCTGCGCCATTTCACCTGAGGATTGTTGGAGAACGCATACGGTTCGGTGGGAATACCGAAGGCATTGGTATCGAGTTTGCCATTGTCGTTGATGTCGTGGTAAATGGCCAGGGCGTAGGTCCCGGGCGGAAGATCAACCCACTGCAGGGTACATGACGGACCGGAGAGATCGGATAATACCTTGCCTAAATCAGGGTTTATTTCCTCATCATCGTAAGCTGACCTGCCAGAATACAGTGCCGCATGGATTGTTCCCTCCCGGGTTTCCAGGCCAGACAGATGCACCGTCAGGGAACCCGCATGTGCGTACAAAATTCCCAGGCAAAAAAGACCCCACAAATAACTTCCCGTCAACATACAGATGTGATTACTCGTCTGGATGAGTAACGCAACGACGGGAAAAAAGGTATGCCAAAAAGGCTAGGATTCCGTTAATACGGTGGTTTGCTGCTCCTGCCGGGCCGGTAACAAGGGTAGTGCTACCAGGAAATAGTCACTGGTCTCCGTAACCGACACTTCGCGATCCGTAAAAAAGGCGTAACGGCTGCGGATATTATCCAGTCCGACCTTGGTCGAATGCTGGCTTTGCTTCTTTAGTCGTAAGGTATTGCGCATGACCAATTGGTCCTGAGCAATATGCAGATCGATCCGCAGGGGGAAGGCCCGGGAAATCTCATTGTGCTTTATAGCATTCTCGAAAAGCATCTGTAATGAGAGCGGAATAATCTGATGGTAATGAAATTGCTCTCCAATCTCCACCTCAATGTGCAGCTTGTCTCCAAAACGCTCTTTTAGCAAGAAAATGTAAGCGTCCAGAAAGTCCAGTTCTTTTCTCAGTGGGATGAGGCGGGTATCCCGGATCTCCAGGATGTACCGGTACACCCGCGACAGTTCCTGTACGAACCGCACGGCGCGGTCGGGATCTTCCGGTATAATGTAGGCCAGGGTATTAAGACTGTTGAACAGGAAATGCGGATTCACCTGGTTTTTTAACCCCTCCAGTTGCGATTCGGTATGCTGACGGCGTAGTCGCTCCTGCTCGAGCAGGGATTCGCGCCAGCGAGCGTAGAAATAGGCGCTTTCGTAAAAAGTGGCTACGATCAAAATGACGGTCAGGGAGGCTACATTCAGGTCGAGCAGTGAAGCCGTTTTATTGAAATTAGCCATGCCGGGAAGGCATTGCTGGATCAAACCCAGTCCGATGTTGATGGCAAAGTAGGTGGGGATAAACAGCAAAACGATCATCCCGATCCGTCGCCACGTTTGTTCCGCATCCGGATATCGACTACGCGAATACAGGAAAATGGAACGCACCCCGAACCAATAAGCAGCAGAATATACGGTGGAAACGGACCATTTCGGTACATACGCCAGTATACCGTCCGAAAGATTATAGTCAAAAAAGAGGATGGGCACCAGAAAACCTAGAATGGGGATGCCTACTAACATGAAGTAGAGATCCCTGAATCCGATCAATTCCCGGATGGTCTGGCGATTGGTAAGGAGTTTCATTGGCAAGAAATATACGATTATTCGAGGAGTTTCGCCCGGAGACTTGTCCATGGCCTCCGGGCGAAACCATTAAAACTGAATACGATACAACAGGTCGGGGAAGAAGCCCGACTGGAAAACGGTATTTACCTCACCCGTCAGGTCGTTATAGCGACGGTCAAAAATATTTTCGTATCCGGTGATATTCTGCAGATCGAGGAAAAACTGCTGCGATAGTTTTTTATTAGGGCTATTCAACTGGAAGCCAAACTTCAGGTCCAAACGGAAATACGGATCGAAACGCTCACTAAAGGCCAGGTTATCGTTGAGGATCTCTTCACCAGCTGCCTGCGAAGCCGGCAGGTCCACCGGGGTATAGTAGCGGCCACCGGCAGTAGTTACTTTCATATCAAAGGTTAGCGCGTGCTGCTTTTTGGAACCGATCTTCCATTCGCGCCCCCCCAGGAAGTTGACCACGTATCCATTATTGAAAGCCGTATTCCGACGAACACCGTCGGCTCCTTCGTACTCCGAATCAAAGACCGAACCGGTCAGCAGCAGATAATAGTTGTTGCTGAAGAACTTCTCGACGGTTACCTCTACGCCGTAATTAACGCCTACACCTTCATTCACCAGAGATCCTACTTCGGGGAAGACGAAGTCAGCACCAGCATTGAGGATGGAGAACTCGGGTTGATCATTACTTACTGGTACATTGGTAATCCGCTGGTAGTAGGTTTCGGCTTTCAGGCGCCAACCCGGAGCCAGTTGCCGGTCATACCCGAGTACGAAATGGTGGCTCCGGGTGAAGGCCAGATCCTGATTGCTAGGTACGGTGCCTCCACCGGGTAGTTCTTCTTCGAAGAAAAACACGGGGAAGGGTGCCATCTGGTGGTGCAATCCGTAACCCAGAGTCAGGGTGCTTTCCTCATTCAACTGTTTGGAAATAGCCAGGCGCGGTTCCACCACAAAGTCTTCGGTCAGGTCGAGCCACTGGGTATGCAGGCCACCGTTGAGGGTCCAGGTCTCTCCCATCCGGTATTTAGCTTGCGCAAAAGCCTGCCACAAACCAAAGGTCCCGTCAAAATCACGTACGGTTACCCAGTCGGGTTCACCATCTTCATCCAGATCCGGGCGACCATCGCGGTCACGCACCTGGGTATCCAGGTTAAAATACTGGCCGAGGATCCCCGTGCGGTAGGTCAGGCGGGCATTTACTTTTTTATTCAGGTACGTACTGAACGAATAGGTATCCGTGATATCATCCACCTCCGTAACGCGCAATGTACCACCGTTATCCAGCAGGTTATCCTGGACGAAACCACCACGGGCCGTTGAGCCTGAGACGACCGTCCGTAAATAAGCTCCATCTCCCAGAAGAATATTGTGGCGAAGTCCTACGATCCCCAATTCCGACGTGGAGTAGGCATCTTCGTTGGGGTCCGCAAACAAATCGGTCTCGTCGATCTCGTTGCCCAGGAAGTCAATATCACTGGTACCCAGGATCCCGAACAAAGCGAAAGTTCCGGCTTTACTCTGCCCGAAGTCAAATTTAAACGACAGATCGCGGTAGTTAGGCGTAGCGTTGGTACCCACCGGAATCCCCACCTGATCGGCCAGCTCCACAAAGCTATGACGATAACTCACCAGATAGCTCGACCGGTTTTTTCGGCTAATAGGCCCCTCAGCCATAGCCTCCAATCCGCTGAATGCCGCCAACTGGCCGGTAAATTCGTGGGTCTCTTTATTTCCGGAACGGAAACCGACATCAAATACACCCGAGAGTGCATTACCGTACTGCGCCGGGAAGGCCGATGTCAGAAAATCCGAGCTTTTGAGCAGGTTGGGGTTCAGGGCACTTACCGGCCCTCCGGTTGTACCCAGAGTCGAAAAGTGGTTGGGATTGGGAATGGGAATCCCCTCCAGCTGCCACAGTACCCCGGTCGGTGAATTGCCCCGGATCACAATGTCGTTCCGGGAATCATCCGCGACCGCCACCCCGGCAAAGTTACCGGCGAGCCGTGCAACATCATTACGGCCACCCGAATACCGGTTCACTTCTTCCAGGTTGAAGGAACGGGCGCTGATGGCCGCCATCTCATTCTGGGTCTCAGCCGGATCAACACCACCGGTCACCACGACCTCCTGCAATCCGATCACCGATTCGGTAAGCCCAACATTCAGCACCGTCTCTTTGCCGGCGGTCACCAGTACGTTTGGAATCGTACGGGTTTCGTAGCCGAGATAGGCAAAGCGAAGGGTATGCCGACCGGGAGGGATATCTTCCAGGCGGAAATAGCCATCAACATCCGATACCGCACCGGTTGAGGAGGTGGCATCAACCCACTCGACCGTTACTCCGATGAGAGGTATTTCACTCTCCTGATCAAGAATCCGTCCGCGGATGACGGATCCGGCTACACTCTGGGCAAAAAGTCCAAACGCAGGTAAGGTCAGAAACAATAAGGTAATCAGGCGTAACATATTCTTCAGTTTTAGTTGACACAATTGTTTTTCAAAGACAACTGTAAGGTCAACCAAAACCCGCCTGACTGCCGGGTTTTACCAGCGAAACGTTTATCTAAACGGTTGAATCGTTGATTGTCGAAGTTGGACCGTTTCTCATCTTTATTCGACCGTCCGGGTAATCGACCCCACCTCGGCAACATTGAATATGCCCAGGATGCGGTCACCGGTTTCCGTGTTGGTTACATTTCCCCGGGCATTGGCCAGAGGAACGGCAAATAAACCTTCGTTTTGAATTTGCTCCAGAGCAATACTCAGGAAGCGGAATGCTTCCTGACTGATGGAATGAACTTCCACATAGATCTCATCACCCGGTTCGTACGGAACAAAGGCTCCTTCGTCATCAATTTCATTGATGCTTAAACGAATGGGGGCAATAAAATAGGTACCATCCACATCAGCGCCCTGATCAAAGGTGGCGTCCCAGGCAATCGTATTTTCCACCGGCCGGTTGAGTAAATGTCCATTCTTAAATGCCCTGATCCAGTACGTATCTCCCCTGCCAATAGAATCAAAGGCAAACATCTCCGCGTACAGGCCCTCCTCTAAGATCAGGGATTCCTCCTCAAAAGTTAGTTGAATAGAATCGACCCTGGCCGTTCTCCGACTACTGGTAATGGCTTCGTACATATTGTTTTCGACCTGCATCTGGAAGAGGTAGGTATCACCAACCTTCCCTATTGTTTGTCCTGCCGTAGGTGTCCAGGTGTATTCACCCGCTCCGGTTTCTTCAAACGTATAGCATTGATCGGTGCGCTCATTACAGACCTGAATATCAGCTCCGGAAACCTGGGGAGAGGGTCCGCCGGTAAAATAGTCTACCGTTCGGCTCAACCGAATAGTTTGGGGTTCGGCGGTATTCGTCAGCCAGGCATCTACCACCAATTGGGCCTCGTCAAAATCACTGGGTACACTGATAGGGTCCTCACAACTCGTGAAAAACGCCCCGGCAACCAGCAGGAGCCCAACGAATATATTTTTTGCGTTCATGACTATTTGAATTTGAAATTGTACGAAATGGAAGGCACGATACTTCCCAACACGGCAAACCGAATAGCTTCGGGATCAGCTGTTCCACCCACGGGCACGCGCTCATCCTGCTGGCTACCGTAAATAGAGAAAGCATTACGGCGACCATACAGATTGTATACCCCGAATACCCATTCTCCTTCCCAGCGTTTCTTAGGTTTATTGGGATCGCGGGCCAGGGTAAGGCTCACATCCAGGCGATGGTAGTCGGGTATCCGGAAATTATTTCGCGCATCATCATCGATATTTGGAATGAACAGACCTTGTTGATAATAGCCCGAACTGGGCAATGTAAGGGGCGTACCTGAATTATAGGTAAAGGTAGCAGTGATCGTAGCTCGCTGGCTTAATTCATAGAATCCGGTGACGTTGAGGTTGTGAGTCTGGTCAAAACGCGAGGGGTACCATGCATCGTTATTGATCCCGTCGACTAACCGTTCGGTGCGCGCCAGGGTGTAATTGACCCAGCCACTGAATCGCCCACTGCTTTTTTCCAGCGAGAACTCCATTCCGTAAGCCCGGCCGGTTCCGCTGAGCACCTGCCCCTCGACAAACTCGTTGAGCAACAGGTCTGCTCCGTCAATGTAGTCGATCAGATTATCGTAGGTCTTGTAATAGGTTTCCACGCTGAACTCATACGCATTCTCCGCGAAGTTGCGGAAATAGCCCAGCGCTACCTGGTTGGCTATCTGCGGGTCGATGCTATTGGTACTGGGCGTCCAGATATCTACGGGAACGGAGGCGGTAGTATTACTCAACAGGTGAATATACTGAGCAGTACGCATGTAACTGGCTTTCAGCGAGGAGGACTCATCAATCTGGTATTGCAGGGAAAACCGGGGTTCCAGGTTCATCCAGTCTTCTACCGTCTCCCCTTTCGGTACCTCGGTGACTCCTACCAGTGGTTTTTCCCGGCCGGGTTGTGCATCTCCGTATTCGTACACCCGGCGTCCTCCCAGGTAGGCAAAGTGGCTCAGGCGCAGGCCGTAGTTTAGTTTCCAGCGATTTTGCAGATTGAGTTCGTGCTCGATAAAAGCACTACTCTCCACTGCAAACTGTTTCTCCAGGCTAAAGTCGATCTCATCACCGGCGTTCCGGGAAAAGGCATTAGCTGGTTGAAACTCGTAGTATATGGCCTGACCACCAAAGCGCAGTATATTTTCCGGAGTCACGTAAAAGGAAAATTCCGGCTTAACACTGTAATTTATGATTCGGGCATTCCAGTCGAAGGTATCGTCATCCCCAAAGGCCAGTTCGTAATCGTAATTGCTGTAGTAGGTAGTCAGGTTGCTAAATAAACGGTCGCCAAAAATGTGGTTCCAGCGCAACGTAGCAGTCTGGTTACCCCAGTTGAATCCCGCCTGGGTATCAAAACCAAAGACATCCCGGCCCAAATACCCCGACAGGAATAATTGATCCCTGGTTCCCAGCTTGTAGTTAGTTTTCAGGGTAAGGTCGTAAAAATTCAACTTCGTATCCCCCAGATCGTCGTTCAGAAAAGGGGCGGCCAATACATCAATGTACGACCGGCGTCCGGCTACCAAAAAGGAGGCCTTATCTTTTACCAGCGGCGCTTCAATGGCCAGTCGGCTAAAGATGGTACCAACCCCTCCCTGCATTTCAAAATCTTTGTAATTACCCTCCCGCATACGGACATCCAGAATGGAGGAAAGTCGACCACCAAATCGGGCCGGGATACCACCCTTATACAACTTAACGCCCTTAACGGCATCCGGATTGAAAACCGAGAACAGACCGAACAGGTGGCTAGAATTATAGACGGGCGCCTCATCCAGAATCACCAGGTTCTGATCGATGCTTCCACCCCGTACATTAAATCCGGCAGCGCCCTCTCCCACCGTGGTTACCCCCGGTAAGAGGATCAGACTGCGGATCACATCCGTTTCCCCCAGTAGTTTCGGAAGCTTGTCGATGGTGGAAATATCCAGTTGCTTAACGCTCATCTGAACACTGCGGACATTCTGATCTTTTTCGGTGGCGGTTACTACCACCTCCTGCATTTGGGTGCCCTCTTCATTTAAATCAAAGTTCATCTTTTGGTTACCCTCCGTGAGATCAACCTGTACGGAAGCACTCCTGAAACCGATATAACTGGCCGTGATTTGGTAACTATCGGCCTCCAGGCTTAGTGAATAGAAGCCATACTCATTGGTATAGGTCCCCTGCGTAGATCCTTCTACAAAGACACTGGCACCGATCAGGGTTTCTCCGGTTTGGGCATTGCGGACATAGCCGCTCACCGTTTGGTTCTGCCCCAGGGCCACACAGGTAAAGAGCATCCATAATATGGATAGATAAAGTCGGTTGATCATTTGGTTTCTGACTTAATGGAATTGAAATACAAAGAAGCTATTTATACCGCTTTCAAAAAGGTTTGGGCTTCGCCCAATCTTTTTACACGAATATATACTCGACTCGAAGTGGTTTGGGATCCCAGAACGAAGTACTGCGGAGCAAAACCATTTCGTTGTCGGTATAGAGGCATCAAATACGGCGAAAACCATTGGAAACTGGTAAGCGCTGCGATTGATATGGACGACAAAGAGATGCTAATGGTTGTTCATGGGTTGGCTTAGTTTAACGTGAGGCCAGGCATAGACGATTTCATAAAAGTAAGATGTGTATGGCCCAACCTCCCCGTACATGGAAGTAGATATGGTGTATATGAATTTTGACAAGTCAAACTTCCTTATTCCCTACATTAAATACACCGTTATACTTCGAAAACCAGTTATTTATCGACCAAATCAACCTCAACCGCATGTTAGTTTGTGTTTAACCAGTGTTTGGTCTTGATTATTCAGCGGGAAAATGATAGCTTTGAATTTCAAAGTGCTATCCATGACAAAACAGCAAGACCATTTAGAGCAGCTTCGCGAGATCCGTCAGATGATGGAGCGATCCTCCCGGTTTTTGTCCCTCAGCGGACTGTCCGGGGTGATGGCGGGCGTTGCGGCACTTCTCGGAGCCGCCACCGTTTACATATATCTGGGGCGAACACCTCTGATCGACGGGCCCTATCTGGCCGGTGTAAACGCGGCTGACCGGTCCATCGCTCCCCTGCCGTTCTTCGTCTTGATCGGCGGGCTGGTTTTTGTAACTGCCCTCACGGCAGGATTCTGGTTCACTTCTCGCCGGGCCCGGCGGGAAGGACAAGCCATCTGGGGGCCACTGTCACGTCGCCTGGTCATCAACCTGGCGATTCCCCTGGCCAGTGGAGGTATCTTTATCCTCGCTTTGTACCGCCAGGGCTTGGTAGAATGGATCGCTCCCGCTACCTTACTCTTCTACGGTATGGCTCTGCTAAATGCCAGTAAATTCACCTTCACCGATATCCGTTACCTGGGTTTGAGCGAAATAGTGCTGGGCTTGCTCGCTTGTTTTTTATTGGGATACGGCCTCGAGTTTTGGACCGTTGGATTCGGGTTGCTGCATATCATTTACGGCACCTGGATGTGGAACAAATACGAACGTACCAGCCCCAAAAAATCGTAAGCAGATAACACATGAAGGATCTCCTGACAGGGCTAAATAAGCACTTTGATCACCGGGTTCGCCTCGGTATCATGTCCATCCTGCTGGTATCGGACTGGGTCGATTTCACCACACTACGGGAAAACCTCGGCATTACCGACGGACGATTGGCCAGTCACATCAAGGCGTTGGAAAAAGAGGCCTACGTGGAGGTGCGCAAACAGTTTATCGGCCGTAAACCCAACACTTCTTACCGGGCCACCGACACGGGCAAAAAAGCCTTCCAGAAACACCTGGATGCACTGGAAAACCTGATCAAACTGAAAGATGACTAATTTTTTTACCCACTAACTTTGAATTTCAAAGCACTTTTATGAATCCGATAAAAAACACCTTCGTAACTAACGGACTCGTCCTGGCGGGAAGCCTGCTGACTTCAGTGCTATTCACCTACCAGGGGTTGGGACTAAATAGTTGGTTGCTCACGGCATGCATCCTGCTGGTATTGCGCTGGCAGAAGCCGGGCCTGTTCCAGCACAAGTTGTTTCTGCTGGCGGCCCTGGGCCTGGGATTGGCAGCAACCTGCTGGTTAGTTATCGATACGTATCTCGCCCGATTCACCTGGCTGGTATTTGCCTGGTTACTGATTGGCATGAGCCAGGCCCCCTTTCTGCGGTTCATTTGGTACGCCTTTCTCCTGGCTTTCAGCACCGTGGTGCTGGTACCCTGGAGTGGATTGGAGAACGGGATCCGGTCCCTGAATATCAAGGGCAAATTGCTCACTCGCTGGGGAGTTCTCCTGATCATTCCGCTCTTGTTGGTCTCATTCTTCTTTTTACTGTATAGCCAGGCCAGCCCGACCTTCGCCGGATTATTTGGTCACTGGGAAGCCTGGTTGCAGTGGCTGGAATCCATCAGTAATCCAGGGCCTTTCTTTGGTTGGGCAGTCATTGGATTCCTTTTATTCGGAGCCTTGCTCTGGCCATCCCATTTCGCCCGTTTCACACAGGAGCGCGACCACCTATGGCCAGACGAATTGGTACGGCAACGCCCCCGGCATCCCCGTACCAACTCTATCTTGGGGCTAAAAAGGGAGTACTATATAGCGCTGATCTCACTGGCCAGCCTGAACGGTTTGCTATTGCTTGTCAACCTCACCGACGTATACACGATCTGGCTCGGTCAGGCACCACGCACCGCTGCGGCACTGAGTGAATACGTTCACGAAGGCACCGGTTTTCTCATTTTATCGATCGTGGTCGCCAGCCTGGTCCTCCTGGCTTTCTTCCGGCGCAACCTGCATTTCTATCCCGATTCGGTATGGCTGCATCGCCTGGCTTATTGCTGGATCGGTCAGAACCTTTTTCTGACGTTTTCTGTAGCGCTGCGTAATGGTCTGTATGCCCATACCTACGGGCTCACGTACCTGCGCATCGGCCTCTTCTTTTTCCTGACCCTCGTCGGCATTGGTCTGCTTTCCCTGGCCGGAAAGATCCGCTTCCGGTATTCCCTGTATGGCCTGATGCGCCGCAATGCCCTGGCGTGGCTGGTAGCCTTGCTGGGCTATACCATGGTACCCTGGGACCTCACCATCACTGCCTACAACCTAAAGCCGGTGCGCCGTGCTGAACTGGATGTGCGTCACTTACTACAGGATATGGCTTCCGCCAAAAATGTGGTCATTCTGCAGCAACACCGCGATGTGCTGCCTGATGATACATACTACTCAGGGGAGCAATTGGATGCTGCCTTACGGCAAAAAGAAAAACAACTCACCCGATCCTGGCACCAAAAAGGCCCGCTCGGCCTGACCCTCATGGATCGTTGGTTGATGGCTCAACTGGATTAACTTATCGTGAG
>CAYFGK010000089.1:0-29760 GCA_964342305.1 uncultured Saprospiraceae bacterium | reverse complement strand
GAAAAAAAGATACGAATTTTTAAGCAATACTGCTTGGAATTGAACACAGTATCTCGGTGGTTGTTCGGCACCGATTTTATGCCTTTCGGCAAAAAAAGATGCTTGATACCCAGGGGTATGCAAATATAGGGAAAAGAACAATGTATTTACATCAACGACGGGCAGGCAGGAGCAGGGGTAAATACCTTTGATTGACGAGTGATCAGATTTAGTTTCCCATCCTCACTGCGTTCCGGTGGGCAGGCTGAGGTTGAGGAGAAGGCTAAGGATAAGGTTTTAGGTTGAGAATTCAGGTTGAGGTTTCGATTCCGCTTTATTGCCATCAGTCGCTACCGCTCGTGTCCGACCTCCGCTTTCTGCTCTCCAATTTCCGATGTATCTCACCGCTAAAGCGGGTGGGCTTATTTTTTCCGAATTCCCTGCCCGCCGTAGCCTTGGCGAAGGCGTGGCGCTTTCCGGTTCCCAATCCACTACCTTCGACAGCTTCCCGCGGCACAACCGAGCTGCCAATTGAACAGAGCCTGGGCCAATACGACCACACCGAGGATTAGCACCACCGTTTGCCCCGAAAAGAAAAAGAAATCCCCCAGACAAAAAAGCCCAAAACCAAGCTGTAAAAAGCGCAGGAGAGACCAGGATTGAAAAACCGATGCTATGCCACCAAACAAAATACGAGCCATTTTTCTATAGTTTCTTACGGCAAATTTAGCTATTTGGTAGCGTGTAGTTAGTAATAGGTGTCACATACCGTGGATATGCTGCGCATGGCCTCTCCACTTTTCTTACTTTGGGACAACGCAAAAACAAATACTATGTCCAGCCGTCCTTCCATTGTCGTCCTCGACGGAGCTACCCTGAATCCCGGTGATTTGAGTTGGCAGTCGTTAGAAGCGTACGGTAATCTTACAGTCTACGATCGCACGCCGTCGGAGCAAGTGGTGAAACGGGCGAAGGAAAGTAGCATTGTGCTAGTAAATAAGGTACAAATGACCCGCGAGATCATCGGGCAATTACCGGACCTTCGCTTTATCGCCATCACCGCCACGGGCTTTAATAATGTTGACCTGGAAGCTTGTCGTGATCATTCGGTCCGGGCAGTCAATGCCGTTGGCTACGGAAGCACTTCGGTTGCCCAGCACGTTTTTGCACTCCTCCTTGAGCTCACCAACCGTGTGGGATTGCATTCCGACAGTGTGAAAGCGGGAGACTGGGCTGCCCAACCTGATTTTTGCTACTGGAAATCGCCCATCGTCGAGTTAGCTGGCAAAACCATGGGTATATATGGTTTGGGAAGTATCGGCCAGGCCGTGGCCCGGTTGGCCTTAGCCTTTGGCATGAAGGTACTGGCAACGCACCGCCATCCGGTGCGGGACGCCATGGAGGGGGTGACCTTCGTGAAACTGGATACGCTGTTTTCGCAAAGTGATGTGGTCAGTTTGAATGTACCACTAAGCGAGGAGAACGAAGGAATAGTGGATTCCGGACGGCTTCGATCCATGAGGTCGAATGCCTACCTGATCAATACCGCTCGTGGCGGACTGATCGTCGAAGCTGATCTGGCGGAAGCCTTACGGCAAAAAACGATCGCCGGAGCTGCCGTTGATGTGCTCGGTCAGGAACCGCCGGCCGCCGACCATCCTTTCTACGAACTGGAAAATTGTCTGATCACTCCCCACCAGGCCTGGGCCAGCCAGGAGTCGCGCCAGCGACTGATGGATATGACGGTGGCACGCGTAGCGGAATTCGTGAATGGGAAGTTGGGGGCAACGCTTGAACAGGTATGAGGTATGAGGTATGGGGTTTGAGGTAAGGTTATAGGTTATTAAGAGGTTTGAGGTAGTTGAAAGTTAAAAAAAAGCCGACCCTGCCGAGGGAAAGGCCGGCTTATCTTTTATCTGACAAGGATAGCTTGCTATCCTGATCTGATATCTATAAGACCGTCAGGTCGATCTTAATCTTCGATCGGAGGAATACGCAACATCTGACCCGGATAGATCAGGTTCGGATCCTTGAGCATCGGTTTGTTGGCATCGAAGATGACCGGGTATTTCATAGCATCGCCGTAGAATTCCTTGGCGATCTTGGATAGGGAGTCACCCTTTTTCACTTCGTAGAATTTGGCTTCGGGTTCGGGTTTGGCGACTGTCATGCGGTCGTCGACTTTGGCAATCCCCTCGGTATTGCCAAGGACGAGGATTACCTTTTCTTTGTCGGCCTGACTGGTGGCTTCACCGAAGGCGATTACGGTATCTTCCTGTAGCTGAATGTAGAAGTCATTTAATTCGATGCCCAGATCAGCTACGGCATCCATCATGGCTTTTTTGTTTTCCTCGCGGACGGCTTCCAGGGTAGCGGGGTCCGTTTTGTCTGATTTGCGTTTGAATAGTTTGGCTCCGGCGTTCTTCAAGAAAGAGAATACTCCCATGGATAGTTGATTTTGGTTTTTGAATTGATGTAATTAAATATGCGCTTTTTAGACGGAAAAGGTAGAGTAGGTCACATTTTTTGTAGGTGAATTTTCCTTTTTGGCGAAAGCCGGCAGACTAAGAAGAGGTACCGGATAAATGGCAGGGTGAAACTTAACGTATAGAAGTACCAAAATTCCTGAAAAGCCTTATATTTGCGGAGTTTTTGTTTGGAGGTCCAGAAATCTGGACGTAGAGATGAGCGGTTTCTCACGGAGAAACCCCGGGAAATGGACAAATAACACTCGTTTATATACCCGATTGGACCGTACCGATAGCACCTGTATAACACAGGTAACACTTCTTAGTTCGGACCGTTCCGCATCCCTGCGCCGGAAAACCTGCCTACCTGCAAAACTTGGGTTTTTCTAACATTCTTAAAGTGTAATTGTCTTATGCAAGGAAAAGGAGTTGTAAAGTTCTTCCTTGTGGTCATGGCCATCGTAACGTTGGTCCAGTATCTGTTCATCCTCCCCACCAACCGGGTGGAGAAAAAGGCGGATGATCTGGCTACTGCTGCTTCGGTAGATGCACCGGAAGAACAACAGAAAGAAGTCTATAAGCAGGTTCGAGCTGCTTACCTAGACTCCATGTCATCGGAGGAGATCCTGAAGATTCCTCTGTTGAAAACGTACACCTACCAAGAGCTGAAAGGTCAGCAACTAGCCCTCGGGCTCGATTTGAAAGGTGGAATGAGCGTCGTCTTACAAGTAGATTTGCGCGAATTCATCAGAACACTTGCGAATAATAGTAAAGACCCTACACTAGAAGAAGCGTTAGATGCTGCCAGCGAAGCCCAAAAGAATGCCCAATCGGATTACGTAACCCTGTTCGCGAACGAGTTCCGTAAGAACGAGGAAGGTAAAAAACTCGCACCCATTTTCGCCCGCAACGAAGCATTGCGGGAAGAAATTAATTTTGATACCCCCGACGGGGAGGTTGTTCGCGTACTGCGCCAAAAGGCCAACGAGACTGTACAATTGACGTTCCAGCTGTTGAAGGAACGGATCGATAAACTGGGCGTTGTACAGCCCAACGTATCGCTCGATGCCAGCCGTGACCTCATCCTGGTCGAGCTTCCCGGTATCGATAACCCCGAACGCGCCCGGAATTTCCTGCAGGCTGCCGCCAAACTGGAATTCTGGAACGTTTACCGTATTACCGATCCGTTGAATCCCGGAGCTCAGGGTGGTACCACGATCATGCAGTCGCTGGCAGAAGCTAATCAACTGCTGAGTGAGACCATGGGTGATGGCGATCTGGAAAATCAAATGGTGTATGACACTATCTACGCCAAGGATTCCCTGGGTAACGATATTCTTACGCAGATCGAGCGCATCGACACTACTGAATTACCGTTCAACCTGAACTCCGGTCCGCTATTCGACCTAATGCAGCCCAATACGCAGGGCCTGAATGGCCTGGCCGTCATGGGACTGGCCGAGCGCAATCGTCGCGATCGCATTGATACCCTCCTGGCGCGCCCGGAAGTAAAGAACCTCTTCCCTCGGGATTTGGAGTGGCACTGGTCGGCCGATCCGGTAAAGAACTTCGAAACCGGTGAGATCACCAATAACTACGAGTTATACGCGATCAAGAAAGACGATGCCGAAGCACCCCTGTCCGGTGACCACGTCACCGGCGCCAATGCCGATTCGGACCCCATGACCAATCAAATGGTGGTCTCCCTGCGGATGGATAATATGGGGTCAAAGATCTGGGGACAAATGACGACCCAGGCGGCTCAGAATAACAACCGTGAAATTGCGATCCTGCTCGACGACGAGGTTGTATCGGCACCACGAGTGAACGAGCCTATTCTGGGCGGAAGTTCCTCCATCAGTGGAAGTTTCTCCCTGCAGGAGGCCGAAGACCTCGCTACCATCCTCGAGATCGGTAAACTGCCGGCTACCACCCGGATCATTCAGCAACAAACCGTAGGGCCGACATTGGGGCAGCAGAACATCAATAAGTCTGTTCGCGCTCTGGTCGTAGGTTTCTTGCTGGTACTCGGCTTTATGATCCTGTATTACGGTGGCGCTGGTATCATCGCCATTGTGGCCTTGTTCCTCAACCTCTTCTTCATCTTTGGTGCACTGGCCTCACTGGGTACCGTACTTACCCTGCCGGGTATTGCGGGTATCGTACTTACCATCGGTATGGCCGTGGATGCCAACGTGATCATCTTCGAACGGATACGGGAGGAATTAAGGGAAGGTAAATCGACCCTGATGGCCATAAGTGATGGTTTCAAGAACTCGTACTCGGCCATTATCGATGCCAACGTAACGACGATCCTGACCGCCATGGTCCTGGCTTACTTTGGTTTGGGCCCCATTAAGGGTTTCGCCGTGGTATTGATCATTGGTGTGCTGTCATCGTTGTTCACCGCCGTTTTGGTCGGTCGCCTCATGTTCGACTGGTGGACGAGTAAAGGTCGCAAGATCTCCTTCAATACCGGTTTCTCTAAGAATGCATTCGCAGATCTGAATATAGATTGGCTCGGTAAGCGTAAGATGGCTTACACAATCTCCGGGATCCTGTTGGTAGCCAGTATCGGCTCCTTCCTGGTTCGCGGTTTTGAACTCGGGGTAGACTTTAAAGGAGGATACTCCTATAATGTCACCTTCGCCGAAGGTACCGACGTGCAGGCTGCCGAGTTGCGCGATGCGCTGACCGCATCCTTCGATGAGAGTGTACCGGTAGTAAAGGCCGTTGATACGGATAATACATTTAATATTGTGACCGACTATCAGGTAGACAATACGGATGAGAATGCCTCTGACCTGGTAATGGCTGCTCTGTTTGAAGGCGTCAGTAATGTCGTCGGAGGAGAGAACACCCTGGGTAACTTCAGCGATGCCGACGGAGAGGGTACCCACGTGACCAGCTCCAGCAAAGTAGGACCAACGATTGCGGATGATATTAAGCAGAGTGCGGTCTATGCGGCCATTTTTGCCCTGCTGCTGATCTTCCTCTACATCTTTATCCGCTTTAGCAAGTGGCAATACTCACTCGGTGCCGTTGCGGCCCTGTTCCACGATAGTATTATCGTATTGGGTCTGTTTTCGGTATTCCACGGGGTACTGCCGATCAACCTGGAGATAGACCAGGCCTTTATTGCGGCCATCCTGACGGTGATCGGTTACTCCATTAACGATACGGTGGTTGTATTCGACCGTATCCGGGAGTTTATGAATGCCTACACCAAGAAGTCGAAAGAGGAAGTGATCAATATGGCTATCAACTCCACGGTTAGCCGTACGATTATTACCTCACTGACGACCCTGTTGGTAGTGGCCATTCTGTTCGTCTTCGGTGGAAGCAGCATTAAGGGCTTTGCCCTGGCACTGCTGATCGGTATCATCGTAGGTACGTACTCTTCCATCTTTGTGGCGACGCCGGTTATGTCCGATCTTACGGGTGACCTGAAAGCCAAGCCAAGCAAAGGTGCCAAGACCGGAAAAGGATTCTCCAAAGCTATGGAGAAAGCACGATAACGGATTGCTGGATCAACACTGGCAATAACGATACGAAGAGGCGACCTCATCCACGCGATGCGGTCGCCTCTTTTTATGGGTGTATCCTTAAAGGCAGACCATTTTCGGTACAACCTTAATTGCATTTTCCTGGGGTTTTTCCGTATGTTTAACTAGGGAAAACCCCAGGAAAATATACACCTACACCCAGCTCTTACTTTCCTCTTTCCTTCCTGTCCCTGAAATATAGCCCCTGAAACCGGGGTATTCTTGCAGATAATCCGATGAACAGCTTCCCTTATTGTCGGCCGTCTGAATTAATCCGAACAAACAATCCAACGAGCAATCGTTCAATTGTAGACGAATTACCATGAAAAAAACAAAAACTGTAAACGGACTACGCTATACGGTGCAGGCTAAGACCAATCGTTTGGGTACCCGCTTTGAGGTGCTGGTTGAACACGAAGAAGAAGGGCGGGAAAAACTTTGGCTCGGTGATTTTCGTACGGCCGCCGAAGCGGATCACTTCCTGAACAGCCTCCCGCCCGAAGAGTTTCAGGATGATGATAAGGAAAGCTCCCACTTTCGAAAAAAGGATAGTCTTTAAATTGAAACCCTCTTTCCGGCTTTCGCCAAAAAGAGGGTCAACCTGGAGCCAACCAGGGGACTCGAACCCCCGACCTACGCATTACGAATGCGTTGCTCTACCAGCTGAGCTAGGTTGGCTGAATGCTTAGCTTACAGCCGTGCAAATATCTGTAATTTTACCGATACCGGCAATAGAAGACAGGTTTTAGGTTTTAGGTTTGAGGTGTGAGGTTAGGTAATAGGTTACCTCAAACCCCAAACCTCAAACCTCAAACCTGATATTGTCATCCAGCATACCAACCAATCCGTGACAGCGTTGTTTTTTATGTATATTCTGTAGCGAATATAAAACGACTATATGCAACGTCTTCTGATTGGACTACTCTTGCTGTCGATAACAGCCTGTACTTATACCATGAAAATCCGGGATGGCCGCATGGCATACGAGCGCAAGCAATTTGCTGTCGCTGCCAAAATGCTGCCCGGTGAGATCAAAAAACTGGACAGTCGCGTTGAGAAAGGTAAACTGGCCTATCTGTTGGCCGATGCCTATATTCAGCTGAACCGCCCTTCCGATGCGGTGGAGTGGTACCAGACAGCTTACGATTACGGCTACGGGGTAGAAGCACTGGAAGGAAAGGCGTACACGCTCAAGCGCATGGAGCAATACGAAGAAGCCATCCTGGCATTCCGCGACCTGGGGTTTGAAATAGGAAGTCCCTACGAATACCGGCGGGAAATATCGGCCTGTGAGGTAGCCCAGGGCTGGAAAGATATCGAACGTCAGGAGTATCGGATTACCAATGCGGCCTTTAACACGGGTGATGCCGATTACGCACCGGTACCATACAAAGACAATACCCTGGTCATTACCTCCGACCGCTCAACTGCTACCGGCGACGAAACCTACAACTGGACCGGCAACGACTTCAGTGACCTGTTCCTGGTCAATCTGGCTACCGGTAATGTGGAGCCCTTTGAGCAGGCAATAAACACGCCCGACAATGAAGGCACTATTGCCTTTAATGAAGATTACTCAATGATGATCTTCACCCGCTGTACCAGCCCTTCGGAAGATAAGGACGCCTACTGTCAGCTGTACGTTTCGGAGCGAAGCGGAGCACGCTGGTCAACGCCCCGCCCCTTGTCTTTTCAGGATGATAATGTCAACTATATGCATCCAGCCCTGTCCCCCGATGGAAGCAAGCTTTATTTTTCGGCCAATCACCCCGAAGGGTGGGGCGGATACGATATTTACGTGACTACCTGGCTGGGCGACGACTGGGACGTACCTCGTCTGCTGGGGCGTTCGGTGAATACCCCCGGCAACGAACAATTCCCGACCATCGACCGGGACACCCTGTATTTTAGCTCCAACCGCCACAACAGCATGGGTGGGTTGGATATTTTTCGTTCCTACGAAATGACCAATGGAAATTGGGCTCCGGCTTTTAATCTGAAGCCCCCCGTTAATTCCGGTGCCGATGATTTTGCACTGTTGATCGATCGCTCACAACCCTCCACTGGTGATGTGATCCAGCGGGGTTATTTTTCATCCAGCCGCTACAGCGGTAGCGGTCGCGATGATATTTACACGGTGGAAAAGGTCATACTTCCGCCGCCCCCCGAACCCGATGAACCCGAAGTGACCGAGGAAGTTAAGCCCATCGTCAAACTGGATGTTTTTGTCCTGGAAAAGATCTACCAGGATCCTACTGATCCCAACTCCCGGGTACTTGGCCGTCGGCCGCTGCCCGGCGCTTCTCTTGACCTGGAAGTAGGGAACACAACGGATGAGGTTACCGTAGGCGAAGACGGGAAGTACTCTATTGAACTGGAAGAAGGAAGGGTCTACGAGTTCCTGGCTAAAAAGGAAGGCTACCTCAACAATGATGCGACTTTCAGTAGCCAGGGTATTGCTCCTTCACCCGATAATCCAATTCAAACCTACGAACTGGAAATCGAGCTGGACAAAATATTCGTGGATCGCGAAATCGTGCTGGAAAACATCTACTACGATTTCGAAAAATGGGATATCCGCGACGATGCGGAGCCCACCCTCAATGAACTTACGCGTAACCTGCGCTTAAATCCGGAGATCAATATTCAATTGGCGTCACATACCGACTGCCGGGGTAATGATCGCTATAATCAACAATTATCCCAACGCCGGGCCCAGTCGGCGGTCGATTACCTGATCGCTCAGGGTATTGATGAAAATCGCTTAAGTGCCGTTGGTTATGGGGAGGAACAACCTGCGGTCGATTGCATCTGCGCCCGTTGTTCCGAAGACGAGCACCAATCGAATCGGCGAACCACGTTTAAGATCGTGGAAAATTGAGAGCACTGCTCCGGGCTTTTCGGCTGTTCCTGGTCTTTTTTCCTTTGCTCATAGTCTCGTCGAGACAGCGACGGTTAAAAGGAGCGCTGATCCTCTGGATCGCGGCAAGGCAAACATTTTTTGAGATAGGTAATTCTATTTAGGTTGTTTCAAAAACCTGGGAAAAAGGTACACAGAGCTGCACGAAGAAGCCACAGCGTCGCACAGAGTTTAAAGTAGTATCCGTTTTCAAGGCGTAGTATTTGCGCTGTGCCAATTCGGCGTCAGGCGAGGTTCTACTCCGAACAACTTTCGGTGATTTTTAAGCTTTTCCGCTACCCTTAATCCCGTGGTGCGTGGAGTGTCGGGCATTTGTTTTGCTCATGGCCTTATACGGTAATGCTTGGGCTTGCTGCTCTGCTCTTTGTTGCGTCGGGCGTGGAGCATTTAAGCCCACCCGATTTAGCGGTGGGATAAAAGATAATATTTTGATTCCCATACCACTTTAGTGGTTACCCTAATGCTCGACGCCCCACGCTCCACGCGGAAAAGCGCAGAGAACCCAAACCCAAGCAATAGAACCCCCAAACCAAGAGCAAAACCTACCGCTCCATCTTCAATACCTGCGCTGAATAGATCAACCGCCCTTGCGCTGTGCCAACCAACCGGTAGGAGCCAGCGGAATGGAACGACAAATTCCAGGCTAATTGGTGTTGGCGATCGGGGCCCGTCTGGCCGGAATAGACTACTTGTCCCATTGAGTTGATCAATTGCCATTCAATACGGTTAGGCTGGCGGAGGGTAAGGTCCACACGGAGCTGGTCAGAAGTGGGATTAGGGTACAATCGCACCCGTTCCACCCAATCCGGGTCTTTGAGGGAGGTGGTCATGAGGTTAAAGGTCTCATTGAGCATACAACCGTTGCGGTCGGTCACCGAAAGGGTGTAAAGCCCGGTACCCAGATCCTGGATGGTAGCCAGTGTGTCTCCCGTATCCCAGAGGTAATCGTACATGGGGGTTCCCCCCTGGACGTTGGCGGTCAGGCGGCCATTGGTACTGTCGGGGTCGGGTAATTCGGCAGAGAAGTTGATTTGCAGTGAATCGGGATCGAATAATTGGAACCCGAACGTACGGCGACATTGATTTTCATCCAGTACCTCCAGTTCGTACAGTCCTTCCTGAAGGCCACTCAATTGAGTGGTATCCTGGTCCAGAAACAGGCCCTCCCGGTTCCAGGTTAGTTGGTACGGTGGAACACCACCGTCGAGAGACACCCGGATCTGCCCGTCCTCCAGACCGGGACAACTAGGGTTCTCGAGGGTCTCGATGAGCGAAATACGCGTATCGGGCTGATCGACCCGGAAGCTTGGAAAAATAGTGCGGCAGGTATCCGAATCCGTAATGGTGAGGCTGTAGGTCCCCGCCGGTGCGTTAAGCAGGTTCTGAGTGGTTGCTCCGTTACTCCAGCGGTATTGGTAGGGCGGAGCACCACCGATCAGTTGAAGGCGCACGGCACCACTGGCTGCATCCCGGCAGCGGGCATCGATGAGGGTAGTGTCCGTGATTCGCACGGGGCTGCTCAACTCTTCAATGCGGGCAGTCTGCAGTGTGTCGGTACACTGACGTTGATCAGCAACCACCAACTGATAGGTGCCGGCTCCGGCCCGCATCAGATCGGGCTGGTCGGAGACAAAGGCCCCTTGGGCGTCGTACCAGGAATAGGAATAGGGTAAAGTGCCACCACGGGCCGTCACAAAGATGGCTCCTTCTTCAGCCCCAAAACAGGTGTTTTGCTGTATGCTGTCTCTGCGAACGCTCAGGGGGGTAGGTTCCCTGACGGGTACTGATTGCGAATTGATCACACAACCGTTAGCATCAACCACCGTAACCTGGTAGCCGGAATTTGCAGGTAGGCCGGGCAGAACTACACTATCCGCCGATGTACGGACGAGTTCGGCATTACTGAATAAATACCGGTATGGGGCCGTCCCCCCCTGGATCCGCACCGACAAACTACCGTCCCGGGCACCAAAACAACTGATATCATCAGCTTTAAATTCGGTCAGTTGTAGCGCTTCTCCCGGATCCCGCAACTTGATGGCTGGTATCTGTTCTGTACAACCGTTGGCATCCGAAACCGTTACACTGTACGCGCCGGGGTCGACATTGCGTAGTTCATTGTCCATACTACCGGTACTCCAGGCGAATTGGTACGGGTGCATTCCCCCCTGTACCTCCAGACTCAGTCGATTGCTGCTGTCACCGATACAGATATTGCCCTGGAATACATCAACTTCGGCAACCAATTGGGATGGATCAGCCAGGTTAAAGGATTGTTGAGCGGGGCATCCATTGGCATCGGTTACGAACACCCGATACTGACCGGCGTCTAATCCGTAAATGGTGGAGGTGGTATCGGGACTTCCGGTCCAGGTAAACTCGTACGGACCTACACCTCCGGAGACATCGAGTTCGAGAAACCCATTGTCATCTCCCTGACACAAAATGTCACCCCGACCCGCTAAGTCGATTTGTATCGGTTCCGGACTCTGAATGCGAAGCGTGTCACTTATGGTCTGACATCCGAGATCATCGGTTATGGTAACCTGGTAATCCCCGGTGCTGATGCGCAGACGATCTTTTACAAAAGGACCATCGTTCCATTCGTACTGCAGTGGTTGCCTTGGCGTACCGGAAATAGTTACGCTTATACGGCCATCCATAGCGCCCGCACATTGTGGTTGTACCAGGCTGAAAACAGGTTGAATAGGTTCGCTCAGGGCATCAACTGTGAAAGAGGTGTCCAGTAAACACCCGTTCGTATCCGTAATCCGCACCGGGTAGATTCCCGTAGCTGCATTAAGTAAGCTGCCCGATTCATCTCCGCGCTCCCATTGATATTGGAAGGGGGCCGAGCCGACCGGACTCAGGGTAATTCGTCCGTCAGACCGACCGGTACACAAGGCATCGTTGATGGATGCAGTTACGCTGATGGCCGAAGCTGCCGCTAAAACGATTTCGAGGGTATCCGTCAGGCAACCACTGGCATCGGTGGCAATCACCCGGTAGGTGCCTACCGGCAGCTTTGTGCGTTCCGGTCCACTACTTCCATCCGCCCAAGTGTAGGTGTATGGTGATCGTCCCCCCGTCGTCCGCACCCGGATCCGTCCGCTGGTGTCGCCAATACATACTGGAGGACGTTCCTCCTCGATGCGCAAACGCACGGGATCCGGTTCGGAAATGGGATAAGAACGGGTCGCCGTACAGCCATTGAAGTCGGTGACGGTAACCGTATAGAATTGTTGGTCAAGGCCCCCAATTATCCGGCGGTTATCTCCGGTACTCCACTGGAATTGGTAGGGCCCCGAGCCCCCACTTGCCGCTACGGCTATGAATCCGTCGGTCTGGCCGTTACAACTGATGTTTCGCAGCGAATCGGTTACCACGACCAGCGGATCCGGACTATTCAATTGAATCGAATCGATGAGGGTACAACCATTGGCATCCGTAATGGTGAACGCATACCGACCAGCTATCAGATTGGTGCGGGTGCTTCCGGAGAAGCCATCGTCCCAGCGCACCGTATAGTCGGGGCTTCCGCCAAAAATCGAAAGAGCAATCTGACCGTCGGATGAGTTGGAACAGTCCGGATCACGCAGGTCAGCGTCGTAGGTCAGTGGCAAAGGCTCCGAAACACGGATACTATCGACAATGGTTTCGCATCCTCCTTCCGTAATGGTCACGGAGTACATACCACCGGGGACATTTTCCAAACAGGGGGTTGTTGCCCCGGTACTCCACAAATAGGCGGGAGCTCCGATAACCTGCAGGCAAATGCGACCGTCGGAAGCGCTGGCGCAACTTACATCCTCCACATCGACTGAGGTTACTTCGGCATCGGGTCCGTTCACGTAGGTTGTGCGCAAGCGGAAAACGCAGCCATCACTACTGTTGTCGGTGACCGTTATCCGGTATGCTCCCTGAAGCAGACTATCAATCGTGTAGCTATTGGATGGTATATCCTCGGCCCTGCCGGAAATGCCATTCGTTCCCTGCCATTCGTAGGTGAAGGGAAGCAGGCCGCCCTGAGGAGTAATGGTAATGGCTCCGTCCTGTCCGTCGCATCCGGTTGGATTATCGATCGTTCGCAGGATGGAGGAAATACTGCTGATCGAAGAGACGGTGATACTGGTATCGGCGGCACATCCCAGTTGGTCGGTGACCGTTACTGCGTACTGATCGACCTGCCCGGCCTGGCGGCCCGCCTCCACCGTAATGGAAGGTGTGTCCTCTCCGGTACTCCACAAGTAGTTGAATGGCTGCATGCCGGTGGTCGAGGTAACTGTTAGTTCCTGGGTAGATTCGATACAAAGTGAAAAATCATTCTCCGGATCAATGTCCAGATTTGGGCCCGGATTAACAGTTATCGGTATTTCGCCGGTAGCCCGGCAACCCTGGTCGGTAGTCAGGGCAAAATACAGGGTGGTATCGCCTTCGGGGCGTACCATTGTATTGGATAATTCAGATCCGGGGTCAAGTGCCGCATCACTAAAAAAAGCGAGGGATGCTCCGGTACCGCGTTGATCCTCAATGTCGAGTCCAGCCAGGTCAATGGTTTCTCCGGGGCAGAGGATAGGCTGGTCGGTGAACGAAACCGCCGGTGCAGGATTCACCACGACCGTAGCGGGGGCGCGGGGCTCCGAAAAACAACGGAAATCGGTCTCCTCGGCGTAAAAGGTATATTCCTGAGGAAAGGCAGTATTATTCGGAGGCAGATCCGGAGAGTAAAAGACTCCGAACTCGGGGATCTCGGTCAGGTCATCCGGAGTCGTATACCAGAAAATGGATTTTCCGGAAACCGGCTGGGCTCGCAGGAAAGGATTTCCTCCATCGCAAATCGTATCGTTGAAGACAATGGGCGGAGGAAGAATGGTGTCATCGTCCAGGCCATTGCAGTTGTTGTCGATATTATCGCAAGGCACCTCCGGGTGCCCCGGGTTGATGTTCTCGTTGGTATCATTGCAATCACCAACCTGGTCCACATAGCCCGGTGGTGGGGTGTCGAGGCAGGAGTACAACACCTGATTGGCATCTCCGTACCCATCGTTATCAGCATCGAGGTAAAAAGCATTATTCGGACGCCCTTCGTACGTAAGCCCGTAGATAGCAATATTATCGATGGCAATATCCCCCTGCGATCCGCGGCCACGGGTGGCCAGGAACCGGAATTGCAGCCGATCACCAGCCTGGTAATTGGAGTACTCCAGGTAAGTTTTCTTCCAACCGGCTCCCTGATTGTTTTGTCGCTGCCAGATTGTTTGCCACGATTGCCCTCCGTTCTTGCTGACCTGAACGCGCAAACTGCCGATGTCCGGACCCTGCATATGGTAGTTAAAGGCAATATTACAGGTCGCCAGGGGATCGGCTTCCGCCAAAAAACAACCCGAGCGCAATTCGGCAGTGCTGCCCTCGAGGCAATTATTACCCGATGTTTCAAGGTAAATGTATTTACCACCACCATCCGCGTCGGTATTCGGACCGGTACCCTGAGTGGGGGTGGGCGTTCCCCGCACCTGCCAGTCTACGTTGCCGGCCGGCTCATTGAACCAGGGGCCCGTCAGGGTGCATTCGGTTGTACCACAGGAACCGGTACAATCACCTTCCTCATCAAATGAGGTCAGTATGCGGCCGGCCGGGGGCTGACAACCGGTGATGATCGTATTGCCGCAGGAATTACCGCTGAATGAGGTGCCACAAGATTTTCGGAGGTATATGTCGTATCCGGTTTCGGGAGCGAGTCCCGTCAGCGCGTATGGCGGGCAACCAGCCAGTACGACCGTACCCTGACCAGGCTGAGCCCCGGTCCCGGGAGTGAATCCGGGAGGACCGTATTCCACATAGGTAGTTGTGTTTTCGCAGCCTATATCTTCCGCCCAGTTCAATACCACAGTCGTCGTATCGATATTCTGGACCTGTACCTCCGACACGGGCAGGCAACTTAGGGGCTCAAACACCAATTCCACGAAATCGAGGTAACCTGAATCGGCCTCAAAATCGTCGCAGATATCCAGTAGCCAGTCTCCGTTGGGGTTGGTGAGGCTATCGTTAAAAATGAGCAAAGATTCTTCGGGTTGGTAAGGGCCCGCCGTGAAAGGAGCTTCGGATGGCTCCTCGTCGATGGCCTGGCAAGCGGAAGCATCAAAGACCACCGCACCGGAGCAGTCGGGTTGGGTGGGGTCTCCATAATTGGCATCTCCACCCCCGTTATCAGAAGTGAGTACAATTTGTTGGCCACCTGGTGATTGTAATGTTATATCGAGATCGCTGGCCCACCCGTGACGGATCAAAAGTTTGACCTGCTTTAAATAGACATCCTGGCCAAGCGCGGTACCCGGCGCGTTATTCACCGTGATCACAAAACGATTAGGGTCAAAAAATGGACGGTCATCGGGGCAGGTAGCATCATTGAGCACAAGCCCCATCGAACAGGCGGAAGGATTGGGAATGGTATCCTGGGAATAGGAGAGAAAGGGGAAAAGTCCGGTCAAAAGACAGAACAGAAAACGTTTTTTCATAGAATCGGCTGGCCTCCGGGGCCGTTTTTTGGGTATTGGTCAGATTGCTTTCCAAATCCCAAAATACGTAATTGGCCCGGAATTTCTAACGTTAAACGGTTTACGGCTTACGGCCGACGGTGGTGTTCGATCCTCCTGCGGCCGCTGAAGCCCATCCGGGCACAGGAGGATCGACCTAAGCGTTGTTGCACCAAGAAAATGACTATTGAACCTATTACTGCTACTCCTTCAATTTCATGTTCTACATGTTTCCAGCTACATGTAGATTCATTCTATGAATTCACACTTCAAATTCTGTAGAAAATCCATTAACCCGGCCGGCCCAAATCGAAGTATGTCTAATAGAGACAGATATTCCGCTGTCACAACCTGCTTTCGAATGCTTTTTAGCGGAAGCCTGAGCAGAAAAGGTATATGGGGGTAGCAAATTGATTGACTCGAAGCCGTCTCAAAAAGTCTTTATTTCCGGGTGTATGAAAAGTCGATCCGGAACCCCTTCGCCAGCCAGGGAAGGATTGACCAGTGCTGGCGCGACTCTCCACGCTCAATGCCCGCTAGATCCAATAGTGCTGCGGGTCAAGATTCATTATTCCGGTGATGATCTTGGTCGATCCGGAGGATCGATTCTTCATGAATTTGAATATATAGCATTCTTGATCCGCGTCACTAGAGGATCGAGCACCAATAGCGCGACTCTCCACGCTCGATGCCCGCTCGATCCAGAGGATCGAGGACCAGGATCGAGCACCTACCCAACCACTATATTCACCATCCGCCCCGGGACTACGATCACCTTGCGGATCGTCTTGCCTTCCACCCATTTTCGGATGCTCTCCAGCTCAACGGCGGCCTTTTCTATATCCTCCTTATTCGCGTCAGCGGGAAACTCGGCATTGGCACGCTTCTTTCCGTTGATGCTGATGGGGTAATCGATGCTGTCCTCGACCAGATATTCCTCCTTGAAAACCGGGAATTCGGCGTGGTGTACGGAGCCGCCTTTGCCTAAGTGCTGCCACAGTTCCTCCGCCAGGTGTGGAGCAAAGGGAGCGATCAATCGAGTCAGATCGGTCAGGATGATGCGTTTGTTGCACTTCATCTTGGTCAGGTCGTTGGTGGCGACCATAAAGGCACTGACGCAGGTGTTGAACGACAGGCGCTCAATATCGTCGCTAACCTTTTTAATGGCAGTGTGCAGTACCTTGTATTCCTCCTTGGTGGGATCTTCGTCGCTTACGCTAAAAGCATCCTGGCTATCGAAGAATAAGTTATAGAAGCGGCGCAGGAATTTGTAGACCCCGTCAATGCCCTGCGTATCCCAGGGCTTTGATTGCTCAATGGGCCCCAGGAACATTTCGTACATGCGGAAACAGTCGGCACCGTACTGGTCGACCACATCGTCGGGATTGATGACGTTGTATTTGCTCTTCGACATTTTGCCCACCTCGGAATGGGTGATCAAAGCCAGATCAGTTGCCCCATCTTTTTTTGCCGTAAAGGCACCAGACTGGTAGGTTCCTTCTTCGCTCTCGAAAATGGCATCTTTAAAGTCGGGGCGCCAGGTTGTGAATTGTTCCACCCCGGCGATGGTCAGGTGCGAATCGTCGGCTCCGTAATCGGTAACGTAGTCTACGTGCACGAGAATGGGTACAAAGGATTTGCCGTTTGCTTGTTCGCGTTCGGCAATAGGGGCACTGACGAAACGATGGTGACCGTCGTGCTTTTCTTTGTCGAGATAGACCGATTCCACCACCCCCTGTATCATCCCTTGATTAACCAGCTTCTTAAAGGGTTCCTTCGTTGGAACTAATCCTTTATCGTACAAAAATTTATGCCAGAAGCGGGAATACATCAGGTGGCCGACGGCGTGCTCGGTCCCGCCGATGTACAGGTCCACATCCTGCCAGTAGTTCAGGGCCTGCTGGCTGGCAAATTCGTCGGGATTGCCGGCATCCATGTAGCGCAGGAAGTACCAGCTCGATCCGGCAAAGCCCGGCATGGTATCCGTCTCGCGGGTCCAGCCGTTGTCCAGGTTGACCCAGTCCTCGCGGCGGGCCAGGGGGGATTTGCCACCGGAGGCCGGTTTGAAATCCTTCAGGTCGGGCAGTTCCAGGGGCAGGTCATTCAGGGGCAATGGATGAGCGACACCATCGGGGTCGTACACGATAGGGAAGGGCTCGCCCCAGTACCGCTGGCGGCTGTAGATAGCATCGCGCAATTTATAGTTCACCTGGCGTTTGCCAAGGTTTTGCTGTTCGATCCGCTGCAGCATCTCTTCGATGGCATCTGGTACTTCCATGCCATCGAGAAAGCCGGAATTGATCATGATACCCAGTTTATCATGACGGGTAGCGCCGGGATATTTGGATTTATCGATCACATCGATGATTTCCAGTCCGAATTTTTCGGCGAAAGCGTGGTCGCGATCGTCGTCGGACGGTACGGCCATAATGGCACCGGTACCGTAGTCTTTCAACACGTATTCGCCGATGTAGATAGGAATGCGTTGCTCGTTGAATGGATTGATGGCATAGGAACCCAGGAAACAGCCCGTCACCTCCTTTTCGGACATGCGGTCCACTTCGGAGCGTGATTGTACGTAGTCCAGGTATTCGTCTACGGCTTTTTGTTGATCGTCGGTGGTCAGGCCGGGCACCAAGTCGTGTTCCGGAGCCAGTACAATGTAGGTAGCACCGAAAATAGTATCCGGGCGAGTGGTGAATATCTCGATCTGGTGATCGGAACCATCCACTGCAAAAAACATCTGAGCACCTTCGGAACGGCCAATCCAGTTGCTCTGCATTTTTTTCATGGCTTCGGACCATTCCAGCTCCTGCAGATCGTTGAGCAATCGCTCGGCGTACGCGGTGATCCGCAGGGACCACTGCATCATTGGCCGCCGCTCTACGGGGTGGCCACCCCGCTCGGAGACACCATCTTTGACCTCGTCATTTGCCAGTACGGTACCGAGGGCTTCACACCAATTTACGTAGGTCAGTTGACGGTAGGCCAGGCGGTAGTTCATTAAAACATCCGACTGTTCTTTGGCCGACATGGCCTTCCACGCTTGGGCGCTAAAAGGCTCCTCCTGGGTTGTGGCAGCCCGAACTGTGCTGTTCCCGTTTTGCTCGAATTGCTTTATCAGCTGCGCAATTGGTTGAGCTTGTCCGGCCTGTTGATCGTAGTAGTGATCGAACAACTGCAGGAAAATCCACTGCGTCCATTTGTAGAATCCGGGATCGGAGGTGCGCAATTCCCGCGACCAATCGTAATTGAAACCGATATTTTTCAATTGTGCCCGGTAGCGTTGAATGTTTTGCTCGGTGGACTCCGCGGGGTGAACACCGGTTTGTATGGCGTACTGTTCGGCAGGCAAGCCAAACGCATCGTACCCCATAGGATGCAATACATTGAACCCACGCATGTGTTTGTAGCGGGCAAAAATATCGGATGCGATATACCCCAGCGGGTGGCCTACGTGCAGGCCGGCTCCGGACGGGTAGGGGAACATATCCAGGACGTAGTATTTGGGGCGATCCGTATTTTGGTTTGATACCTTATACGTGCCGTTTTCTTCCCAGGCTGCTTGCCATTTTCGCTCCAGATTGCGCGGTTGATAATCCATGTTTTTGTGCAGTATTGTTTGACCGTTCAATACAGCCCGCCATTGCTTATTTTGGTTACTATCCTTTTTTTGGCGAAAGCCGCTTATCTACCAGTATTCCTTTGGAACCGAAATAGGTTCCATTTGGACGCGAAAATAGGAAAAATAGGGGTAAATCAGTTGCTAATACCCATCATCTGCGGTTTGTCCTATCCAGTGTGCAGGAAAACCCCTTTGTTCAGTCTTCAGTCAGCAGTATGCAGTCAGCAGTATGCAGTTGGTATTTTATTTCCGCTTTTGAAAATTCACCCCGTGATGTTTGGTTTTCAAGTGTGCTGGCTCTTTGTCGCTCCCCTTTCTTTGCCCATACTCGTTAATTCGCTTGCGTTAGCCCCTGGTCCTTGGAAGAGAGGGGTGCTCCGAAATACCGTAAGCCGTTATACCGACAACGAAGTGGTTTTGATCCGCAGTACTTCGTGCTGGTACTCCAAACCACTTCGGAAGCGGTATAATCGTAGGTCGTCCGCTTTATTTCCATCAGTCGCTTCGCTCGTGTCAGATTTCTGACTTCAAAACTCTGATCTCTGATCTCCCTTCCTGTCAGCCAGTTGCTAAAAAAAGCTTGCTTTTGCAATGGTAAATATGCTACATTGCCCGGTAAAAGAAATTACTATTATGACTAAGCAATTGATGATCCTTTTGGTCTGTCTTCTAAGTATGCAAACCGTGGGTTTGCGCGCTCAGGTGTCAGGTGGCAATACGACGCTCAACCTTCAGGATATGCGTGGTTTGGGCGAGGTGTTTAACATCAGTCAGCGTGAGGAAGGAAACCGCTTTGGTCTGGATTTTCGCAGTTCAGGGGTGGATGGTTCTCCATTTCTCTTCGAAGAAACCCATAAGGCAAAGTTGATCATGAAGACCGGCGACACCCTGGCACAGGTAGTTGATGCCAATCTGGATTTTGAAGAAGATGAGGTATACGTAGGTATGGAGTCCGGAGAAGGTGGATTTATTACCGCCGCCAGTCTGCGACAGGTCATTTTTACGGAACCTGATTACCAGGCCGTCTACGTTAGCCTGGCTGATCCCTACGTGCGTCAGGATCGGGAAATGACCTATCGCTTTTACGAATTGCTATACGAGGGCGATTATCAGCTGCTGAAGTATAACCGCCGTAAATTGATCAAATCCAATAAGAACACCTCGTACTCCGCCACCGGCGGACTGAACGATAAATACGTCGAAGAGGAGGACTACTACTTCTGTAAAACCGGCGAACGCTGTGAAAAGGTTCGTCTGCGCGGTAAAGATATTGTGAAAATACTGGAAGACTGGGGCGAATCAACTGCTGGTCTCACTAAAGCCGACGAACGGGCCCGAACCGAGGTGGAGCTGGTCAATCTGGTCGGTAAGTTGCGGAAGTAACTTCGTTTAAAAGCCCTTGCGTGCTGGGTTATCAGTAGGTTATGGATGCAGGATTATTGCTTAGGCCTTCCGGCAAAAGCAGTGAACCTGCATCCATAATTGTATATTAGGTCCGGCAAAACCAATCATTATGATCAAGAATCTGCTCAAACTCGGCTTATTATTGGTAGCCGGAATACTGATCTACAATTACTTCTTTGGAACCGCCGCCGAAAAGGAACAGTCCAAGGAGTTTTTCCAGGAGGTTAAGGATCTGGGTACCGCAGCCTGGGGCTTGCTGAAGACCGAAAAAGAGAAACTGGACGAAGGTAAGTACGATGAGGCCCTCGATAATATCGGTGGTCTATTTGACCGCCTAAAGTCGGAGGCTGAACGCGGGGGAGAGGCCATTACCCGCATTAATGACCTGGAACAGGAACGCCAGAAGCTGGAAGACCGGCTGCGGCAACTCAACCTCGAAACGGAGGAGAACCCGAACTCCCGCACGGCGGCTTCGGATACCCGTGACCTTCAGGAGGAACAAGACCTCAAGCAGGACATCAAAAAGTTGTTCGACCAGACGGAGCGCCTGATGACGGATATGGAAAAGGAGAAACAGTAGCCCGGGCACAGTTCTTCAGAGGTGTAATGTGGTCGATCAGGATGTTTCCGCGGTAGGAAAATCGCCCCTCTTTGTGGAAGGCCTCCAATATCAGGTAATTTATTCTTTTCTCGGCTGTGAACTGGATGGGGAAGGTCTCCCAGTCTTCAGACTCTATTCGCTTGGATTCCCAAAGTAATTGTCCTTTCTGGCACTTGGAGGTACCTCCCCAGATGCGGAGTTGCAAAGGATTATTATAGCCTGCGTATATCCGGGAATAGGCGAGGTCGATGGTGAATTGGTAACAGGTACCGGAGGAAATACTCAGGGGCAGCCGTTGACAAATACTTTCCCAGCTGCCGTCCCCGCGGGTGATCAGCCCAACGTAGGTATCTCCATCCGAAGGGTCAAGGGTAACGCCCCAGAATCCCGGAAGGATGTCGGGAGTCGTTCCAGGCTCGCAGGGTAGCCAGCCAACGGGTACGGTAGCATCACTGGGAGGGCCTTCGAAAGAAGCATTATCCAGGTATATGGTTTCGGTATCGTTGAGGATGCACGTAAGGGTAAAGAGCAGGAAAATTGTTCGCATAATCCGGGAAGTGTTCAGTTGAAAGGTATTCAGGGTGTCTTTTAATGTTCCCCCACAGTTATACTAACGCATTATGCCTTCGGTTTATATCACTTCTGATAAAAAATTGGGGAAGCCTGAATTTTTTACCCAGACACATACCGATTTCCAGACGCCGGGCGAACCTAAGGATTTCGCTCCCGGTTTAGTTGGCCTGTCCGCTACGTAAAAAAGACTCCCTTTTCCTACCTTTGTCACGGGCTCCTTATTAAATTCCAATTTACAACCCTGCACATGGCTACAGCACCTACCTCCGGATCGCGCTCCCGTCCTAATTATTTGTACGCTGTGATCAGTCTGGCGTTAGTGCTATTCCTGGTTGGTTTCTTCGGATTATTACTCTTGCACGGTTCCCAACTGGTGAAAACGTTCAAGGAGCGGGTGAATATTCTGGTAGAAATGGCGGAGAATCACTCCCAACCCCAGGTGGATACCCTTCGCCAGATCCTGGAGGTAGCCCCCTATATCAAAGAGGGTAGTATTCGCTACGTCGACCGGGAACGGGCGGCCGAACTGATGCAGGATGATTTCGGGGAGGATTTTATGAAGCTGGGACTACCAAATCCCTTTTACGATATGTTCAGTTTTAACGTGGATGCTGCACAGATGCAGGCCGATAGTCTGGCACAGATACGGGAAGGGCTGCGTGCATTGCCGTACGTATCGGATGTGTTTTATCAGGAAAGTCTGATCGACGAGGTTGCCGGTAACCTGCAAACGCTGGGGTGGGTTGCGTTGGGGATAGGGTTATTTTTTGTCATTGTTGCCGTTACCCTAATTCACAACACGGTGCGATTAGCGCTGTACAGCAATCGTTTCCTGATCAAGAATATGCAGTTGGTCGGGGCTTCCTGGGGATTCATCAGCCGGCCATACCTTTGGCGGGCATTGGGGCACGGGTTTATTGGAAGTGTGCTGGCCATCCTCGGACTGGGAGGATTATTGATCTGGTTGCGATCAATAATCCCAGAGTTAGGCCTGTTGCAGGGGAGTATCACCTTTCTCTATTTGTTTGGGGCCTTGATGGTACTGGGTATGCTCATTTACCTGTTAAGCACGTACCGGGTTGTCAATAAGTACTTGCGGATGCGCGTTGACGATTTGTATACTTAATAAGCAGATTAGCGGCAAAAAAGCTACCTTTGACCCCACAATGTCAACAATGATATGAGTAAGCATAAACCACCCAAGAAGAAAGTAGTCGTTACGACCCAGAAGAAAAGCAGCGAGACGGAAAACAAAAGCCCGCGGAAAAAGGCTGCTGTTCCTCGCCGGAAGGGTAAGAGCAGTGACTCTAAAAATACCATCCAGGACGATGTCATGATCTTCGGTAAACAGAATTACCTGTGGATGTTAGTCGGATTGGGATTGGTAGCGGTCGGCTTATTGTTGATGTCCGGTGGAGCTCAAGCTCCGACTGAATGGAATACGCAGGAACTCTACGGCTTTCGTCGTACTGTTTTGGCACCCATCGTCATTCTCGCCGGGATGGGGGTGGAGATTTACGCTATTTTCAAGTAAAACCCTCCGCAACCTGTGATCGGGGAGCTGCGTACTACTTCACGTTCGGTAAAACACGGCCATCCTGCTTCCGAGGCCTGAATTCATTCCTATGCAAGATATTATTCGCGCCCTTATCCTGGGGATCGTGCAGGGACTCACTGAGTTTTTGCCGGTCAGTAGTAGTGGTCACCTGGAGTTAGCCAAATACCTCATGCAGGATGATAGTTTGGCGGCCGAAAGCCTTACCATGACCGTAACGCTGCACGCGGCCACGGCACTGGCAACTCTCCTGGTATTCCGCAAAGAAGTGGCGGAGATCCTTCGCGGGTTGTTTGCCTTCAAATGGAATGAGGAAGCCCGCTTTTCGTTGAAGATCATTTTGTCGATGATTCCCGCTGCCCTGGTGGGGGTGCTGCTGGAATCACAGATTGAGCAGTTGTTCAACCGGCAAATACTGCTGGTAGGGTTTATGCTGGTAGTGACGGGGTTGTTATTATTTCTGGCTGACCGGGCAAAATCGAGCAATAAGGGCGTTTCTTTTAAAGACGCTTTGATCATTGGTGTGGCGCAGGCTATAGCTATCCTGCCGGGGATAAGTCGTTCGGGAGCTACTATTTCTACATCCGTACTCCTCGGCGTTGACCGTGAGCGGGCTGCCCGATTTTCATTTCTGATGGTGGTTCCCTTGATCTTGGGCAAAATGGTTATGGATATTAAGGATGGAGACCTGTCGGCCAGCCCGACTCAAACCGTCGAATTACTCGTTGGTTTTGTGGCTGCTTTTGCCACGGGAATAGGCGCTTGCATGTGGATGATACGGCTCGTCAAGGCTAGTAAGTTGCGCTATTTTTCTGTATATTGCTTTGCGGTCGCTATTTTTGCCATTCTGTTATTTGTTCTGTCTTAACAGCGCAACAACTAAACGTAGGAATAATGAACGAAGATGATACCCCGCTTCCGAGGTATGATTACCAGGCAGGGGCCGTATTATTGGTCGACAAACCAAAGGATTGGACATCTTTCGATGTAGTAAATAAAATCCGCCACAAACTCAAAAAGCGACTTAAGGTCAAAAAGATAAAGGTCGGACATGCGGGGACACTCGATCCCATGGCGACGGGTTTGCTCATTATCTGCACGGGCAAAGCGACCAAGACTATTCAAACGTACCAGGATCAACCCAAGGTTTACACAGGGACGATGACGCTCGGGGCTACGACCCCTTCCTTCGATGCCGAAACGGCCGTTGATGCCGAATTCCCCATCGATCACATTGATGAGGATCTGATCGACCGGGCACGGCAGCAGTTTCTGGGTACTATTCAGCAAGTTCCACCCATGTTTTCGGCCATCAAAGTCGACGGGCAACCGCTGTATAAACGCGCCCGAAAGGGCGAAACCATTCAGGTGGAACCACGCGAAGTACACATGTACGAATTCGAGATCACCCGGGTAGAACTTCCGGAGATCGACTTTCGGGTACGCTGTTCCAAAGGTACCTACATCCGGGCCCTCGCCAACGATTTTGGGAAAGCCTTAGACAGCGGTGCCTATCTCACTGCCCTGCGGCGCACCGCGATCGGTGACTACAAGGTTGAAGACGCCTGGCAACTCGACAAACTGGTGAAGCACATCAAGGAAGGAGCGGTGATGAAGTCGGAAATCGGTAGTCGAAAGTCGGAAGGGAATTGATGGACTAAGGTTCAAGGTCCATGGTTCAAAGTTCAAGGCCCATCGGAATTATTACTTTTTAGTGTTTACTTTTTAATTAGTGGGTTGTTTGTCAGCCTTTTATGTGCATTTTCTAACTCCCCAACTCCCCGGCTGCAGAAGCCCGCATGGGCGAAGGCATGCCGACCTCCGATTTCCATGGCCGCCGAAACTTTAGTGAAGGAGGCCCACCTCCCTTCACTCAATCACTTCATCCGTGACATCGTCAGCTTCCAGGAGTTTCACGTAATCCAGTGCGGCGTAGTAGATCCTATTGCGCTCTACGGATTCTTGTTCCTTCAGGAGGATGCCGCGGCGTGCTTCGTTGGAAAGGTCATTGAATCGAGCTTGCAGTAAAATAATGTCATTGAAGTAATAGGAATCCATCGACATGACCCGGTCGAAGAGTTGCAGAGCTCTTTCCAGGTCGCCGGCACCCAGGTGTTTGATCAGGGCTTTCTTGAGTGCCTGCAATGATTTGAACGTTTCGGGCTCCCTGGTGGTGGGTTCGGCCGATCGCGACGGAGTTCCGGGCCTGGGTTCCCGCAGCGGGGCAGGAGCGGCCTGTCCCTTCAGTCGGAACATGAATACACCGCCCCGATGGCCCACATTGCGCATGGGTTCGCCACGGGGCAGTTGAGGTGCGTTGGCACCGACAGCACGGATGAGCAGCATAGTGAGTTCCGTGACCGGCAATAATCCGTCGCGATGGTGCTTCAGAATATCGATCAGGCTGCCGGCGAAGGGGCTGTGCCCACCCAGGGCACCGTCGGCAACGGGTTCATTGCGACCGGCCGCCAGTATGTAGCGGCTCGGGTACTGTGCCAGGCGTTCCATGGCAATTTCTTCACCCATAATGTCCCGCTCGAGAAAGAGTGTTCCGGCGTAGCAGGAATCGGCCAGGATCACCGTGTGCCAGGAATTAATGCTGCCCAGTTCATCCCGTAGTACACTAAAGGAAAGGAAAGTGGTCGACTTTCCCTGTTCGGCATCGACCGGTAACCAATACCCCACATTGGCCTGGGTATCGTACCAGCCGTGACCGGCAAAATAAATGACCAGGGTGTCGGCGGGAGTAATCTTTTGCCGCAAGGCCGCAAGACTGTCCAGGATAGCCTGCCCCGTAGCCTGCACATCGTATAGGGTGGTCGTCAGAGCATCCTCGAACTGAAACCGCTCACGCAGCACCTGTCCGACTGTTTCCGTGTCGCGACGGGCATTATTCAAAGAGGGCAATCCATTCGAATAACTATCGATGCCAATGAGCAGCAAATAATCGCGCCCTGCCTGGCTCTGCGAATTATCGTCTCCGATCATAGTGGTGGTGTGGTTTTTGGGTTTTGTGGTTTTGTGGTGTGGTGGTTTTGTGGTTTTGTGGTTTTATGGTGTTTTTTCTAGCATCTTACATCGATCAGTCTTTGACCAGCATGCGATCGAAGAAGTCAGCGGTGGCGCGGTAGGCGGCCAGCCAGTTTCGATGCAATAAGAAGCCGTGGACCTCGTCCGGGAAAACGAGTTGTTCGAAGTACACATTGCGGTTCCGGAGGCTCTCGGCCAGGTCGACCGATTCGCTGAAGGGGACATTGCGATCGTCGTCACCATGGATCATAAGAACGGGCGACTTCCAGGTATCCAGATCATTCATCGGGGAACTGGTGAAGGCCAGTTTGGCGAATTCGGGATATTCCACCTCCCGGTAAGACGGGCGGAAATTACGGATCACCTTATTCCAGTCGTGCACTCCGTGCAGATCGACCCCGGCGGCAAAAAGATCGGAAGCCCGGGCGAGACCCAGCGCAGTCAGGTAACCACCGTAGGAACCTCCCCACAACCCGATCCGGTCAGCGTCGACATCTTCCCGCTGCCGTAAAAAGAGGCCTGCTCCTAACACATCATTGAATTCACTGGCACCGGTGGCACCGTAGTTAAGTGCTTCCCGGAACTCCATGCCGTACCCGATCCCCGAGCGGTAATTTACGGCCAGTACGATATACCCCTGCTGGGCCAGGTAATGGTTCATGGCGAAGGCGTTATGGTAATAGCCGCGATGGTGGAACCCGAGCAGCATTTGCCGGCGGGAGCCACCGTGAAAAAACAACAGGGCCGGGTACGTTTGATCAGCTGAATAATCGGGGGGCAGGAATAATTGACCGTGAATCTCCATTCCATCAGCTGCCGGAAAGACGACCTGTTCCGGAGCCCGCAGTTGGTCAGTGGGCCAATTGCCGGGTAAAGCTGACGGCGCCAGGTCGCGCAGCGAGCCGTTGACCATATATTTGACGGCAGCGGGAGTGGTGCCTGTAGACGCCAGGCAAGCCAGCGTGCCGGCACCGTTCTGAACCGGACTCCATTCCACACCTTTTCCTTCGGTTAAAGATTCGGGTGATCTGGCTCCGGGGGTGATCCGCCAAACGTGCTGACGGTCCGTATCGTCCTGGTTTGACGAAAACAATATCGTGCGGCCATCCGGGGTCAGGGAAACAAATTGCACCTCAAAATCACCAGCTGTCAGGCGCTGTGGTGCTCCGTTTTTTGCCGGAAGGCCGTACAAATGCGTCCACCCATCACCTTCCCAGGGAAAAACCAAATAATCCGTGCTAGTCCAGTATAATTGCTGGTCGGCCGAAACCGACCGGAAAACACTACCCGGTCCTTCGGGAGCTGTCCAGCGAATTCGTGCCTCACCCGATTCCAGGTCGTGAATGACCACCGACCAGGGCAGGCCTTCGCGCTGAGGCTGGAAAGGCCAACCACCCGATTCGTGTGGGAAGCGCAGGAAGGCGATCTGTGAACCATCCGGTGACCAGGCCGGGTTTTGATCCTGATCGACACTTGGGGATAACCAACTGATCTCTTTGGACCCTTCGCTGACTACCCCGACAAAGCTGTGATCACCACGACTACTGACAAAAGCCAACTGAGTACCGTCGGGCGACCAACTCCAGGAGCCCAGCCCCCCGCGAGCCTCGACCCAGGTGGTGCTTGTTTCTTCCTCAAAATCATAAAAGGTAATGGCGCCCCGCTGGCTGTACACAAAGCCGGTACCCGAGGGATTAACTACCGGACTGGAACCATCCACTAATTTTTTGACCGATTGATCGGCTATATCCAACCGGTAGATGGAGCGTGAAACCGGTTCGGTGAAGCTCACCGGGTTGGGCAGTTCGCCCGACCGGTTCGGAGAGCCGCCGCGGATGAACAGCAGTGCATTTGCGCCGGGAATGAATTGCAAATCAGTGATCTCCTGTCCGTCGTCCTGATCATAGGACGTGAGTTGCTGAGGCGTTTGTCCGGGAGTGCCGAGCCAGATATTGCGGCGTCCCGCATCATTAAAAACCCAGGCAAAGCGGTCACCATCGGGATCACCCAGCAGCTGGGTCGGAAACGGCGAGGACAATAGGGTTTCGATGGTCGGTGACTGGCCAAAAGCAATGCCGGCAACGGCCAGCAAAAGGAGGGTAATCAGGTTGCGCATGTTTGTTCTCGTTTTGTCCAACGAGAAAGTACAAAAAAGCACTAATACTGGATGGATTCTTATTGGTCTTCCCGGAGGTTTTGTACGGTCTGAAGGATGGAGGCGGGGTCGTCGGAAAGGTGCAGCAGGCGTTCAGTGGTTAGCAGGTCCACAAAGTAGCGGGGCGACTGGAAGGAATTGGTATACGCCTCGTTGAAGTAGAATTGTATATCGTCGAAGTTACTGCCCTGAAGTAACTTATAGGCGGAGGATCGCGGATCCCAGACGCACAGAGTATACATGCCCCGGGCCTGGCCGGGAATCTCGATCAGGAGAAAAAGCGGATAATCAAAAAAAGGTACCCGCCAAAAACCAAATAAATTCGCCTCGAACAGCGGATAGAATTTGATGGCGGACCGAAAGCCCGCTGGTTTCAATGCGTCTTTGAGGCCTTTCAGGCGCTGTTCCATTTGGACCAGCGGGATGTCTTCTGCTTGCAGGGTGTTCCAGGGGAGCCATTCCTGGTTTTGGATGTTGAGATACTCACAGGTTTTCCCGATGCGTAGTTTGTAATCAAAGCGGCTGTTGCCCGGCACCACGTACCCCGGATAGTAGTACTCGTAATCATGTTCCAGGCAAAACTGAATTTCGAGAAGCATGGTAAATAACCCCAGACTATCTTTTCTGTATTCCGGATTGTAAATGCCCTGAATACTGGCGGCAGAGTGATCGCCCAGGTCAAAAAAGGACACCGCAATGAGTTCATCTCCGTCGTAGACAGCAGCCTCGAAAGTGTTGAAGATGTTACCCGCTTCCCCATCGAGCAGGGAATCGTTGAGGGTGGGGGCAAGAATGCCGGGGAATTCCTTTTTATAGCTTTGGTAAAGGGCCTCTTTTTCGGCATTAATATGGGCGGGCCTGAACTGGATCTGGTACTTGCCGGAGTTGCGGCGGTATAGTTTCCGCAAACTTTTGCTGAAGCGATAGTCAGTCAGGGGCAGCCTGATCCAAAGGGCAGAATAGAACTGTTCACCGAAACACAGAAAGTGGGTGGTGAAAATGGTTTGCCCCATGCGGTACCAGCCACGGGCCAGGTATTTATCTAGCTCAGTGCCCGGAATAATATCCGGATAATGCTTGGCTGCGAACATGGAGACCATACGTACTGCTTATACTTTTGCCGAAAGGCGATTCCTCCAAATATAATAACGTGAGGTTGGAGCTAAGGTGTTTGCTATATAACTGAGTGTCGCAACCTCACGTTGTATTTGGTAGAGGGTATTAAGTAGTTGGACACACTTTAATCCCGATACCCTATACCTACTACGCTATACAGGGAGGTTGGGCTTTAACAATCATCACTGTATAGATAAGTCTATGCCCAACCTCACCTAAAACTAAAGAATTTGGCACTAGACATAGCACTATCATT
>CAYFGK010000088.1:0-29847 GCA_964342305.1 uncultured Saprospiraceae bacterium | reverse complement strand
GAAATGTTCAAGGCACTGCAAACCCAACGTCCCGAAACTTATGGGTAATCGAAAAACCTCATACCTCAAACCTCAAACCTCAAACCTGATCAATTTTTCCACTCCTTGCGTTCCTGTGCGATGTGTTTGAGCGCAATATGTACCCCGTATTTTTCCTTCAGATGTCGGGCGAGAGCGTCGGCCGCAAAGACCGATCGGTGTTGCCCGCCGGTGCAACCGAAGTTGACCATGAGGTGGGTGAAACTGCGATCGATGTAGTTCTCCACGGCCTCGTCGACAATCCGGAATACGTTGTTCATAAAATCATCCATGGTGGAATGGCGACGCAGGAAGTTGATGACCTGCTCATCACGACCGGTGAGCTTTTTGTAGGGCTCGTAGCGTCCCGGATTGTGGATGAAGCGGCAGTCGAATACGAATCCGCCGCCGTTGCCTGATTGATCCTCGGGTACCCCGTCCTTTTTGTAGGAGAATGATTGGATGGTCACCGTCAGCAGGCTGGATGAGCCTTTGATCTTGTCGAAGGGCTCGTAGGTTTTGGCTTCGATAATGGTGTTGAGGGCTTTATTCAGTTCCGGCAGGCGGTCGAATAACTCCGTGTGGTCCTGCAACCACTTGATATTGCGCAGTGCGAAAGGAATGCTTTTCAGGAAGTGTTCCTTACGGTAATACAACCCCCGGAAGCCGTAGGCCCCCAGCACCTGAATACACCGGATGAGCACAAAGCCGTAGTAGTACCGCACGAAGGCCTCCCGGTCGATGGTTTTGAGTTCCTGGGCAACATCCAGATAGTGGTTCAAAAGATCATTTCGAATATCGGCTGGAATGTTGGCCTTGGCCTGATAGAGGAGGGACGCGAGGTCGTACTGCAGGGCTCCCCGCCGGCCACCCTGATAATCAATGAAAAAGGGTTCTCCTCCCTTCACCATAATATTGCGGGTCTGGAAGTCGCGAAACATGAAATGTGAAGCATCTTCTTCCAGCAGGTAATCGGCCAGGGCGTGGAAGTCTTTATCGAGGGCTACTTCGTCGTAGCCAGCCCGTGAGGGCAGCAGGAAGTGGTACTTAAAGTAGTTGAAATCCCAAAACATCGATTGCTTGTCGAAGGTTTCCTTGGGAAAGCAGTAGCTGTAATCAAGACCCTCACCACCGGTGATCTGCAGGCGGGCCAACTGCTCCACCACTTTCTGATAGATCCGGATCAGGTAGTCGGGAAAGTAATCGCCTTTCTGAAGCAGATAGGAGTACAATGTTGTGGAGCCGAGGTCCTCCTGTAAGTACACCTTATCACCTTCGGCGTAAATATCAGGCACCGGTAAATCTTTTGCACGAAAGTGCCGGGAAAAAGCCAAAAAAGCTGCCTGCTCTCTGGCATCTGGCGAATAGGTTCCGATTGCTGCCTGCTTGGCACCTTGCAAGCGGTAGTAAATGCGATCGGACCCCGAGGGAGCCAGGGGCAGTAAGAGTTCGGGCTCTTCGCCCGACCATTCCTCAAAAAGATCGGACAAACGTTTTTCGATTTGGGCTGTCTTCATGTCCCGAAAATGGGAAAAAACTACCAGAAGAGTCGCTACCCGCCCGCAAATTTCTCCCAATTGAGCAGGACTAATCCCAGGGAGGTAAGCACCGTAACCAATAAAAAGTAAAAAAGATAGGATAGAAAAAGGATAGCAAGGGTTTCCAGCACTGATCGGCCCCAGGTTTTGGTGAAAACTACTTTATAGGCATAGGAATAGTAGATGGCTACCGGTACCAGATAAAAAGTGAACAGGATAGTAGCGGGGACCACGCTATGCAGCAAAAAGACGATACTCAGGATATTTGCAATGGAAAGTAAATAGGCCTGCAGTACCAAGTGTTCGGCGAAGGTGAAGTCGAATTTACGAGTAAAGAGTTTCGTAAACAGCGCACCAAAGGGAAGATATAACCAAAGCAAGAGATTGAAGTAGTTAATGAAGATGCGCTGAAAATCTTCGATGGCTTCATCATCTAAGGAATCAGCACCTTCCTTTACCCCACCGAAAAACTCATCAAAACTGCCCAGGTAGTTGAAGATGAGCAGGACGAGCGCCGTAGATAATACCAGCATTCGGAAGCTGGGTATATAGTGAAACCGGCGTGTTCCCAAGTAGTCCAGAAACATAGTCCCCGGATCGGAAAAGAGTCGGCGCAGGGTGTAAATGATTCCCCGGTCGAGCTCAAAGGCTTCCAGCATGCCCTCAAACCAGCGGCGCATCGTCAGGCGGTGCACCTGGCGTATCTCCTGCACTTCGAGTGGTTGATCTTTTGGTGGTAGTTCTGGCATAGCCTTGCTTAAATCCAAATACCTAATACCAATTACTTTGTACCGGGAGGTTGGGCGTTGAAAATGGTCGCTTTAAGAGATAGTCTATGCCCAACCTCACACGAAAATAAAAAACTTCCCATCCACTTATTGGATTATTTACTACGGAAAACCAGCCTGCTTTCCGTCCAGCCATCGGGGAGGGTTTCCAGTTGCATAAATGCCTGGTGCTGATCGGCAATCTCGCGGATCAGGGTGAGGCCGATACCCTGCCCGTCGGGTTTGGTACTGAAGAAGGGAGTCATGAGGTTTGCCTGGTCGGCCGGAGAAATCCCCGGGCCATTATCGGCTACTACGATCTGAAAAGGTTGCCGGTCGAAGCGGATCCTGATCTGACCACCTTCTCCGAGGGATTCGAGGGCATTTTTCACCATGTTGACCATGGCCTGTTCCATGAGTTTTTCATCGATGGGGTGGGTTCTGTCCTCGATCGGTAGCTGGAGTTGAAGGTCGGTATCCTGAGTCTGGGCCTGGGGGGCCATCAGGAAATGTACATTCCGCAGTAATTGCTGGAGAGATTTCGGTTTGAGAGATGCTTCGGGGAGGCGCACCACCTTGGCAAAATTTTGCATAAACCCGTTCAACCGGTGATTGCGATCAATAGCAATCTGAAGGGATTGTCGGATATCGTCGGCCAGGTCATCATTTTCGTGATCTGGATAGGCATCGATGGTGCTTTGCAGAATGGAATTGATGGCTCCCATCGAATTATTAACCTCGTGGGCCATCATCCGGATAACTTTGCCGTAGGCTCGCTTTTCAGCAGCCAGGATCTCCCTGCTTAACTCCTGAATGGTGATGAATTTTCGGCGAAAGCCACGGTGCACAAAATGGGATACCTCGCACTTGAACTGCTCTTGTCCTTTTCCGCGTACAACGCCCGACTTACCGGCTGGCCAGGAGCCAATTTCATCCAAGATGGGATGCTTCTGGCAGGCCAGTTTTTCCCCGACACCTGTTCGTTCCATTCCCAGCATTTGCTTTGCCTGCGGATTGATATCGGTAATGTAATCATCGTAATCGAGCAAGATGATGCCGGCCGGGGAGGCATGGATCAGCTTCTCCAGAAAATAGTGTTGTTCCTGTACCTGAGCACGCTCATCCCGGATGTTGTCCATCATTTCGTTATAGACATGAATAAGTCGGTTCATTTCCCGCGAACCGGTATCCCGGAAGCGAATGGCAAAATCTTTATCGGCAATGGCATCAATCCCGGAACTCAGGAACTGCAGGGGTTTGATCAGGGACCGGTAGAGGGTATAGGACAATGCGAGAGAACCCAGCATGACTAATTCGGCCGCAATAAACCAAAGCTTTTGGTCGTGGAGCAACTGGAAGGACAAAAGGGCGATGACCACGTGGATCAAACCGATAAACAGGAAATATCGCCATTTAAGACTCATAAGGGATATCGTATTTCTGGAGCCTGCGGTACAGGGCCGAGCGTGTAATCCCCAGGGCCTGAGATACCCTGGTAATATTTCCCTGGTGAAAATTCATGGCCCGTCGGATCATCTGAATTTCCATTTCCTCCAGGGAGACCTCACCAACTTTCGGGAACCCTGCGGTATTTACAGGCGTGTTTGACGGGCGATAATTCCGGGCGAAATGTCCGGCTTCGATGGCATCCTCGTGGCTCACTAAAACGGTGCGTTCTACCAAATTACGCAATTCCCGGATATTCCCCGGGAAGGTTTGTTCCCGCAACCAATTGCGGGCATCTTCGGTGAGACGGAGATCACTGCGCTGGTATATTTCACGCAGGGTATTCATAAAGTGAGACGCCAGGAGTGGGATATCATTGGGGCGTTCGCGCAGGGGAGGCAGGGTGAGCTTGATCAAATTGATCCGGTAGTACAGATCTTCCCGGAAGGTGCCAACCCTGACCATTTCTTCCAGATTCTTATTAGTGGCACTGATCACCCGGCAGTCGACCCGCTGAGTTTGGCTGCTGCCGAGCATTTCAAAAGTTTTTTCCTGCAGGACCCGCAGCAGTTTTACCTGGCTTTCCTGGGCCAGGTCACCGATCTCATCCAGAAAAATAGTCCCGCCGTGCGCTTTGGCGAAGCGGCCTTCGCGATCGGCAACCGCGTCGGTAAAAGCCCCTTTTTTATGTCCGAACAACTCACTTTCGAACAAGGATGTGGAAATGCCGCCCAGGTTTACCCGCACGAAGGGGCCTTCATTGCGCTGCGAGTTATAGTGGATGGCTTCCGCCAAAACTTCTTTGCCCGTACCACTTTCGCCCAGGACCAACACACTGGCATCGGTAGGGCTGATACGCCGGGCCATCGCCAGGGTTTCCAAAAAGGCAGGATCTTCGCCGATCACATGATCAAACCCCTCTGCTTTGGCGGGTGGGGCCTCCTGCCGGTCGGATTCATCGAGGACCAGAATGGTCTTGATGGCACGCAGCAATTCTTTATTATCCCAGGGCTTGGCGATGAAATCCCGTGCCCCTTTTTTCATGCCTTCCACGGCCAGCTGTACGGTGGCCCAGGCCGTCATCAGGATAACGGGGGTTTCGGGTATCCATTCCCGAAGTTGCTCCAGCAATCGCAAGCCCTGCCTGCCACTGGTCTCAATGGAGAAGTTCATGTCGAGCAGGATAAGATCAGGGACTTCACCGCGTACAGATCGCTCTACCTCCTGCGGCCGCTGGATGGCAGCTACCCGGTATCCCCCCCTTTTTAGCAACAGCTTAAGGGATGCACACACGGCCAGATCATCATCGATTACCAGGATGTAGTTCATACGTTGTAAAGATATAAGATGCTAGATAACAGGTTTGAGGTTTGAGGTTTGAGGTTTGAGGTGTGAGGTTAGGTTAGAGGATACCTCAAACCCCAAACCTCACACCTAAAACCTGATTTATTCCTCGTGGAGCGCCAGCGCCGGGTGTATCCGCGCCGCCTGCTGCGAGGGATAAAAAGAACAGGCTACGACCAATATAAGGATCAGTGTTGCCGATAGCCCCATGGCTATGTAGTAGTTCAGTGCTTCAATAGGGAAAACATTCAGCAACGGAAGTTGCACGGCAAAGACAATTCCCAGCAAAATACCACTTAGGCAAACCGCCAGGATCTCTCCTACAAACTGCAAGGTGATCTCTGACCTGCTGGCCCCCAAGGTACGCCGCAAACCGATCTCACTGCGGCGCTTGCTGATGGTGTACCACAGGATCCCGAACAGCCCCATCGATACATTGATCACCAGGAATCCACAGATGCTCAGTAGCGCCACAATGGGAATCCAGACCTGACGGGCACGCGATTCACGGGTGGTCTGCAGGTGCTCGATCCGAAAATCGTTGCGTTTGGTAATATCAGCAACCAGGTTGTTTACCTCTTCCTCGAAGGCTGCCGGAGTGCCGGGCGCTACCCGCAGGTGAAGATTAGGCAGATCCAGGGTTTTGTCCTCTCCGTAAAAGAAGCTTAGGTTTACCTCTTCGGCAAAATCACCCTTGTACTTGAAATGATCAATAACACCAATGATTCTTTTCTCCCCATTGATGTTGTAGATGGAGTCGGTGATATTTCGCCCTTCAAAAGATTCGTCGAACAGTTTTTTGCTGATGATGAGCGGTTCGTACCTGGCATCCCGGTCCGATTCGTTGAACCAACGACCCTGTACCAGATTAATTCCCATGGTTTCCATGTAGTCCGGGTCACCGTACATCATATGAGTGCTGATCTCAAAACCGTTATCGTCAGAGCTGGTACTCCAGCTCGAATTGCTGATGGGAGTAACAAAACCGCTGTAGGAAGCTGATTGTACTTCCGGAAGGGCTTTGAGTTCCTGTTTCAGGCGAACCTTCATGTCCTGCGTTGCCACCGTATCGGTAACCGGATCGAGGTTCATATGCACGATCCAAATGTTTTCCGTTTGGTATCCCAAGGGAGACTGGTACATGCGCATGTAGCGGGTTACGATCGTGAAGACCGCAAAGAGGATGAGGAAAGCAAAGAAAATCTCCAGGAAAAGGAGGGCATTGCTCCGCTTTTTATTCCAGATGAGACGAAGGATATGGCGTGTCATACGTTGTTCTGTTTAATGGCGTTAGCAATATGGATTTTAGACATTCGGTACGCGGGTAGTAAGCCGGAGATAATTCCAAAGGCCAGGCAAATGAGCAGGCTGTAGCCAAAAACCCGGTAGTTTATCCGCAGCAGAGTGTCGCCCAGAATATTGCTGTCGTTTACCAGATGGAGCAATATAAATGCCAGGACGAACCCGATCGCCCCACCCAGAAAGGTGAGGACTATATTCTCGAATAATAACTGCGTAAGGATCGAACCCGAATGTGCACCAAAAGCTTTGCGGACACCGATCTCGGCCGAACGCTCCATAATCCGGCTCACGTTCAGGTTGATCAGGTTAAGGGTGGGCAACAGTATGAACAACAACAGCAAACCACCGCCGATCAGAATAAAGGTGCGTTTTGATTTTTCGGGATCATTATCACTATTCGGGAAAATGCTGTTGGCGTAGCGACCGAAAAAGTCACTCGTGATCAAATACAAATGATTGTAGTTCTCGGGATCGGGCAGAGCCGTCTGTTGAGCTTTTTGTTGGATCGATTGCTCAATGTCATTCATACCCGTAGCCGAACTGGCCAAAAAAACCGCTTCAAAAGGCCCCTGAAAGTTTTTATCATCATCCAGGTAGATAGGCTGTAAAGTCGTAAGGGGCATAAACGCCTGTCCCGACAAAAAACCCTTGGAGTTACTGGGTCTTTTCACCAATCCGATTACTTCAAATTGCTTACCGTCAATTTCGATGAACTCACCCATGGCGGCTTCCATACTGCCAAAATAATCCTGGGCGGCTTTTTCGGTTAATACGACTACCTGCCCCTGATTATCTACTTCCTGTTGCCGGAAAGGGCGACCATTCGAAAATTGGTAATCGTAGATGTTCCAGAAATCCGCATCGGAGTATACAACGTCGAAGGACAGCTTTTTCCCATTGACGAAAATGTCGTAACTAAAACTGGGAGAGTAAAAACTGTATATGTCGGCCCCGGCTACGTCGCGCAGATAATTGTCGCAGAAGTAGTAACCCAGTGAGCTGATGGATACGCTGTTCCGGTTTTCATCGAGGACTTCGGTAGAGTCGTATACCTCCACCCCGTCGAGCATCACGGTATCGATCTGATAACTGGTATCAATGACTTCGTTGGTCATCATCAGTCGGTTCAGGAAGATCATTTGATCTTTTTGCGAAAGCGGCTGATGACTGCCCAATTCGGCATCCATATAGGCTGAGAGCAGGATGAGGATCATAAGCGTGAAGCTGATCCCGAACAAGCTGATCACCGTAAAGAAGGTACGCCGCCCGAGTACTTTTATGGCTAGTTTTAGATAATTGCTAAACATAGTTCGGTAGGTTTTTTAGGTGAGTTAGAGGACTTGACTTCCGTCAAAAAGGCGGACCAGGCGGTGGGTCTTGCGCGCCATGGTCTCGTCGTGCGTTACCATCACGATAGTGGTGCCCAGCTCCTTGTTCAGATTGAGCAAAATGTCCATGATCTCATTGCCCATTACGCTGTCGAGGTTACCGGTGGGCTCATCGGCCAGGATGATGTTGGGCTGCCCCACAATGGCGCGCGCGATGGCCACGCGCTGTTTTTGTCCGCCGGAAAGCTGACCGGGGAAGTGCTTCATCCGGTTTTTGAGTCCTACTTGCTCCAGGGCTGTTTGGGCCATTTCCCGGCGTTTCTTACCGGAAATACGACGGTAGATCAGGGGCAGTTCCACATTGTCGATCACCGATAGCTCGTTGATCAGGTGGAAACTCTGGAAGATGAAGCCCAGCTTTTCATTGCGGAACCTTGCGACTGCCTTCGTATGGTAATCACTAACCGCCTGCCCCTGGATGGCAACCTGCCCGCTGGTGGGTTCGTCGATCATACCCATTATGTTGAGGAGGGTACTCTTACCGCAGCCCGAAGGCCCCATGATCGACAGGAATTCGCCCGTTGGTACCTCCAGTGAGATATTGTTGAGGGCAGTGGTTTCAATGGTTTTGGTCTGATAGACCTTGGTGACGTCTTTGAGTAATATCATGATAGTAGGTTTTAATCAACGATGGGTTGTTGGTTTTCGAAATCGTATAAAGTGAGTAGTTGCAACCGGTAAAAGGCTTGCCAGTAATCGCCGAGGGCGAAAATGTACGTTCGCTGGGCGAGGTCCTTTTCCTGCTGGCTAAAGATCAGGTCGGTGACGTTGATGGCACCCAGACGATAGCTTTCGCGAGCAATATCGAATCGCTGCTGGGCGAGTTCATTGAGTTCTCGTGCCAGCTCCACCTCCTGTTGCAGGTTGACAAATTGCTGCACCGTCTGGCGAACGTCCGTACGGAATTCCAACTCATTTTGCCGGACCCTCTGGCGGGTCAGGTCGCGGCGTGCTTCCTGAATATCGACCCTTGATCGTTGGCGACCCCAATCCATGATGGGCACGCTCAGTTGGATCTGTACCAGTTGTTCTTGCTGGGGGTCGGTATAGATCATTTCCAGATCCTGGGCCGAGCGGGTGAAACCAATGGAGGCACTGAGATCGGCCTGGAAGCCTCCCTCGCCTTTAGCTTGTGCTACACTGCGTTCGGCCTCGAGTATCTGGCGCTGGAAACGCTCCGTTTCGGCCCGGTTGGCAATTGCTTCCTGCAGGGCCCGATCGGTATCCACCGAAAAGGTGGGGGTTTCGGAAGGAATTTTAGTGATCAGGATCTGCCCGTTTGGTACCAGGCCCAGGTAGGAAATCATTTCTGCTGAGCGGTTGCGCAATATTTGCCGGGCGTTCTGTTCGCTGCGCTGGGCAGAGACGAGGTTCACCCGCAGCTGGATCAGGTCACTGTCCGAGATCTTTCCGAGTTCATGACGTTCCCGGGCGATCTCGTACAGTTCCTGATTACTCTGCCGGTTGGCTTCGGCAATACTCACTTCCGTTCGCGCATTCAAGAGGTTAAAATACAGTCGGGTGGCTTCGGAGCGGATAGCGGCGCGATCGGCCCGGTATTGCTTACGGGCTTCCGACAGGCGTATGGGTTCTATTTCTTTGTCCCATTTTAGGCTATTGAATCCAAATAAAGGCTGGAACAATCCAACTCGCAGGGGGATACCATTGTAGAAGCGTTCATTAGATTCAAAGTCATCAAAGCGTTGCAAATCGCTTCGTACAAATAGCGTTCCTCCCGTTTGCGGAATCTGCTGAGTCAGGTTGAGGCCCAGCACACTATTGTTATTCCGCACGGGCTGGAACCGGATCGTACCATTGGGTTGGGTGATTTCCCGAACCGTCCGTTGGTAGTTGGGGAAGTTGGCCGTAGCCAATAGCTGAGGTTTCAGGTCGGTGCGAAACAGCCGGTAGTCCAGTTCGGCCAGTTCCAGGTCGGCATCGGTTTGGTATTTGTCGAGCGACCGTTCGGCAGCCAGTGCGATGAATTCATCCAGGCTGAGGGTATCGGGTAATACCTGGGAGTATACGGGGGCTGCAGCGCATAAACACCACAGCGCTATTAGGTTGCGTAGGGTCATGATTATTGGAGTTGAATGCGCTCGAGGTGATCAAATCGTTCCATATCGGAAATAATGACGCGGTCGCCTTCCTGCAGGTCGGTTTCGAGTAGTTCGACGTAATCGATGCCGGTGAGTCCGACCCGGGCGGTCGTTTTGATGGCTTCATCACCACGAATGACAAAGAGATTCTGACGGGCCGCACCGGTGAATACCGGACCGTTGCGCAGACGCAGGGCTTGCTCCCGGCGATCGGAGATCAGGAACACTTCTACCCTCATATTGGGCCGCAAGAGCTTGTGGTCGGGCTTTTCCAATTCCACAATAAAGCTGACGGTATTATTCTCTACGGCCGGAAGGGTAGCGGTTACGTATCCCGTAAGGTCCGAGCGGTTGATCCGTACCCGCACCGGCTGCCCCACCTTAACGTATTGGGCGTAGCGGTCCGATACACTGGCCTCAACCCGGTAGCGGCCCAGGTCCGCGAGGCGTACCAGAAGTTCGCCTTCGTTTACCGTCTTGCCCAGGTCTTCACTGATCCAGGTGATTACTCCGGCCCGGGGGGCAGTTACTCTAGTCTCCCGCAACTTTCGTTGCAGCTCGGTTAGTTTCTTCTGCTCCATCTGGGCTTCCAGCTCCAGGTTTCGTTTGTCGCCGGCGAGTACCTGCTGGGAAAAGGCCAGTTCATTCTCCAGTTTTTTCTTTTGCAGTTGAGCTATCTCCAGATTCAGCTTAGCCTGGTCCACCTCCTCCTGTGTTGCGGATCCGATCTGCTGCAGGCGTTGGGCATCGGTCAGTTGTGACTCCAGGCTGGAGAGTTGGAGGTCTTTGATCTGGTTTTCGTAATCGAGGTCTTTGATGTTCTTGTCGTACTCGTACTTTAGTCGGGTAATGTTGTTGGTCTTCAGCTCGTATTGATCTTGTAGCGATTCGTATTCCAGGCGGATGAACTCATCGTCGAGCATCATCATGGGATCGCCTTTTTTGACCTCATCACCGGAGCGCAACAATACTTCTTTAACGGATGTGCTGATGGGGGAGACAACTTGTTGCTCGAATGCAGGAACAACCAAACCCGAAGCGGTAATAGTATTCTCGATAGTCCCGCGCTCGATGGCAGCAATTTGAAAATCAGTCGCTTCAGCCCGGGTCTGGAGTAGGTTGCGTACAAGAAGGAACACGGCGGCAATGGCGCCGAGAATCAAGACCCACCGGAGTACTTTGCGGAGTCTCGACCTGTTTTGGGTGCTTTTCGAAATTGGCTTGTCCATATTGGCAAATGCTTTTTGCCTTCTATGTGGCAGAGCCCGTGCCAAAAAATGGAGGTACTGATAATCAGCCTTTTAGGCATGTGGTTTTACGAAACATGTTCGAAATCGGACAGAGGAGTGTGCGGAATTGGAGAAAGGGGGAATGGGGGATTTGGGGAAAGGGAGAGAGGGGGATTTGGAGAGAGGGAGTCCTTTCGAAAGCACCGAACCGATGTAGAGACGCGATTGATCGCGTCTACACGAGGTGCTCGATTCTTGACTCGTCACCGCAATGCAATGCAGAAGGTTGGATCGACCGGGGATTTGGGGAATTGGAGAAAGGGGGAATGGGGGATTTGGAGAAAGGGAGAGTTGGGGATTTGGAGAGAGGGAGTCCTTTCGAAAGCACCGAACCGATGTAGAGACGCGATTGATCGCGTCTACACGAGGTGCTCGATTCTTGACTCGTCACCGCAATGCAATGCAGAAGGTTGGATCGACCGGGGATTTGGGGAATTGGAGAAAGGGGGAATGGGGGATTTGGGGAAAGGGAGAGTTGGGAGGTAAAAGACGAGCGAGGGCCAAATGGATGTTTTAGATTGATTTTGCCCGGAGGAACTATACCGACAACGAAGTGGTTTTGCTCCGCAGTACTTCGTGCTGGGATTCCAAACCACTTCGAGTCGAATATATTTCAGGGGACACCAACCAGAGAGTGATGAGCGTTCCGGGGCGTTATGCGACCCGTAGCCACCCACTATTCGAGTACCCGATACCCCTTTAATGGCAGTAGCGCTCTACGCTCTACGCTCAATGCTCTACGCTCGCTCAATCCAGAGGACCGAGCACCTACTTAAGATTCACCCGGCCATAGCGCAGGCCATCTTCGTATTTCACCACGAAGGCAGAGTCAAAACCGGCCGAACGGGCGCTGGCCATAGCATCTTTTGCATCCTGTTCGGAGAAGTACGAGGCCAGCAGTACGCGATACAGGCCGCGATCGATCAGAAACTCAGTTTGCAGCTTGCCTACTTCGCGGACACCGTCGAAGCGGGCGGCCATCTCCTCGTATGTCTTGGTGGCGATGATCTGTACTTTATAATAGGTGCCCTCATAGCGAGGCGCATTGGTAGTAAATTCTACATTGTCGAAGGAGGCTGTTCCCCGTGAAGTGTAGGTCGGTAACGGACCTTCACTTTCCGGTGTTTTTTCATTTTCCATAGTGGCGCCATCCTCTTCCGGATCATTCATGTCGTCCTCATTAGAGGCGTATTCGTCTTCCTCAAAGGATTCGTCTTCCATGGGACCGTCTTCGGAGGGCAGGGTGGCTTCCGCCAAAAAAAGTGGCTGCCCGTAAGCACGTACGGATGGATCAGTAGTAAAAAATTCGTAGCTGTTGATCTCGTAGCCCGGAGCTTCTACCTCCACACGGAACCGTCGGTTGGGAAGTACCTGGAAAGTGTACCCGGCAGTCGTATTGAATTGCTCGGTAATCAGGGGTTTCTCCTGGCCATCGCCGGTGATCTCGATAATGCTGACGAGGTAATTGCTGAGGGCCTCGCCCGAGGCACGATCAAATACATTACCCTCCAGTGTAATTGCTTCGGGTTCGGTACGGTATTCAAAGATGTCATCATCGAGGGTGGAGAGCTTTTCGCCCGCATAAACTCGATTCGAGGCAAAGAACCCACCTGACTGGTCGGGTTTTGTGACGTAGTAATAATCGTCGGCGCTCGAATTAAAGGGCACTCCGGCGTTTTCGGGAATGGCCCAGTTCATCATATCGCCGGCACTTTTGAAGATGTCAAAACCGCCCATGGATGGATGGCCGTTAGACGAGAAGTAAAGGTGACCTTCTTCCGAATCGTAGAAGGGAGTCATTTCATCGCCCAGTGTATTGATACTGGGACCGAGATTAACCGGTTGACTGAACTGGGCATCGTCAAAACTGCGGTTGCGGGTCACGTACCAGAGGTCCATACCTCCGCGACCACCGCCGCGGTTTGAGGCAAAGTAAAGGACTTCCACGTCACCCCGGTGTACAACATTAGGGTGGGTGGCGGTGACGCCTTTCTGGTTGATAGCATCGGGCAGGCGCTGGGGCTGCGACCAGGTATTATTCTCGCGCTCGATCACGAATATCTCACAACGAGTGGTCTGATTACCAAAGTTGCCCTCTTCACAAATGGTGAAAAAGAACCGTTCCCCGTCGGGTGAAAGCGTTCCGTGGCAATACTGCCCGTTCTGGATGACGGGGAAGTTTTCGGGGATTTGTCCTTTTGACCAGCGATCGCCGCCACTGGTTGAGCGATAAATTCGGGCCGTTCCGCCAATTACGGAAGAGTAGTATAGCAGGTCGCCCGGAAAAGCAATGGGGCCGAATTCGTCCTCGTTGCTATTTACCCCGCTGCCGATTAGGTTGAGGGTTACGTCGGAGTCGGATGCAGGGGGCATGGTCTTGGCCATTTCTGCGCCGCGGATCTCGGTTTCGATAATATCCTGCAGAATAGCTTTCCCATCACCGGTGTAGGCATCGGTAAACTCCCGGAAGGCAGATATTGCCCGGTCGTATTGCCCGTCTTGCTTGAGCATTCGGGCGTACTTCAAACCTACAAGGGGATATTCGTCGAGTTCATCCTTTACGTGGGAATAAGCCTCAGCTGCCTGGCGGTAGTTGCGGAGCAGCAGGTAGTTTTCCCCGGCCTTATAGATGAGTTCGGTTTTCTTTTGCTTTTTTTCCCAGGCTTGCCGGTAGGTGTCAGCTGCCTGGGCGTAGTTGCCTTGCTCTTCCAGGGCTTCGGCTTGTTTGCGAAGCTTGCGCCAGCTTTGGCTTTGCGCAGATACGGTCATGAGCACCAGGCCCAAAAATAGTAGCAGGGTCCTTTTTGCCATAGCATTTCTCATTTTTTCAAAGTTGGATGTAGATAGTCAACGCCACCCGGTTGGGATGGCTCCTTTTTTATAGCTCTTTAGACGTCGGGGCAGATGTTGTTAATACGGTTTTCTCAATAACCCGTGCAAAATGCTCGTGTTCTAATTGTTGCACTTTTCGTGCTATATCTTCGGGGGAATCGGTCGTTTCCAGTGTACATTCAGCCTGAAATAAGACTGCTCCCTCATCATAACGTTCATTTACGAGGTGAATTGTAATACCACTCTTCTCGTCTCCTGCCTCGTGAACAGCCCGGTGTACATGCATGCCGTACATGCCCTTACCTCCGTAGGCCGGTAACAAAGCCGGGTGGATATTTATTATTCGATCCTGGAAGGCTTCCACCAAATACGGTGGCACTAACCATAAAAAGCCGGCCAGAATGAGCCAATCGACCCCGTGTTCTTCGAGGATTCCTAAAATGTCTGTTGACTGATAGAACGAGGCACGATCAATAACAAGGGTAGGAACGCCGTGTTCACGGGCCATGCTTAATGCCCCGGCCTTTGGTTTGTTGCTGATCAGAAGGGATACTTCAATTAATTCGTGCTCTTTAAAATACGAAATTATTTTTTTTGCATTACTTCCTGTCCCTGACGCAAATAGTGCTAGTCTTTTCACACAAGTCGGTTTTGTCCTAACGGGCTGCTTTTCAAAGGAATTGCAAAGGTTGTGCCAATTCTTTTTAGTTCTTTAGGGCAGCTCCCGTCAATAAATTTAACAATTTAGCAAACGCAACGCCTTACTTTTGCATTCTCTTAAGACGTTATAAGTAAATATTAACCTTATCCGGGCTTATTTTGGCATTGAAAAACCTAAGTTGCTTACATGAAAACGCGTAACCTGAGTCTTCTGCTCTTTCTGGGCTTGGTCCTGGCCTCTTGCCAATCGGATTCAGCCCGACCTTATACTCCGCCAACTTCCGAGGAAATTGAATCCCAGGCGGAACCCGCTGGTACTATGTCTTCTCAGGAGTCGCTCGACATACCCTCTCAGGGGATCAAGAAGTCGTACAGCAACACCAACCGGATGATTTGGCAAAAGCCGGAGATGATCCAGAATCTGCTGGGAGATATTAGTGATAAAACCGTGGCAGACATTGGTGCGGGTGATGGTTTTTTCGCTAAGCGCCTGGCCCAATACGCCGAAAAAGTCATCGCTATTGACGTAGATCCCAATTTCCTGGCCGAATTGGACAGTAGCGTGGTAATGGAAGTACCGGAACAATTCCAGAACCGGATCGAAACACGTCTGGCTACCTACACCGACCCCAAATTATCGCCGGGAGAAGCCGATATCGTCCTGATCGTGAATACCTACGTATTCTTACCGAATCGCGTGGAGTACATGCGCAATATCTGGCAGGACCTGCCCGAGGAAGGGCGCGTCATGATCATCGATTTCAAAAAGAAACGCATGCCCGTCGGTCACGTCAATAGTATTAAGGTACCTCTCTTCGAGGTGGAGGCAGAATTGCTGGAGGCTGGTTTCAGCCAGGTACAGACCAATGACACGGCCCTTGACTACCAGTACATAATCATTGCCCGCAAGTAATTAATTACTTGCCACCCGGGACCGTTGGATCAGTTTATGACGCTCGGGCCCGGTCGAAACCATGGTGATCGGAACTTCCAGATAAGACTCCAGATCAGCCAGATACGTTCGTGCCCGCTCGGGCAAGGTGTCGAACGAGTCGATACCGTCCAGTGACATTTCCCAGCCCGGATAGGATTTCCATTCGGGATCGACCGCTTCGGTACAGAGGTCGTAAGGTAGCTCTTGTGTGGACTTTCCTTCGAGCTTATAGTGAGTAGCGGCCTTGATAGTCTTGAAAATATTCAGGACGTCCAGTTTGGTAACCGCCAATTGCGTGACCCCGTTGAGCATGATGGTGTACTTCAGTTGGGGCAGGTCGATCCATCCACATCGCCGCGGCCGGCCGGTGGTGGCGCCGAATTCATGCCCTTCCTTGGCCAGTCGTTTCCCATCTTCATCGTGTAGTTCCGTAGGGAAAGGGCCGGAACCAACGCGGGTACAGTACGCTTTGGTAATCCCGATCACTTCGCCAATTTTCCCGGGGGCAATTCCGAGTCCGGTGCATACTCCGGCGGTAATGGTATTGGAAGAGGTAACGAACGGATAGGTGCCGTAATCAATGTCGAGCATGGAGCCCTGAGCGCCTTCCGCCAGTACGCGCTGACCTTCCTGGAGTGCCTGATTGAGCATGTATTCTCCATCGACCAATTGCAGGCTGCGGAGTTCATCAAGGCTGTTTAACCACTTCTCTTCTTCCATTTCCAGCTCAAAATCAATGGCCGGGTAAATATCCAACAGGCTCAGGTGTTTTTGGCGTAAGCCATTGTAGCGGTCCATGAAGTCGGGCTGTAGAATATCGCCCACCCGCATACCATTTCGCCCGGTCTTGTCCATGTAGGTAGGGCCAATTCCACGTAGGGTAGAACCGATCTTTGATTGCCCTTTGGCAGCCTCCGAGGCGGCGTCCAGGTAGCGGTGAGTTGGCAGGATGAGGTGTGCCTTCCGGGCCACGAATAAACGATCCTGGTAAGAGACACCAGCTTCACGCAGTTTTTTCAATTCAGCCGACAGGGTGATGGGGTCGATTACCACTCCGTTGCCGATGAGGTTCTTTTGATCCGGACGAAAGATGCCGGAAGGAATGGTGTGCAGAACAAATTTCTGACCGTCGAAGATCAATGTATGGCCGGCGTTGGGTCCCCCCTGGAAACGCGCAATAATATCGTAGTTCGGCGCCAGGTAATCAACGACTTTTCCTTTGCCTTCGTCGCCCCACTGCAGACCCAGGAGTACATCTACTGCCATGTGCTTATTGGTTTTATCACGGTATTCGGGGCACTCCGGTTAACGGCTGTAAGCAGCGGCTCCAGCGGGTACCCAAAAAGGCGCAAGTTAGCAATAAGGAAGCACAAAAGTGGGGCCAGGCTTAGGAATCTTCGGAGGGATCAGGACTTTTGTTCCGCACCTTCTTTGGGGGCTGTGCGCTCGCAGGCACCAGCACATTGACCGTACAGATTAAGGGTGTGATGGGTAATGCGGAATTTCAAAAATTCGCCGATCATATCCTTGATCGGTTGCACCCGGGGATCACAGAATTCTAACACCTTCCCGCAATCCACACAGATCAAATGATCGTGTTGTTTATACCCGTACGATTTTTCGTACTGGGCCAGGTTTTTACCGAATTGGTGCTTTTTCACCAGGTCACAAGTGACCAGTAGCTCAAGGGTGTTGTAGACCGTTGCCCGGCTGACCCGGTAGTTTTGATTTTTCATGTGAATATACAGGGCTTCCGCATCGAAGTGGTCTGTGCGCTTATAGATCTCTTCGAGTATCGCAAACCGTTCGGGGGTTTTGCGCAAGCCATTCTTCTCCAGATGTGACGAAAAGATGTTCTTCACCTCCTGGATGATGTCCTCCTGATTCCTTCCTGCAGCTTCCATATCTGATTGGTGCATATTCGAGTCGTGTACTTATTTAAACGCGAGGTTGGGCATCGACCAATTCGTAAAGTTGTGATTGCCAAAGCCCAACCTCTCGGTACCGGGTAGAGGGTATAAGGATTAAAGCAAGTCCTACTTCCTTGTACCCTATACTTTATACAACGTGAGGTTGTAACATTCAGTTGTTTAGCAATTGCTTAGCCAGTCAACCTCAAGTTATTTTACCCTGGTAACAGTTGAGATGTTTTCCAGGTTTTGCAGGGACCGGATGGCCATGTTTAATTGATCCGTATTACGGACCATCAATTTAACCTTCCCTTCGAAATATCCTTCGTCCCCTTCGATCGACAGGGACCGTATATTAAGCCCCATCATGGTGGAAATCCGGTGGGTCAGCTGTTCGATAACTCCGGGGCCACTGTCGATACCGGTTATCTTTACTTCTGCCACAAAGGTAGCATCCGTGCTGACAATCCACTCGGCTTTCATAATCCGGTACCCGTAATTGACCATCAGGTTGGTGGCATTCGGACAATTGGAGCGGTGAATTTTTAAGCCGGCATTAGCGGTAAGGTACGCAAAAATATCGTCGCCCTGAACCGGATTACAGCAACTGGCAAAGGTGTAATCAAAGCGTTCGGCCGGTTCGCCGTTGATCAGCAGTCGCTGCGTGCTCGACAATTTTTGCTTCCGCGAAGGACTTTCAGGGATCTTAGCCTGTTCGGCGGCCTGTTGCAGTTCTTCCTCCAGTTCGGTCCGGTCCACCAATTTACCCTGGTGAGTAGTGAAACGCTTAAATATTTCAGGGATGGTAGTCTCCTCCGTAGCTAGTGCAAAGTACAGGTCTACGTGGGATTTGAATCCGTAGGCTTTGACCAAGGTTTCCACACTTTCCTCAAAATCGACCTTCAGGTGTTTAAGTTTTCGCTCCAGCGCTTCCCGGCCGAGCTCTCCGCGGCGGCGGCGCTCTTCTTTCATCGCGGAGCGTATCTTGGAACGCGCCTTACCGGTGACTACCAGCTTTAGCCAGTCTTCGCTGGGCTTCTGGTTCTTATTGGTCATGATCTGGATCTGATCACCGTTGCGAAGCTTATAGCCCATTGGGACCAGCTTGTTATTGACCTTGATCGCCGTACAGTGATAGCCGATATCCGTGTGGATGCTGAAGGCAAAGTCCAGAGCGGTTGAGCCTTTCGGCAAAATTTTCATGTCGCCGTTAGGTGTGTAGACGTAGACCTCTTCGCTGAAGAGGTTATTCGACTTGAAATCCCCGAGGAATTCCACAGCATCGCTGTTGGGGTCTTCCAGGATCTCGCGCACCGAATCGAGCCAGCGTTCGTAGACGTTGGGCTGCGAATTCACGCCCTTGTATTTCCAGTGGGCAGCGTACCCGCGTTCGGCAATCTCGTCCATGCGGATTGAGCGTATCTGTACTTCCACGAAGCGTCCTTCGGGCCCGACGACGGTGGTGTGCAGTGATTCGTACCCATTGGATTTGGGAGTGGTGATCCAGTCTTTCAGTCGTTCGGGGATGGGAATGTGCACATCCGTTACAATGGAGTACATCTGCCAGCACGTAAGTTTTTCCTTTTCCGGGGGCACGTCAACAATGATACGCACGGCGAACAGATCGTAGATCTCCTCGAAGGCTACTTTTTTCCCGCGTAGCTTATTCCAGATGGAGTAGATCGACTTGGGGCGGCCAAAGATCTCGTAGGGTACCCCGACCTCATCCAGGCGCGGACGCAGGGGCTTGATAAAGGCTTCGATGTAGCCCTCGCGGCCGGATTTGGTATCCTTGAGTTGGCGGGCTATTTCGAAGTAAGTCTCCGGGTCGGTGATCTTCATGCACAAGTCCAGGTATTCGGTCTTAAACTTGTACAGGCCCAGGCGGTGGGCCAGCGGGGCATAGATGTAGGAGGTTTCCGCAGCGATCTTCAATTGCTTATGGCGGGGCATGGCTCCGAGCGTACGCATGTTGTGAAGCCGGTCGGCCATTTTTATAAGGACTACCCGGACATCGTCGACCAGGGTCGACAGGACCTTTTTAAAGTTCTCGGCCTGCGGACTCTGAGCATTGTAGGCACTGTCGAGTTTGGTCAGGCCATCGACGATCTTACCGATCTTTTCACCAAACTGTTGGTGGATTTCTGCGAGGCTCACATCGGTGTCCTCCACCACGTCGTGCAGTAATGCACTGACAATAGCGGTTGGTCCCAACCCGATCTCCTCGGCGCAAATACGAGCTACCGCAATGGGGTGCAGTATATAGGGCTCACCCGACTTACGGCGTTGTTGGCTGTGGGCACGCACGGCCAATTCGTAAGCCTTACGGATATTACGGCTGTCCTCATCATCGATATCTACCTTGATCGACCGGAGCAGTTGACGGTACGCATCCTGGATGAGCTTTTTCTCTTCTTCCTTAATGGCAATCACCTCGGGCATATCCTTTCGTGTTAATGGTTTGGGCCGACTGTTTGGGGCCTGTTGTTCATGGAATGGCGGTTAGCATTTCTGCCAGTCCGCACCTGTTATGTGTGCTACGGGTTCGGTTTGCCTATCTTAAAGCTAGGGAATCTCCAAAGAAGGGAGTACACTTGTGCAAAAAAATAAATGGCTTTCGCCAAAAAAGGTGCCAGGGCCAGGAGGAGTTGCTGAGGCGGAATGCAATGGAAAAATGGGGGACCAATGGCTGAACCAACCATCATCAGCTTCCTCACTATTCTTTTTGGCGCCAGCCGTTGGACTTTATTAAAAAACATTTATCTTTGCACAGCTTTTGAACAAGCATTTTTTAGTCGTTTGAATTTTGAGATGGAGGTCAATGTTCCTCCATATTTTTTTGACCGTACTACCCGTTTTGATCCAGTGGTCAGCGGGTTCCTGGGATAGCTAATGTGCTATCCTTATACATATAGAACGGACATATTGGCTGATATGTCCACTTAATGCGGGTGTGACGGAATTGGTAGACGTGCTAGATTTAGGATCTAGTGCCGCAAGGCGTGTGGGTTCGAGTCCCTCCACCCGCACACACTTTCCTTTTCAGCTAGTAATGTTGACCAGTTCAGTGTGTAGCCTAACTAATCTGACCTGGTTACTATGTATACGTAGTAATCGTCCGTGCGTTGCTGCTTACTGGCTTTTTCCCCACAACCCTATCCAGAATTGCATTGTTTGTTAGCACAATAACCGGGCTTCAGGCAACATCTTCCTTGGTATTTCTATAGAAATCAACAAATAGGCCAGGAAGAAAGTTGCTAAATAAATGTCGTGGAATATCACCTGAAGCCTCTGATTTTCATCAAATTATCAAAATAGAACCAACTATGCCGAAGGTTGTCCGAGAAGAAACCGGCGAACTGACCGCAGCCATAAAAGTACACGTAGAGCGAGCTGATTACGAGCCTAAGCTGAAATCGGAACTAAAAAAGTACCAATCGCAGGCCCATATGAAGGGGTTCCGCAAAGGAAAAACCCCCATGAGCGTCATCCGGAAAATGTACGGAAAAGGCGTACTGGCCGAAGTGGTCAATGAGCTTTTACAGAAAGAACTGTTTGATTACATCAAAGAGGAAGATCTTAGTTTGCTGGGGCAGCCGCTGCCTTCTGAAGAACAGGATCCCGTCGATTTCGATCTTCAGGATTTGTCGAGCTATGAGTTCAAATTCGATATTGGGCTGGAACCCGATTTTGAGGTTCAGGGGGTTAGTGAAGACAATACTTTCGAGAAATACAAGGTGGAAGTCCCCGACGATACCGTTGCGGAGGAACTGGCCAATGCCCGTAAACGCTTAGGTGAGCGCGTGGAATCCGATGGGGAGATCCAGGAAGGGGACCTGCTGAAATTAAAGGCCGTCGAACTGGAGAATGATACCCCGAAGGATGGCGGCATCGATCACGAATTCAGCGTGCTGGTCAACAGCCTTAAAGCAGATATGAAAGAGGCCTTTACGGCCAAAAAAGTGGGGGAACGACTGATCGCCAATGTTTTTGAACTGGAAGAAAAAGGTGATGAAAAGTACGTTCGAAAGTATTTCCTCGGTTTGGAGGAAGACGACGATCGGGAGGTGAATCCTGCTTTTGAACTCACCATTGAAGAGGCTACCCGCATCGAAGAAGCGGCAATGGACGAGAAGTTCTTCCAGGGCTATTTTGGGGAAGACACGGAGGTGACTACCGAAGAAGAAGCTCGCGAAAAGATCCGGGAGAATATTGCCGGATACTACAATAAACAGGCCGAAGCTCTGTTGTTCCGGGATATGCAGGAAGGGCTCATGGAGCAAAACAAGCCGACTCTCCCGAACGACTTCCTGAAGCGCTGGATCCTGGCCTCCAACGAGGAAGCCACCGCGGCCGATGTCGATAAGGAATTCGACACTTTTGCCGAAAACCTGCGTTGGACCCTCATTCGCAACCGACTGGTAGAGCGATTTGAGCTCAAAGTCGAACAGGATGAGTTGGTGGAAGGGTTCAAAAACAGGGTTCGGGGATATCTGGCGCAGAATCCGGGCATGATGGATGATAGCTTCATCGATCAGATGGCCATGCGGCTGATGCAAGACCAAAAGCAGGTGGAACAGCTGTACGATGAGTTGCTCACTGATAAACTGTACGATGCCCTGGTTGAGGAAGTTACCATCAAGGACAAGCCCATTGCCATGGATGAATTCCTGACTATCGCTCAGGAAGCACAACAGAAAGCCCAACAACAATCGGCCGCTCCAGCAGCCGAAGAGGAGGAATAGAGCGTTGGCACGAATTTATTTTCGGACCTGCTCAACCGCCTTCCAATTGGGTTGTTAACTATACCGACAACGAAGTGGTTTTGCTCCGCAGTACTTCGTGCTGGAACTTCAAACCACTTCGTGTCGAGTATATACTCGCGTGAAGAGGCAGGGCTAAGCCCAAACCTTTTCGGAAGCGGAATAATTGCAAATTCTTACCAAGAGAATTGCCTACACTTTTACGTAGCCATCTAAAAACCAAGGTATGTATTCAAAAGACGAATTTATGAAGTATGCTACCCGCCACCTCGGCATGAGTAGTATGCACCTTGAAAAATATGCGGAGCAAGCCACTCCAAGTGTTCCCAATATTCAGGGCTTTACCCCTAACGTCATTGAGGAGCGGCAAATGAATATTGTCGGTCTCGATGTGTTCTCCCGTCTTATGATGGACCGGATTATCTTTATGGGAGTACCGGTCAACGATTATGTAGCGAATGTGATCCAGGCACAATTGCTGTTCCTGGAGTCCACGGATCCCAAGCGCGATGTCCAGATGTTCATCAATAGCCCGGGTGGCTCGGTTATGGCCGGATTGGGAATTTATGATACCATGCAGTACGTCTCTCCCGACGTAGCGACCATCTGTACGGGGATGGCGGCCTCTATGGGCGCCGTGTTGCTCGCCGCCGGTACCCACGGTAAACGCACCTGCCTGAAGCACAGCCGCGTCATGATCCACCAGCCACTGGGTGGTATGCAGGGGCAGGTTTCTGATATGGAGATCTCCTACAACCTGATCAAACAAATGCAGAAGGAGCTGTATGATATTCTTGCCAAGCATTCAGGTCAGACGTACGATAAAATTGAGGAAGACAGCGATCGCGACTACTGGATGGTCGCCGACGAAGCAAAAGAATACGGCCTGATTGATGAGGTACTGAGTCGCAAAGACAGTGCCGATGCCAAAAAAGGCTAAGTAGTCCAGTTAGCCAAGCCGTTCCGGATGCCGCCATGGCCCCGGAACGGCTTGTTCATTCCGGGAGGAGTATTCAAAGGCAACACCTATTGTTTTTTGTCGTATCTTCTCGGGTATTCGATAAAAAAGGATAACCCAGTCATGTCCTGGTTATTTCTTAGCGAACTTTAAGATCATCGACCATGCGAAAGGGAAAGCAGAATTACCGTTGCTCATTTTGTGGGCGGGATAAGTCGGAAGCGCTGATGCTGATCGCCGGCATTAATGCCCATATTTGTGAGGTTTGTGTTGAGCAGGCGAATGATATCATTCAGGAGGAATTGTATGGTAAGAAGCGTATGCCGGAGGACGGTGAAGCCACCAATGTAGCTCCCGGCAAAGATTTTACGCTTCCCGACAGCCTGACGCCCGTCGATATAAAAACACACCTGGATCAGTACATCATCGGACAAGACGAGGCAAAAAAGTACCTGTCAGTTGCGGTGTATAATCACTACAAACGCCTGGGACAAACCCGAAACGACGGGATTGAAATTGAGAAATCAAATATTGTCCTGGTTGGACGTACCGGTACCGGTAAAACCCTTCTGGCCAAGACGATTGCCAAATACCTGAACGTGCCCTTTGCCATCGTGGATGCTACGGTATTCACCGAGGCTGGCTACGTAGGAGAGGACGTGGAAAGCATCCTCAGCCGCCTGTTACAGGTATGTGATTACGATGTTGAATCCGCCCAGCGCGGCATCGTTTACATCGATGAAATTGATAAAATTGCCCGCAAAAGCGATAATCCATCCATCACTCGTGACGTGTCGGGCGAAGGTGTCCAGCAGGCACTATTGAAAATGCTGGAAGGTACGGACGTAAACGTACCACCCCAGGGAGGACGTAAGCACCCCGAACAGAAAATGGTCAAGGTTAATACCGAGAACATCCTTTTTGTTTGTGGCGGTGCATTTGATGGTATTGAAAAGAATATCGCCCGCCGGGTAAACACCCAGGTTATTGGTTTCAAGAGCGGCGAAATCGAGGAAGTAGATCGCGAAAATTTGTTGCAATACATTACGCACCAGGACCTGAAGAGTTTTGGACTGATCCCCGAGCTCATTGGCCGGTTGCCGGTTCTGACCTACCTCGATCCATTAGATCTTACGGCTCTTAAACGCATCCTGGTCGAACCTAAAAACTCACTGGTGAAGCAGTACAAAAAACTGTTCTCTCTGGAAAATATCAAATTAGAATTCTCCGATGATGCACTGGAATTCATTGCCAATAAGGCGATGGAGTTCGAGTTGGGAGCCCGTGGTCTGCGCTCCATCTGCGAGGCGATCATGACCGATGCCATGTTTGAATTGCCCTCACAGAAGGATATCAAGAAGTTTACCATCACCGGCAAGTATGCGGAAGAAAAGCTAAGCCGTTCCCGGCTTTTGCAACCCAAGGCGGCGTGATCCCGACGGGATTCATTGCCCCGGATATTTAATTTAGTACACTAACAACTCAGGCCCGGCCAGAATCTTCTGCCGGGCTTTTTTATTCGGCCAGCAGCTTGCGCAAAAGGGCGTAATTCAACTGATCAACTAATCCCGATGCGGAATGCTCCGGGCTAACATTGGTAAATACGAGACCAGCTATCTGATTTCCGGGGTCTATGGTCAGTGATGTCCGGTAACCTCCGGTCCCTCCGTTGTGCCAATACCATTTGTGTCCTGATCCTGTGTGAAGTATGTGCCAGGCCATGGCCAGGTCCATATTGTCACTTACCGTGAAGGTTTTCTCCTGTTGCAATTGCCAGGCGCTATTCGTGGTATCCAACTGGCTGATCATAAATTTGCTCATATCGTCGGCACACGACAGAATACCTCCGGCCCCTGCGAGTACATTAAGGTCCCAGTTAGAGGTCGGTGTACCATTGGCCTGCAAGCCGGGTACGAGAAGGTCCTTTATTTTGCCCTGGTCCGTTGTGGTATGGGCCATCCCTAACGGAGTACACACACGGCTTTGCATAAGGTTTTCGTAGGAATCACCTTCAATTTGGGTGAGTAGGTAACCCAGAAGACCGGCTCCCAGGTTGGAGTACGCATAGGTGGTGCCGGGGGTATTATCCAGCTCAACCTTTTTTGACAGGTATGCTTTTAGTTTTTGTTCCCCGTAGGTTTTGTATGGATTACTGGGGTGAGTGACTGCGTAAAGCATCATGTTGGATGGGAGTCGGGGGAGGCCCGAAGTGTGGTTGGCCAATTGAAGAGGCGTAATGGTCGCTTGCGCAGCAATTTCATACGGGAGGTAGGCGTCGGCCGGTGTTTTCAAATCGAGCTTGCCTTCGTTTGCGAGCTGGGCGGCCATTGCCGAGGTCAGTACTTTCGAGATAGAGCCAATTTCATAGACGCGGTGTTGATTGTCGATCAGCACCAGAGAGTCGTGTTCCCGACGAACCCCCAGGTAGGTGATTTCACCATTCTGCACGGCTGCCATACTGATTTCGGCACCATTGGGAAACTGGTCAGCCAGCGAAAGTAAACTGTCAACTGGCCAGTCCGGATAAAACTGTTTCCACTGTTCTTTGTCTATCCGCAGAGGGCCGGAAGTTGGTTGAGACTGGCAGCTGCAACAAAATACGAACAGCACCGGGAGCATGGTAAAGATTGAGCGGGAATAAGTGATCATGGCGCGTTTTCTAAGTAATGGAAAATAGGCAGAGCCTTTTTTGCGAAAGCATAGTAAAACCTGCCCGTAAAGAAACAGGTTTCCCAAATAAAATATTCAGGAAACCTGTTCATTCCTGTCGAATGAATGGTAACCTTATTCCTCGGTTCGTCCAAATGCATTCGACCTAAGTACTTTGCAACCTGAGTAACTTTGATTATACCCCTTCCGAAAAGGTTTGGGACACCAAACCAATTCCTTGTCGGTATAATGGCTACACCTTGTCTTTATCCCCAGCCTCACGATTAGATTACAGAGTACTAAGCTACGTTCCTATCCATGGAAGGTCAATAGTGGAATTCGCGTGTTCATAGCCATGCGTTTACTAAAGCTGGAGTGGAACAGGCGTTCCCACAGTCGGCGGCGAGGGATAAATAATGCCAGAACATCAATGTCCCTGTCCTGAATAAAGTCGTTCAGTCCGTGTTCGATGGAGTCATCGGTCACCACGTTATAACCGGCGAAGGTGGTTGCTCCGTTTGCAAGATGTAATTGGGGTGTGGCTTCGACCTCATCCTTGCTTACGTGGACGAATTGAACCCGGGCATCTAGGGTGTCGGCCAGATTCATAAGGGTACGAATAGCTTGGGTATCGTTGGGGTAAAAATCAGTAGCGTAGGCGATTTGCTCAATGCCCTGGAAATCCACCTGCTCGGGAATTGCCAGTACCGGGCATGGTGCATGCATCATGGTGTGACTGGTGGTGCTACCCATGAGTTTTTCCATGCGGTTGTGTTCCCCCTTCATGCCCATCACAATGAGGTCATAGTCACCGTCCATCGCTGCTTCGGTGATTTCGGCAGAGATAAACACGCCGTAATCAATACGTGTTTTACCCACGAACTCTTTATTCGGGCCCTTAATAAATTCCGCCATATGGTTGGCTACCTGTTGCTTCTTCTCGTGAAGCATCTGATCAATTTGGTCAGGAGGTACACTACTGGCATCAGCTACGGGCAGATGGTACACGGAGATCAAATCAATGCTGGCATCCATCTTTTTAGCCAATTCAACAGCATAGGCGAATGCATTTTTAGCAGTAGGGGAGAAATCAGTCGGAAATAATATGGTCTTTTTCATGGTATTCGGATAAAAGCATGATTTAATAGTTGTCTTTTCGTCCTTCATCCTGGTAGTCAATGCTCAATACCGGCAGGTGGCTGTGATTGACCAGGGCTTCCACGTTGCTACCTACCAACATGCGCTTGAGTGGGTGTCGGTGGTGGTTGGAGATGCCGATAAGGTCAGCCTCGAGTTCAGATGAAAAGGCCCGGATCCCCTGATCCACGGTAAAGTCGCGGTAAATATGTACCTCGCTTTTGAAAGGGGCGCATAATTTTTGAAAATCTTCCAACACCTCTTTACTCAGCACATAGGGTGGATCGAACAATGAGGATGTGTGTATGGTAACCAGGTGAATTTCCGGAACAAAATGTTTGACCAGATTTTTGAAAGCCATGAAAGCCGGTCGGTCTTCGGGGTAAAAGCCCGAGGCAAAGACTACCTTATCAAACTGGATGCTCTTCAGTGGCTGCTTGAGAATTAGTACGGGGCAGAACACCGACCGAACCACCTTTTGGGTGTTGGATCCCACGAAGTATTCGTGTTTTCCACTGGCGCCATGGGAACCCATAACGATCAGGTCGATCCCGTGCTGATCTACGTAAGCAGTCAGCACCTGGGGAAGTGTGCCGGTCAGTACCCTGGTGCTACAGGGTATGTCGTTAAATGGCAGAACCATTTGTTGCAGCCGTTCCGCTACCGAAACTACGGTAGCCGTATTCCCGGTAGTAGCCACATCCAACTTATGATCTGACTCCTTGGTTGTTTTTGCAACGTGGACCAGATGAAGGTGGGCATCGAACCTCCGGGCAAATAGCAGGGCCGCATCCAGTGCGTATCCGGCAAAGACCGAGAAATCGGTAGGTACGAGGATGTTTTTCATAGCGTAGGACTTATTCGGTGGGAGCTTTTGGCCAATAGGGCCAGGTTGGGTCCCCATCCATATACCACAAAGATGCGGGATTAATAGTCGTCCGGTAAATGATGATCATCAACCTGCCCTTTGATAATTATCAGAAGGGTAGAAAAAACAAAAAAGGCAGCCGCAGATTTCTCCACGGCCACCCTCGTCCTAGTCGCAAAAGCCAATCTTTACGTACGCGGAAAGAAGTAGCCATCCGGCACGTATATCTTAAGAGTCGCCAATTAGCGGTAATGGCGAATTAAATCATTACTTGTGATCATGCCCACCAGATTCTCATCACTATCGATCACCGGCAGGGCATGAATCCCGGCTTCGGCCATCATGGAGGCCGCGTCCATCAGCTTACCATTTTCCTGGATCGTACGCAGGGGCATGGGGGTCATCACTTCGAGGACTGAAATATGCTCGTTGATCGTTGCTTCATCGGTATTGGGAAGGTTGGGGAACCGGTTGGAGACAGCTCCCAGTACATCGGTACTGGAGATGATCCCAATTAATTTGCGATTCCCGTCGGTTACGGGTAAATGGTTGATACTCATTTCCCGGAACAGACGCTGGACCTCCGTAAAGGGATGACCTTCCTGTATGACCAATACGTGTTTGGTCATTATATCTCGGACTTGGCTGGAATTGGGAGAGGACATAAACTAGTGACTTTAGAGTTTTGACTTATATAGCCGGGGAACTTGATCTGCCTTTGCGTTTGTTGCTAGTTTCCCACGATGATTTTGTTCGCCCAACGTCCAGTTGTCGGTACCCCACGTTTCGATCCAACGTTCTCCTGATAGCCGGTATATCTGCACGTGAAGTCCGTAAACATCACTCAGCATGCGTTCGAAGTCACCAGTTTTTTGCTGTTCATCCAATTGGAAAAAACCGGTTGTCCGCACCTGGCGTACTTCCCCGATTAATTGCTCGGGGCTTAGCCGATTGGCAGACTGACTGCTCATGCCTTCGCGGTGAGGCTTATCAAAGAAAGCAATAGATAAAAACGGAAACCGCATCCGGAATTCCGTGATTAAGTGCCCCAGACGAATGTCATCTTTAATGTTCATCGCTTTTGCATTTCAAAAGTAAGGAGTTGGGATTCCAGGTCCACTGACAAATGGCAGGTCTGCCCCTGACTTTCGTCAGGGGTTATGACTCCTGATCTTCGTACCAGTCCCCTTCCGAAAACTTTTTTTGGCTCTGTTCCCGGGCTTTCAATATGACGAAAACCTGCACTGCGATCAAAACCGGCAGTGAGGCAGTGCCAATGATCAGCATTAAATTGCTCGGAAAGGCGATCATAAGTGCTACTATCAAGAGTAGTATCACAAAAATCCAAATAGTCCAAGTGGAATAGTGCATAGATGCGGATCAGTTAACGGTTCCCATCGGGTCACCCATGGCTTCTTGTTGTTGAAGCACGGATAACCAGGAGCCTGCGTTATATAAATCGGTATAGCCAAGTGTTTCCAGGGAATGTATTACCAGGCCGGATCGCCAGCCGACATTACAGACAAATATCCAGGGACGGGGTAATTCCGCCAGTTCCGATAAATAGTACATATGCATATCCCATGGAATATTCACGGAGTCCTGAGCGTGGCCGAGCAAGAATTCTTCCGGGCTGCGAACATCAATGATAGTTCCTCGCCGGGCATTGGGAATATCAACCAGGTACATAGCGGGAGGATTTGTGCATCCGGTTTGAGTCGGCTGCGGTTTGTACTGGATATCCAGTGTAGTACAAACTATAGGGTTCCTCCCATTGGTGGGATGATGTAAGTCAATGGTAGGCGTTGACTTTTATCAGGAAGAACCTTAATGAGGTTGAGGCTGGGATTGAGGTTGAGGTTTAGATTGAGGTTGAGATTGAGGCTCCTGAATACTCTGTAACCTAAGTAACTTTGACTTATGGCTGTGCCTTTCGGCAAAATAC
>CAYFGK010000087.1:0-30040 GCA_964342305.1 uncultured Saprospiraceae bacterium | reverse complement strand
TCTTAACCGGATCAAATAGTTGGGGCAAAGATTTGTCTGCTTTCTTGAGCAAATCTGAAGCAGCTATGCATCGCAAGAAGCAAACCCCTGGACCGTGTGCCGTGAGCCGTGGACCGTGTGCCATGTGCCGTGGACCGTGGACCGTGGACCGTGTGCCGTGGACCGTGGACCGTGGACCGTGAACCGTGTGCCGTGTGCCGTGAGCCGTGGACCGTCTAACGTTTTGACAAATACACCCCCGACAGGATCATCGCCATGCCGATCAGGTGGAAAAAGCCGACCGTTTCGCCGTCGGCGACGCCCCAGCCGAGAGCGACAATGGGTATGAGATAGGCTACGGTAGAACCGAAGACCGGACTGGTCCACTGGATCAGTTTGAAAAAGATGACGGAAGCCGCAAATGTACCCAGGAGAGCCAGGATAGCAATATACCCCAGCGCTTCCCAGGCGTCCGGGTCGGTCTGCATAATGTGAAGGAAGGAAGTACCGGTAAGCAGGTAGATGAGCAGAGGAATGCCGACGATACCAAAGGAAGCAGCACCGATCAGCAGGGAATTCATATCCCTGAGGTATTTGCCAACTACGTTGCCGCTGGTAGCGTAGCTGATAGTAGCGATCACCACTAATAATCCGTACCACATATTTCCTTCCACGCCCGATTTGCTGCCCAGCAGGATCAGGGCCGATGCACCGAGTAATCCGAGTATAATCCCGACGAGTTTCGCCCAGCTGAACTTGCTTCCGAAAGCGGCTACTCCGATCATCAGAGTAAACAGTGGCGTCAGGGAGTTGAGGATGCCCGCCAGGGAACTGCTGATCTCGGTTTGAGCCAGAGCAAACATAAAAGCAGGTAAGCCACTCCCCGTGACACCGACTATCAGCAGGTATTTCAGTCGTTTCCAGTCAATGCGCTGCAAACGACTGATCAGGAACGGAAAAAAGGCGATGGCGGAAATGGCCAGTCGCATAGCACCCACCTGTTCGGGTGGGAAGGTCATCAGGCCCCGCTTAATGAGAATAAAGGAGGATCCCCATACCAGCGAAAGGATACCCAATACCAACCAGGCTTTCCAGGGTACTTGTTCCTCCAGGACGTTGGCTTTAATCGTGGTCGTTGACAAGGCATTCCGATTTGACAATGAGGGTGCAAGTTGTCTCTTTTTATAATGAAATGCCAACACAATCGGGTCCGCCTTCGTTTAATCCAGACGAACCTTTAGTACCTTTGTAGTCCAATGTTCGGCCTATGCACTCCCCTGATACTATTCGACAGCGAGCACTCGACGATCGGAAACGCTTCAAAAAGCTGTTTGGCCGACTGAAACGACGTACGCCAAAGGATCTGGATGATACCGCCCGGGGGGCTCACGAAGAAGTCTTTGCCGATATGGATTGCCTTTCCTGCGCTAATTGCTGTAAAACCACCAGCCCCATCTTCCGGGACGTGGATATTGACCGAATTTCACAACACCTGAATCTGCGCCCGGCCGAATTGATCGGGCAACATCTGCACCTGGATGCCGAAGGAGATTACGTACTCAACGTAGCCCCCTGCCCTTTCCTGGGACCGGACAATTATTGCTCCATCTACGAGGTACGGCCACGAGCTTGCCGGGAATATCCGCATACCGACCGCAAGCACTTCCACCAGATATTAAACCTGACGCTTAAGAATACTGAGATCTGTCCGGCAGCTTACGAGGTGGTGCGCCGGTTGGAGCTGCACTATTCCTGAAGTAACTCCAGGCATTTATTCAGGATAACGCCGGCCGAATAATCCCGCGTCGGTCCGTCTGTATTGTACTGGATAGCCATGGCGTAGCCCGAAGCCGGATCGTAATGAACGGCTGAATTATAGCCGGGCATGAAGCCGGTATGCCCTACCCGGCCATCGGCCCAGACAATGGTACCAAAGCCGTAGCGAACCCCTTTTCCCAATTCGGTGGGTTGTTCGCCGGGGGTCATCATGAGTTTGGTGCTCTGCTCCGATAATACCTTCCCCGTGTACAGTTGACGGGCCCAGCGGGCCAGATCCGTCGAAGTGGTCACAAAGCCGCCACCACACCATTCCAACTGGGGGTTGAAAGCATATTTACCATTCTCAACGAGTTTTTCGGGAAGTTGCAATTGCTGGCCCATTACCGTATAGCCGGGAACCATACCTTCCAGATCGCGCCGATCGGAAGGGCTGGTCTGATCCAGCCCATATGGATCGAGCAGGTGCTCCTGGACGTAGGCGTAGAACGACGTTCCGGTGAGTTCCTCCAGGATGGCGCCGAGGATGATGTAGTTGGTATCGGAATAGGCCCAATCTTCACCGGGAGCATGCACCGGATCGGCATCGAAAACGTAGGCCAGGCGGTCTTTGATCGACCATACCTTATCCGGATCGTCCTTCAGATCACCCCATATCTGCGGATCGAAGACCCAGCGGGGAATGCCCGAAGTGTGGCGCAACAAATGCAGGACGGTGAGCTGATCGAAATTAGGTACTCGCTGGTACCAGTCTTCGTGCAGGTGTTTGGTCAGTGGATCATCCAGGTCCAGTTTACCGGCTTCGATCAGTTGCATGATGGAGGCCGCCACGTACATTTTACCGATACTGCCCAGCAACATGCGGCTGGCGGGGGTCATAGCTTTATCCGCTTCCCGGTCGGCCACGCCGGCGGCCATGGGGTATTCAGTGCCGTCCGGGGCAATGATCGTCAGAGTAATTCCGTGAATGCGGTCCTGATTGGCGGCTTCATTGAGCAGTTGCTGGCAAGCCTGGATCCGTTGATCCTGAGCAGATAAGTACACCATTGAGCTACATACTAAAAGGCAGATAAACAGCTTATCCATATTTTTTATGGGAAAATACGGTCAATTGCTTTGGTATTGAACCCTTTGCCCGGCTTTCCGACCAGTCTGCGTCGAATGAGGACCAAGCCCGTTTTTTTCCTTTTTGCCGAAAGGCTAAAAACTGTACTTAACCCGTAAAAAAGCTGATTGCAAAGGGCTCGTAAAACCATTATCACGGTTGAATACGAGCTGTCCCACCAGATCGAGGTCCCAATTGGTGGCTATGCTGTAGGTAAAGGAAGGATTGATAAAGAGCGGATGCACCCTGACCGGGCTGTAGATCAGGGCCATGCTTCCGCTAAAAAGCGGGGTAATGGGCCGCGAGGCCTGGGCAAACAGGGCATGTCGATAGGGGTATAAATTCTGAGCTGACAATTGAAAGTCAAACAAGTTCAGTACCCCATCGGTCGTACTGCCGTTGCTGTTGTAGAGATACCCCAGGTTGGTATACCAGCCATTCTCAAAGGCGTAATCAAGGCCCAAAGTAGCGGCGAAACTTATTTCCTCTCCGGTTTCGTTGGGCACAAAAAGGGTCATCTCTCCCTTAAAGCCAGCCGTTTTAATGCTGCCGGCCCAGCCACCGCCGATCGCCCAATTGTCTTGCACGTAGCCGCCGAGGAATTGTATATCGTAACCGCCCGTATTGATCTTCCAGAGGCCGGCCATAATGGTTTCGTCGAGTTGGTCGGCCATGCGGACCACCACTTCCACACTGGACGCAAAACCGGTGTACCGCTTTACGCGCAAGACGTCACTACCCGGGCGCTCCTCGTAATCGAAATCGGTGAAGGCGAACGCATTGAAGATATCGTTGGGGTTCCACACATTACTGATCCCCCAATTGATGCGTTGTCGCCCCAGACTAAATTCCCAGTCGCCGGTCATATACTCTACGTACAGACGGTCGAGCATAGAATGCCCCACCCAGCTACGACCTTCGAAAAGCACTACTGATCCATCAAAATAGTCGTTATTCACGTCGTCCACCTGATCCCCGTAATTGGAATTCTGGCGAACCAGGTCCCCGTAGAACAGGCGGGTACGCAAGTCAGCCCGTACGTGCCAGTGCTCCGATAGGAAGCCGTCGAGCTGCAGGCGGTTATGAAAGAGATTATCCTGTAGATAAGTGGTATTTCCTTCCTGATTGAAAAACAGGCCGGCCTGCATATTTTTTATATAGCCTCGAAGTTGCCAGTGGGCCTTATCTTCATCCGACTGGCCCGCAGCAGTACCGATTCCGGCGAGTACGATCAGTAAAAGCAGTGAAAGTCTCATGATACGGTTAATTAAGAAGAAGCTGGTTGACTCTGTTGCACATCCTGATCGATACGTCCGTCGACCAGGGTCACGATCCGGCGGGCCCGGTCGATCACGCGCTGATCGTGGGTGGAGAACAGGAAAGTCACCGATTCGCGGTGGTTGAGTTCCGCCATAATGTCCAGTAGCTGGGCCGTGGAGGTCGAGTCCAGATTGGCCGTAGGCTCGTCGGCCAGGATAAAGGTGGGCTTCGGTGCCAGTGCCCGGGCTACGGCCACCCGCTGTTGCTGACCTCCCGACAATTCCGACGGTCGCTTATGGATCTTATCTTCCAGGCCGACCGCCCGCAGTAGTTCCATAGCCCGCTCGCGCCGCTCGGAAGCAGGACGCTTTTGCAAAAGCATCACAAATTCGACATTCTCCAGAGCGGTCAGCACCGGTATGAGGTTATAGGCCTGAAAGACAAACCCGATGTGATCCTTGCGAAAGTCGATCAATTGATTGTCTGACAACTCTTCAATGGCTTGACCGCCCACCGTGACTTCCCCGGCCGTGGGTCGGTCGAGGCCGCCGATTATATTTAGCAGGGTGGTTTTCCCCGATCCGGAGGGACCGACAATCGCCGTAAATTCGCCTTTCTCAATATCGAGATCGACCCCATTGAGGGCGTGCACCGGGATCGTATCCGGATTATAGGTCTTCGTGATGCCGCGGGTAGTAATTACAGCCATGACGTTGATTTATTTGGTTCTCTGACCATTTCCGCGCTTTGATGAAAATGCTTTCGCGCAAAAGTTGTCAGAGAAGGATTTAGATTTTGTGAATTGCATCGACCGGACGCAGGCGAATAGCCTTCCAGGCCGGATAAAGGGCCGCCAATACAGCGGTGATCAGTACTCCGATGGGAATTTGATAATACACCACCGGTTCCAGCTCCAGAAAAAGTTGCTCCGACAGACCGTATTCCTGCATGGCGGTCGAGAAGGCCGACAGATCGATCCCCACCCGCCCGAAATAAGTGATGGTCAGGTGCCCTAACAGAATACCAATGGGTGCTCCGATAAGGGTGAGGAAAAGGGTCTCCAGGACGATCATGCTGAAAACCTTACCCTTATTCATTCCAACCGCCATCAGCATACCCAGCTCTTTGATGCGTTCCAGTACGGCCATCAGCATGGTATTGATGATGCCAAAGACCAATGCCAATAGGATGATCGCCAGATAAATGATGGAAATGTTCTGAATTTGGGATTCGTACAACCGCAGGTCCGGCGCCAGCTCTTTGTAGTTTTCGACCAGCAAGCCGGGGAATGCATTCCGGAAAGCTCCCTGGATAGTATCCAGTTGGCCGGGATCGTCCAGCAACAGGGTAAACTCGTGAGCGATGAGGTGAGATTCAGGCAGGTGTAGGGAGTCGGGCAGGAGGGAATCCACCGGTACCAACAGCCGGTTCAAATCGGATTGCCTGACCAGTACTGTCCCTTCATCGAACCCCGTGTTGCCCGATTCGAAAATTCCCGTTACCCGAAAAGCACCCGCCGTGATGGTGCCGCTGAGGTCCTGGAAGGTCAGCACTACCTTTGATCGCAGATCGACCCGTAGGTTTTCGGCCATTTTTCGTCCGATGAGGATCTGATTGCGGCGGGTTTCCCCAAAAAAATCCCCGTCGGCCAACAGCTCATCCAGGTCGGTCACGGAGGCTTCCAGCTCCGGGTCTACCCCGCGAATCTGTACGCCCCGGTTCCCGTGGCTGGAAGCCGCCATACCCATTACCTGTGTGCGCAGGCTGTAGCCGGCCAATCCCTCCTGTTTTTTGGCGAAAGCCGACAAATCCGAAGGGTTAGGTAAATAATAGGCTGTACGAGCCTCTTCCTGATAAGCCGGCACGTGAACCTGAATATGCCCCACCATGGTCTGGATGGCATTGTTAACGTAGGAACGTGCCATCCCGGTCGCGAAGCCGCTCATAAACATGGCGGCATAGATTCCCAGCATAATGGCGATCATCACCACCAGCGACCGGGTTGGGTTACGCCAGATATTTCGCCAGGCCAAACGTGCTGTCATGGTTCTCTTTTTTCGGTTTTCTAGTGATTAAGCGCGCATGGCATCCACTGGTTTCAAACGCCGTATTCGCCATAATGGGTAAAGCCCCAGTAAGGCCGTGACGATAAACACCAGGAGAGCCTGGGTACCAAAAATGGCCCAGTCGAACTGAGCCGGGAAAATGGGCTCAAAACCGTACTGCTCCAGCATGGTAGCGTAGCCCCCCGAGAATTGTATGGGATTCCTTTTCAGGTAGTAAACAATGGGAATACTCACCACAATTCCGGCCAGGGCACCAAGGAGTCCCAGCATTACCGTCTCCAGCCAGATCACACTACCCAGTCGACCGCGACGCATCCCGATCGACGTCAGGATGCCAAATTCATACTGTCGCTCCTGGGTCATCATCAGGATGGTACCAAAGATGCCAAAGGCAATGATGAGATACAGGAGCAGATAGACAATGACATTCCCCGCGCTGTCAAGAGCCTTTGCCTCCAGCAATTCCGGCATCATTTCGGTCCAGTCGTGCCAGGCGTAGTAACTCGTATCCAGTTGAGCTGTCAGATCTCTTTTCAGTGCTGGTAAGGCATCGGCTCCCGGAATCTGTAGCGCCACGGTGGTTACCATTCCGGAAGCTCCGTAGAAGTACTGTGCACTCGGCAAAGAGAGGTATAATAACTGTTTATCCAACTCCGGGGAGGGAAAATCGATAAGGCCACGCACCGGGTATTTTCCCGCAGCGTTGGTACCGTGATAACCCTGGGAGATCAGCAAGACGGTATCACCAATGCCCAGATCCAGCCGATCGGCAACCCCACTGGCCAGCAACGCCCCGTCGTCCCCGGGCTCCAGATATTTGCCTTCGTACAGGCGATCGGCCAGGCCGGTAAAGGCTTGCTCCCGTTCGGGGTCGATCCCTACCACCATGACTCCAAAGGTCTGATCTCCGGTGGAAGCCAGGCCGAAGCTTTCTATCCGGGGAACAATCGCCCGGATGACCTCCGATCTGGCTGCTAACTGTTGCAGAGAATCCGCCAGGGGCATGGCTTCATCCAGACTCCTGTCCTCCCAGTAACCGCGCTGGTGTACCTGGGCGTAGCCGTAGTAAAAATTGACCACATTATTGATCATATTGTTCCAGGCTCCTTTCTGGAGGGACTCCATCACGGAAGCAAATAACACAGCAAACATAATCGAAGCCGCCGTGATAAATGTCCGTCGGCGATTACGCCATATGTTGCGCCAGGCTAGTTTTAAGATCATGGTTGGCGATTAAATGCGTTTCATATTCTGCACGGAGAAAAAGGACGTTTTCAGATCTACGCCAAAATCCAGGGATTGGTACTCCACGATGGTCTTATGCCCTTCTTCATCCGCCGGCACCATTTCCAGGATGGAGGGCAGTAGCTTGCCGCCCAGGGTTTTGACTTCCTTACCGTACATGGTATTCACCAGGTAATCGTCTTCATCGTAAAATTCGGTGCGTAGTTGCAGGTATTCATCCTGGCTGATCCAGGTGATGATCCGGCCCCAGACCACCGGGGCATCCGGTTTGGGGGTTAGTTTGATCCGGTAACAGGTGCGCCCGTCCACCTCTTCCGTACCCATCAGCTCGTGTTCGTAGTCGGTGACTATCGACGACTCCTGGATCAGGTCGTCATTGGTAAAGTCCGACCCCATCCACGACTGCATCATCATAGAAGGCGGCAGTTTGATCACCCGGTTGATGGTGGGTTGCCAGTTCCAGATCTCTTTTTCGCGTTTCAGGGTGGCTGTACCCCGATCACGGGCCGGTGCCGTTATTTTGATCAGGGCGTATTCATTGCCCAGACTCCAGCTTTTCATCGATACCTCGCGCGTCCAGGTAGGGCGAACAATGGTCATGGTAAGATCGGCGTAACTGGAAGCACCCCGCAATTTTTCGTCCGATTTGCGGATAATCTCAGTGGCGTCCTGGCCTGCGACGGAGTTCATTGCCGCAGGCAGGATCAACAATAGCCAGAGGTATTTCACTGTCTTCATTGGTTGATGGATTTGTACGGTTCGTAGCGCTGTAATAGACTTTTTTGGACCTGTTCCAATGGGTAGTTGATACCCATGGGGTCCGTACTCAGGTAGTGCAGGAAAATGCCGTCCATGGTAGCACCAAAGAGGTAGGCCTCTCCTTTTGGATCGGGTACACCCAGGCGTTCGAACAGGCGTACTGCATCCTCTAGTCCGCGTTCGGTCTTTTGTCGCAACAATTCGCTCATGCGCTGCATAATCTCCTCCTGCAGGGCAAGCATGGTGATCAGTTTCCAGTGCTTCAGGTCGGTTTTGACCATCTGGAAAGCTCCGGTAACGATCATTTGTAATTGCTCATATGGGTCTTCGGTCGTGGACGAAAGGATCTCCATCAGATCTTCCCCCTGATCGATCTCCTGACGTACGATCGCTTCCAGCAAATCATCTTTGGAAGCGAAGTAATTGTACATCAACCCCTTGGAGACTTCCGCTGCCTTGGCGATCTGACTGATCGAGGTATTGTGAAATCCCTGACGGGCAAATAACTCCAGGGCCTCCTCCATGATCCGGGCCCGGCTCTGTTGTCGTATTTCCTCGAATTGTTCCGGTGTACGTGGTGACATATTTATTATTGACCAAACGTTTAGTCAAAAATACAGGAATGGATTTATATTGTCAATAGGCGAGGTTGGTGATTTTTATCATCATCATTATCAGGTGTGAGGTTTGAGGTGTGAGGTTTGAGGAAACCTATGACCTACCCTCACACCTCATACCTCATACCCCATACCTCACACCTCACACCTCATACCTCATACCTCATACCTCATACCTGTCAATGCCGATACCCTTTCCAGGTACCACCGTACCGGTAAAAGGGTCCTTTTTTGAACTCCAGGCAGCATTCTTCACAGACAAAGATCCAGGGGCCTTTGCGTTCGATCTGAATACGAAACAGAGTAGTATGTTCCTGCGTACATCTGTGGCATGTCTTGACCTTCATGTTTTTTGTTTTATACCGCTTCCGAAAAGGTTTGGTGTCCCAGCACGAAGTACTGCGTAGTAAAACCACTTCGTTGTCGGCATAGTAACACGAAGTCAGGGCACCGGTTCGTCCGGAATTCTTATTGGATGGATAACAAACAGGAAGACCATCAGCCGTCGTAAAACCCGACGCTGCCTTTACAAAAGGGATTGGCATTATGCCAGCATAAATAGTAGTTTTGCACACTAAATTCAGCACCATCCATGAAAGTAACGGAGTACTTTGAAAAAGCCAATGGCAACACCCTGATCTCCTTCGAAATACTACCGCCTCTGAAAGGAGGCAGCATGCAGGATATTTTTGATACGCTGGACCCTCTGATGGAATTCAAACCACCCTTTATAGATGTGACCTATCACCGGGAGGAGTACCTGTACAAACGACGGGATAGTGGCTACTACGAGAAGGTAGCTATTCGCAAACGCCCCGGTACCGTAGGTATTTGCGCTGCGCTCATGCACCGTTACGGAGTGGATGCTGTTCCCCACCTGATCTGTGGAGGCTTTACAGAGGAAGATACCGAAAATGCCCTGATCGACCTTAACTTCCTGAACATCAAAAATGTCCTGGCCCTGCGGGGTGATGCCCGTGCCTTCGAAAAGAAATTTGTCCCCGAAGACGGCGGGCATAAATTCGCCCTGGACCTGGTGAAGCAGATCGTCAAAATGAATGAGGGGCAATACATTGACAAGAATATCGAGAACGGCACCAAGACTGATTTCTGCATCGGCATTGCGGGTTACCCCGAAAAGCACTTTGAGGCTCCCAATATGGAAATCGACCTGGAATACACAAAAAAGAAGGTCGAAGCCGGTGCCGATTACATCGTAACCCAAATGTTTTTCAACAACCAGGCATACTTCGACTACGTAGATAAGTGCCGGGCAGTGGGGATCAATGTACCCATTGTGCCGGGACTAAAACCAATGACCAAGCGCTACCAGCTGGCATCTATTCCCCGGCATTTCTACATCGACCTCCCCGACGACCTGGCGCGTGAGATGTCCAAAGCCACCGATGCCGATGCCCGTCAGGAAGTCGGCATAGAATGGTGCATCCAGCAATCCAAAGAACTAAAAGAAGCCGGTGCCCCCTGTCTCCACTACTACACCATGGGCGATGCCGAGACTATCCGCCGGATTGTGGAGGCCGTCTACTAGACAGGTTTTAGGTTTGAGGTTTGGGGTTTGAGGTAAGGTTCTAGGTCACCTCACACCTCAAACCTCACACCTCAAACCTGACAAGGAACCTTTCGTCACTTTTCTGTGTTATATTAATGTCAGCATTCGCAAAAAGCGAACATATGAGCAAGCCTCTGCTCATCATCGCCACTTTTTTCAGCGGGTCCGTCAGCCTTTTTTAGCGGGTTTTGTATTCGTTTTGTCGGGAAGAAACCCTCCGTGCAGGCTGACACTATTTCTGTTCATTTAAACCACTAGTGTCCATGGATACACAAACACAAGACTTACGTGACTCTACCATCAACAAAGTAGTAGACTGGGTGAAAGCTAAGGGATTCCGAACCATCAAAGCAAAGGCAGAGGGTTTCGAAGAGCCTTCCGCATTCACGCGTTCGGAAACCGATCGTTCCTTTATCCCGGACGTGACGGCCATGCGTCGAAATAAAAAGAACTACTTTGAAGTAGCTCTGAAAACGGATGATAAAAAAATTGCCATCCGCAAATGGAAATTGTTGAGCACCATTGCTTCTATGAAAAACGGAAAACTGTTTTTGTTCGCTCCGCGCGGTCATAAAGCGTTTGCTCAGCGAATTGTTAAGGAGCGCAATTTGAATGCCGAAGTGAAGAGCATCTGATCGGGTCCAGAATTATTGTATAATCTGGGCTCCGGTAATGTTCTAACGAGCAGCTGATTGTCAAACAAGATGATCACCGAATAATAACAAGCCCCTTGTCCCGTTACGGAACAAGGGGTTATCCTTTTTGCAGCACATGCAAAATTTTGTATTTTCCGCTCCGCCCCCAATATTGCACCCGTACCGTATGAACCGAAACGCTATCATCAACAAACACACCGTCCCGGCCGGGGCATCCCGCGCCCGACTCAGCGATTATTGTGTCGGCCTGTTTCCTGAATTACCATCCCGCAAAGGCACTAAAAAAGCCATTGGTCGCGGAGCCGTCCTCCTTAATGGTAAAACCGGGAATACCGGGGACTGGGTGGAACCGGGTATGCAAATCGAACTATGTGAACTCGACCAGGCACCCCGTTTTATCCTGCCGCTTCAACTCTCCGTTGTCTACGAAGATGAGCACATTGCCCTCATCAATAAACCAGGAGGTATTCCGGTAAGCGGAAATTCCGGACGCACCCTCGAACAGGCACTCCTCCACAATATAGAGCCCTCCAGGCTAGCCGATGCCTACCAACAACCACGGGCAGCCCACCGCCTCGACGCTCCAACCTGCGGATTGGTGCTTGTCGCAAAAACGAGAAATGCCCGGATTCACCTGGGCGATCAATTCGAGGCCAAGCAAATTGAAAAAACGTACCAGGCCATCGTTATCGGACAAACGGCAGCAGAGGGCTCCATTGAGGAAGCGATCGACAATAAGGAAGCGGAAACCGAATTCCGTTTGCTGAAGAGTGTCCGGTCTCTCCATACCAATTGGATCAGCTTGCTTGCCCTTAAACCAAAGACAGGAAGGACCCACCAGATCCGGCGCCACCTCGCCAATGCCGGCTTTCCGATTCTGGGAGATAAAGAGTACGGTAACCCCGGAGAGATTATGCGTGGTAAGGGCTTGTTCCTGTGTGCTACCGCACTGACCTTTGAGCATCCCAATACCAAACAGACGATGAGCTTTTCCATCGAACCGCCCAGCAAATTCCACATTCACCTGGAACGGGAACAAAGGCGCTGGGAACGCTACTACATGCGTCGGCAAGCGTGAGGGAAGGGAGAAGTGGGAGGTCAGAAGTGTGAGGTCAGAAATTGACCTCCTTCGCCCATGCGGGCTTCGGCGGCCGGAGGAAATCGGACACGAACGAAGCGACTAATGGAAATAAACAGGAGAAAATAAGCCCATCCACTTCAGTGACGGGATAACCTTAATCTTAGCGGTTGAGATTGAGGCTTCCAAACCTTAACCTCAATCTCAATTTCCACCCGTGGCCACCGGTCGGGTTCCGGGGGCGATCCAGTCACTCCACGAACCAGCGTACAGCAGGGCATCTCCCAGGCCTGCTTCCTGGAAAGCCAACAAGTTGCGGCAGGCCGTAACGCCGGATCCACAATAAAAAACCGTTTGTCCGGAACTGGTTTCGCCTATCAGGTTGGCGAAGTGTTGTCGTAGCTCTTCCGAAGATTTAAACTGTCCGTCGGGACCTATCGTTTCCGGATGGGGAGCATTTTTGGCACCGGGAATATGCCCGGCCACCGGATCGATGGGTTCTTCTTCGCCCCGGTACCGTTCCGGTGTCCGGGAATCGATCACCCGCCAATCGGCTTTGCCCCGGATCCGATCGACCTCTTCGGCCGAAAGCATCTGTTTCTTACTATCCTTTGCCCGGAAGGTTCGTGGTTGCACTTTCTCCACTGCTGTCGTCAATGCATATCCGGCATCTTCCCAGGCGGCAATGCCACCGTTGAGCACGGCTGCAGCCTCGTGCCCCAACCAGTGCAGCATCCACCACACACGGGCGGCAATAGCTCCGCCCATATCGTCGTAGGCCACCACCTGGACCTGCTCGTCAATACCCAGAGCCCCAAACAATGCGACGGCTTCCGCTACTGAAGGCAGGGGGTGCCGCCCCGTTTCCCCCGGTACGACGGGTCCGCTAAGGTCTTCGTCCAGATGTACGTAGACAGCCGCCGGGAGATGCCCGGCTTCGTATAAGCGTCGCCCCGCATTCGTATCTCCCAGACGAAAGCGGCAGTCTAAAAAACGCCAATTAGGATCGTTGCGATGCGCAAAAGCATCAGACGGCTGGAGGAGGGTGGTGAACATAATTATCTGCATTTTTTGCCGGCGAGATGGGCGAGCAACCCGATAGAACCCCGGCTAATATGTATATTTCGCAAAATAACCAATCGACGCAATAAACTATGAAGAAGCTTTTTCTTTTAGCGACAGCTATATTCTTTAGCCTAACCTCACAGGCGCAGCTACAATCTCCCTCCGAATTCCTGCCTCATGAACTGGGTGCTCAATTCACCCCCCACCATATGTTGGTGCAATACATGGAGCACGTCGCCCAACAAAGCCCCCTGGTCGAACTCACCGAGTATGGCCGCACTAATAAAGACCGCCCGCTCCTGCTGGCTTATATCGGCTCCACCGAGAACCTGGATCGCCTGGACGCTATCCGGGAAAACAACCTGAAGCGCACCGGATTACTTGATGGTGCAACCGATCCCGCTCTGAATGATATTCTGGTGATCTGGCTGAGCTTTGGGGTTCACGGCAATGAGGCCGCCGGACCAGAAAGTGCCATGAATGCCATCTACGAATTACTCACGCACCCCGACCGTGACACCTGGCTGGCCAATACAGTTATTTGTTACGATCCCACCATCAACCCTGACGGATATGACCGGTACACCCACTGGTACCGCAATGTGAGCAATACCATTCCCGATCCTAAACCCAGTGCCCGCGAACACGATGAGCCCTGGCCCGGAGGACGGGTAAACCACTACCTGTTTGACCTCAATCGCGACTGGGCCTGGCAAACACAAGTAGAGTCCCGCCAGCGAATGGCCCGCTTCAACCAGTGGTTACCTCAGGTACACGTGGATGTCCACGAACAGGGATACAACAGTCCTTATTATTTCGCTCCGGCAGCCCCTCCATTCCACGCCTACATCACCGACTGGCAAGCCGAATTTCAGGAAACTATCGGTAAAAATCACGCCAGGTACTTTGACGAGAACGGATGGTTATTCTTTACCAAGGAACGCTTTGATCTGCTCTACCCAAGCTACGGCGACACCTACCCTACCTATAATGGCGCTATCGGCATGACCTACGAGCAAGGCGGCATAGGAGCCGGACGCGCGGTTATCATGGACAATGGCGACACCCTGACCCTGTACGATCGCATAGCCCACCACACTACAACCGTATTATCGACCATTGAGATCAGTAGCCAACATGCGGATAAGCTCATCGAGGAATTTACCGAATACTGGTCGAAGGCTCAAAGCGATCCTCCCGGCAACTTCAAGACCTTTGTCCTGCCGGCCACCAATTCCGCTGGCCGCCTGGCTTCCTTCACTAAGCTCCTGGACCGCAATGGCATCGAATACGGACGTGCCGGTTCCCGAACGACCCTCACGACCTACGATTACCAAAGCGGGGCTACAAAACGCCTCGACGTTCAGCCCAACGATCTTGTCATCAGTGCCTACCAACCCAAAGCAGTTCTCACACAGATCCTGCTGGAACCCGAAACCTTCGTGGAAGATAGTATTACCTACGATATCACGGCCTGGTCGCTGCCCTACGCCTACGGCCTCGAAGCCTATGCCAGCACCCAGCGGCTGGATCCGCAGCAGCCTTTCGAACCAGCCACCGTCAGCGTCCCTTCCACGTTGGATGCCTACGCTTATTTGTTGGCATGGGATGACCTGTCGGATGCCCGCTTTCTGGCGGAAGCCATCCAGCGAGGTTTTCAGGTACGCTACGCCGCCGAGCCCTTCCGGGTTGACAATAAGGACTACGACCGGGGTACCCTCGTCATTACCCGGGCTGATAACCGGAAACGCGATCCGTTCGACGAGCCCTTGCAGGCCCTCGCCCGCAAACACAACCAAAACCTGGTAGCCACCCAGACCGGCTACGTGCAATCCGGTTCCGACTTTGGCTCCGGAAATTACCGCCTGATCGAAGCCCCCAAAGCCCTGCTATTGAGTGGAGAAAGTACCCGCAGCAACTCCTTCGGGCAAGCCTGGTACTATTTTGAGCAGGATATCGGACTGGACGTCACCGTTCGCGACGCCGATCAACTCAGCCGTATCGACCTCGATGAATACAATACCCTCATTTTAGTCGATGGCCGTTACCGCTGGTCGGAATCAGTACGCGATCAGGTTGGCGACTGGATCTCGGGTGGCGGACATGTGATCGCAGTCGGATCAGCCGCCGGCAACCTTGCGGGACAGGACGGCTTTTCCCTGCAACGCGCCGAATCGATTAGCACCGGAGAGGAGCCCAATAACGAATCCGACTACGCTGGTCAGGAGCGTCGCTACATCAGCAACCTCATTCCCGGTGCCATTTTCAAAGTACACATGGATGGTACTCATCCGCTGGCCTACGGTATGGGTGATCATTATTTCACCCTGAAAACCTCCGGTACGGCTTACGCCAAAATTCAGAACGGCTGGAATGTAGGAACCCTTGGCGAGGACTTGATGATATCCGGTTTTGCGGGCCAAAGCGCTCGTGAAGCCCAGAAAAACACCGCCGTTTTTGCCGTGCAGAGTCGTGGCCGCGGTGCCATCACCTATATGGTCGACAATCCGCTGTACCGTTCGTTCTGGGAGCAGGGTAAGTTTCTGTTCAGCAATGCCTTGTTCTTTGTTGGAAACTGAATGGAGATCAGAAGTCAGAGGTCAGAAGTCAGAGATTAGAAGTCAGAGATCAGAGGTCTGAAGTCAGAGGTCTGAAGTCAGAGATCAGAAGTCAGAGGTCAGAAATACTTCTGATTTCAAACCACTGATCTCTGACTTCAACATTTGTCTCTAAAATTCCAAAACCGGCAAAATCCATTAACAAATCCCCGGTTCTGGTCACCAATCCGTACATTCCTATTGTTGTATTCTGAAAATAGGATCTGCACCTATGCGCTTGCGTTGGACGGTTTGGGGATTTATGGTTTGTCTGGTGGGATGGAGTACCCTCCTGCGGGCCCAAACGCCCCGTACTCAGCGGGCCGATTTGCTCGCCCGAACGGACCGGTACGACCTTCCCCGTCAGGATAATGCCTTCCTGCTCGACCGCGAACGGGCCAGGCGACGCAATGACCGCGCTCCCCGGTTTGCTACTTCGATTCCTGTTTATATCAGACTGCAGGAACATGGTACCTGGACGTATCCCGATGACAACACGGGGGTCTGGCGGCTGGTTATACCCTCACCCGGCGCCCATAGTCTGAACCTGGGTTTTACCGATTTTCGTTTGCCTGCCGGCGCCCAGTTACGCATCCAATCGGCGGATGGCACCTACGGTACGGGACCACTTACCGCTGCTGACAATGATCCCCACGGCACCTACTGGACCCCGGCACTTGAAACCGATACTCTCCTTCTGGAGTTACAGGTACCCCGGGAAAAGATCGAAGAAACACTGCTGACGATCGGTTACGTCAACCACGATTTTATCGGACTGAGTAAAGTCGTCTCGGGCAGCTGTAATCTCGACGTGATATGCTCCTCCGGACAGGGCTGGGGGCTGGTCGACCGATACCGCGATATTATCCAGTCGGTCGGCTTAATGACCGTCGACGGGCGCTCGTATTGCACAGGCTTCCTGGTAAATAATGCCCGGGACGACTGCCGCCCTTTCTTCATGACGGCGGAGCACTGCGACATCGATGCCGGGAATGCAGGTAGTATCGTGGTGTACTGGAACTACCAGAATTCCTTTTGCCGGCAACCCGGAAGTGTCAGTAGCGGCGGAACCGGCAATGGATCGTTTGAACTAACCAACAGCGGTGCCACCTGGCGTGCCGAATACCGCCCCTCCGATATGACTCTGCTGGAACTCGACGACCCCGTAGCACCGGCCGCTAATGCCTTTTTTGCCGGTTGGTCCAATCAGCCCGTAGCCTTTACCGATACGGCCCTCACCATTCACCACCCCTCCAATGAAGAAAAGCGAATCAGCTTCGAATACGACAAACCCTACCTGGGCAAATGGCAGCAAGGTACCGAAGCCTTCGACGACGGGGATCACGTGATCATCCGAAACTGGGAGGTCGGCACTACCGAGGATGGTTCCTCAGGAGGCCCCCTGTTCAATGTTGATGGTCAGGTGATCGGACAGTTACACGGCGGACGGGCTGCTTGCAGCAATACCGAATTCGATGCTTTCGGGTGGTTCGGCACTTCCTGGGAGGGGGGCAATCATCCAACCAACAGCCTGAAATACTGGCTCGATCCCGACCGTTCGGGGTTGGAGGAATACCCGGGCCGTTGGCACACCAGTTGCCAAAAAGCCCTGGACGCCTCTCCTGCCTCACAATCGATATGCCCGCAGGATACCGCTCGCTTCCTGATTCAGATCAGTGATGCCTTTGAAGGTAATGTATTTCTGACACCATTAAGTGTGGGGATAGGGCTATCAGTAGCATCCACGCTGGAGACCACCTATTCGCCCGGCGATCAGGTCGACCTGTCGGTTACCGCGTCCGGTAATGGAGGAATCGGGCCGGCCTTCGTGGTTTTGGCCGCTATCGATGACCGGGATACGACCACTATTACCCTGGAAGTCCTGCTCGAAAATGAGCCCGCTCCTTTCGCCCTGACCAAACCGCTTACCGACACCGTCTATCGCGACGAAACAGTGTCCTTTTCCTGGTCATCCAGTCCGAACGCCAACCGGTATGAGTTGGTAGTGGCAACCGATTCCCAGTTTCAGGATATCCTCTATCAGACCAGCACAAATGAATTGGAACGGCAGGTGCCGGGACTCGCTTTTGAACAGACCTACCACTGGAAAGTTACCGCTTACTCTTCCTGTGGTCAACGGCAATTACGGGGACAGCCCATCACCATAGGCCCCGACCTGCGACTCAGTATTTTGGAGGAGCCCTCCTTTTTTTGCGAAAGCGAAACCCTGGAATATACCCTGCAATTAGGTGCCGGATTCAGTAGCCCGGTGGATCTGAGCTACACGATGAACGTTCCGGGGACCCTGCGCTTTCAATCGCCTGCGGGCCAACCACCTGGTGGCGGTGATTCCTTTACGTTTAGCATCGCCTTCCCGGCCACACCAGATACTAACCGCATTCAGGTCACCATTTTTGCCAGTGATGGCAAGCTCAGTGCTGAACGCAATCTACTATTTACCCTACAGTCTGTTCCCCGGCCTCCAAACCTTTTATTCCCGAAAGCACAGGAAATCGTATTACCCGACGGCGTTGACCTCGAATGGTCGTTCGACGAACAAATATCCGACTATCAGGTCACTCTGGCTCGCGATAGTGCGATGACCGATGTTGTATTGGTACGGGAGGTAGCCATTGGTTTTTATGCCCTGGAAAGGGAGATACCTGCCGGTCGCTATTTCTGGCAGGTCAGGGCCCGTAATCCGTGTGGTGACGGGATGTCCGAAGTTCGCTCCTTCCGGGTACAGGACAATGCACTGGGCAAGCTCAATGAAACCAGCATTGCCCTGGAACCCAATCCGGCAACCACGCAGGTGCAGGTTCATCTTTCGAAGCCCCTGATCGACGCAACGGTAAGCCTGTATAATGTGCAGGGACAATTGATATGGCAGGCGGAAGCTCCTGAAAAAAACCGCTTGATCGTCATACCCGTCGGTCAATTACCGGGAGGTGTTTACGTAGTACGTATTCACCAGCGCCAGGCCAGTTTGAGCCGGCGGATCGTGGTACATCCACAATAATAAATCAATACCCAAATACCTCTTCCATCGATAATTCCTTCACGGGGCCGAATTGACTCAGATAATCGAGATCCACCCGTTCTTTGCTACCCATCACCAGGAAGCTGTAGGGACGGTTTTGCACGTAGTCGTGCTGGAAGTTGATTAATTCGTCCAGGGTGCCCCGTTGCATACGCTCGTACATATCACGGCGGGTATCGTGCTCCAGCCCCAGGTCCTTTTTACTGCGGAACGACCAATAGATGTTGGACGGGTGGATCCGGCTCGTTTCGATTTGGCGCAGGATAGAGGTTCTGGCCTGGTGCGCCTGACCGGGGGCGACCGGCATATCATTCAATATTTGCAGCATAGCGGGGATGGCATCCGGCAGTTTATCCGGTTGCGTACCCACGTAGGCTTGCAGGTAATGGGCCTGATCTTGCAGGCGCGGTGTGCTGTAATACGCAAAGGTGGAATAAGCCAGAGCCTTAGCCTCCCTGATTTCCTGAAAAACAATGCTCGAAAGGCCGTAGCCAAAGTAATTATTATACCATTCGGCCATGAGGTGTTCCTCGAGGTTAAATTCAGGGGTACCCCGCGAGACCAGCATGACGTCGGTCTGTACAATGGGAAAGTCCAGGAAAAAGACCTGATTGGTTTCGGTAGCGATTTGCGGGAAGCTGCGCCCGGCGACTGCCGGTTTCCGTTCTGCCGGCACCTGATGGTGTTTTTCCAGCAAACGGGCTACTTCGTTCATGTCCTTTTGTCCGTAGTAGTAAAGGGTATGTTCGTAGGTGGTCAATTCTTTTATTCGCGAGGTCAATTCACTGGCCTGCACACTGCGCAGTTCCCCGGGAGAAAAACGCCAGGTGAACGGCGAGTTGGCACCATAGCGGGCATAATTCACCAATCCGTGGCGAAGGATAATGTTGCGATCCTGCTTGGCGTGAATGCGACGGGAGATAATGTCCGACATCATATTCTGCAGGGCCTGTTCATTTTCCCGCACGTGGGCTAATACGTGTTCGAACAGTGCGATGCCTTCTTCCAGCGATTCTTCCAGTCCCTGGAGTGTGATGTACGACCGCTCGTCGTTATTGTGGACCTCGAACTGCAGTCCCAGGCGGAAAAAGGCCTGCTGCAATTCAGCGGGGCTGTACTTATCCGTACCCAGGTAAGGTAAATAGAGGAGGGCTAACGACAATTTTCGGTCGTTATTTTTACCCATCTCAAAGATGTAGTTCAGGCGGAACACCGGGTTGAGCGGATTTTGTACGTAGTGTAATTGCAGCCCGTTCTTCAGGGTGGTTTCGTGTATTTCCTGATCGTAATCGACGAATACCGGTTCCAGATGAGGCGTATCCATTTCCAGGAAGTCACGGGCGTATTCGGAGATAGCATCCCGGTTTAACTCCACCGAAGTAATGGGGGGCTTTTCGACTTTTATGACGTTGGGGTCCTCCCCTTCTTTTTTGTAGACGCACACGTAATTATCCTGCAAGTGCTTGCGTACAAAAGCCACCAGATCGTCTTTGGAAAGCCCCTCGAGCCAATCGATGCGATGCGTATAACGTTTCCAATCGACATCGAGGATAAAGGCGGTCGTCATAGCATCGGCCCGCGATTGATTGGATTCGGAGCTTTTCAGGTCACTGAGCTTGAAATCTTTCAGGCAGGCTTCGATCAGCCAATCCTCGAAATCGCCGTTTCGCAAGCGATCCACCTCGGCCAACAAAAGATCGCGGACTTCTTCCAGCGATTGATTTTCCCGCGGTTTGCCGTACATACCGAAGACACAGTAATCCTCGTAGAACCAGGCCCAGGCCTCGGCTTCCAGTACTTTTTGTTGTTGATTAAGGTGGAGGTCCAGCATCCCGGCCTGCTGATTATACAGCATATGTTGTAGCAGACTGAGGATGATAGGATCATTGGTCTGGCTTCCGCCAAAACGCCATGCCAACACTACGTGTTCCGCTTCCTGACCGTACACTTCGCGGTACACGGGTGCGGTCAGTGGTGGTTGCTCATCGAAGGTGAAGGGAGGGATGTCCTGAGCCGGATAGCCCCCGAAATAGCGCTCCGCCAATTGTACGGCCTGGTGGGGATCAAAATCACCGGCCAGTACGATACCCATATTATTGGGCACATAGTACGTTCGGAAATACTGCTGAATATTCTTCTGGGACGGATTGCGCAGGTCTTCGGCCGACCCGATGGTGGTCTGGGTACCGTAGGGGTGAGAGGGAAAGAGTTCTTTGCGGATCGTCTGGTTGACTTTGCGAAAATCGCGGTCCTGGTTGATATTAAACTCCTCGTACACTGTTTCCAGTTCGGTATGAAACAGGCGAAGGGCCATCATCCGGAAGCGTTCGGCTTCGAGCCTGAACCAGCGTTCCAGCTCGTTGGTCGGAATCTCGTTGATGTATACGGTCTGCTCCACCCAGGTATAGGCATTGGTATGCTTGGCCCCGATGGAAGAGGCCAGTTTGTCGTATTCGTTAGGGGCTACCAGTTTGGCTGCTTCGAAACTCAGTTGGTCGATCTCGCGGTAGATGCGGGCGCGCTCTTCGGGATCGGAGGTAGCGCGATGAGCTTCGTACAGATCAGAGATTTGCTCCAGGAGCGCACTCTCTTCTTCCCAGTTGGTGGTTCCGATGTTGCTGGTCCCCTTGAAGAGCATATGCTCCATATAGTGGGCAAGGCCGGTCGTTTCGGGCGGATCTTGTTTAGAGCCGGCGCGCACAGCAATGTTGGTAAAGATACGGGGAGCGGTGGGATTCACACTCATAAAGAGCGTCAATCCATTGGACAATGTGAATTTCTGGACATCGAGCAAGTCGTTTTCCACTTGTTCGAAGGTGTAGGTCGGTGTATTGTTTTCCGTCATAGTGTGTGCAGTTCGCTTGTGGTTGGTACGGGGGCTCTCAATCCGGTCGTGGGTGCAAAGCCAATTGAACAGTATAAACCGAAATCAAAAAGCTTCCAAGGTCAAGTCAGGAGAGTACAACGTAAGCGTCTTTGTATTAGTTGCAAGCAATAAGGGGTTCCAAAAAATAAAAACCCGGAGGCCATTCCATTTTCGATGGAACGGCCCCCGGGTTTCAAGGGGGAGTAATCGGCTACGAAGTAGTTACGCCGGCATCCCGGTAGGCATGGGTAATCAGATCGTAGGTTGTCAAAATACCCAGCAGGTTATTGTCATTATCTACTACCGGAATGGCATGAAAACGATTTTCCCGAAAATATCCGGCAGCCATGCTCAAAGAATCATCCGGATGCAGGGTAACTACCTGTTTTGTCATTACCTCCTGGGCGAGCAGGGACCGGAGAATTGCGCGATTATAATCCTCGCTCTTGCGGGCTTTGAATAACGTAAACCCATGCAGGAGTCGCAAATAATCCGATTTGCTGATCATGCCCACCACCCGGTCACCAACCTCGTCGACAACCGGTACGTGATGAATAGGTTGCTCATCAAAGATGCGCTGGACCCGATCCATGGTATCATCCGGCCGTACGGTAATTACCGGGGTGGTCATGACATGCTTGATTGCTTGATTAACATCCATGGCTGTAGGTTTTTATTCTTCGTAGACCTCTTCAACCTTTTCCGAAACATTGCTATTAAAGCTGTATTTCAGCAGATCGTGAGTTGTAACCAGGCCGATCAATTCCTCATCTTCGATAATCGGCAAGGCGTGAAATTTATTGGCCAGGAAAATATCCGCAGCCAGGCCGATGGTATCATCGGGATCCAGTGACAATGGATATTCGGTCATCAATTCATTGGCAGTCAGGCTGGTGTATTCTTTCTCGGAATACGTTTTACCGCTGGTTCGCAAAGACAGGATGTACGCTACTTTAGCTACATCTTCCCGACTGATAATACCTTTCAGTTTGTTACCGGGAGCGACTACCGGCAGGTGGTGAAAGCTATTTTTATCAAACAACTTTTTGACTTCGCGGGCGGTGGTTTCGGGGCTCACAGTGACCAGCTTGGTGGTCATAATGGAGCGGATTGGCTTATTTGCTTTCATGACTAAAAAGTTTTGGAAGTGTTCTGCTCATCTGCCCCGGGGGCAGGAGCGTAAAATACCGCAGCGGGACGGGGCTCTCCGATGGCATAAATCAAGGCTAATACCGCTGCATCCGTTCGTGTAATGGTCCGAGCCAGAATATCTTGCTGGCCCGTATTGTGAGCTGCCAGAATAGCCTGGAAACCAAAGTTAATTTGCTCGTAATGGGATGTCCACAACTGGCCCTCTTCCTTATTGTCGGGCCGGTGCATCCAGTCCGTTGGTATAGCCCGGGTATGGTGCCAATCCGCAACGGCCTTATGTATCAATTGCTCCACTTCGTTCCACTCAAGCAGGCATAACTTGGGGTCCTCAGCGATCTCGGCCAGCAGGTCGAGGTTTGCGTGTAACTGGTACAATTGATCGGGGAAATAATCAACCATCCCCAGTGACTTGCGCAAAGCGATCAATTCGAACCGGGCGTGTTCCAGCGAGACGGTTGCCAAATCAAGTCGATTAGCTTCCATACCCGTCTGAGCATCGGCCAACCAGCCTTCAGCCCGCTCTAAGTGGTCTTCCCAGACTCCTTCCGGCAAAACCAGGTGGAGCGTTTGCTCCAGCCGTTGCCAGCGTTGGTCAGCGGTAGCCCAAGCTGTCTGGGCATTTTCCAGATCTCCGGCTTCCGCAAAAAACCAGAGCGGAATATAGGCCTCATCGAACTGCAACATAATGCGTCGCAAATCAATTGGACCGGCAGCCAGAGAGCTGCTCACCACCAACACTAAAACACCGAATAGGAATCTGCTTTTCATAACTTGTTGGATTGGCACCTCCGGGTTATTCAATAGTGAATGTTTACGCAGGTACTATTCCAAAGCTACTTAAGTAGGGAGGTCGCTGGGGTGAGGAAGGTCACTGGGGTTATTGACTTTTATCAGATATCCCCCATGACCAGGCCCATTCCACCCCGACTGACAAACGAAGGGTACTCAGGTCAGTATCGGTTATCTGATCGGTACGCGGTACCTGTGCCCAGCGGTAAGCTGATGCCGTATAGACCGACCACCCGCCGAATAATTCCATTCGGATGCCTACTCCCAGTTCCTGCACGTTGAGGCCATCCTGAAAAAGATCGGGGTTCGGTGCCGCATCGGAGGAATAACCATCGAGGCGCCCCCAACCGAGGTGACCATCACCCCATACCCAGAGCCCGGCAAAAACGGGTTGTTCGTAGCGAAGTACAAAGCCTCCGAACCGCATATTCAGACGTGCTCCGAGGGAAGCATCATCAATGGTTTTTGCCGTAAAGGCTCCAAAACCTACCTGCTTGCTTCGCAACAACACCTCGACCTGCCAACCGAGTCGAATGTCAGTTGACACTTCCTGCAGTCCCACCGATCCGTTCACCGACATGGACTCCAGCCAATCCCCCCGCTGAGCAGAGGCATACCGGATGCTAAGCAGCATGCCAAGGATGGAGAAAATCACAATTAGGTGTTTCCTTACAATCATCCGTCGGCCGGTTTAGGTTCGGGGATCAGGAGGAGAGGGCGATCCGTCCGGTGAAGAACACGGGTAGTCTCGTGGCGGCCAAACCAGCGCTCCAGGCCCGTTCGTTGCCGCCGGATCATGGCAATAAGCTGTGCCTTTTCGTGATCGGCAAAAGATTGGATGGCTCCCCAGAGTTCTTCATCTCCCATATCGAAATGGCGGGAGAAGGATTGATCGGCGAAGGCCTCTTCGAGCGGACCGTTGAGCCCGGTCCCATCGGTACCCTGATCGTGGTGGAGGACCAGAATATGGGCACTGAACGGGCGCAATAACTGGACGAGGGGGGCCACTTGACCGGCAGTCCTTACCCCTTCCTCATCGAGAGCCAGTACCACTTTCTCGGGCTTCTCGAAATGGCAGGAAGGAGGGATAGCCAAAAGCGGCCTGCGCAGGCGCCCTAATACCGCCTGGGTAGTGCTGCCAAACAACCAGCGCTCGACGTCGGATTGCCCGCGGGTACCCATGACCACCAGGTCGTATTCCGGGGAAAGTTCCGCAATCGCATCGTCGGCATGACCAATAACGATGCGTGGATGCGGATTCAATTCGGGGTGGGTCTGAGCTTCCATCCACCGGACAAGGTCGGCCATATCCGCCCGCATTTTGCGTTCTACGAATTCTGATGCCTGTCCGTACACCCCGGTGGGCATAGTGACCGTGTGGGCGTGCAACACATCGATTTGCGCGCCCAAAGCATTACCCAGATGCGCAGCGTAACCAACGGCCCAGCGGGCGTTGTCGGAAAAATCGGTGGGTACGAGTATTTTTTTCATAATAGAGAAGCTGGAAACTGAAGATATACCCCTTCCGAAAAGGTTTGGCAAAGCCCAAACCACTTCGTTGTCGGTATAAGATAAGCCGGCTTCCCAACACTGGCAAGGTGCACCATCGATCAATCGCGTTCGTAATGCATGATCAGCAACGGGGTGGCGGCTTGCAGGATCATTTTACGGGTGGTGCTGCGATGAAAAAAGTCTTCAAAAGCAGACCGGCGGGGCCTCGCCATCACCAGCAGGTCGGATTCATGGTCCGTGCTGTACTGCTCCAATCCGGTCAGGACGTCCTTACTATTAACGGTGGAGAGGCGCAACCTGACTTCCTGATCCCGATGGGGCAGAAACACGGGAACTTGCTGCACGCTATAGGTAGGCCGGGATTTTACCTCCTCGATATGTACAAAATGCAGAGTGGCGTCGAAATAATTCGCAAAGCCAAGAATACCCGGCAGTAATTGTTCTTCGCCGGGCGCGTAGGCGCTGGCGTAAACGATCTCGCTGGGTGGTCGGTACTTAACCCGATCGGGGATCAGCAATACGGGGCAGGCCGCCCGGCGGCTTAGCTCGGTGGCTGTGGTTCCCAGCCATTTCTCCAGCAGTCCGTTGTCACCGGTCATACCCATCACCATCAGATCGGTCTCTTGGGCGGAAGCCCGCCGCAATTCATCGACCACAAAACCAACGATCACCTCGGAGGTAACGGACACTTTTTTGGCCTTAGCCGAAAGCTTGGTTTTTTGACTGATTACCTTAGCCAGCCGCTCTTCTTTCTCCTGAAGCACATCGGGCACCTGGCGGGAGACCATTGTCCCTCCCATATCGAGTGGCGGCTGGTGGATATGCACGAGGTGTACGTGGGCTCCGAGGGGAACTGCCAGTTCACGGGCGTACCGGAAAGCATTAACAGAAGCTTCGGAAAAATCAGTCGGCACAAGAATTCGCTGGTACGGCTCTTGTGCCGATTCCTGCTTTCCCAGCAGGACACTCAGTACTATGCGGATATCCTCCACGGAGGGCACCACCTTTTGGAAGATCACTTTATCATCGACCAACAGAGCCGGAATCCCGGAAATACCATACTCCAGCATAGCATTGATGTCACGGATTTCCTCGACAGTCATATCCAGAGATAGCTGCTCCAATGCCTGCCGTACGTTTTGCATCAGCGCCCGGTCATCGGACGAGCCAATGCCAAGCAACTGTAGGGTCGCTTTCTGCGGAGTGTTGGCTGTTGAATTCATGCGTTCAGCGCTGCTGGCTGTATTAATGATTAAAAAAGAATCAGGGTACTCCTCCTGAGGAATCACGAGTACCTGGGTGCAAGATGTTTGATTGACCGCTGTGGCCTAATGATTTTTATCATCTCACGGGTATGACTTTTCCCAGAAATCCCTATTTTATCCGCGTCCTATTCCCAAACAAAGCTTAAAAACAAAGAGTCTGTTCGTTTGGTATACATGTGGAAAGTTCTTTTTTAGGACCAAATAAAGACCTCAACATTGGATCCCGTGCGATCAAAAAAGCAATCAGAAGCCTCCCTACAGCTGGAAGCCGTCATTCAGACAGCTACGGACGGGATAATTATTATTGATGAGCGAGGCCATATGGAGATGGTAAACGACGCTGCTGCCCGTTTGTTTAAATACAAACTTGACGAGATGCACGGGCAGAACGTCAGTATGCTCATGCCCCCACCTGATAAAAACCGCCACGACCAATATATTTCCAACTACCTCCGAACGGGCAATGCCAAGATCATTGGCATCGGCCGGGAAGTACGGGGGCGAAAAAAAGATGGCACCACCTTTCCACTCCGATTGAGCATCAGCGAAGTAAAACTTCCGGAACGTACGCTTTTCACCGGGATAGTCCACGACCTGACCAAGGAGAAAGAAGCGGAAGCCGCACTGCGGGATGAAAAGGAACGTGCCCAGACCTATTTCGATATGGCCAACACCATTAATGTGGTGCTGGATACCGACTGCCGGATCGTCGAACTCAATAAAAAAGGGTGTGCCTTCCTGGGCGACAAACAAGAGGACTCGGTGCGCGGTGAGAACTGGTTCTCGCTCGTTTATCCTGCGGGACCCGGAGAAATTGCCGAGACTGCCTTCCGGCAAATGATGTCGGAAGACATTGAACTCATCGACACGTACGAAAGCAAGGTCAGGCGCCACGATGGTCTCCTAAGGGACTTTGCCTGGAAGAACAGCATGCTGATCGACGATACCTTTGAAGTGATCGGCATAATCTCTTCGGGTATTGACATTACTGACCGCAAGGATGCAGAGCGGCAACTCAAACTGGAAAAGGAGCGGGCGCAGCAATACCTGGATGTGGCCAACACCTTGTTTGTAGCTATTGACGTACACGAGCGGATCACTCTGTTCAATCGCAAGGGAAGTGAGATCCTCGGGTACACCGAACCCGAGGTCATGCAGAAAAACTGGTTCGACCTGGTGATTCCGGAAAATGAACGGGAGGAGAAGCGAAAGGAGTTTCACGCATTCGTGCAAAAACCCGGAGCCAAGGGTGGTTATTTCGAGAGTTCGGTCGTCACCAAAGCTGGTGAAATCCGGCTGATGGCCTGGCATAATGCCCTGGTCTGGAATGAAGACGAAGAAGTCGCCGTCAACCTGCTGTCGGGGGTGGATATCACCGAGCAACGCGAGGCCGAAAAACGCATTCAGGAGATGAACAGCCAGCTGGAGCAACGGGTCGATCAGCGCACCGAAGAACTGGCCTCAGCGGTGAATCAACTCCTGAACATCAATAAGAAGATGGAGTTTGAGATCAAGGAGCGAAAAATAGCCGAAGAAGCCCTGCGCAAGAACCAGCGTGAACTACAGAAGGCTTTCGAAGCGGAAAAAGAGCTCAGCCAGCTCAAATCCCGGTTCGTGTCCATGGCGTCTCACGAATTCCGAACGCCCCTAAGCACCATCCTTTCGTCGGCGGATCTGATCGAAGCTTACCAAAAAGAGGAACAGCAACCAAAACGCGAACGACACACCAAGCGCATAAAGTCAGCAGTATCCAACCTGACGGGCATTTTGAATGACTTCCTCTCGCTCAGTCGGTTGGAGGAAGGGGCCATCAAACCCGATCCGATTGACTGTGATCTGAATAAGCTGAGCCGGGAAGTTATGGACGACCTCCACGGGATCCTGAAAAGCGATCAGGATATTGCCTATTCCTACGAAGGGCCGGCGGAAACGGTTTTCCTGGATGCCAAAATGGTGAAGAATGTGCTGATCAATTTACTATCAAATGCCATCAAATATTCCGAAGCCGGCAAGACGATCAAGTTGGGGATCGAGATGAGCGACGACGTTGTCCGACTGGAAGTTACGGACCAGGGGATCGGCATCCCCGAAGAGGAACAACAACATTTATTTACCCGGTTCTTTCGGGCTCATAACGTGGAAAATATCCAGGGAACCGGTTTGGGCTTAAACATAGTGAAACGATACGTGGACCTGCTCGGCGGACAGATAACCTTCGAAAGTCGGCTGGGCGAGGGCACTACTTTTGCCGTAAGGCTACCAAAACGACAAAAAACCTAAGAAGCTCAGAAGCTTCACCAACAAACAACGCTTATTATGGATTCCAAAACCATTTTGGTTATTGAGGATAACGAGGAAGTACGGGAAAACCTGGAGGAGATCCTCGAACTCTATGGATATACAGTGGTCCTGGCCGAAGACGGAAAGGTAGGTGTCGATAAAGCCATCGAACACCAGCCCGATCTGATCCTGTGTGATGTTATGATGCCCCGGCTCGATGGATTCGGGGTGCTCAATATCCTCTCTAAAAAGCCGGAAACGGCATCCATTCCCTTTATTTTCCTGACCGCCAAAGCGGAAAAAGCCGACTTCCGACGGGGCATGAACCTCGGAGCCGACGACTACGTCACCAAACCTTTTTACAAAGACGAACTGCTCTCCGTAGTGGAAACGCGACTGGATAAAAGCAACCGGCTTAAAAAGCAGTTTGATCAGACCGAGCAGGGACTCTCCGCCTTCATCAACGAAGCCCGCGGCTACCAGGAATTGCAAAAGCTGAGCAAAGAGCGCAAGACCAAGAGCTTTAAGAAACGAGAACTCATTTTCGAAGAAGGTGAATACCCGCGCTACTTATACTTCGTAAAGAAGGGAAAAATTAAAGCCTTTAAGACCAACGAGAACGGCAAGGAATACATCGTAAGTGTCCACAACGAAGGTGACTTCCTCGGTTACGTGGACCTGATCAAAGACGATAAATACTCGGAATCGGCCGCTGCTCTGGAAGAATCCGAGTTGAGCCTGATCCCCAAGGAGGATTTCAACAAACTACTCACCGCCAACCGGGACGTTACCTCCCAACTGATCAAAATGCTGGCAAATAATATTGCCGAGAAGGAAGAACAACTTCTTCACCTCGCCTACCATTCGGTGCGCAAGCGCGTCGCGGATGCCGTAATCTACCTCAGCGACAAGGAGGAGACCGATGAAATTAATATCCTGCGCGACGATCTGGCCCGCATTGTCGGCACGGCCAAAGAAAGTGTTATCCGGATGCTCACCGAATTCAAGAACGATGGTTACATCGACATCGTCGACGGCACCATCACCATCCGCAACCGGCAAAAGCTGGAGGATATGCCGGGGTGATCTTAGATAAGGAGACCTGGGGATAAGGTGATTAGGAGAATTCCCCTGATCGCCTTATCCCCTTATCGCCTTATCACCCTTTCCCAACCCTACTTCCTGGTAAATCCCAGCATAGAACTCAGAAAGATGGGGAAAGCCAGGATAGCCAGCCACCATTGGCCGAGGAATCCGGCAATGATCACGACCAGCATCATGAGGTAAAAGCGCAGGATCATCGTACCGATGTTGATATTAAACTGTTTCATGGCACATGGTTTTAATGGTTTGCTAAACGTAA
>CAYFGK010000086.1:0-30817 GCA_964342305.1 uncultured Saprospiraceae bacterium | reverse complement strand
ATGGAAGGCAACCTGGATGTTGTTCTGGGCAGTCGCTTTAAGCACCCCGATAATAAAATACCAAGAAGTCGATTGATATTAAATCGTCTGGGCAACGCCCTTACCGCCCTGATCACCGGATTATGGGTGTCCGACAGCCAGTCGGGCATGAAGGCTTTTCGGGCGGAGTTCGGCCAGAAACTCGATTTCCAATTCAGTGGCTACGAATTTTGTACCGAGTTCATCCACTTGATTCGGCACCACCGGGCTACATTCAGGGAGATCCCCATCCGGGTACATTATTCGGAGGAGACGATGACCAAAGGCCAATCCGTCCGAAATGGTTTTCAGATGGTCCTGAAATTTATCCGGGAATTCGTCTGACCAATCCTACTGCTTTACCAACTTCACCGTATTTCGACCTTCGTCCGTTTCCATCACCAACCAGTATATCCCGGGAGGAAAAGCGGTGCCCTCCAGTGTCAGATTGTATACTCCGGCCCGGGCCAGCTGACCGTGAAAAGGTTGACTGACCATCACGCCCTGTGCGTTGAATACCTGCATGCGTAGCCGGGTAACTGCGGGTAGCGAAAAATTGATGGATGCATTTTCCCGGAAAGGATTAGGTGAAACTACCGGTGCACTTAAAGGTGGATCCTCCCGGGTGATCGGCTGTGTGAGCTGCGGCAAAGCAGGGTTAGAGGGAGCCACACAGTCGTCTACCATGGCGTGCATGTCACTGCCGGGCATGGCGTGAAATCCGGGTTGGAAGACAATGGCAGAGCCCGTGCGAAGAACTGCCGAATCGCCTGGTTCCAGCATCCCCGTTACCCAGATGGAGTCTTGTGCTTCGTAAGTCCCTCCGGTAATAAAGGCATCCTCCAAAATTAAAAACTCAACCGCCGTACTACAAGCACTAAAATTAGCTGAATTGCACGCCTCCGAGCCGATCTCGCAAAACAGGTCAAAATCGCCGTTGGGGACGAGCAACGAAGGATTGCCGCTGAAGTCAAAACCGGTGAGTTGGCCACAGAAGGTACTGTAAGCCTCCGGGAAACATCCAATGATTTGATTATCGGAGAGGTCAATAGTGCCGAGTTCGGTTAAACCGGCCAGGGATGCCGGGAGATACCCCTGGAGATTATTGTTACTTAAATCGATTTCCGTAATGCGCTTTTGAGGATTACAGGTAATGCCATACCAGCCGCATGGGTCGCACTGAGTGGTATCCCAGGCGGTGAGCCAGTTGTCACCATCCATAGCCTCGTAAAGGTCAAGGAGTATGTCCCTGTCTTCGGGGCAAGTCGTGTCGGCCGTTTCAAAAGTGTACAGGTTAACATCGTCGACCCGCCATAGATATTCCCAGTATCCTTGCCACCGGAATTGCAGATATACCGTTTCCTGATTAGCAGCGTAAGGGGTGATGTCGACCCGTAAAATGCGATTGGATTCGGAAAGGCTCCCGCGAATAACCTCCTGCAAGACGGGCACATAGGTAAAGTTCACCCCGTCGGTACTAATTCCCAATTGCGGACTGGAAACGGAGCCATTGGAAAAATAGGCGTATTGATTTGAGCTTTCGAAAATCAGGCTATCCACGTTCCGGCAGTCGATAGCCGGAGAGGTAAGGGTTACGTCGTGGCTGTGCTGACCGTTAAAGTCAGAATTGAACACGTAAAAACCGTTGGCGGCCGTCAGGGCCAGGAAGTCTGGCTGATTGTAAAAAATGCCTCCCGGATCATTATCCCAGGTCCATTGCTCACTACCACCGCCATTGGATCCACCGGGGGTCCAGGATGGGGTCGAGAAATCATCGTGATAGAAAACGACCGGGGTAGGAGGTGCCTCACCGGTGGAAAGTGAAGCGGTGAACATGCCACGTCCGTGCGTAGCGGCGACTACCTTGCCGTCGCTTTCCCGGTATTGAAGCATATCCACGCGTACGTTGGCCAGTCCGTCATTGCTGGCGATCCACTGGGTACTCAGTCCGTCGAGCAGCGAGGTAGTCCATACGCCGAGTTCTGTTGCGAGTAGGGCCTGGTCCGGAGCGTCCGGATGGATCATGCCCCAGCGCACGGGCATGTCGGGCAGGTTTCCTTCGACATTCGTCCAAACGGGAGACCCCGAGATCAGGTTGGTGACCACCCAAACACTGGTTACACCGTAGTTGGAAAAGGTCACCATTGCCCGGTCGGGATTGCCTTCCAGCAAGTGAATACTGCTGATGTTTGCCCCGTTCATACTGCCGGGTACGGAATAGACTGTTTCCGTGAAAGCGTTTCCGTCGGCCTGATCCACCCGGACCAGTTCGGTAGGACCATTGGTGCCGAACCATACCCGGTTGTCGGCATTGGGGTCGCAGAAAACTGCGGTGATAGATCCCGTGAAATCAGCATCAACAATATCGTAATCCGATCCGCCGGTCCGGGGATCATTCCAGCGGAAAAACCGCCCCGAATTGGTGGCGGCATACAGTTTACCCGCCTGATTGTCGTAATCGGAAATGTTGATAAATTTCCCCGAACTATTGGAAATGCGACTGGAAAAAGAGGAACCTCCATTGGTCGACAGGTAATAGTTGTTGTAGACGTAAGAGGTGATCTGGATCATGGGGTTTTCCTGATCAATGTGGCAAAAACCACCATCACCTCCCGATACCTCGTAGGTAGCGTTCATCCCCGGGGTATTGAAACGGTGGGTGCCGTTGTCCTGGGTTCCCCCCAAAAAGTAATCGTTACCGGCCTCCGGATGGAGGGCGGTGGAATAGAACTGGGTGACGTTATAGCCGGTATTCTTGTGGGTGAAGTCGGGATAGGTCGCCGTGGCATTTTCGGTATAGAAAAGGCCTCCGTCCGTTCCCCATACCATTTGATCAGACTGTCCGGGAAGGTGGAGGATCATGTGGTGATCGGCGTGGACGTAGGATAACCCGGTACAGTAGGCGAAGTTCTTTTGCGCCCAACCCGAGACCTGACTCCAGTTTTGTCCTTTGTCATCGGAGCGAAGAGCATCGACACCACCTATGTACCAACGATCGGGGTTGTTTGGGTCCACCGCCGCGATCAGATCGTACCAGGCCTGCCCGCGTGAAAATTCGCTGGAACTACCTCCGGCATCACAGAAGCCCGGAACTGCGAGGTTAATCCAGGTGCTACCACCATTCTCCGAACGATACATAGCCGAAACGCCATTCATGCTTTTCCCCTGACAAACAATGTACAGGCGATCAGCATCAGAAGGCGCTGTGGCCAATTCGATGCGCCAAAAATTGCCGCTGGGAGTGATGTCCGTCCAGGTATTGCTTTGTCCCTGGCTTGCGCCAAAACTGATATCCGCCCGGTGGACACTCCCCGTTGAGAAAATCCCCATGGTCGCATACAGTGTGCCGTCGGCTCCAATTTCCAGGTCAGCGGCCCGGTTAGTAGGAGCATTTCCGGCCGAGCTTGACAGCACGGAGGACCAGGAGCCTCCTCCATCGGTGGAGCGCATCACTCCCCCCGTGCGGGTAGCCGCATACAGGGCTCCCTGATTATCTATCAGTAAGTCCTGTACGTAATGGAAGGTCGTCGAAAGGGTGCTGGAAAGCTGGTTCCAGGTCAAACCACCGTCGGTGGATTTCCAAATCCCTAATCCGCGGACGGCATCAAAGTTAAACCAACCTTCTCCCGTGCCAAAATACAGGACATCGGGATCAAGGGGGTCCTGAACCATGGCACCGATGGCAATATTATCGAAGAAATCGTCAATGGGGGTCCACAAAGGAGTATTACTGAGGAAATTGGTGGTCCGCCACAGCCCGCCGGCTACTCCGGCCGCAAATACGGTGTTATTGGTTGGATCATTACGGTCGATGAGGATGGAACGGGTACGCCCCCCCACATTGTTGGGGCCGCGTTCTTCCCAGGCAAGAGGAACACCTCCTGAGCGGAGTATGCGGCTGCGCTTCGCTACTTCTTTTGCCCGAATTAGCCGTTCCCGGGGTACTTCCTGGGTGCCCGGTATGCGGGTCATGTTAAATTCCTGTCGCATGCGTTCGTCCGCCCGACGCATTTTAGGCATTTCTTCTTCTTCCAGGTGGGGTTCATCGGAAGATTCAGCACGATCCAGTACCTCCCCGTCCCGTTGGCAGGATACCAACACAGCAAGCAGAAGCAAGAAGCTGAAGCGATAAGATACGCGCCATCCATCCATAAGGGTCGATTATCGATTGATCTGAAAATCTGTTGATATCGACCGCTACGTCGGTTCAGGCAAAGAGGGGACATGGCCATAACCCGTAACGATCGGGAATGGCTAGAACGCGATGAAGTCTGGCTGAAGAAATTAAATAGGTGGGTTAGCTGCTGTAAGAACTGTAGTCAAATATCCGTATTATTTCACAATTCACCAAGTATGTGTCAAATATAAAATTAATACGTATATCATTGATAATATTTGAGTTGTGAGGTATTTTCTCACAGTAAAAAGAAGGGAATTAGGTGTGTAACATACTAAAATCGGCCATTGGAAGGCAATAGTTATGTACGTTATTTGACCGGATCTGGTTGCATGGAACAGAGAATACCATTTTAACGATTTTTTAATGTAAACCCCGGGCAGCTTTGCACATCTAAATGGTGTCATTCTTGTTATAACTTTGTATACCTTTGACATATGATCGCCAAGCAACTATTCCGTTACGCCCTCTTCTTCTTATTTCTGGTCTCTTGCGATGACCTGCCCAATCGCCAGGCATCCGGAACGAATTATGCTTCTCTGGACGATCCCCCTTCCGATACCACTGATGTTCGGTTATCCCGACCAAGCCCCCCGCTGGTGCTACGGGATACTTTCAACGAAATTCCGGTGCAGGTGAAATACGGTGCTCCCTCCGTTCGCGGCCGTGCTATTTTTGGCAAACTGGTTCCCTTCGACGAAGTGTGGCGTACCGGTGCCAATGAAGCCACCACCCTGTCTATCCCCGATACTCTGTTATTGGAAGACCAAAAATTGGCTCCCGGTCAGTACGCCATCTTTACCATACCCCACGAGGATCACTGGGAGATACTGATCAATACCGAATACGATCAGTGGGGCGCGTACAATTACGATCCGGCGAAAGATATCCTGCGCCTTCGGGTAATTCCCGAAGAGACCGGGTCACATCAGGAACAAATGACCTTCCGCCTGGATAATGATAAGCTTATTTTGCACTGGGACAATTTACAGGTACCCATCTCTCTGGGAACACCCCGATGAATCCAGCCGCTTTATGTGTACTTTTGTGCCTTGATTGGCGTTACATTGCTACGTTCATCATCTAGGTGACGTACGAACTGCTGCTAATAAGGATAATTGTACCTCGTTTATGAGAAAGCTTTTGATTGCCGGCCTGCTGGGTGTTTCTTCCCTGGCACTGGCCCAGGAACCCATGCGCGTCGTCCGCTGCGATGCGGTGGCTATGCGTTCTGCTATTTCTAATATTTACGTTACTCCGGAAAATGAGACCTACGTTACCAACGAGCAGGGTGTCTTCCGGGTGTTTGACCTTAATTTAGCCGAACCCCTGGACATCCCTGCCGGGCAGGAATCCCTACTCCAGTACCCCGGAGGTAATGCCCTGATCACCTGGGATGAAGGGGAACTGAACCGAACGGTTGGCGGTGTTTTGTCGGAAGACAATCCGGTTACCGCTACCTATTACGATGCCGAGCGGGATCAACTGTGGATAGGTACAGCTGCCTCCGGCCTGTTCATCTGCAAGACGAAACCACGCCTGCAGTTGGTCGAGCAAATGGATACTCGTAACTCCAAACTCCGGTCCGACTATATCAATACCATCCACCGGGACTACCGCGGAACCTTCTGGATCGGTACCCGCTACGGTGTACTGAAAGGCCGTGACAATCGCTGGGATGTGGTTGAGCGCGACTTCAATATTGAATCCATCGCTACCGACAGTAGTAAAGTCTGGTTCCTGGGGAATAACCTCGTGGGCTACGTTGATCGCCGCGACACCTGGTATCCGATCGAACTTCCTAACCGGACCACCGAAGGCCGATTGCGAAAAATTACTTTCGATCCCACCGGTAATCTGTGGATTGCCTCCGAGATCATTACCCGCTATAATCCCGAAACGCAAGGGGTAACGGTATACGGCCCGGCTGCCTACTACACTTCGGAATTTGCTACCGTACTCCGAATGAACCGGGATTCTGCGCTGTGGGTGGGCACGGAAGACAAAGGACTTTACCTCATCGAAAAAGAATCGGCCATGACGGTCAGCCTTTTGGTAGACCGGGAATTGACTTGCGCCGAAGACGACCCCGGCGGACGACTTGCCGTACGTATTACCGGTGGGAGTGAACCGTACCGGATCGATTGGTCCCAACAGGCACTTACCGGTAGTTCCGCGGATCAGCTGATGCCTGGCACTTATACGGTCAGTGTGACGGATGCCTCGGGGAAGAGTAAAACAGCTACTGCGGAGCTAAAGGATCCCAATATTACCGTGGAGGTGCGTATGCAGTCGCCCGAAAGTGAACCGGGAGCCCAGGATGGCCAGGCTATCGTGGAGGTGAGTGGGGGCACCCCGGGCTATCGTTACGCATGGGATACGGGGGAAAAAGTACGGGTTGCCTCCACGCTAACGGGCGGTATACACCGGGTGACGGTCACTGATACCAAGGGGTGCTCCGCCGTGGGTGAGGTATCCATCGAACAAAAAGCTGCTGATCTGATCGTCGAGATTAATACGACAGGAGAGATCTCCTGTGCGGAGGTTGCTACCGGTAGCCTTGCAGCCTCCGTCCGCGGAGGACGCGAACCTTTCTCCTACCAGTGGAGCAACGGAGCTTCCTCGGTCGAAGTCGGGGGACTTTCCGGTGGTACTTACCAACTGACGGTAACCGATGCGGAAGGAACCACCAAGGAGGCCGAGACCCTTTTAATTGCCCCATTGCCAATTGATATCAATACGCAGGTGGTGTCCAATGCCTCCGCGAATCAATCGGATGGTCAAGCCCGGGTCACTGTTTCGGGAGGTACCGAGCCCTACTCTTACCAATGGGATAGCCGGGAAACCGAGGCCACAGCTGAGCGATTGAATGCCGGTACGCATCAGGTCACCGTTACCGATGCCAATGGTTGCACGGCGGAGGCCAGTGTGGATATAACCGAAGATATTCTTCCTTTGACCACCTCCGTGGAGATCACCAATCCCGTTCGGTGTCCGGGTGATATCAATGGCGCACTTACCGTGCAAACGCAAGGAGGCAAGTCGCCATATACGTACCGTTGGAATTCACCGGCTCTCAGCGGTCGCCAGGTGACCGGACTGCCACCGGGGAATTACGCCGTCACCGTAGTTGATGCGGCCGGTCAGGAGACAACCGCCCAGGCTTCTCTTTCGGAGCCTTCGGCCATTCAGGTACAAGCGGTCCCGAGTCAGCCTGCCAGCACCGGTAATGCCGATGGACAGGCAACCGTGCAGGCCTCAGGGGGGACGGCACCCTATACCTACGCCTGGGCTAATGGTCAGACGACCGAATTGGTAACCGGGCTAGCTCCCGGCGAATACGGGGTGACCGTTACCGATGCCAATGGTTGTACTGCCACGGGGAAGGTGACGATCAGTGAAAATATCCTGCCCCTGACGGCTGGTATCAGCCAAACCACTCCGCTGATGTGTGCCGGCCAGACAAAGGCCGGCGCCAGAGTTACCGTTCAAGGCGGCAAAGGGCCGTATTCCTATGCCTGGAGTTCGGGAGCCATTGGTGCCGAGGTGTCGGGACTGGCTGCGGGTAATTACACGGTGACCGTTACGGATGCGGAAGGAACTACCCAAACAGCCACCCTGGCCATCACCGAACCCGAGGCTCTGATTACCCGCACCCGGGTTTTAGAACCCGCCAGTACTGATAGTTCTGACGGTGAGGCAACAGTTGAGGTATCCGGAGGTACAGCCCCGTACACTTATGCGTGGGATAATGGTCAGACCAGCGCCAATGCGGGGGAATTGACACCCGGCCTGCACCAGGTGACCATTACGGATGCCAACAAGTGTACCACCCGGGCGGAAGTGACCATTCCCGAAAATATTCTGCCACTGACCGTCGATCTGTTGCAAACCGCAGGTATTAACTGTGCAGGTGAGCGTACTGCTGCCCTGTCGGTGGAAATAACCGGCGGTAAAGGTCCGTTCTCCTATGCGTGGAGCGGCGGGGAATCAGGAGCAGCCTTGTTTAACCTTCCTGCTGGTGATTATAGTGTCACCATCACCGATGCGGAAGGCACTACACAAACGGCGCGACTGCAAATCGATGAGCCCGAAGCCCTGGTCCTTAACGCCTCGGCCGTACAACCGGCCAGCACGGATAATAGCGATGGTCAGGCCCGGGTACGCGTGACGGGTGGTTCTGAGCCCTACACCTACCAGTGGGATACGGGCGAGACGGAGGCCATTGCCACTACCTTAGCACCGGGTACCCACGAGGTCACGGTTACCGATGCTTCCGGCTGTACGGCCACCGCGGAGGTGGCAATTACGGAAAATATCCTGCCCCTCGTGGTGCAGGCGGAGCAAGGAGCGACCATTGATTGTGCCGGTGGAGCTAGCGCCAGTGCGGGTGCACTGGTGGAAGGTGGTAAAGGTCCGTTCACATACGCCTGGAATACCGGCGCTACTACCGAAGAAGTGACCGGACTGTCAGCAGGAACCTACGAGGTGACGGTCACCGATGCGGAAGGCACTGCACAAACGGCACAACTGAAAATTGATGAGCCCGAAGCCATGGTACTTAACGCCTCGGCCGTTCAGCCGGCCAGCACGGATAATAGCGATGGACAGGCCCGGGTACGCGTGACGGGTGGTTCTGAGCCCTACACCTACCAGTGGGATACGGGCGAGACGGAGGCCATTGCCACTACCTTAGCACCGGGTACCCACGAGGTCACGGTTACCGATGCTTCCGGCTGTACGGCCACCGCGGAGGTGGCAATTACGGAAAATATCCTGCCCCTCGTGGTGCAGGCGGAGCAAGGAGCGACCATTGATTGTGCCGGTGGAGCTAGCGCCAGTGCGGGTGCACTGGTGGAAGGTGGTAAAGGTCCGTTCACATACGCCTGGAATACCGGCGCTACTACCGAAGAAGTGACCGGACTGTCAGCAGGAACCTATGAGGTGACGGTCACCGATGCGGAAGGCACTACACAAACGGCGCGACTGCAAATCGATGAGCCCGAAGCCATGGTCCTTAATACCTCGGCCGTTCAGCCGGCCAGCACGGATAATAGTGATGGTCAGGCCCGGGTGCAGGTATCCGGTGGTTCTGAGCCCTACACCTACCAGTGGGATACGGGCGAGAAGGAAGCCACTGCCACTACCTTAGCACCGGGTACCCACGAGGTTACTGTAACTGATGCATCCGGTTGTACCGCTACTGCTGAAGTTACGATCACCGAAAATATCCTCCCGCTCGAGCTGACATTGGAGGTTTACGAACCTATCAGTTGCTACGGTGCACAGGACGGAGCCTTATCGACCAAGGTTCAAGGGGGTAAAGCGCCTTACTCCTACGATTGGGGTGAAGCTTCCTTTACCGACGGCCCTACTGGTCTGTCACCAGGAAGCTATTCGCTTACAGTTTCGGATGCTTCGGGACAATCGGCATCAGCCAGCATCACTCTGACCCAACCCGATTCGCTGGAAATCACCCTGAGGGCCATTACCCCTTCCACGGGAGGAGCAGAAGCCGATGGGAAAGCCGAGGTGGTTATTGTCGGCGGGACACCGGAGTATCAGATCCGATGGAGTAGTGGTGAGACCACCCCTCAGGCCACTCGACTGGATATAGGAAACCAGGGGGTGACTGTTACCGATGCCAATGGCTGTGAAGCGAAAGAGGACTTCCCGGTAGACGAACGAATGATCCCCGGATTGGTAGCGAATGAGGTGGAGACCGGGCAAACGATCCAGATGGAGGCTCTGCGTTTCGATGCAGATAGCACCAGCATCAATGAAGGAATGTATCCTTTACTGGAAGAGCTATATCAGTTCTTGAATGCAAATCCCGGCGTGGAGGTGGAAATCGGTGGACATACGAATAATATCCCTCCCGATTACTATTGTGATCAACTTTCCACTGCCCGGGCAAAATCCGTAGCTGATTATCTGGTCCGTCGCGGTGTTTCCGATGCTCAGGTATCGTACCGGGGATACGGTAAGCGGCAACCAATTGCATCCAACGATACCCCGGAAGGACGAGCAAAGAACCAACGGGTGGAAATCAAGATACTGGATGCAGGCGGCTAATTGCGTGTTTTTGTTTTGCCTTTCGGCAAAAAATAAAGGAATAATTCGGCTGCTAAACCTGCTTACGGGTTATTTGCATGTTTCGGGGAAAATGACCATATTATAGTACTGTACCAAAAAAGTCGATTATGCAGAACTACCCATCGGTCACCGAATACATGGCCACCAAACTGGTCACCTTTAAACCGGATACGGATATCCGGGACGCAATGCGAATGTTGTTGAAGAAGAAAATATCCGGTGCCCCCGTGCTTAATGACAAACGAGAGCTTGTCGGTATGTTATCAGAAGTGGATTGCCTGAAGCTTCTCGTGAATGGGCCCTATGATGAAGCTCCCGCCAAAAAAGGTCAGGTCGCTGATTTTATGACCACCAACCTGCATACGATAAGCAGTGATCGCTCGATCCTGGATGCTGCCTACGAATTTGTGCATTCCGGTATGAAGCGACTTCCGGTCTGTGAAGATGGAAAGCTGGTCGGGCAAATTAGCCGGGTCGATATTTTACGAGCCATAGAAAAGATAGGACCGAAGATCTGGCACGTTCCCGCCTCCTGGAAAGGACGTGAGCCAGTTACTCCTACCCATAAAAGTACACGGCATTCGGGGAATGCCTGAGCCCCCATCACCGCTGTGTTATTCTGCTCTTCCTGAGCAAACCTTTTGAGACCAAAAGAAATGCCGCTACCGGTTCCGGTAGCGGCTTTCTTTGTTCTGCGTGATTCCCTGAATATCAATCATCCGTTACTTCTGATAACCCCTTTGCAGCCAGCTGGCTGTTCAGGGAGGGAAGCTTGGCTTCTACTACTTGGTTGAGTTTTGCCAGGTGGGCATCCAGTTCATCACTTAACTCTTCAAATACTTTGTAGGCACCATCCGTCGGTTTGGCGTCGCCGGTTTCCACGCTCCGCCGCAGAGATGCGAAGCGGTTGTTCAGTTTGATCGGGAAATTCAGGGGGTCCTGACCCGAGCGGTTTTTAACCTGGTACAGGTCCTCTTCCACTTCTTTCATTGTGCTCAGAAGTTCGCCGGCAGTTTGGTGAATGCCCTCGTCATCGGTCATTTCCAGGCGTTCCCGGATCTTTGCCCGCATCTCTCTGATCTTGATGACCGTTTCGTTGGCGAGGCTGGTTTGATCGCGAATGTCCATGGCTAATTCAAACTGTTCCTGTAGATCTTCTGCGGTAATACCTTTTAAGTTGGGGTCCATCAGGATGTCAAAGGAGGCTTCTTTCGTGTAGTCCCCCGCCGTAAACCGCACCTTGTATGTTCCGAGTGGCGCCTTCGGGCCACTGGCCGGACGGCCACTCCAGATGATCATACCATCAAAGGTGGTAGCGCCGGGATAGCGCATGTCCCAGGTGAAGGATTGGACGCCGGAGCCGGTAGTCGGTTTGCCCGAACCGCCCCGCTGCCACCATGGAATATTGGGGTCGGAACGGTACGCTTCCTTCCTGCCCACGAATTTGTCTACTAATTCGCCGCTGCTGTTTATGATCTCCACAACGACTGAATCAACGGGTTCCGACAAATAATACTGGAAAACCGCATCGGTAAGACCACGCATGGGATTGACGGGTTGGAAGAGGTGAGCCTCGGCGGCCAGCATATCCGGAGTTACTTCCCGCAGAGGGCCGATATCATCGAGAATCCAGAATCCACGACCGTGCGTCCCGAGGACCACATCCTGATCTTTCACGACCAGATCGCGAATCGGCGTATCGGGCAGGTTTAACTGTAAGGGTTGCCAGTGATCACCAGCGTCGAAGGAAACGTAGGCGCCGTGTTCCGTACCCAGGAACAATAGCCCGGGGCGTACAGGATCAACGCGCACGGCCCGGGCAAAGTGGCCCTCGGCAATGCCGTTGATGATCTTTGTCCATGACTTCCCGTAGTCCCTAGTCCGGTACACGTAGGGGGCGCGGTCATCGGTCTGGTAGCGGTTTACTGCTACGTAAGCTGTTCCCGGGCTATGCGGTGATTCATCGATGATGCTCACGCGGGAGAATTTAGGCAGATCGGGCGGTGTGATATCGGTCCAGTTCTTGCCACCGTCCCGCGTAATGTGGATCATCCCGTCGTCGGACCCCGCCCAGATGGTGTTGATATCGTGGTAGGAGGGGGCCAGCGCGAAAACGGTGGCATAGATTTCCGGCCCGTTCATATCCATTGTGATCACTCCTCCGGTTTTACCCAGTGTGCTGGGATCGGCGTAGGTAAGGTCCGGACTAATCTTTTCCCAACTCTGGCCATCATCAGTAGTTTTCCAGACGTGCTGGGAACAGGTGTACATGACGTTCGGATCCTGGTGGGCAAAGACAATGGGGAAGGTCCATTGCCACCGTTCGGGGAGGGCATCAGCCGGTTCCCCGGAGAAGAACCGAGGGTATACCTGAATGTCGCGGTTCTGGCCGTTGCTGCGGTCGTAGCGGGTTAATAGGGCTCCCTGACTACCGGCGTAGAAAATGTCGGGATTGGTGGGGTGCTGGGTGATATACCCGCTTTCACCGCCCCCAACAGCGTAGTACCACCCGTGGTTGGGACCGCGGGCCTGTTTATGCCCCCAACCGTCGCTGGGAATAGCCAGGGTACTGTTGTCTTGCTGAGCACCAGCTACGTGGTAGGGTACATCGCTGGTAGCCATCACGTGGTAAAGTTGGGTGGTGGGATAGTCCTGTTCGGTCCAGGTATTACCGCCATTGATGGATACAGATCCTCCTCCATCGCTGCCACTGATCATGCGTTCCGGATCATTGGGGTCAATCCACAAATCGTGTTGGTCGCCGTGGGGCGGTCGAAGCCGTTCGTCGAAGGTGACTCCACCGTCGGTTGATTTGTAAAGACCGGTATTGAGCGCGTAAACAGTGTTTTCATCCCAGGGATCTGCGACCAGCCGCGAGTAGTAAAAAGCACGTTGGCGAAGTTTGCGTTCGTCGTTGGTGCGTTCCCAGGTCCAGCCACCATCGTCGGAGCGGAAAACACCGCCTTCATTAGCTTCTACGATGGCCCATACCCGATTGGAATTAACCGGAGAAACGGTTACACCAATCTTTCCGATGGGGGCTTCGGGCATGCCGGGATTTTCGGTAAGGTCGATCCAGGTGTCCCCGCCATCCAGGGATTTGAACAGACGGCAATCCGGGCCACCCCCCCACATCTTCCAGGCTTTGCGATAAACCTGCCAGGTGGTCGCGTAAACGATCTTGGGGTTCGAGTGATCGATGATCAGATCAGCAGCTCCCGCTTTTTCACTTACAAATAATACCTTTTTCCAGGTATTACCACCATCCATCGAACGGTAGACACCGCGTTCGGGATTGTCACCGTAAGGGTGCCCCAATGCCGCAACGTAGACGATGTTCGGGTTGGTCGGGTGAATGCGGATGCGGGAAATAGCCTGAGTTTCTTCAAGCCCCAAATGCCGCCAGGTCTTACCGCCGTCGGTAGATTTATAAACCCCATCGCCCTGGGTAATACTCCCCCGTAGCTGGGTCTCTCCCATGCCGATGTAAACAATGTCGGGGTTGGTCTCGGCTACGGCTACGGCACCTACCGAGGAGCTGGTGACCTGCCCATCGGTTACCGGGAACCACTCCTGTCCACCGTCGGTAGTCTTCCATAATCCGCCTCCGGTCGCACCGAAGTAGTATTCATTGGCTCGTCCCGGGCTACCCGCAACACCGAGGCAGCGCCCGCCCCGGTTGGGACCGATGTTGCGCCAGGTCATATCGGCATAGAAATCCGGGTCAATGACCGGTTTGTCCATGTTGGTGTTTCCGGGCTGGCCCGAGGCCGGTGTTAGCCAAGCCAGGCAAAACACCGCCAGAAACAGCATCATCCATTTGTTCATACGTTCCATTTTTAGTTCGAATTTAAACCGTCCGCTGGTTGCTTTTTTGCGAAAGCAAAACCAGCTGAACCTTCCAAAAAGTACAAAATACCCCCTAATTATTGGAGAAATGACGACAGCCTGCGTACTTTTCGTAGGATATAGCAACATTAATCAAACTGAATCGTATGCGCCTGATCCTACTTTGTGGATTACTTTCCCTGCTTTTTTTGGGGTGCCAGCCCGCACCAACTGTTGATAATGACGTTGATTCCGATAATCAGGAAATCTCGGCTGAGACGTACCTGGATTACCGTGGCAAGGACGATATTTTATCGGGCGGCGTAAAGATGATCCCAGTTGAAACGCCCTCCGGCACGTTCAATGTCTGGACTAAACGGGTAGGCAATAACCCAAGAATAAAAGTCTTGCTGCTGCACGGAGGACCCGGTGCTACCCATGAGCTCTGGGAATGTGCTGACAGCTACTTCCCGCAGGAACAGGTGGAATATTACTATTATGATCAATTGGGTTCTTACTACAGTGATCAGCCCGATGATCCTTCCCTGTGGAATACCGCCCGGTTTGTCGAAGAAGTGGAGCAGGTGCGACAGGCCCTGGGACTCGATAAGGATAATTTTTACCTGCTGGGTCAATCGTGGGGAGGCATTCTGGCCCTGGAATATGCCCTGAAATACCAGGAAAACCTCAAAGGCCTGATCATTTCGAATATGATGGCCTCTATTCCGGCGTATATGGAGTACGCCGATGAGGTACTCGGTCCGCAAATGCCTAAGGAAGTCTACGATGAGGTGATGGCAATGGAAGAAGCAGAGGATTACAGCAATCCGCGCTATCTGGAATTGGTGGTTGAGCACTACTACACCGAGCACGTCATTCGTATGCCCGTGGAGGAATGGCCCGATCCCATTAACCGTACTTTTGATCACCTGAATACCGATGTGTACATCCCCATGCAGGGACCCAGTGAATTCGGCATCAAAGGTGATGCTCTGTTGAAAGACTGGGACCGAACTGCCGATTTGCCCAAAGTTTCCGTACCCACGCTAACGATCGGGGGCGCGCACGATACCATGGATCCGAAGCACATGGAATGGATGGCGGGAGAAGTTCAGAACGGACGTTATTTGCATTGTCCCAACGGAAGCCACTTTTCGCAATTTGATGACCAGAAGACCTATTTCGAAGGCGTGATCAAATTCTTGAAAGATGTGGATGCCGGCTCTTTCTGATTTGTTCCATAAAATATGGCTCTGTCAAGCCCCATAAAGAGCACCAGTAAGATCAGGAGCACGGCTGTGCCCGGCCCCGGTCGCAAAACATGGAATTGTCGGTGCGGTGGGAGTACGGTCCAAAAGCTCGTTTCGGCCTCCCGGATAAGCTGTACCGGGGCCGGATGGTCGGGGTTGGGGAATATGTCCAGCAGATGGGTCAGCCAGCCAATGACCACCATCAAGACGACGCTGCCAATGATCGCCCAACCGATACGCAAGTACGGCCGGCCGGAACTGGTGTGTCCCGTCCAGGCTCCAATCAGCAATACGCCCAGAACTGTACCCAGTAAGTTGAACAACACATCGTTGAAGTCAAAATAGTGCATGTCGGGGGTCCAGACCCAATACTGCATGCCCTCATCAACTGCTCCGAGCAGTGTCCCAACCACTACCGTCAGCCAATAGGAGCGTATCAGTGGGAACAATAATACACCTAACAAAGCATACTGGGCGAAATGGATCATTTCGGAATTGACGACAATCAGCCAGGGTACGCAGCCAGCCACGAGCAGCATTGTAAGTAAGAGGTAACCCAGAGCCTGGTACCTTTTACTTCGAATATAGAAAGGAATGGTAGCAGTCAGGTATCCGACCAAAAATAGGATCCCGAACTGCAAAAATATCCGGTTGTAAGACGCCGGATCGTTGATGTTGAAGGTATTTGCCAACAGGGAACCGATGCGCTGGTGGTTTACCACCGTCCAGATAAAATAACTGCCGGCCAGCAGTACGAACATTAGGTTAATAATAACCGTATGCCACCGGGAGCGAGCTCGTATTTCGGACATGTCAGGCATAGCCTAAAGCTAGGAAATTTTGAGATCAGAATATAAGCCCACCCCTAGGCTATGGTCATTCCGATAAATCGTATAAAAGACAACATCCGTCCGATCAGGGGGTGGCCCACCAGGTCTCTCCGTTCTCTTCTTTCCCTCCAGTCTCTCACGTCCCTTCAAGTCCCCTCAAGTCCCGGCCGTCCCCGACGGTGGCAACTCATCCTCATCGGAATGTTGATCCGGGTTGGAAAAAAGCGGTTGACCGGAAGACCTGGCCGAAAACGTACCAAGGAAGAGAGCGGAGGTAAACAGGCTGGCAAAGTATAATTTCGTGGCAGGGAAGGATTGCGGGAAGTCTTCAGGCTGGTCTTTGGTGTAGTTGTAAAAGCGGTCCATGGCGCGTTTTTCGACCGATTGGAGTGTAACTTCCCGTTCCAGATCCCGATCGTTTTCCATAGCTTCTTCAAAGGCCATGCTATCGGGGGCAGAAAGGCTGCCGGAGAGGTAATCGTCAATATAAGTGTGCCAGGGGTTGATCATAGGGGCGAAGATACAGTCCTTATTTGATCTTTCCATTTTCCGGTCGGTCATCCAGCAATTCAGGAGGCAGTGATTTGGACGTTCGGGCGCCTAATTCCCGGATTTTTTCGGCTCTGCCGATCAGGGTGTCACCCTTCTTAGAGGAGGTTTTTAACTTGCGCATGGCGTCCTGATACGCGGTTTGGGTCTGCTCGATACGCTGGCCGATTTGCTGGAGGTCAGCGACAAAGGAGCAAAATTTATCGTATAGAAGTCCACTCTGACGAGCGATCTCCAGGACTGATTTTTTCTGCTTTTCCTGTTTCCAGATGAAGGAGACTGTTCGCATGGTCGCCAGCAGGGTAGAGGTGCTCACCAGAACGATATTGCGTTCGAGTGCTTCGGAAAAGAGTTGCTGGTCCTCCTGTATGGCCAGGGAAAAGGCCGGTTCGATGGGAATGAACAAAAGCAGGTAATCGGGACTATGGATCTGGTAAAGGTCCTGGTAGTTTTTGCCGGCCAGGTCGCGAATGTGCCGGCGAATGCTGTCGAGGTGCTGGCGCAGGTATGCTTTGCGCTCAGTTTCATCCTTGGCCGCAAAGGCAGCTTCATAAGCTTTCAGGGATACCTTGCTATCGATGACCAGGTGTTTCTCACCGGGCAGGTTGATGATAAAGTCAGGGCGTTTCAAGTGACCCCGTTGATCCCGGAAGGAGTTCTGGACCTGAAAATGGATGTCTTTTTGCAGACCGGCCCGTTCCAGCAGAAGCTCTAATTGCACTTCGCCCCAGTCACCCGCTGATTTATTGTCGCCTTTCAGGGCTTTCGCTAAATTGTTGGCATCCTGGCTGAGTTGTTGGTTCAGGTCGCGCAATTGCTCAATTTCCTTTTTCAGGGACACGCGATCGCGGGTTTCTTCCAGGAAGCGTTTTTCTATGCCTTCTTCAAATTGTTTGATGCGTTCGCGCAGAGGATTGAGCAGGTGGCCGATCTGTTCCTGGTTCTGATGCGCAAAACGCCGGCTTTTTTCCTCAAGCAATCGGTTGGCAAGTTGTTCGAACTCCAGTCGCGACCGCTCCTGAAGAGCTTCCAGATCTTTTTTCTGTTCCCGGAGTTTGTCATCCAGGTGAAGTATGGTTTGATCTTTTGCCGAAAGGCTCATGGCTAGCTCCCTGATCTCCTGCTCTTTCTCCATCAGGTCATCCCGCATAATATCCGCCTGCTGTTGCAGGTCCTGGAAGATGGGCCGGGCGACGTAGGAAGCCTCCACCTCGGCGCGATCCAGCGTTTGTGAGCGAACCTGATTGCGGGTGATGAGCCAACCGAGTACGACTCCAAGCCCCAGGCCCAGGGCCAAAAACAAGAAAGCGTATACCATCGGGTCGCTCATAAGGATCTGTTTGACAGTAGGTACAAATTCGTGTAAATAGGCAATATATATAAAAATATATGTTTTTGCAGGGCTGCCGGAATTGAATTTGGGCAAAAAGAAGGCCGGAGGATTACCTGTTTTGAAACAATGTATGGTAAGTCTCCGGCCAGTTTGTATTAGATAACAGGGAAAACCTAGGTGAAGACCCTTGAGATGGCGATCACTACGATGGCACCAACCGTCGCAGTGATCAGCGAGCCGATGAGGCCCGCTCCGGTATATATGCCGAGAACATCAAACATCCAGCCGCCGACGAGTGCCCCGATAATGCCGAGTACGATGTTCATCAGGATACCGTATCCTTTTCCCTTCATGATGGTGCCCGCCAGCCAGCCGGCGATAGCACCGATTAAGATGAAATACAAAAATGCCATAATTTCTTCAGTTTATGATTGGTTGAATATAGGCTGTTAGTCTTTGCCCAGCTCTTCGGCCCGGTGCAGGGCCGCAAAAGCACTGGCAATGATATCTTCGTGTACGGCTCTATCCCGGAAGGTGGCCATGGCCGCTTCGGTTGTACCCCCGCGGGATGCGACCCGGCGTATCCACTCTTCGCAGGAGTAATTGGTGGCCTGGAACAACTCGATGGCTCCCGCAAAGGTTTGTACGACCAGGAGTTCTGCTTCGGATTGAGAAAATCCCATGCGTTGCGCAGCACCCATCATGGCATCCATAAAGTGCCAGACGTAGGCCGGACCACTGCCTGAAATGGCCGTACTGGCATCGATCATGTGTTCGTCCTCAACGTAAAGTGTTTTTCCGGTAGTACTCAGCAGATTTTGAACCATGACCAACTCAATGCGCGTTACTTCAGAGGAAGATGTGAAGGCCGTCATACCCCGTCCCAACTGGGCGGGTAAATTCGGCATGGCGCGAATAACTTTCTGAACACCGAGTCCCTGCTGTATGGTGGTCATTTTTACACCGGCCATGATGGATAAAAACAACTGCTGGGGTTCGATCAACGGGCGAAGTTGTTGAAAAAGAGTACTGCTGTCCTGAGGTTTTACCGCTACGATGACCAGGTCAGCTAAATGCAGGCACTGTTCCGCCTGGCCATAAACTGTGCCCACACCCTGCTCCTGTAGCACTGCTGCCTTCTCGGGCGATTTTTCCAGGATCATCATTTGTTCGGTACTGGTAATGTGCGAGCGGAGGAAAGAGCGGGCATAGGTTAGCCCCATATTGCCACCACCAATTATCAGGATTTGCATGGGCGAGGGTTGGGTTTTGTCAATTATTTTAACTCAAAATAAACCTTTTATCAATTAATCAGGTTAAATTGTTGCAACATTAAATGTATATACATATATTTGCCATGATGAAGATTGACAAAGAAATAAACCAGCGGTCATTTCGTAACCCGTTCCAGAAAGCGGCCATCAATGTCATTTTCACGGCGGCCTGGATAAATCAGCGACACGCGCAAGCGTTAAAGCCGTTCGGTATTTCTATTCAACAGTTCAATATCCTGCGAATACTGCGCGGAATGAATCCCGAACCGGCCACCGTAAAATTACTGACCGAACGGATGATCGACAAAATGTCTAATGCCTCCCGACTGGTAGAAAAACTAAAAGCGAAAGGACTGGTAGAACGGCAATCCTGCCCTGAAGACCGCCGACGGGTAAATATCTATATTACGAATAAAGGTTTGGATCTGCTAAAAGATGCTTCTAAAACCATCGAACGCGATGAACAGGCTTACATGAACGCTATGTCGGAGGAACAGGCATCACTCTTATCTGATCTGCTGGATACCTTACGGGAATGTTAATTGTGCCTGTTTTTTTAGAAAAACCATTGTATATACATTTATTGTATAAACTTTCAGAAGGCAGGGGTGTTACTAACCCCGGCATTCAGTCACTGAAGCAAACGAAAATTCATTTTACATAACCATTAATTCAAAAGTACGAATCATGAAAAAGCTGTCATTTCTGTTCGTTCTCTCTGCCGTACTCGGTCTGGCTTTCACCAATCCTGCTTCCGAAACGGTAAATTTCTCCGTCGACACGGAGGCAAGCTACATTACCTGGCGCGGATACAAAGTAACCGGAAAGCACCACGGTAAAGTAAAACTGGAAGACGGAAACCTCGAGTATACCGACGGTATGTTGAGCGGTGGTTCATTCACCATTGATATGTCCAGCATCTCCGTTGAGGATCTGACTGGTGGTGGTAAAGAAAAGCTGGAAGGTCACCTGAAAAGTGCTGACTTCTTTGGTGTGGAAAACTTCCCAACTGCCAAGTTTGTGATCACCGAAGTGATCAGCCGCGGAAAGCCCGGTGATTACCGTATCACTGGTGATCTGACGATCAAGGAAACTACTAATGAGATCAAATTCAACGCTCTGTTGGCCGAAAATGGCAACACCACCACCGGTACTGCCAAGATTACACTCGACCGCTCTGAGTACGATGTACGCTACGGTTCAGGTTCGTTCTTCGATAACCTGGGCGACAAGACAATCTACGACGAGTTCGACCTGGAAATCAACCTGGTCGCTAACAAATAAGCGCAAGGAAACGAACAAAACGAATCAAACCGACGTATACCCGAATCCAGTCTTGTACTGGATTCGGGTTTTTGTTTTTGGTATAGGGTAGAGGAGAGAAAACTCACACCTCAACCCTGTTTCTGATAAGGACGAATGATCAACCGCAGGGACTGGTCGTAGGTCAAATAATTCCAGACCCAGTTGATGAAAACAAATAACTTATTCTTAGCGCCCAGTAATTGAAAGAGGTGGACGAACAGCCAGACGAACCAGGCAAAGGCACCCTGGAATTTCCAGTTGGGGAGGTCAACAACTGCGCGGTGCCGACCGACCGTGGCCATAGAGCCCAGGTCTTTGTATTGAAAGCCCTTCTGAGCTGCTTTTTTCTTTTTTATGGCTTTCGCCAAAAATTTGGCCTGTTGCATAGCCACCTGGGCTACCTGCGGGTGGCCGTATGGGAGTTCTTCGGTTTGCATACAAGCCAGATCACCAATGGCGTAAATCCCTGGCATGCCTTGCACGCGTAATTGCTCATCGACGATGAGGCGATTGCCGGGAGCTCGTGTTTCTTCGGGCATACCTTCGGGGATATTTCCCCGGATGCCGGCTGCCCAGATAACTTTTTGGGCGGGAATGGGATCGCCCTGGGTGAGATAGACCTTTTCGCCGTCGAGCTTAACTACCCGATCATTCAGAATAACCTTTACTCCAAGGTTTTGCAGGAATTTCAGCGACTTTTCACTGGAAGCTTCCGACATCCCCTTCAATAGTTGGTCGCCTCCCTGAACCAGGTAAATATCAATTTCCCCGGCATCGAGTTCGGGGTAGTCCTTGGGGATAATGTATTTTTTCATTTCCGCCAGAGAGCCGGCGATTTCAACGCCGGTAGGACCTCCCCCGACGATCACGATATCAATGAGTTGCTGACGCGTTTCGTAGTCGGTAATGGAAAGGGCCTTTTCGTAGTCGGACAGGATCCGGTTGCGAAGAAACAGTGCTTCGGAAACCGACTTCATGGGAATGCTGTGCTTACGCAATTCATCGTTCCCAAAAAAGTTCGTATCGGCACCGGTTGCCAGGATCAGGTGGTCGTAATTAACATGTCCCAGCGTGGTGTCGAGTTGACGGTTCTCGTGTCGGACTTTCAGTACTTCCGTTACCCGGATAAAGACATTGCGTCGACCGTGGAAAAATTTCCGTAACGGAAATACAATAGAACTGGGCTCCAGGCCAGCCATGGCCACCTGGTAAAAGAGTGGTTGAAACTGATGGTAATTATTTTTGTCGATCAGTACGACCTGATAATGGCTTTTCGCCAGCTTACGGGCCAGCATCAATCCCGCAAATCCACCACCGACGATTACAATTCGCTCCTGATCACTTTCGGGTATGTTGATTTTCATGTGTTGCTTTTTCGCGAAGAACCGGCCCGCAACAATGCCTCCAGGGGGACGTGATTGATGCCCGGAGGATGAGGTTGACTGAGCAATTGAACGATGGCTTCGTAGGTGGAGTGATCACTGAAAAAGTCAGCGTCTTCCAGGTCCAGGATTATCACCGGAAAGGTACGTTCCGTCCGGAAATATTCAAAGTAAGCCCCCTGAATACCCCTCAGGTAGTCGGAGGTAATATCCGATTCCATGCCGCGCCCGCGCTTTTCGATTTGTCGCAATAGTTGGGGGACAGGCCGGTGAAGGTATAAGAGCACATCCGGTTTGGGGAAGGTCCCGTTCAGAATAGTAAAGAGACGCTGGAACAGGCGGTACTCTTCCCCCGTCAGGTTGTTTTTGGCAAAAAGCAGGGTCTTAATGAAAAAATAGTCTGCGACCAGATTTTCCTGAAACAGATCTTGTTGCGCCAGGTCTTGCTGGAGTTGTTTGTGGCGCTCCGTCATGAAGAAGAGTTCGACCGAAAAACCATAACGCTCGGGATGTTCGTAAAAGAGTGGCAGAAATGGATTATCCGTAAATTGCTCCAGAATAAGACGGGCCCCAAAATCATCGGCTAGTTTCTGGGCCAGGGTTGTTTTTCCGGCTCCGATATTCCCTTCAATGGCCAGGTAGTTGGGCAGCTTTCCAGGTTTAGACATGTACTACATTTTGAGGCCTAAAAGTCGGGTTTAATCTGGTGTTACCAAAATGGAATACCCACCGGAAAGTTATACGGCAGAAACACTTCCTTCGTCATCGCAACTGGCCAGGAGTTGATGTACGGTGAGATGGTGTCCGGGTACCATCCGTTGCGGTGCCAGATCATGTAAGGGAGCTAACACAAAGCGTCGGTCGGCCAGGTAAGGATGAGGTATGTGTAACCGGTGGCTGCGCAGCACCAGCGTGTCGTACATAAGGATATCCAGATCAATCAGGCGTTCTCCCCATTTTTGCACCCGGATACGGCCCATGGTACGCTCAATATTGAGGATAAGGTCCAGCAGTGCGAACGGTCCGAGAGTGGTTTGTATTTCAACCACCTGGTTGAGAAAAGCCGGCTGGTCGGTGATGCCCCAGGCCGCTGTTTCGTATACTGGCGACGGGCGGGGTGGGGTATCCAGATGCTTACTCAACAGGGTGATTGCCAACTTAAGCTGGGCCAGACGATCTCCCATATTGGTTCCCAAGCCGATCCAGGCAACATGATAGTGGGTGGTATGAGGCAACTGTGAATGGTATTCCGTGTTATGTAAAAACTAAAATAATTGAACAACGTCTTATGGCAGAAGTTGCAAACCCTAGAGTATACGCGTTACCCACCGATTGGCAGGATCCCCAACCCGAGGGCTTGCTGAAATTTCCCGTATGGATGCCGGTATTGCAAGGCTGTTTTCGGGTGCTGTCGTGGCTGGCGCCGCGACTTGCTGCCCGTTGGGCCTACGCTTTGTATACCCGTCCCCGTAAGCGGGCGCGTCACCAGCAAACGGAGGCGCTGTTGGAGCGCGCGCGCCTGTTTGAGTGCTTGTTCGGACGCCGTATTCTGAAAGGATATGCCTGGGGTTCCGGAGAACGCAGTGTACTCCTCGTACACGGATGGGAGTCCAGAGGCACTGCCTTGCGGACCTTCGTCGATCCACTATTGCAGGCTGGTTTTCGGGTGGTGGCCTTTGATGGCCCAGCCCACGGCGATACGCGAGGGACCGCCACCACGCTGCCTGAATTTGCCGGAGCCGTGCGAGCCATATTGCACCATGTAGGGAATGTGGAGGCAGTGATCACCCATTCGTTTGGAGGACCCTCCACGGTTTTCGCTCTCCGTCATTTACAACCTGAGTATATACCCCCCAAGTTGGTCCTGATTGCTGCACCTAATCGCGCGGAAGCAGTTCTTTTACGTGCTGCCAGTACCTTGCGGTTAGGTAAGAGAGCTTTGAATGCCTTGCGGCAAAAAGCAGCTCGTTCCGCTAAAATGCCACTGGAAGCTGCCGATGTATCAACTACCCCGCCCCCCGGCGATGTTTCCCGGGTATTGCTGGCTCATGATGAGTTGGACCCAATTGTTCCCTTCGATGATGCCATGGAGACCTTGCACAACTGGCCTTCCGCACGCCTGATCACTACTCGCGGATACGGGCACTACCGCCTGATGAAAAACCCGGACCTCATCCGGTATATTACCGAGTACCTTCGACACCAGTAGCTGATCATCAGTGGTTTAGGTTCGTTTGTACTGCCAAATGCTATGATTCTGTTAAAATGCCTGATCAGTGCCAACGATTGGAGGGGGCTTCCCGTCTACACGATAGAAAACACATACACCCGACACTATCAAACCAACAAACCAATTGTATGAACACGAAAGCAATCTATTTATGGGTATTCATTTTGGGCATAAGCCTGAGTGCTTGTGACGACGATGATAACCCAACACCCGATTTTGACTATGAGTTTGGCTTCGTAGATGAAGGCGCTGACGGCTGGGAAGTCGATTTTGCCGACTATCCGCCGAATGTAGGTACCGATTACGATTTTGATTCTGAATTCACTACCCTGCCCGAACCACTGGATACGACCGTCCCTGCCCTGCGCATTTCCGGTACGAACCGCAGCGACGATCTGTTCATGTTTGCCAAACGCAAACTGACTAATCTGCCGGCTAATCAGACTTTTGAGGTTCGGATTGAAGCTTCTTTTGCCTCCGACGCGGCCAGCAATGCCGTGGGGATCGGAGGGCCTCCGGGCGAATCCGTATATATAAAAGCAGGGGTTATCCCGGAAGAACCAACAGTTTCCACCGATTCTATGGGCTGGTTGCGCGCTGATTTTGATAAAGGAAATCAGAGCCAGATAGGTGCACAGGCGGTATCCTTAGGTACGGCGGCCAATGGTACGGATGAGTTTGAATACGTCTTGCTGGATCGCGATGCCGAAAGTACCATGACCCTGGAAACGGATGAAAACGGCGAAGCCTGGTTATACATCGGATCCGATTCCGGATTTGAAGGTACCACTACGCTGTATTATCGCAGAATCTGGGTCTACCTCGACATGCAAAGCTTATAAAATAATAACATAGTGTGTTTAGGGGCTGGTGTAAGGAATTGCACCAGCCTTTTTATATTGGTACCTATGGAATGGTTGGTGATCGGGCACATCGGGCTGGCGTGGTATATGGTCGGCTTAATTTGGTTTGTACAGGTTGTGCATTACCCACTGATGGGCCATGTACCAAAAGAGGCCTTTGTAGCTTACGAACACGGCCATACTCAACTAACCTCCTACGTTACCGCTCCGGTCATGGTCGTGGAATTGGGAACGGCCATCTGGTTGGCTATGGTAATGGATCATCCTGCCTGGTTTTGGTGGATCAATCTCTTGTTGGTGCTCCTCCTGTGGGCTTCCACCTTCTTTATTCAGGTGCCCCTTCATGGCCGGTTATCCGACAATCATGATCATGAAAATATCCGGCGGTTGGTCCGGTCCAATTGGATCCGTACCGCATTGTGGACCGGGAAAGGCCTGGCTCTGGCCTGGTACCTTATCGTGTTTTAGCTTTTTGCGAAAGCAAAAAAAACAGCCACTCTGCTTCGGGCAGGGTGGCTGTTGATATTAATGACCACTTTCCTTCGGGTTATTTAGGCAAAACGGTCACTTCGATAGTAGATGCTTGTCCCGGACTGTGGTAGATCCGGTGCATCTGCTTTTGGAAGTCTTCTGCATTAGCCATGAAAATATTGTCCACGTAGGTCTGCGGGTTTAAATCGATCAGCGGGAACCAGGTACTTTGCACCTGGATCTGGATCTTGTGTCCCTTCTTGAAGGTGTGGTAGACATCCTGTAGTTTGAAGGATACATCCGTTACGGTATTGGGTGCAAAAGGCTCCGGTTCGGAAAAGCTGTTGCGGTAACGACCCCGCATGGCTTCGGACCGGACCATCTGGTGGTAGTTACCCATTCGAAGATGGTCCTGAGTTTCGTCGTAATCGGGGTGGTCTGCGGGGTACACATCAACCAGCTTGACGACCCAGTCGGCAGCAGTGCCCGTAGTGGATACTTTCAGATTTGCCATAATGGGGCCGGCCAGAGTTACTTCGTCTTCGAGTACCTCTGTCTCAAAAATGAGCACATCCGGCCTACGGGCTGCGAATCGTTGGTCATCAGCCATATACTTGCGGGGGGTAAATACCATTTGGATATCCTCGGAATAAGGAACGGGCTTCTTGGGGTCGCTCACGTATTCCGAGTAATCAGCGTCTCGGGCTTCGGGTGCCTGGTAGGAGAGGTCCTGCCCATCGCGCAGATACCAGGTTGCCGTCTGACTGCCTTCGGGTGGCCAGTTCCCAAATTCCGACCAGCTTTTACGGCCAGTGTCAAACATGAAAGCCTCTGGCAGGTCAGGGGAGTCACCCACGCTGCCCTTCAGAAAATGATCGAAGAAGGTACGTTCGATGCGGAATTGGTAAAAATCGGAAATATCCTCACCGAAAAACACATTGCTCACTGCCTGCCGATCGCGATTTCGTGACCAATCACCATGGCTCCAGGGACCCATTACAATGGTGTTATAGGTATTTGGATTATTCTTTTCGATTGCCTGGTACGTATTCAGTGGTCCATAGAGATCCTCCGCATCGAACCACCCGCCGACGATCATCATATTAGGCGTGATGTTTTCCAGGTGCTGGATGATGCCACGCTTCTGCCAAAACTCATCGTAATCGGGATGTTCTTTCAGCTGTTGCCAAAAGAAGTTGTCTTTGCCGTAGTACTTGTCGAGGTTCTTCAGCGGGCCGGCATCCAGGAAGAATTGGTATTGGTCCACGGAACCGAGATCGGGAAAGGAGTACCAGGCCTCGGGGGTCGGGCCATCGTGCTGGTAGCCAAAAACGGACGTTGCCCGCCAGTAACTCAAAAAGTAAGCTCCGTTATGGTGAAAGTCGTCGAAATAAAAATCACCAATGGGGGCTTGCGGTGATGATGCTTTTAGTGCCGGATGTGCATCGACCGACCCTGCCGTAGCGTAGAACCCCGGATAGGAGATACCCCACAGGCCTACCCGTCCGTTGTGGTGCTTCAGGTTTTTCAGTAACCAGTCGATAGAGTCATAGGTGTCGGTGCTTTCATCGATGGCTCCCTCGGGGTTTTCACCCGGCACATGAGGTCGCATATTGTCGTATTGGCCTTCCGACATCCAACGGCCCCGTACATCCTGATACACAAAAATGTATCCATCCTGCATCAGGTATTTGTTGGGGCCCAGCATTCCGGGGTATTGATCCGTACCGTAAGGGCGGCATGAGTAGGGTGTGCGTTTCATCAGTATGGGGTAGTCCCGGGACGTATCTTTAGGTACGTAAACGGCTGTAAATAATTCCACACCATCGCGCATCGGGATGGTATACTCGTATTTGTTGTAGTGGCGGGCGGGGTAGTCGCTGCCCTGCCCAATCAAGGTAATGGTCAAACCTGCCACGGCCAGGAGGGTAAAAAAATATCGTTTCATTAGTCTTGTTTGATTAGTGATCCGGGAATTTACAGAATGACTGGCTAGTAAAAAACTGGGAACTGCCATCCTTGTTCTATCTTGGCATTTTCTCCATCAACAAATCCAGAGACATTGGAAACCTACCGCCTGTTTGAATTACAGGAGTACATTCGCCGCACGATCGCCCTCAATGTACCTGAACCCGTCTGGATTCGTTGTGAGTTGGCGCAGGTCAGTGAGTCGCGCGGTCACCGGTACCTGGAGTTGGTCGAGAAAGACGATGCATCCGAGGAACTGATCGCTCAGGCATCGGCGGTTATTTGGCAACGAACCTATCGCCGTATCCGCCGGCAGCGCGGAAAGCAGCTACAGGAGGTTATTCGGGAAGGAATGTCGGTTTTACTAAAGGTGCAGGTAGACTTCCATGAGCGCTACGGGTTGAAGTTGATGGTAGAGGATGTCGACCCCAGCTATACGATGGGCGAGCTGGAATTGCGGCGAAGGGCCATCATGGAGCGGTTACAGGCTGAGGACCTTATTGGCAAAAACCGGTCGGTCCCGCTACCGGTGGTTTTACAGCGGATCGCTGTCCTATCGGCGGAGACGGCTGCGGGATATGCCGACTTCAGGGAGCAACTCAGTAATAATCCGTACGGATTTCGTATCGACTGGACCTTGTACCCTACCGCTATGCAGGGACAACAGGTTGAACGCGAGATGCTCCGACAGTTACGCAAGATCGAACGACACCGGCACCTCTACGATGCCATTGTGGTGATCCGGGGTGGGGGAGCGCGGCTCGATCTGGCTGCTTTTGATCGCTATGCGTTGGCTGCCACCATGGCCCGTTCCTCTCTGCCAGTCCTGACGGGTATCGGGCACGAGATCGACGAAACGGTTCTCGATCACGTGGTACACGCTGCTTTGAAAACGCCGACGGCTGTTGCCGAATTTATTATCCAGCACAATGCAGGTTTCGATACAGAACTGCGGCAAGCCGGGCAATGGATCAGTCGAATGGCGCAGCAGGTGCTAACGTCCGAAGTGATGCGATTGGATCGGGCATCGGGGCTGCTGCATGAAGTTGGTCAACGCAGGATCAGGCAGCGTTTGGATCAACTGGCTTTCGCCAAAAAACAGCTGCCATTTCTGGTGCGGACTAAGCTGAAGGAAGCAGAAATCCTACTTGATTTTCAGGAGCAGTTGAGTGCTCTGCTTAGTGTTGAAGGTACTTTGCAAAGGGGATTTTCCATCACCTACCGGGAAGGAAAACCACTGGACTCCGCTGCGGACGCCGAAGCGGGCGACCGGTTGATAACCCAATTCAGGGATGGACGGGTGCATAGTGTTGTAAATCAAGTGGCTGGAAGAGAAAATGGAAAAAAATCTGACGAAAAAAATGGGTAGGTAAAAGACAGGGGTGAATCGGCTCTTTAGTGCTGGTTTTCAGGTAAAAACAATATATATTCGTTTTTTATACGCGTATCGCGTTGAGGGGGTCCCGGCAATTGGAGAGGTAAGTAGGTGGAAAAAAAATAATTTTTTGTATATATTGTGAGCCTATTCAGCAAGTCTAACCATTATCGACGCATCTCCCCATCTCTCAGATAACATATCAGCGTCGTTCTAATCTTATCAGACAATACTTACAGCCAATAGACCGCCATTATGACCTAACGCATGGTCTGGCTATTCACTACACTATTCGAAACACGCAGCCCGCCCGGTTTCAACTACGGACATTCTGTCATTAAAGACCCTAATATCTTAATTACAAATCATTCTCTTATGAAAAACGCGAACTCTTACTTGATTCGTGCTACAAAATGGGCGTCCTGTTTGCTGCTGCTGGCTGCTCTTTTTATGGCACAACCAAGCTTGGCTCAGACCTCCGGCGATTGCGGATGTCAGGACCAGGTGAACGTAACGCTGGGTGAAGACTGCACCTTTGCGCTTACGCTCGCACAGGTTGGCGCAGGCGATTGTGAAGGCCAGGGATACCGTGTCGTGGTTAACGACCGTAACCCTACCGATAACGTCGTTGATTGTGCTGGTCTGTACACTTACGGAATCTTCGATGATGAAGACGAGCTTGTCTGCTGGGGTGAAGTCCTGGCTGAAGACAAAACAGCTCCCATTGTTGAAGATCACTATGAAAAACCAGACGACATCGAGTGTGTCTACATCGATGACCTGGTAAACAACGAAAACACCATCGATCCCACTGATCAATTATATATTGGTCACGTGGATTTTGCCGATAACTGTGGCGATTGTGGCTGTGCGGTAGACGTGAAGTTCTTCGACCGGGTAGAATACCTGGATTGCCCCGAAGATGCTTCTTTCGGCGATGAGTATGACTACGCTATCCTGTACCGTAAATGGACGGCTACGGATTGCGAAGGCAACTCTTTTGATACGACTCAGACCTTTACCTTCTACCGTCCGGCCCTGACCGACCTGGTTTGGCCTGAAAATGAAGAAAACCAAACCTGCGATATCGAAGGCGAAGATCGCGATTGCCCTATGCCTTACTGGCTGGGTTGCTTCGATTCGGATGATGATGACAACCTGGATCGTCTGTATCTGGACGAGCTGGATTGCAACTACTCCGTAACCGTTTCTTCCACTGAGTTCCCCATCTGTGGTGGCGAAGGTGTGAAGATCGAGTGCCGTTACCAGGTATTTGACTGGTGTGCTGAAGAATCTCAGGACCTGGCTGAATACCTGAGCGAAGATAATCCGATCGTTAAGATTGGTGACTTCGCTGTTCCTGAGTTCAAAGACAACGCTCGCAATGCTCAAGATTATGGTGCTGCTGAACCAAATGAAGACGAGCTGTACGGCTATGTTTACAGCACGCAGTACTCCACTACCTTGTCAACCGGTCCGGTTGATTGCACTGCTGCTTTCTCCATCGACCTGGAAGACCTGAAAGCTACTTTCGGATTCGACATCGAAGACTGTGAAATTGCTGACTACTCCGTTGAGATTTACAAGTGGGGACCCGAGATCAAGTACGGTATCCCAACTGGTGATACGATCTGGCGTGAGACCAACTTCCCGATGATCAACGGCATGGCCGCTGGCATCCCCGTTGGTGTGTACGGCCTGGTAATCGAAGCTTTCGACGGTTGCTACAACAACGCAAAAGGAGTAACCTTCTTTACCGTTAAAGATCAGATCGCTCCGGTAATGAAGTGTGATGATGACCTGAACGTTACCTTGAGCACCGGCGGTTACGCTAAAGTATTCGCTGCCGACATCGACGAAGGTTCCTG
>CAYFGK010000085.1:0-31042 GCA_964342305.1 uncultured Saprospiraceae bacterium | reverse complement strand
GCCAAGCGAAACCGATTCTACCGGTGCTGCTATGGCGGTATGGGCTTCTGACTTCATCGCTTCTCCGATCTATGACTGTAACGGTCAGGGAGAGCCAGGTGGAGACTTCAATCAGCCTGAGATCACCGAAGACAACTACTTCATCGTTCGCGATCTGGTAGAAGGTGTTGATGAGTTCGATCCGGAAAACCCACAAACGGGTGTTGTCTTCAATTGTGAAGATGCTGGTGAGCTGGTTTACGTGGAGGTACACGCGGTTGATGCCGTTGGTAACCAAGACTACTGTGTAACCTACGTACAGGTTGACGATAACATGGGCAGCTGCTCTACCGATGAAGGTGACGGCGGTGTTGCCGGTGCAATCGCTACCGAAGACAACGCTTCTGTAGAAGGTGTTGAAGTACAACTGTCTGGTGCCCGCAACATGATGTACATGACGGATGCAGCCGGTAACTTTGATTTCTCTGGCCTGGAAGTTGGCTACGACTACACGGTTACTCCTCAGCTGGATCGTGCCGCTCTGAATGGTGTTTCTACCTTCGACCTGGTACTGATCAGCAAGCACATCCTGGGACTGCAGGCTCTGAACAGCCCGTACAAGATGATCGCTGCCGACGTCAACAACAGCAAATCAATCACTACGCTGGATCTTATCCAACTGCGTAAGTTGATCCTGAATATTGACACTGAATTCAGCAACAACACAAGCTGGCGCTTCGTGGATGCTAACTACAGCTTCCGCAACCCTGCTAACCCATTTGCTGAAAGCTTCCCTGAAGTGAAAAACATCAACAACCTCGATGGTGAAGAAGTAGCTAACTTCGTAGCTATCAAAGTAGGTGATGTGAACGGTAACGCTAACGTTGCTGAGGTTCGTTCACTGGCCGGTACGTTCAACATGAACGTTGCTGAGCAGGAACTGAAAGCCGGCAACGAATACCACATTCCGGTAACGGCGGAGCAACTGGCCGCCATAGAAGGCTACCAGTTTACGCTGGAAATTGATCCGGCAAAAGCGCAGATCGTCGATATCGAAAGTGGTATTGCCATGGACGAAAACTTTGGTGTGTTTGTGGATAAAGGAATCATCACGTCTTCCTTCCACAAAACTAATTCAACATTTAGCACTCAACATTCAACATTATTCACCATAGTCTTGCGGGCAAATGCTGATGTGAAAATCAGTGAGGTCCTGCGCATCACCTCTCGCTATACGACTGCAGAAGCATACGACCATAGTGATGATCTGCTGAATGTCACGCTGAACGTAGACGGTGCCACGGCTACCGCTGCTAACGAGCTGTTCCAGAACAACCCGAACCCATTCCGGGGCGAGACGGTTATCGGCTTCAACCTGATCGATGCTTCCGAAGCTACGATCACACTGCAAGACGTTACTGGTCGCATCCTGAAAGTAATGGAAGGTGACTTCGCTGCCGGGTACAACCAAGTACGCCTGACGGCTGCTGACCTGCCCGCAACGGGTGTGTTCTACTATACATTAGAAGCTGGGGAGTACGTAGCTACTAAGAAGATGATCCTATTGGAATAAATACCTAGAACAATATACCCAGGCCCTGCAGATGTGAAGTCTGCGGGGCTTTTTTTGTGGGATTGTAATCCTGTTACGATTGGTGAGCGACCGTTTTCCCAATGATCTGCAAATGATTCGTGAGGTCGAACTTGATTACCGGGCCTGTTTTTGCTCCATTTACGATCAATGCTGGCAAATTGAAGAGGATGAGGATGGCGGAAGTTGCTGTGTGAGTGACCCAATAGTTACCATTCCTTTTTAAGATGTAACTGGCCAGGCAGGGGGGCAAAAAATGCCCGGGGCAAATATACCGCTTCCGAAAAGGATTGGGCTTCGCCCAACCTTTTCACGCGAGTATATACTCGACTGGAAGTGGTTTGGTCCACCAAACCACTTCGTTGTCGGTATACCGTTATTCCTTCAGTCATCATTCCGGTCGATCCAGAGGATCGACCACCAATTCTTTTTGCGAAAGCAAAAAAATCAAATACAATTTCTTTTTTGCCGAAAGGCATGTATATTTGAACCAAATCAAAGACGCATTATGACGTTCGTTACTAACAAAAACTGGTGGTGGCACAATCATTCCTCGGATCGGGTGATGTGACACAGCTATGTTTGTTTGTACCAAAAGCGGCTTGTCGGTTCACCCGGCAAGCCGCTTTTGGTTTGTGGCGATCGTTCCCAAACAGTGAACACCATGGAAATACCTACGCAACGTATTGCCGTACAAACGCAGGTTAAGAAATACCTGGCTGACATCATCACGCCGGTATCCCTTTACCTGAAGGTGCGGGACCATTACACCCAGGCGGTCCTGCTGGAATCCAATGACTTTAGTGATGCCGAGAACTGCTTCTCCTTCATCGGGTTGCAGTCGATGGCTGAGTTTCAGGTGAAAAAAGGGCAGATCCGCATGGCATTGCCCGGTCGCGATACCGTCGTCCGTCCCGTGGAAGATACCCAGACGGTGCCCGAAGCCATCCAGGAATTCATCCGGTCTTTTGATGTGCAGGCCCACGAGGCCGCACCGGTCTTCAACGGCGTCTTCGGACACGTGGGTTTCGACGGGGTGCAGTATTTCGATACCCTCGATTTCGATCCCGCCAAACGCAAGCTGGATATTCCCGACATCCGCTACACTTTTCACCGCTTTATCATCGCCATCAACCACTTCAAGAACGAGCTGTACATCCTGGAAAACCTGCTGCCGGGGGAGAGATCGGAAGTGGAAAAGCTGGAAGGCCTGCTCTACAGCCAGAAAATCCCGGCGCACGAGTTTCACCTGGAGGGCACCGAAACCAGCAACCTCAAAGACGAGGAATTCAAAGAACTGGTCACCAAGGGCAAGGAACACTGCCAGCGTGGCGATGTCTTTCAGATTGTCTTTTCCCGCCAGTTTGCCCAGTCCTTTAAGGGCGACGATTTCAATGTGTACCGCGTGCTGCGCTCCATCAACCCGTCACCGTACCTCTTCTACTTTGACTACGGCAGCTATAAAGTCTTCGGCTCCTCGCCCGAGGCCCAGATGGTAGTGAAAGACCGCGTAGCCCGCGTCAACCCCATCGCCGGTACCTATAAGCGAACGGGCAATAACGAGGAGGATCGCGAAAAGGCGGAAGAACTGGCCGCCGATCCCAAGGAAAATGCCGAGCACATCATGTTGGTCGATCTGGCGCGCAACGACCTGGGGCGTCACGCCCGTAATGTGCGCGTGGAAAAACTGAAGGAGATCCACTTCTACAGCCACGTGATCCACCTGGTATCGACCGTTGCCGGTGACCTCGACCCCGATACCAATCCGGTTCGGGTGTTCGGCGATACTTTTCCCGCGGGAACCCTCTCCGGTGCCCCAAAATACAAGGCCATCGAGCTGATCAACCAGTATGAGAACCAAAACCGGTCCCTGTACGGCGGTGCCCTGGGCTTTATCAGCTTCGACGGCGATATCAACCACGCCATTGTGATCCGCTCCTTTACCAGCAAAGACAATACCCTGTATTACCAGGCCGGAGCGGGTATCGTGACCGCCAGCGACGAAGAGAAGGAATTGCAGGAAGTGAATAACAAATTAGGTGCCCTGAAAAAGGCTCTGCTCGAAGCGGAGAAGGTGCGCTAAAACCCCATGACCATGTCCATTTTAATGCTCGATAACTACGATTCCTTCACCTACAACCTGGTGCAATACGTCCAGGAATTGGTGGGACACGACATCGACGTCTTCCGCAATGATGAGATCACCCTCGAAGAGGTTGATGCCTACGACATCATTATTTTATCACCCGGCCCCGGCTTGCCAAAGGAGGCGGGTGTTATGCCGGCCCTTCTGCAGCGTTATGCTTCCGCAAAAAAGATCCTGGGGGTTTGCCTTGGGCATCAGGCGATCGGCGAGGCTTTTGGCGCCAGCCTGAAAAACCTGGACCACGTATACCACGGGGTGGAAACGCCGATGCAGGTGATCGGCACCGATACCGTTCTCTTTTCCGGGGTCCCCGCCATATTCCCGGCCGGACGCTATCACTCCTGGGTGGTGGAACCTGATTCCCTGCCCGATGAACTGATCGTCACTGCCCGGGACTCGGCCGGTGAGATCATGGCCATGCGCCACCGCGAGCACGACGTATTCGGGGTGCAATTCCACCCGGAATCCGTAATGACACCCGATGGTATGCAGATGCTGGAAAACTTTTTGTCATACTGCGGGGCGCTACCCGCCCTGTCAACGACCAACGCATAAACACACATGAAACAACTACTGAACCGACTGTACGAACACGACAAACTGAGCCGCGAAGAAGCCCGCGAGGTGCTGGTCCACATTTCCAATGGCGAATACAACCATATGCAGGTGGCTGCTTTTACCACCGTATTCAATATGCGGCCCATCACGCTGTCGGAATTACAGGGCTTCCGGGATGCCCTCCTGGAGCTGTGCGTACCCCTGGACCTGAATGGGGTAGAATCACTCGATATTGTAGGGACCGGTGGCGATGGCAAGAACACCTTTAATATTTCCACTACCTCGGCGGTAGTGATAGCCGGCGCTGGTTATAAAGTCACTAAGCACGGTAGTTACGGAGTTTCCTCCTCGGTGGGGTCCTCCAACGTACTGATGGCCCTGGGCTACGAATTCACGAATGACGTAGATACCCTGAAGCGCCAGGTTGATGAAGCCAATATGTGCTTCCTGCACGCACCCCTGTTCCACCCGGCTATGAAGGAGGTGGTTCCCGTGCGCAAAGGTTTGGGGACCAAAACGTTTTTCAATATGCTGGGGCCATTGGTGAATCCCCTGCAGCCCAAATACCAGCTGTTCGGCACCTTCAGTATGGAGCTGTCGCGGATGTACCAGTACATCATGCAGCATACAGGGCGCCGATTCGCCATCGTCTACGCCCTCGACGGCTACGACGAAGTTTCTCTCACGGGCGACTTCAAGATCCGTACCAACGAGCACGAGCGGATGGTATCGCCCGGCGATCTGGGGATGCCCCGGGTAGACCCGGCAGCACTCTTCGGAGGCGACACCGCGGAGGAAGCCGCCGAAATCTTTGTTTCGGTGCTGAAAGATGAGGCCCCGGATACCCATAAAAATGTGGTTATCGCCAATGCGGGCCTGGCCATCCAGTTGATCAATCCCGAGCAATCGCTGGAGGCTTGTCTGGCGGAAGCGCGGGAGAGTATTGAGTCGGGAGCGGCGTTTGCGGGACTACAGCGTCTTACGAAGATTAAGTAGCGTACGTTCCTGATCCTTCTCGCTTTTGGCGTGAATTGGAGAGTTGGAGAAAGGGGGATTGGGAGAAAGGGGGATAGGGAGATTAGGGGATTGGGAGAGGAAACCTCCTTTGAAAGGAGACCCCTCTTCCTGTGGGAGAGTGGATGTCGATCCTCCTGCGGCCGCTGAAGCTTTCGCGCAGGCATGGCCGGATCGACGGGGATCTGGAGAGTTGGAGAATGGGGGATAGGGAGAAAGGGGGATTTGGAGATTAGGAGAGTTGAAAGGAAATCAAAGATCAGAGATCTAAACCTCAACCTTCATCCATTCGAACATAAAATGAAATAGAAAAAAATACGTCCATCGAAAGAAAAAAGCACACACCATGACCATACTCGAAAAGATCGTTCAACATAAGCGGAAAGAAGTGGCCGAGCGCCGCGATCTGTATCCCGTAGCCCTGCTGGAACAGAGTATTTACTACCAAACGCCGGTGGTATCGATGACCAAATACCTGCAGCGACCTGATAAGAGCGGGATCATTGCGGAGTTCAAACGGCGGTCACCTTCCAAGGGGGATATCAACCCCTACGCTTCGGTGGAGCAGGTAACTATCGGATACATGCAAGGTGGTGCTTCCGGACTATCGGTACTGACCGATACCGAGTTCTTCGGGGGAAAGAATGCGGATCTGACCGAGGCGCGGACCTTTAATTTTTGTCCGATTCTACGCAAAGACTTTATCATCGATGAGTACCAGATCATTGAAGCGCGCAGCATTGGAGCCGATGTGGTCTTGCTCATTGCCGAATGCCTGGACCGGGGCCGCTTGAAAGAACTGGCGCGTTTTGCCAGGGATCTGGGCCTGGAAGTGCTAATGGAGATCCACTCCGTCGATCAACTGGAAAAAGCCAATGAATACGTTGATATTATTGGCGTAAATAACCGGAACCTCAAGGATTTTTCGGTAGATATTCAAACCTCCATGGATCTGTTTGATCAGATTCCGAACGACTATGTCAAGATCTCGGAAAGCGGGATTTCTGATCCCAACGCCATTATTCAACTCAAAGAAAAGGGTTTTCAGGGATTTCTGATCGGTGAATACTTTATGGAGGACGATGCGCCCCATAAGCGCTGCCAGGAATTTATCCGCCAGATTCAATCCATGGAAGATAACCTAAAAAATGCCATAGCCTGATGAAATTTGTAAAAGTATGCGGTATGCGCGAGCCCGCCAATATCAAAGCGGTGGCCAAGTTGCCGATCCAGTACATGGGCTTCATTTTTTATCCGCAGTCCAAACGATTCGTTGGAAAAAAGAACCTGGCCGACTGGTTGTCGAAAAACGGTAAGGTACTGGAAGGTATTCGTCGGGTGGGGGTGTTCGTGAATTCCGAGCTGGATGCCATCCTCAATGCCGTTCACGATTACCAGCTCGATTACGTACAGCTGCACGGGGACGAAAGCCCGGAGTATTGCGCCGAACTTACGGGTCTTTGGAGCTTCAGCTCCGTGCGTAGTGCCCGCCTGATCCGGGCTTTCTCGGTGGATGAGCGGTTTGATTTCGGAGATACGGCGGCCTTTGAGCCTTATGCCGATCAATTCATCTTTGACACTAAGGGGGCTGGCTACGGGGGTACCGGAGAACAGTTCGACTGGAGTCTGTTGCAGCAGTACCACGGTACCAAGCCTTTCCTGCTGAGCGGCGGTATTCAGCCCGATTCAGCGGAGGCCATTCGTGCCATGGATCACCCCCAGATGATGGGCGTCGACATCAACAGCGGTTTCGAAACGGAGCCGGCGGTTAAGGATCCCGAAGTTATTTCAACCTTTATCCAGGAATTTCGCAAAAACTAAAGATCATGATAGGAATTGACGAAAAAGGCTACTACGGAGAGTTTGGCGGAGCTTACATCCCCGAGATGCTGCATCCCAATGTGGATGAGCTGCGAAAAGCCTACGTGGGTATTTGGGAAGATGAAGCCTTCCAGAAAGAATTCCGCGATTTGCTGCGCGATTACGTAGGTCGTCCTACTCCTCTATATTATGCGGCTCGCCTTTCGGCAAAATACAAAGCCAACATTTACCTGAAGCGCGAGGATCTTTGTCATACGGGCGCCCACAAGGTAAATAACACTGTCGGTCAGATCCTGCTGGCCAAGCGGCTGAATAAAAAATACATCATTGCCGAGACCGGTGCCGGTCAGCACGGGGTAGCCACTGCGACCGTTTGTGCCCTGATGGGCATGCCCTGCATTGTGTACATGGGCGAGATCGACATTGAGCGACAGGCCCCTAACGTAGCCCGCATGCGCATGCTGGGCGCCGAAGTACGTCCGGCCAAAAGCGGCAGCCGTACCCTGAAGGATGCCACCAACGAGGCCATTCGTCACTGGATCAATCATCCGCAGGATACGCACTACATCATTGGCTCCGTAGTGGGCCCGCATCCGTACCCCGATATGGTCGCCCGCTTCCAATCGGTGATCAGTGAAGAAATGATGTGGCAGCTCAAAGAGAAGACCGGGAAACCCGATCCCGATATCGCCATTGCCTGTGTGGGTGGCGGTAGTAACGCAGCGGGCACGTATTATCACTACCTGAACAAAGATCACGTGCGTCTGGTCGCGGTCGAAGCTGCCGGACACGGCGTTAACAGCGGGGAGTCGGCCGCAACCTCCGTTCTCGGTACTAAGGGTATTATCCATGGCAGCCGCACCTTGCTCATGCAAACCCCAGACGGGCAAATCGTGGAACCCTATTCCATCTCGGCGGGTCTGGATTATCCAGGTATCGGACCCATGCACGCTCACCTGATCGCCACCGGCCGTGCCGAAGCGGTCAGTGTGACCGATGATGAAGCCATGCAGTGGACGTATTACCTGAGCCGTATGGAGGGCATTATTCCCGCCCTGGAAACGGCCCACGCCTTTGCCGCTCTGGACAAAATTGAATACCAGTCCGATGATGTTATTGTGATCAACTTGTCGGGACGAGGCGATAAAGACCTCAATACCTTCATCACCCATTTCGACAAATACAACGACTGACCTATGAATCGCATCCAACAACTTTTTGCTGACAAGCAGAAGGATATACTCAATATCTATTTTACCGCCGGATATCCCAATCTGGACGATACCGAACCCACCATCCTTGCTTTGGCGGAAGCCGGAGCAGATCTGATCGAAGTGGGCATGCCCTATTCCGATCCACTGGCCGATGGGCCCACTATTCAGGAGAGTGGTACGGCGGCCATACGCAACGGTATGACTCTGGACAGACTCTTTGATCAGATCGCCTCCGCCCGCCAGCATACCGAGATCCCGCTGGTCATGATGGGCTATTTCAATCAGGTGATGCAGTACGGAGAAGACCGCTTTTTCCGTAAGGCCAAAGAAGTAGGCGTCGACGGGCTGATCCTGCCCGACCTGCCCGTGTACGAATACGAACAATTCTATCGCGAGCAAGTGGAAGGACTGGACCTGGCCGTTAGCTTCCTGATTACCCCCCAAACCAGCGAGGAGCGCATTTTGCAGATCGATAAACTGACCCGGGGCTTCATCTACATGGTGTCGAACTCCTCCATTACCGGCGCCAAGAAGGAGATCACCCAAACCCAGCTGGATTATTTCAACCGCATCAATGCCATGCAACTGGATAATCCCCGCCTGATCGGTTTCGGGATCAGCAGTCACGATACTTTCCGTACGGCTTGTGATTACGCCAATGGCGCCATCATCGGATCGGCCTTCATCAAAGCGATGCGGGATGGCAAGGATGTGCGCAGTGCGACGTTCGATTTTGTTGGGAAGATTCGGAAATCGGAAATTCGAAGTCGGAGGTCGGAAGTCGGAAATTAGGACGGCCTGCGGCTTGTTGAAGTATCAACCCATCCACTTTAGGGGTGGGAAGAGGACATATCGATTTAGCATTCATCATTTAACATTCAGCATTGTACCAACATGATCATCCAAATCGAACCCAACATACAAGAAGAACAACTCCAGGCCCTCACCGAGAAGCTGGAAAGTTTACAGTACAAAACCTCACAGGTGTCGACTCAATTCGGGGAGTACATCATCGGGGTGGGCAAGCGTGCTTTTGATATTCGCACCATCGGAACCATGCCCGGCATCAGGGATATCCATCGGGTAAGTGATGCCTATAAGCTGGTCAGCAAAAAATGGAAAGTGCAGGATACGGTGATTGACCTGGGTGAAGGGGTGAAGCTCGGTACCGGCCACTTCGGTATGATGGCTGGTCCTTGCTCCATAGAATCGGAGGAACAGATCGCCAGTACCATCAAGCACCTCCAGGCGAACCAGGTTCGTATCATGCGGGGTGGTGTGTACAAGCCGAGGTCATCGCCCTATAGCTTCCGGGGTTTGGGACAGGAAGGTTTGAAAATGTGGTACCAACAAGCCCAGAAAGCCGGCATCCGCATCATAACCGAGGTGATGATGACCGAGCAGATCGAGGATATGTACGACTACGTCGACATCTTTCAGGTGGGGGCCCGCAACGCCCAGAACTTCAATTTGCTCGATGCATTAGGTAAGGTGGATAAGCCAATTTTGCTCAAGCGAAGTATGTCAGGGACTATCGAGGAACTACTGCAGTCCGCTGAATACATCTTCTCCAACGGGAACGAAAAGATCATGCTTTGTGAGCGGGGAATCCGCACCTACGAAAAGGCCTACCGCAATACCATGGACGTGAATGCCATCGCCATGCTTAAGGAAAAGACCCACCTGCCGGTGATCGCCGACCCCAGTCACGGTATCGGGGTGCGGTCCTTTGTGCCACCGATTGCTCTGGCCAGCGTCATGGCCGGTGCCGACGGGGTGATCATGGAAGTACACGAGCGGCCGGAAAAAGCGTATTCCGACGGCCAGCAAACCCTGAGTTATCAGGAGGCGGAGCGATTGTACAAAGGGCTAAGGCAGGCGTTTGAGTTGCGGTCTTCGTTGTAGATCGTTTAGTAAAAATGCTCAATGATGAGTGCTCAATGGAAGTACATTTTTAGTGTATAGTTCCCCGATCCCACTTCGATCACCACATCACCGTCATCTTGTTTAGATTCCAGGATGCCATCGCCGGTTTGCAGTGGCTCGCCATTGACTTGCACCCGGTCCACCTCGGCATTGGGTATGCGTACGGTAGCGGTGCTATTGGGCGGTATGATGACTTCCATCGTTAAAAGTTCACCATCAAACTGCCAGCCGGAGGCGATGGTTCCGTACGGTCCTTCGTGCGTGGCGCGGGCCTCCGTAAGTCCGCCGCCTGGGCGCGGATGAATCAGTACGTGCTTGTAACCGGGGTGTTGTTCATCGAGATCGAGACCGGCCACGGTTTTGTACATCCAGTCGCCGATGGCACCGTAGGCGTAATGATTAAACGAATTCATGCTGGCGTTCTGGAAAGTGCTGTCGGGTTTAATGCCGTCCCAGCGTTCCCAGATGGTGGTGGCCCCCATGGTCACCGGGTAAAGCCAGGATGGATATTCGGTCCGATTCAGCAGTTCGTAGGCGACATCCAAGTAGCCGAAGCGGCTGAGGACATGGCAGATGTAGGGTGTCCCTAAAAAACCGGTGGTGATGTGCCCGTACCGGCGGATGTTATCGACCAGGCGGTCGGCGGCCTGTTGGCGTTGTTCTTCCGGAAGCAGGTCGAATTGTAAAGCCAGCACGTAGGAGGTTTGGGTGCTGGAAATCAGTCGTCCGCCCGGCGTGACGTACTCCCGCAGAAAGGCTCCTTTCAGTTTTTGGTGTAAACCAGTATAATAATCCACATCATCCGGCTTGTCGAGGACTTCTGCAGACCGCCGCATGATATCGACCGAGTTAATGAAAAAGGCCTGGGCGATCAGGTATTTATCGGTGATGGCGGATTCGCCGCTGCGGTCGTCGTTCACGCTGTAAAATAACCAGTCACCAAAGTGAGCTCCTTCGTTCCACAGGAGTTCCTCTCCGGCCTGCTCTTCCATGTATCCCACCCAGGCCTTCATACTTACGTACTGTTGTTCCAGGAAAAGGGGATCGCCGTAGGCCAGGTACATCTGCCAGGGAATGATGGTAGCCGCATCGGCCCAGCCGGCCGAGGCGTAGGCGTTTCTGCCTAACACATGTGGTACAACGTGCGGAACTGCTCCATCTTCCCGCTGGTCGGCAGCTACATCCTGCAACCACTTGCGAAAGAAGGCCGCGACATCGTAATTGAAGGCGGCGGTGGAGGCAAAGGCCTGTGCATCACCGGTCCAGCCCATGCGCTCATCGCGCTGGGGGCAATCGGTAGGTACATCCAGGAAATTGCCCTTTTGCCCCCAGCGGATGTTGTGCTGTAGCTGGTTGAGCAACGGATTGGAGCAAGAGAAGCTACCCGTTGGCTCCATGTCGGAGTGAATGACCACCCCGATCAGTGATTCGGGCGTCAGCTCGCCGGGCCAGTTTTCCACCTTCACGTACCGGAATCCCATGAAGGTGAAATGCGGTTCGTAGGTCTCCACGCTGTCGCCCTTGAGTATGTACGTTAATTGCGCATCGGCCGACCGTAGGTTCTCTGTATAGAAGTTTCCCTTCTTATCGAGCACTTCGGCGTGGTGCAGCGTTACCTCTTGCCCGGCCGGGCCACTGAGCTGCATCCGTACCCAGCCGACCATATTCTGGCCGAAGTCGACTACCTGGTCCCCATTAGGCGTGGTGAATATCTCCACGGGCTGTATTTCTTCGATCTTGGTTACGGGCAGCCCATCGGGGGCTACGATATTGTCTTTGGTAAATTCCGCCTTTTTTACCCGGGCCCATCCGGACGCATCAAAGCCTACCTCACTCCACCCGGAATGTTCCCGACGGGCATCGTAGCGTTCGCCGTGGTAAATGTCGGAGGTCCGCACGGGACCTTTGGCTGCGGTCCAGCTACCATCGCTGACGATCAATTGATGAACACCGTCGCGGTACTCAATATCTATTTGCATGAGTAAAGCCAGATCTTCTCCGTACCGGTTGCGCTGACTGACCCAGCCGATGGAGCCCCGGTACCAACCGTCGCCGAGCATCACGCCCACTGCGTTGGGACCTTCCTGAATATGATCCGTAACGTCGTACGTCTGGTACTGTAAGCGCTCATTATAGCTGGTCCAGCCGGGCGTGAATAGCTGGTCGCCCACCCGCTGGCCGTTAAGGTGAGCTTCGTACAGTCCGCGGGAGGTGATATAGGCCGTGGCTCGTTTGATACGCCCGTCCACAAAAAACTCGGTACGCAACATAGGTGCGGGCTGGGAGACATCCTTATTCTCTTTCCAGGGAACGGTGATCCAGTCGGCCTGCCAATCTTTGATGGAGAGGCCCTGCTTCCAGAAAGCCGGTTCACTCCAATCCGAGACGTTCTCCAGATTATCCCATACCCTGACCTGCCATACATACTCGTTCCCGGGTTTGAGTTCGGGGCCGTCGTAGGGCACCAGTACCGATTGATCGGAGGCTGTTTCTTCTGATTGCCACACCCTTCGTCGCTTCCGGTCCAAATCCTCCACCGATTCGGCGACCCGGATCTGATAGGCTGTTTGCCGAATGTTATGCCCGTCGGACTGGATTTGCCAACTCAGTCGAGGCGCTGACTCATCAATTCCGCTAGGATTAGTGCGTTGCTCACAAGTCAGGTTGGTGACTTTCAGCGATTGCGTAAACGCGCTCAGCGAAGCGAACAGCAGACAGGGGAGGAGGAGTAGGTTTCGCATGGGTATATACGTGATTAATGAGGTGTGAAAAGGTACGAAAGGGAGATAAAGAAATCGGAAACCGGAGGTGGGAAATCGGAAATCAACCTGACCTCAATCGTGCAAGCCCTTTTTACGTAGGTACGCCAATAATAAATCCGGGTAATCGGTCTGGATGATACCGGGTTGCAGTTGTATGAATTGATCCAGGGGTTCGGTATTTCCGGCGACCAGGCTGGTGTCTTCAGCCCAAAGGGTGTTTATGAAGACTATTTGCTGGTTTTTACGGGCCATTTCCATGCCTTGGTTTGTGTAAGTGTTGGTGTTGAAATGGATGAGGGAGGAGGCTGTTGCTTTCGCAAAAAAATCGATTTTAGGCAGGGTGTCGGCCATAGGCAGCACCGCGTACCGGGATTCTTTTGCCGTAAGGCTAGCTACATCATCGGTATTCCAGAGGTAGGAGAGGACCTGATGTTCCATCCCAAGAGACCGAAGTTGACGAAGCAGGTCATCAAAATCAACGTCTTTGATATCCAGATTGGGGTAGGTGGGTGCCGAAAATGCCAATAAAGCTTCGCGCAAAGTGGGTACCCGATGGTCGGTAATAGAGTCGCCAATCGTCAGGCGAAGTTGCTTCACCTCCCGGTAGGTCAGCTCTTCAAAGCGTCCGGTTCCATTGGTGGTGCGATCGACGGTGTCGTCGTGCATGAGCATAAGGCTATCATCGCTGGTGGTGCGAATATCAATTTCCACTATATCGATACCCGCTGCTACTGCCGCCTGAATGGCGGCCAGGGAGTTTTCCGGAATACGGTTATTATGAATCCCCCGGTGAGCACAGATGAGTATATGGCCCTGGTCCACTTCCGAACGGAGGTGATCGAGCAAGGGGTGCTGTGCCGCATCAGTCTGGGTTTCTTTTTGCTGGCAAGCAGAAACCAGCAGACAAATTACGGTGGACAATACAATTCCGTAAGTGCGCATGGGAAGATGGTTCCTTTTTTGATTATTCTTATACCGCTTCCGAAAAGGTTTGGGCTATGCCAAACCTTTTCACGCGAGTATATACTCGACTCGAAGTGGTTTGGAGTCCCAGCACGAAGTACTGCGGAGCAAAACCACTTCGTTGTCGGTATAGAAGCTGTTTTCAAGATTAATTTACACAAACTTAATGGATGCCAAAAAGATGGTGAAGCGGGAATGTATACCTTTAATCCCGAGCTAAGTATTCATTTGTGCTATTAATAGAAACCATACAATCCGGGTCCAGCAAAGGATTTGAAAAGGTCTACCAGGCTTTTCACCGAAAGGTATACTATTTCATGGTGCAGAGCGTGCGGGATAAGTCTGACGCAGAGGATCTTTGCCAATCGGTTTTTATTAAGCTTTGGCAATATCGAAGTACGATCAATCCGGATATAGATCTGGATGCTCAAATCTTCAAAATTGCGAGAAGTGTGGTCATTGATTACTATCGGTCTCAGGCATCACAACAACAACTGATGGAAGAATACCAGACGCTCCTTCCCCCGTCCCGTCAGGAATCAGAAACAACTGATATTTCCAATCGTTTACAGGCCTTGCGCCAGGCGATTGCCGAATTGCCGGCCAAACGCCGAGAAGTGTTTCAGCTAAGTCGCTTTAGTGGGATGACCTACGAAGAAATAGCCGAAGAACTATCTATCTCCAAAAATACAGTGCACGTGCACATTACAAAAGCCCTTCATTTCCTGCGCAATAAGCTGGCATGAGGTCCCTTCCTTTTTTTCTAATTTTTTTCCGCTGCAGAGTAATCCATCCGGAAACGGCATCCGTATCCCGAAGTGATGAATGTTTGCAAACAAGTACCATGAATAAACGTCGAGATGAATATGGGCCCATGGGAATGAACATAAAAATGCGCAGGAAACAGTGAATATCGATGACAAAGACATGATGGACCTTTTTGAACGCCGATGGAAGGAAGCCGGCAAACGCGCTGGCGTACCCTTACCGGTCGATCAGGAACAGCGAATGTGGGATCAGGTAATTCAGGACATAGAACCAAAGACGGCGGTGGTCAGGAGACTACCAATGACCTGGATGTCAGCGGCTGCCATTACGCTGCTGGCGATCATGGCCGGCTGGTGGTTTTGGCCCCAACCGCGAACCATGGCCAGCGAAAGGGTCGTGATACAGGAAGAGGCTCAACCAGAGCTTCACCTCCTTCCAGACGGAACCCAGGTGTGGTTGAATAACGGAAGCTCGCTTTCTTACCGGAATCCCTTTGCGGAGGATCAGCGTGCCGTGCAACTGGAAGGGGAAGCCTATTTCAATGTGGCCCATGATACGGAAAAGCCTTTTACCGTACGCACCGGAACCGTGGAAACCAGGGTGTTGGGTACTTCCTTTAATCTGAAAGCAGTTCCGGGTGATACGACCATTTCACTGGCACTGGTGGAGGGGAGTGTGGAAATGCGATTTGAGGAGCACGGTGACACCACCGTACGGGTAAAGCCGGGCGAGCAAGTGTCGTATCGGCTGAAAGATAAGCAGGTAGCCAAATCCTCTTTTTCCGGTAAGGAGCTTTACGAATGGAAGGAGGGCATATGCAGCTTTGATCGTGCTACGGCTGAGGAGGTGGCAAAAGGGCTGGAACGATGGTACGGTATTACCGTGACGGTAGAAAACCCAGAAAAGATAGAGGGTACACTAGTTTACCGCTTTGATACCCGAAAGTTGGAACTGAAGGAAGTCGCTAATTGGATCAGTACGGTGATGGACTATAAAATGGAGCAAACAACAGCAGACCAATGGGTGATACACCCAAAGGCTGACTGACAGAAAATATATCCTACGATAATGAAAAAAGCCGACCAGATAAGTGGTCGGCAAGAGCTTTTAACCTTTTGCCAGTTCGTGTCTCAATGCAAGTTTGGCCGCTAGTCATTGAGAACGGTACCCGGCAAAAGCGGGAATCCTATTATTAAAAACTCAAAAACAAATTATGAAACTTAATTGGCTAAGAAAAGTTTTTGCCATGTCGAGATTCGCGTTTTACATCGGGTGTCTCCAGGCATTGTTCGCAACGGCGGCTTTGGCTACATCCGGCTACGCACAGATTTTAGAAGAAAGTCAGGTGAGTAGTGACTGGAACAAAGTCACGCTGGAAGAGGCTTTCGGTGATATTCAGTTACAAACTGATTTTTATTTCACCTACAACTACGAAGCCATTAAGGGCATTCGGGTAACCAACCAACAGAAAAACGTTCCTCTGGCAGACCTCCTGAAATACCTGGCCAGTGAAACTAATCTCAAGTTTTTGGTGCGTGGTGAAAATGTATACGTTGCTGCCGATACCTATTCAGCAGCAACTGGCAGCAGCCAGCGCAAACAAGTGGAAATACCCACGCTGCTGGAAATGCGCAAGTTAGATGTATTACAATCCGCCAAGGTAATCTATCAAATTTCTTCACTGGTAAATGGAGAAGACAAGGTTATCAACGGGGTGATCACTTCAACCGAAGGAGAGCCGCTCGTTGGGGCCACTGTTCTGGTGAAAAGTACCAATAATGGTACGGTTACCGACATTGACGGATCGTTCTCGATTGTCGTTCCCGAAAATGAGGAAGTCGTTTTGCTTGTTTCCTACGTTGGCTACAGCACCAAGGAGATAGTGTTAGGCGATCAGGATGAGATCACCATCGAACTGGAATCTGTGGCTACGCAACTCGACGACATCGTGGTCGTTGCGTACGGTACCCAGAAGAAGACCGACGTAACCGGTGCTATTGGTTCCCTGGACGATGAAGAGTTCAATAAAGGGATCGTAGTCAATCCCGGGCAATTGCTGCAAGGTAAGGTAGCCGGTGTGAACGTCACTGCCGCCAGTGGTGAGCCGGGTGCTGCACAGGATGTTATCATCCGTGGTGTGGGAAGTCTGCGTTCCGGTACAACGCCTCTGTACGTAATCGATGGCTTCGTGCTGGATAACTCCAATACAGGCGTGGCTACTAACCCTTTGAACTTCATCAACCCACAGGATATTGAGTCCATGCAGGTGTTGAAGGATGCCTCCGCAACGGCTCTGTATGGAGCACGTGCTGCTAACGGGGTAGTGGTTATCACCACTAAGAAAGGACGGGAAGGCAAAACGGAAATGAACCTCTCTGTTTCTACGGCCTTCTCTTCATTGGCTAATAAGATCGATGTGTTCACTGCCGATGAATTCCGTCGCGAAGTGCCTGCTGCCGGTGGTAACCTTTTTGATGCGGGTGGTAATACCGACTGGCAAGATGAACTGACCCGTACGGCAAACTCCAATACGGTACACTTCTCTATGAGTGGGGCTGCTTCTGAGAAGTTCTCCTACTTTATTTCCGCCGGTCTGGACGATCAGCAGGGTATTTTCAACAACAGTAATCTGCGTCGGTATTCCGGCCGGGTTAACCTCAATCAATCCACTTGGGAAGGTCGTTTGAAGGTCGATTACAATTTCTCCGGTGCCCGCACCGAGAACCGTCGTCCTGATAATGGCGCCATTGTAGTGGATATGCTTCAATTGAACCCAACCATTCCGGTATTTACCAATGGAGAACTAACGTTGCTGGATGAACGACTGAATCCCATCGTTCGCAACCGCATCTACGATGATCAGGCGGTGAACAACCGTATTCTGGCAAATATCTCTCCTTCATTGGAGATCCTGAAGGGGTTGACGTACACCCTGAATCTGGGTGTGGATTACTCAGCTACTGATCGCGATGTTCAGCGAAATCCATACGATCTGTTGGAGGGACTGGAATTCGGATCACTGAGCACCATCACCACCGAGAACACCAACCAGCTGGTGGAAAACACCCTGACCTACCAATTGGAATCGGGAGCACACAATGCTACCTTCCTGGCCGGTCATTCCTACCAGAAGTTCTTCGAAGCTCAGAAAGCTTTCAACCTGTCTGGTTTTGCCAATAACGATGTAGATCCTGTTTACCAGGATCAGACCAGTACGCAGGATCAGCCAACCACGCTGAACTCCTACGCTGTACGTAATGAGTTGCAGTCGTTCTTCGGTCGGGTGAACTACGGTTTCAACGATAAATACCTGGTCACTGCTACCATGCGTGCTGACGGTTCGTCAAAATTTGGTGAAAACAACCGCTACGGCTATTTCCCTTCTTTTGCCCTGGGTTGGAAAATCACCAACGAGGACTTCATGGCCAATTCGCCCTTCAATAACCTGAAGCTTCGCGCAAGTTGGGGACAAACGGGTAATCAGGAAATTCCTTCTAAAATTACCCAGGCCAACTTTACGGAAAGTCGTACCGAGAACGATACGTATCCACTGGATCCGAATGCTTCAACCCTGGATGGCTATCCTTATGGTACCATCTTCACACGCCTGGCTAACCCCGATATTCAATGGGAGGTGTCTACGCAGACCAACGTAGGTATTGATTTTGCGCTGATGAACTACCGGTTGACCGGTACGCTGGACTACTTCAATAAGGTGTCGGAAAACATCCTGTTGGAAGTGACTCCGGCCGATCCGATCCAGCCTACCGCTACCTTCTGGACGAACATCCCCAATATGGAGATCAGTAACTCCGGGTTTGAGCTATCGCTGGATTACAACCAGGGTAAGCAAAGTGGTTTCAACTACAACATTGGAGGTAACATCTCCTATATCAATAACGAGGTGACCAATTCACCCTACGCGGTGCTGACCACCGGTGCTGCACAGGGTGCCGGCCAAACCGGTGCCACCATCAACGGATACCTCAATGGCGAAGCCATCGGTGCTTTCTACATGAAAGAGTTTGTAGGTATTGGTGATGATGGTCTGAACCAATTCCGCGACCTGAATGGCGATGGCGAAGTGCTGGAAAATGACCGTGCCGTGGTAGGTAGTGCGCTGCCCGACCTGTTGTACGCTTTTTACATTAACCTGAGCTACAACAATTTCGATCTGGGACTGAATTTCAACGGCGTTGCCGGCAATGAGATTTACAACCACACCACCATGTCGCTCTTCCAGCGCGGTAGCCTGGCGTCTTCCCTGAATACTACGGATTTCGCAACGGAATTCCCGAACGAGGATATCACCAACTCCAACGAGGTATCGACCCGTTACCTGGAGGATGGAAGCTTCCTGCGTCTGAATAACGCTACGCTGGCCTACAACCTCCGTCCGGAGACTATTGGCCTCGGCAATTACGTGAGCAATATTCGACTCTCCGTTACCGGGCAAAACCTGTTTGTGATCACGGACTACTCAGGTTTTGATCCCGAAGTGAATACCGGTAACTCCATCAGCGGCGTACAGACGTTTGGTATCGACCGCTTCACCTATCCAACTGCCCGGACGATCCTGTTCGGTCTTAACGTAACCTTCTAAAGACAGTCCAATGAATAAACGTAAAATAATAAGCGCATTCTTAGGAACGCTATTCCTGGCAACCCTGGGTTGCACCGACCTTACTGAGGAAGTTCTCGACGAATCCCTGACCGGCGCCGGTCAGGCCGAAGCTGTCAGTGGTGCGATCGCACCGGCCTACGGACAAGTATCGTGGGTGTGGCGTCACACCAACTACTACGGCATGCAATTGATTCCTTCGGATGAGGCCATCCTCCCGTATCGGGGTGGAACGGACTGGTTCGATGGGGGTAAATTCCTCGCCGCTCACCAACACCTGATCACCTCTGGGAACGATCTGGTTGGTGATGCCTGGAACGAAGTGACCAAGAACATTTCCCGCACCATTTCAGCCATCGAGACACTGCGTCCCTTATCGGAAAGTGGTAACACGGAAGCGACCGGTGCCCTCTACGAAATGATCGCTCTGCGCGCCTACCTGAATATGCTGGTGCTGGATAGCTGGGGGATCGTGTTCGAGAAAGAGACCTCCAGCGAGATCTCGACCATCCTGCGTGGACAAGAAGCCATCGATTACATTGAGGGAGAACTGCTGAGCGTAGTAGATGTGATCAATACCAACCGTGGTCCCGGTCGCCTGACGCAGGGCGCAGTATGGGGATTCCTGGCCCGCCTGCACCTGAATGCAGCTGTGTACCGCGATCCGTACGGAACGCCTGATTTTACAACGGAAGACATGAATGCCGTGATCGAATACACGGATAACATCATTAATTCCGGTCAATACAGTCTGTCCCCGGAGTACTTCGAACTGTTCAATGATGATAACAACGCCAATCCGGAGCTGATCTGGGCCCTGGATCAACGCGGTGTACTGCGTCGTGAGCACAGCCGGTGGGCATACTGGTCGATTGCCGGTTCTATGTTCCCGCGTCCGGAATTCCCGAGTGCGGATGGAACGGACGGACCGTCCATCACCTCTGACTTCTATCAGACCTGGGTGGATGCCTACGGCGAAGATCCTACGGTAGATGCTCGGTTCTATCAGCGCAACACCATTGTTCCCGAAGACATTCAGGACCTGACCGGTTTGTCTCCGCTTAACGATCAGGATAACTTCTTTTGTATCGATCCCCTGGCATTCGAAATGGATCGCGGTATTCTGCGCGGCGTACAATGGGGGCCACGTAAGGATTCTGACGGAGCCTTTATCACCTGCGATGACGGTGTGCGCATTTACCCCGTGCAGCAGCGTAAAGGAAATGGTCCTGATCGCGATACCGGTTACGTGAACCATACCCTGAATGTCGATTTCACCAACGAGGGTCGTCTGCACAATACCGGTTACCGGGTATCCAAGTACCAGTTTAGCCGTACCTCTCCAAACGGTAATAATTTCAGTAGTGTCGACCTGGTCATGCTACGACTGGCTGAGGTATACCTGATGCGTGCCGAAGCGAAACTTCGTTTGGGTGACAATGCTGGGGCACTGGCCGATGTAAACACAGTGCGTGCTTCCCGGACCGCTCGTCCCGATCAGACACCGCCGGCATTGAGCGAGATCGACCTGGACATTATGTTCCGCGAGCGTGGATTCGAATTGTATTGGGAAGGATTCCGCCGTGGTGACCAGATCCGTTTCGGAAAGTACGAAGATACCTGGACCGAAAAGACGGATAGTGATCCAATGAAACGACTATTCCCCATTCCGCAGTTTGCTATCGATGGTGCCTCGAATGTAGAGGGCTTCCTGGTACAAAACCAGGGATACTAACCACCTGATACTTTTGGAAAGATGATGATGGGGGCAGTGAATATAGCATTTGCTGCCCCCTATTTTTAAAGACGTATGCTGGTTTTTTCCGAAAGGGAAAGGAGGCCGTCTTGATTTCTATGAAAAAGAATAACGTAATGATACATACACTACGCACTGCCGCCTGCCTGATACTATTAGGGTGCCTGACGGGGTGTACATTAAACAAGTCGAATACTACATCCGGTGATGATGGCCTGAACATCATTTTTCTCATTGGTGACGGAATGGGCGTTCCTCAAGTTTCCACGGCTTACTACTTTGGAGAAGGAGAGCCTAATTTCACCCGCTTCAGGCATATCGGGTTCCACCAATCCTGGGACCTCACTCACAAGGTAACTGACTCGGCGGCTGGAGCAACGGCGTTTTCCATTGGGCAGAAGACCTACAAAAGAGCGATCGGTGTGGGCATTGATTCTGTGCCTCACGAAACCATCATGGAGCTTCTGCAAAAGGATGGCTACAAAACCGGTCTGGTCAGTCTTACGACCATTACGCATGCCACTCCTGCTGCTTTTTACGCCCACGTTACCGACCGCGATCTGCACGATGATATCGCCGCCCAACTGATCGAAGCCGATGTCGATTTCATTGCCGGAGGTGGCCGCAAATACATGGATAAGCGGGCGGATGGTCAGGATCTTTATAGTGCCTTTCGGCAAAAAGGATACCAGGTTGATACCTCGGCTTTGTCGGCACCGGATAACACCAAGCGCAACGCCTACTTCCTGGCGGAAGAAAGCCTGCCCTCCAAGATCGAAGGACGGGAGGAATTCCTGCCCGAAGCCACCGATATGGCCCTGAAATACCTAAGCACTCAGGATGAACCCTTCTTCCTAATGGTGGAGGGCTCCTACATCGACTGGGCCGGCCATGCCGAGAATGCCCAAATGCTGATCGAGGAGGTGAAGGACTTCAATAAAGTACTGGGTATTGCCATGGACTTCGTAGAGGCGCACCCCAATACCTTACTGGTGGTCACTGCCGATCACGAAACCGGCGAAGTGAGTCTGGGTAAGAAATACCAGCCGGTAGCCACCTTCGGTTTTCGCAACGAGATCCCCGGAGAGCTGAGTGTCAACTTCAACTCCGATCAGCACAGCGCTGAGTTGATCCCTGTATTTGCCATGGGGCCGGGCGCGGAAGCTTTCCAGGGTATTTACCAGAATAAAGACATTTACCATAAGATCCGGGAGGTGTATTCCCGCCAGACCGGACGTACAAAATAGTTTGATTTCATACTAGTGAGTGTATGGAAACCACTGCTTCGGCTTTTTCCGGAGTGGTGGTTTTTTTTGGTAAATGATGAATGTTAAATGATGAATGATGAATGATGAATGATCTCCGCCTTTGTGCGGTATGGAGGGACCCGAAATGAGCACCTGCTTGCATGGAAGCCGGAAAAAGGATCGGAGCCCTTCCGACCTTCGTGCACGCTATAACCTCGGCGTGGACCGGGTGATTTTCGAATGTTGGCTTTGAAAAATCTTTACACAAAATTAAACCTGTTCTCCCCTAAAGATGGTCCGGGTAATCTTACCTTTTCAGGGCAAAATTGGAAACGTGGAGTTTATCAAAGCGATTCAGTCGGGAGAACATCAGTCATTTGAGCGCTTGTACCGCATGTACTACCGGAAGGTATTTGCTTTTTTGCGGGAACGAGTACCCATGAACGTGTCTCCCGAGGATATGCTGCACGATGTATTCGTGCGGGTATGGGAAAACCGGGCGTCACTGCGCGTAGATATACCCGTGGATGCACAGCTTTTCGTGATTACGAAACGCATACTGATCGATGCGTACCGAAAAGATGCACGGCACAAAAAACTGCTCTCGGACATACAGCCCCTTCAGGCTGATGACCTGCAGGAAGGGGGGGATTCCGAAAATTCCATGCAAGAATTGCAAGCTGCCATTAATGCCCTGCCAGAAAAACGGCGTCAGATTTTTACCCTCAGCAAGATGGAGGGCCTCACCTACCAGGAGATCGCTGACGCTATGCATATTTCCCGAAATACCGTTGAATCCCAGATGGTTAAAGCGCTTAAATTTTTGCGAAAGCGCATGTCTCACCTTCCCTTCTTTTAGAATCCACGTATTTTTTTTGAAAAAAATATCCGGCCGGGTAAAGGTGATGGAATTTCCATTCGTATTACCGGGTGAATTTACTTTTTACAATTGAATCAATGTCGATGATCAATAGGGCTTTATTGGATAAATACAGGAAAGGAGCGTGCACACCACAGGAGGCGGCTCGGATGAAAGCCTACCTGGAGCAAACCGGGGCGGCGGCAGCATTTCCCTGGTGGCAGGAGGAATGGGAAGATACGGACACAGAGGGTGCAGACATAGAACCGGGCTTGGAGGAGCAGGTCTGGAAACGCATTGCCCGGACCACGGGTAGCACAGGCGATCAGGGAGCGAAAGTACGCAGGTTGCAAACCAACTGGCGGGCGGCGGCAGCTATTGCCGTATTGGTGGTGGCCGGACTGGGCCTTTGGATCACTAACAGTAATGGTTTTGGGCAGGGAACGGGCAGGCAATTGGTAAACCGCAGTAGTAAGGTGAAAATGATGGTCCTGGCCGATAACTCCCGGGTGTGGCTGAACCCCCAAAGCTCCCTTACTTACGACGCTGATTTTGGGGGAAGCGAACGCAAAGTCTTGCTAAAGGGCGAAGCCTTCTTTGAAATACAACCCGATCCGGATAAGCCATTTTTGGTGGAAACCGATCAATTAACCACCCGTGTTCTGGGGACCGCCTTCAATGTGATAGCCAGGGAGGGATCGGACCGAACGGAAGTGACCCTGGTAGAAGGAAAGGTCGCGATCGAAACCAAACAGGGCGATACCCTCTCCATGCAGCCGGGCGAAATAGTGCGTTACCTGGCTGCTGAGCAAAAAATTCAACTCCAGGTGTTGCCCGAACAACAATCCCTGGTACAGAAAACGAATATGATCTACTTTGACAAGGCCGACATTTCCGAAGTAACCGAGGTCTTGTCGAAGTGGTATGAGGTCGACTTCGTGATGGACGACACAACGGCTTTCCGAACAAAATTAGTACACCGGATAGATACCAAGAAATATGATGTCGGTGAGGCGTTGATGTTGATTCAGCGTGTCACAGACTATACGTTCCTGCAACAATCGAAAAACACGTACAAAGTAATACCGAAAAGAAAGGAGAAATAACCGGCTAGCGCTAACTAGCCGGCATTTTTTAACCGATTCCAGGACAAGGTTCCACGACGAGCTCTCACACACTCGTGGATACTGTACGCCTGGAAACAAGCACTTCATTGCTCAATTCTAAAATTATGAAACTTAATCTAACTGCCAAACTTTGGGCCATGTCAAAGTTATTTATGTACGTCGCCTTGATCCAGGGTGTTTTCGCAACGTTCGCGTTTGCTACGAATGGTCGTGCGCAATCGCTGGAGGAAGTGACCATCACTATGGAATGGGATCAGATTTCACTGGAAGATGCTTTTCAGGAAATACAAAGTCAGACGGACTTTTTCTTTACCTACGACTACGAAGCAGTCAAGGGAATAACTATTTCGAATAATAATGAAGATCTGCGGTTAAGCAATTTACTTCGGTTCATTTCCGGTGAATCGGGGTTGGCTTTTTCTATTTTTGAAGACAATATTTTTGTGTCACTGGGTGAACGGAATCCATCAAGATCTGATAAACCTGTTCCGATATTGGTGCCGATTATCTCCCCTTTTCAGGAGTTGGCCATGCAGTCGGAGGCCACGGTGATTTATAAAACCTCTATACTCGACAAAATTGTCCGGGGCACGGTTCAGGATATGGACGGGAATGCCCTGGTTGGAGCTACCATTATGGTGAAGGGAAGTGGTCAGGGGACGGTGACCGACGATCGCGGTGCTTTTTCCATTGCCATCCCGGATGAAGGAAATGCTACGTTGATCATTTCCTATGTAGGGTACGCCCTGAAAGAGGTTCCGGTGAATAACCAATCGAACCTGACCATTTCTCTGGTGGCTTCGGCCGTAGAGTTGGAAGGGATGGTGGTCCGCGGCTACCGAAAAAGCCTGGCAAATGCCCTGGCCATAAAAGAACAATCGGTAAATGCGGTGGATGCCATTGTAGCCGAAGACATTGCCAAGTTCCCTCAGTCCAATGTTTCAGAAGCGTTGCAGCGTATTTCAGGGATCCAGATTCGTCGGGATTACGAAGGTGGTGTCGGTAATGAAGTCAGTGTTCGCGGATTGCCTCCGGAATATACCCAGGTCACCCTGAACGGGCAGGCGGCTCCGAATTCCAGCGACACACGGACCTTCAATTTTAATGCATTGCCTGCGGAATTATACGGGAAGGCCGAAGTTATTAAAAGCCCTACTGCCGATATGGATGAGGGCGGCATTGGTGGCGTTGTGAATTTAGTTACCCGCAAGCCATTCGATATCGATGACCGGATACTTGTTGCGTCGCTGGAGGGGATCTATAATACACAGGCCCAGGATAATCAAGGGCTTACGCCAAAAGCCTCCTTAACGTTCGGACAAAACTGGAATAATAAATTCGGGATCCTCGGAGGGGTGTCTTATTTCCAATTTTTAAATACCGGAGAGGGATATGACAATGTTCGGTATGAAGTTAATTCCTACGATCTGGACGGTGACATGGTGAATGAGTTTTCAAATATCCTCGTTCCATTTCCACGTTACGTAAGCCAGGGCCAGGAAGTAGAACGACTCGCGGTTAACCTGGCTGCGCAATACGAAGTCAGTGAATCCTTTAACCTACTGTTAGAAGGTACCTATGTGAAAAACGATCAGGTGGCGACCCGGTATACTCCTATCTGGTTCCTTCCTCGCAGCGGGTATCCGATCGAAATAAATACTGACGGGCCGTTTTTTCAATCTGGCACTTACGAGGACGTATTGCTGCGCTTAGAAAATCAGCAGCAGGAGAACATCACCGATATATACACCTTTGGCCTTACCGGTAAGTGGAATGTCAATGACTGGAACGTTTCCGCTAATGCAACCTACCAGGCCAATAACCGGGATTCCGAACGGTACCGCTACTACGCGGATAATGTAAACCGTATGTCCTATAGTGTGGAGGAAGACCTGAAGTGGTTCGATATTCAATCACCAACTGACTTGACGGATGCCTCTCAATTCGAGATGGCGGAGGCTCGTCGGTATATGTGGGAAAACGCCGATAATATTATCTCGGGTCAGGTGGATGTTACCCGGTCCCTCAGTTCCGGATTCGATTTGGATTTTGGTGCTAAACTTCGATCCAGAAATAAAACCCGGAAATACTTCTACAATCGTCAGCGGGCAAGAGATGCCGGGTTCCCTACGGATTTTGCCCCGGTATCGGTCTTATTGGAAGGTTTCCTGGATAATGTGGATGAAGCAAACGGGCCTTCCGAATTTTTAGTACATGATTGGGACAAGGCGCGCTCCGTTTATGAGCCAATCATTCCTTTCAATCGCAATGAGGTAGAGCAAATTGATGCACGCTACGATATCACGGAAGATATTACCGCCGGGTATGTAATGGGTACCTTGGACAAGGATAAATTCGACGCCAACTTTGGGGTGCGCCTGGTAAATACTAAAATCACCTCTAAAGGTTTTGACCTGGATGATGAAACGGGTGCCTTAACCCCGCGTGAAACCACCTCTGATTACCTGGATGTATTACCAAGCATCAATCTGCGGTATGCGTTAGGGGAGAAACTGTATGCACGGGCTGCCTTCGCAAGAGTCATGTCACGACCCAGTCTGGGGGATTTGTCTGCATACCGGGAGATTGATGATGCAAGCCTGACCATCGCTGCTAAGAACCCGGAGCTTGATCCCTTCCGCGCAAATCAATACGATCTGGGACTAGAATGGTATCCCAAAAGTGGTGCCCTGATTGGCGTTTCCTTTTTCCGTAAGGATATTGAATCCTTTATTACCAATGAGACGGTACCGGTTGACCTGAACGGAGTGACCTACCTGCTCTCTCGCCCGGTAAATGGAAATGAGGCAACGATCAACGGCCTGGAATTAAATTTCCAGCAACCGCTAACCTTTTTACCAAGCCCATTCGATGGTTTGGGAGTGGTGGCTAACTATACAATATCCGACAGTGATTTTGAGGAAGTCATCGACCTGGAAACGGGAGAATCGGAATCGTATGAGTTGCCTAATAACTCAAAGCATTCCGCAAATGCTATCCTGTACTACGAGAAGTATGGTTTTCAGGTACGATTTGCCTTTAATTATCGGAGTAATTTCCTGCGGTCAAAACCGAATCCGGTCGATGGCCTGAAATACCGCGATGATTACAGCCAGACAGATATTTCAGCCGGCTATGACCTGACCGATAACATTAGTCTGACCCTGAATATCCTGAATGCCTTTAATGCCAATCGATTTGAATACATCGATGAGGAGAAATTCCAGGATACTATTTTTGTATTTGGCCGTACCTTCCAGGTCGGAGCCCGCTTTTCATTAAAATAATTTTAGGTATTCCATTGGGAACCATTCTCCTGAGAGTGGTTCCCATTTCAATATAATTAACATGCAAAGTAAATTATATATTCTCCTGTGGTTCTTACTTCCGGTATGGATTTCCTGCGATCAGCATGATTTAACTCCTCCAGACACCATGCATGAAGTGCGTTCCACTGATACTGGAGTGGATTCAACCATTGACCGTTCACGTATTGACGCTATCATCAATAGGCTTTACAGTCCGGATAGCAATTATGTTCAGGTGGCCGTCCACAGAGGCGATTGGCACAACTACCCGGAAAATACCCTGGCAGCTTTACAAAATTGTATAGATATGGGGGTAGAAATAATAGAAATTGATGTTCGCCGCACCGCCGACGGTGAACTGGCGATCATCCACGATACCGACTTGGATCGAACGACGAACGGAAGTGGGAAAGTAGCTGACTTCACGATGGCGGAGATCCGTAAACTAAGGACCAAGACCAATGATGGAGAACTGACGGACTATCCCGTTCCGAGCTTAGCGGATGTGATGCTAGCCGCCAAGGGTAAGGCCATTATCATGATTGATAAAGGCAATGACCATTTCCCTAAGATTAAGGAGGTGTTATTGGAGACAAAAACCATGGATCATGCCCTTTTTGTGGAACCGTACTCATACCCTACCGCTAAGGAAGAGATGGGACCAGTATTATTGGAACATGCGCATCATGTTCCCCGGGTTACAGAGGATCTCGAAGATCCGAAGGTTTTCAAACGAACCTTTACCGAGCGTATGTCCGTGGCAGCTTTCGAATACCGACTCAAGCAGAAGGATTCTCCAGTTCTGACTGTCATAGACCAGCAGCAATCGGTCTGGATCACCACGATCAATCCGGATATGTGCAGTGGCCACGATGATGCCCTTTCCCTCGAAAATCCAGATGCTGGCTGGGGATGGTGTGTAGAGCAGGGAGCCACCATATTACTGACCGACTATCCGAAGGAAATGATTCAATATTTACAGACAAATAGGTTACGCTAAAAACAGAGTTATGCTTCTGAGATCCAGGTTGTCGTTACCTCGAATGTTGTACAAACCCTCATATCTGGTTTGTTTTTTCCTCCTTTTACTGGCTGCACTTTCGTGCAAAAAGGCCACTGCTCCGGCCATGGAGCCGATGCAACCCACTGGTAGCATTCAGCAACTTCAGGAAAAGCTTGAAGACGCGAACTCCGATCAGGTCCTCGTCATCGCCCATCGCGGAGATTGGCGCCATGCTCCGGAAAATTCCATACAGGCCATCGAAAACTGCGTGGCTTTGGGAGTGGATATGGTCGAGATCGATGTGCGCATGACCAAAGACAGTCAACTGGTGATCATGCACGATGAAACTATCGACCGGACCACGAACGGGAAGGGCAGGGTAGCGGATTGGACCCTGGATAGCATTCGCACACTGCGCTTACGCAACGGGGCCAATCACCTCACTGATCATGGTATCCCAACGCTGGAGGAAGCACTATTGGCCTGTAAAGGAAAACTCCTGGTAAATCTGGATAAATGCTACGGTTATTTTGATCGGGCCTATGCTGTTGCGCGGAAAACCGGAACGGTTGGCCACATCGTCATGAAAGGAGCTATTTCTCCAACGCAATTACACAAGGAATTTGGGTCGTATCTGGATGAGGTGTATTTCATGCCCATTATCCCCCTCCAGGATTCTATGGCAGAGCAACACCTGCAGCAATACATGGAAAGGATGCAGCCCATAGCTTTTGAGCTCATCTTCGATGACCCTGAAACGGATTTGGTTAACCAATTCAAAGAAATTCGTACCAGCGGTTCACGAGTATGGGTGAACACCTTATGGGCCAGTCTGAACGGAGGATACGAGGATGATAAGGCTGTATCGGATCCGGATGCCATTTACGGGTGGCTAATCGATAAAGGCGTAAATATGATGCAAACCGATCGCCCCCAACTCCTCCTAAACTACCTGCGCGAAAAAGGATTGCACGATTGATAGAATTGGATTTTACTATTAGTGAGTGTATAGGAACCACTGCTCCGTTCTTTTCGGAGTGGTGGTTTTTTTGTGGGAATGATGAATGCTACATGATGAGTACTCCCCGGCTGCGTTAACCTTTTGGCGGAAGCCAAATAAAAAATCGAATGATACAGCACGGAGCACTCAGTACGGTCCATTCCAATGAAGCTTGGGAAAAAGTACTTAAGTTCATACGATCAATCCGGACACCATGAGAAACACCATCCTGCTTCTGCTCCTGCTCGCCGTCGCGTGCACGCCCGAAAAAACTACCAACGAACTGCTCATCCTGGGCGACAAACACCTCATCATCCTCGATGCCGATCGCTCCACCGCCGAGGAGAACGTGGTCGTCTGGCGGTGGCATCCCGATTCCTCGGCGGTACTGCCGGCGGCGTATAAAGACCGGTACCTGGCTACCATCGATGATGCCAAACCGATAGCTAATGGCCGACAGATCATTGTGTCTTCCAGTAGTGGGGGCGTGGTGGTGATAGAGCGGGCAACCGGCGAAGTGGTCGCCTACACCACGGTCGGAAACGCCCATTCCATAGAGGCATTACCCAACAACCGCATGGTGGTGGTCGGCTCCACCAATCCAGAGGGGAACCGAGTGGCGGTATTCGACCGGGTGCCGGATGCGCAGCCGCTTTTCAGCGACAGCTTATTTTCCGGCCACGGGATCGTTTGGGATGCAGAGCGTGAATTGCTCTACGCGCTTGGCTACGATGAACTTCGCGCCTACGAGTTGTTAGATTGGGATTCGGATCAGCCTGCCTTACGGCAAAAACACACCTGGACCATTCCGGGAGAAGGTGGGCATGACCTCATCCAACCTGCCTACGACCCGGATCAGCTTATGCTCACCGAGCACCACAGCGTCTGGACGTTCGACAAAAATACGGGCACGTTCACGGAATTTGAACCCCTGGCCGGATTTGAAAATGTGAAAGGCATCACCTTTCAACCTTCGGGTCCTGAATCCCTGGCCTTCATCAAAGCCGAGGAAAGCTGGTGGGCGCATCGGGTCTATTTGGGTGATACGACCCGGTTCATTTCGGTGGATTCGATTCGGTTGTATAAGACGAGATACATCCTTCATAATGATGAATGATGAGTGCTCAGTTTTCAATGAGGAGTTAGCTGTTACACTGACTGTTAATTTGAGGAGAATAGAAATTCAATTTCAATTAGACCGTTCTCATTAATGTGCGATTATTTTCACCCAGTTAGATTTGATGCAATTTCCAAAAACTTGGAGAATATTTCCATTTGAAGAAGAAAAAAGAAGTTTAATAGTACTTCGAATTACTGCTTTCTTTCAGTAGTGTCCGGTTAAGAAGTTTCAAAACTACTATAAGCATCACATTAAGAGT
>CAYFGK010000084.1:0-31156 GCA_964342305.1 uncultured Saprospiraceae bacterium | reverse complement strand
GCGGGAGACCTATTCCTGGAAGTGGCCGACGATCCAGTTCTTTATGATGACGGGGCTGGCGTACCTGAGCAGTTTGGCGGTATATCAGTGGTTGAGTTAGGTTATGCCACTTGTTGTTCCAGAGTCCTTAACAACCAATTTTTCTCGGCAACCGGATTCATTTCTTCAATTTTGGCCTTTACAGTGTCGTATTTTTTGGGAGTTACCCGCAAGATCATTCCCAGGCACTTACAAAAATTGAAGAAAGGTTTCTTCACACTAGCCGCCATCTTCTTATTGCGTCGTAAGTATTGATTAAAGGCTGTTACCTGTGACAGGAGCGGCTCTATATCGTCTTGTGCATAATAAGTCTTCAGATAAAGAACACGTGAACTTAGGGTGTAGTGGAAGTCTGAGTGTGCCATTTCCCTTAAATTTTCAATGACCCCCCCATAATCCTTTTTAAAATAAAGAACTTCCGCCCGATTCAAATACTCTGCATCAGCACGCTCCTCAGGAGGCAAACTACCTGAATGAGTTTCAATGAAATCCTCTAAAATCTCAATTTTTCTCAAGCCCAGAGCCAGCTTCACGATGTTTGTATAAGTGGTAGGTGACAGATATTTCCCCTCAAACAAAGCTCTGTTATCCACTCCTTCCATATATAAGTCAAGTACTTTATCATAATAACTAGATTGACCTGCCATGATTCTGCGACCGCAATAGTTGATGGCAAAAAGATACAGTTCACGTCGGGCTGGTATTGCCGTATTGTCCACATTATTACTCAAAAGCTCCAGAAATTCTTCAAAATGTGCCGGATTATCATCTTGGTAGGATAGATAAAGCTTCTGATAAATTTGTATGAGCGGATCAACGCTCTGAGATTCACGAAGATGCCGGTTAATGTCATCAATATAGTCGAAACTGAGTTCGGCAGAGACTGTATCTTTCAAAGTTGCCATACTAGAAGCATGACGCAGTTTCTCATACATAAAGAAATCATCAAGGAATTCCGAGAAATCCTGAAAACTTGGGTCAAGGGCTCTTTTTCTCAGTGAATTGAAGTACTCTAACCGGATATCTGCCAGTCTGAACCGATTGTAGAAAAAATCTGTTCCTTTATCGGAAGAAACCTCGTATTTTCGGAGTATCTTATTGACTAAGAACTGATAGTGTTTTTTTAAACCCTTCTCTACAAACGACTCCAGTACATCTAATTCTTCGGCATCTAACCTCTTCTCATACGTTTTTCGGGCCAGGTAACGTTCACCCAGCTTGAGCAGATAATTCATTAGGTACGCTAACTGCTTTTCATCGTACTGCTCATAGGGGAATACCTTGCGGAATACCTCTTTTTTTTCTAGTGCCTTTTCATTCCATTCAGGTGCCAGATTCCGCAAATACAAATAAAACGGAATGAGTTCTTCACGTTTATTGAAATAGGGTGAACTAACGAAATCACCGAATTCCTCCAACTCATCAGGAGAAAACGCCTTAAGGAGGTCAATCAGCTTACTTCCATTCATTTGAAAAATGATGTTTGATATATTTCAAAAATACACATACAAAATCAATTAGTAGCAGATTATCAGCTTCTTTTTAATGATGAATAAATTAATACATAAGCTTTTACCAAATTAAACGCTGAAAAATATTGTAAGATGTTCTTGCCGAAAGATATAATCCCACCTACATTTGTCCTAACAAATCATTTTCGAGTGAAACAAGGCCTTCACATATTTACACTATTCCTGGTTTTTTCGATAGCTGCTCCTTTTTCACTAATGAGCCAGCTAGTTCACCCAGGTGATTGTGATAACAATGGTATTGTTGAAAACATTGATATCCTTTATATAGGATATGCATTTGGAGAAACTGGTTCACCAAGACCTAATGGCACAAAAACTGATTTTGTAGGTTGGCCAGCCCCCGAAGAAAATTGGAGGGGAGAGTTTCTGCACAATGGTAGAAACTTCTATTACGCAGACTGTAATGGTGACGGCATCATCAATGATTCTGACGTAGGTGTTTGTGACCTTTGGTATACGAAAATCCATGGGGATGCTCAATTCCCACACGAATTTGTGCAGGGAGACAGAACCCGCCCCGAACTTCGGGTTATTCCCAGTCGCGAATCCATTGATGGTGGAGAGGAAATTACCCTGACATTTAGCCTGGGTGATGAATTTAATACAGTCGATAGTGTATACGGCCTTGCGTTCCGACTCTACTACGATTCTACCTATGTACTAAAGGGGATAGATTCAGTTTATTATCCAGAGGACAGTTGGTTTGTAGAAACTGATAGTGTAGCTGGTGAAGTAATTACGTTTGTCCGGGATCATCCGGACAAAGGCTATGCAGAGTTTGCAATTACCCGAAAAAACCAAAAGGCTCGTTCGGGTGGAGGTACCATCGCTGCCACAAGTATTGTTATTGAAACCATCATAATTGGCCCGAATATCATAGAGCCATCCTTTAAATTTGGTCTGGATAGTGTATATGTAATTGATAATGAATTCCAGGAAATACCCGTAGGATGGGATGAGGGAGAGATAGTCAATCTGGCAGTTGGGACAAAACACATCAATAAGGATGTTCTACCTATTGTATCGCCCAACCCAACAAACGAAGAACTAAGGTTTTCACTCCCTGAAAATACCCAAACTGTTGAACGACTCCTATTTTTCGATATGCGTGGCTACCAATATACCGCGCCATATCGAAAGCAGAATAATGGTCAATATATCATTCAAACAAGCGGTTTACCACCAGGCATGTACTTGGTAGTAGCCGAAGCCAGTACTGAACTATACAGCACTAAAGTGCTTGTATCTCATTAGCAGCCGCCGTAATCAGGGTCTTTTTACGGCAATTTGTTCTGACCTGACAGCCACTCCTATCAATGAATTGGAGTGGCTGTTGTCTTTTACACGGCCCATTTGGCTTTTACACCCAAAATCAGCCATCTCAAGAGGCCTTTTCCTTATGGGTATTCTTTTGTTGGCAAATCCTTTAAACCTCACTTTTTACTGGATTGCTCATAAACACAGCAAATTACCTCCAAATAAAAATGGAGATTTTTCTTATGCATCCTGACACAAAATGAAAAACAAACACATTTGAATACAAAAAAAATATAATATAAAAAAGGTAACTATATGGTTATCAATATTTTAAAATAAATACACCCTTTTAAAATATGTAATCAATCTAAAAACACTAAATGAAAAAAGGCCTTATTTGTAATTGTTTGCCCCCCTATCTCACCCTATATTTGTAATGTATTCGAAAGGAAATACAACGTTCATTGAAAGATCGGCAGGCAACACACAGCGTTCAGAAGGCTATCTCCATAACCGATTACTGTTCTGGCAGCGTTCTTCTGACTCACGCAGCGTTCTTAAAATTCTAACCAGCGTCAAAAAACCCAACGAGTTTCAATCTAATCCCAAAAACGATTTCAGCGTCAAAAAACCGATTAGCGTTCTTACTAGCGTTCAAAACCAAGAGGCGTTCTACAAACCAATTCGCGTTTAACCAACACACACTGTGAAACACTAGCGTTCAACCGAGAGGCTTACATCGTTCTAACCGCGACACAGCCTATCTACATCCCAAAAACGTTACCGCTGAGCGGTATCAATTTTTTCTAAAACTTGCCCGAAGACCGTACACGTACGAATCGAAATTTGCCTAAAAGTATTTACAGCTATTAACCTGCAGATCTACACAATGAAACATTATCCTGGAAGCTACCGGCCCGCATGAGGGGCCGGTAGCAAGCCAGAATCAAAAAGCGAACGAGTTGCCAATGGATGTCCCCCAGTTGTAGTGTAAGGATGTCCATGGCGAATCATAAACGAGTATATAGTGAAGGGGTAGATGATGTACTAAGGAACCTCACCGTTTGGTGCTGGTTCCTTAGGTTTTTAGGCCACCCCGTTTTCCTTTTTACCTATCTTTGTGCGCAAAAGCACTATGCTTTCCCAATCCAATCGTATCCGAGCTCAGGAATCCCGTGCCGCCGTTCAGCGACTCTATATTGCCATGCGCCACCTCTTCATCCGCGGCAGCTATAAACCCCTGGGCCTGTCGGGCGAAGCCATGATCGAAGCCATGATGGTGCTGCGCCCCGAGATCTACGGCTCTATTTCCGATCCTGAAAAAGTAGAACTCAACGGCCTTTTCTACGTGGCCCAACGATTACCCCGAGGCATCGAGGAGTGCCGGTTCGTCCGTCTGATCAGCCGCGAGGGCTTCGAGCAGTCCAATTTCGACCCTATCATCCCACCCAAACGCCGGCGCCAGGCCTACCGTATCGACAACGAACAGATGTTCATTGAAATGACCCGCGGACGCAGCGATATCTACGATATACTGACCCACCTGACCTTCCTGTATATCGAAGCCGAAAAAATACGCCGCAACAGCACCGACCACAAGGGCCGGCGCAAACGCGAATGGGAAATGCTGGAAAAAATCGTCGAACACGAAAAACTGGGCGAAGAATACAATCGCGAAGTGGCCTTTACCTACCTGAGTACCCTTCTCGGCCGCACTTATGCTGAAACAGTCGATGCCTGCCGCCGCTTTAACGATACTGCCGAAGTGAACAGCATTTTTCACATTACCTACTGGCTGGGACGACTCTCATTAGAAGAGGCCGAACGCGACCTCGACCGGGAAATAACCTTCTCGTCCGCCCTGCGGGAAAAGATCGGCCATCATTACTACGGAGACTTCTGGGCGCGCAATATCAAAAAGTACCTGCACGAGAACCAGCTCTTTCAACGCCCCGTGCACATCATCAGTGCTAACCTGCACTCCGTTATGAACTCCCTCTACGCTCCGGCAGCTCTCCATAAAAAACGGAAGTACCAATCCTTAGAAGACCTGGCCGAGCAACTAAGCCTGGATGAAAACGATCACCTGCGCGAGGTCGTAAAGGCTTATGCCCACAAGAACGGTATGGTACAGATCGATGATGTCACCGGAACCAATATCTCGGTCCAGATCTTTGATACCACAAAGCTCGGGGCCGCCGGATTGCCCGGCGATATCCCGCGCGATGTTGCCTTCCTGGAGGATGACAAGCCGCTGATCCTGGTCATGGATTATGCGTTCGGCGAACAGGCTTTTGAGAGTATGGATGAGCTGCTTAAACCATACGAAACCGATACCGGAGAGGAAATTTGCTTTCGCGTAGAATCTATTTCGATCATGGGTAAAGCCGGCATCCTGGAAGGTGGAAAAGGTGACCTGATGGTACCAACCGCCCACATTTTTGAAGGCACCGCCGACAACTATCCCTTCGACAACGAAATCAGCAAGGAGGACCTTGAGGGACACGGACTGCAAGTCTTTAACGGCCCCATGATATCTGTATTGGGCACATCGCTCCAGAATCGGGATATCCTGCAGTATTTCAACTCAACCTCCTGGAAAGCCATCGGACTGGAAATGGAAGGAGCTCACTACCAAAAAGCCATCCAATCAGCAGCCAAAATCCGGCACAATATCCGCAGTGATGTTAAGCTTGCTTACGCATACTACGCCTCGGACAATCCGCTGGAAACCGGATCTACCCTCGCCTCGGGAAGCCTCGGCGTAAGTGGTGTAAAACCCACCTACCTGATAACCCGCGTTTTTCTGGAAAAGATCCTGCAACCAATGAAGTAAGATCAAGCAATTGCTTCCCTACCCTATTCTAGGCCCCTTTCTATAAGCGATGGAATCGTGGCACCAAAACCCCGACCAGGGCCCCCACCGCATACCCGACCAACACATCTGTCAGGTAGTGCTTCCCGGCCCGCATACGCTGGATGCCCGTATAGGCAGGGATAGCCGCCGCCAGCCCCCAAACCAGCGGTTTCATATCGCTGTCGCCGTAATAATCGGAAAAGAAGGTCGCCGTCATAAAACTGACGGCAGCGGTATTCGACGTATGCCCCGAAAAGAAAGATTCCCTGGCCCCCTTCGTAATCTTTAATTCCATGGGAACACTGGTATTATAAAGATAGGGCCGGGGACGCCGAACGATATTTTTTGTCAGGCTAGTGATCCCGTTATTCAGGATGAGCCCTTCCAGGGTTATCAGCCCAACCGACCCGAAATCTGAGCGGGATTCTTCTCCCAGCAGCATGGTAAAGGGCAATAAATAAGAGGTAAACAGGGTAATATCACTATTGCGCTTGGCGGTGAGGTTATACTGTCGAGTGACCCATCGATCAATCTTGGGGACGTCCATGACATCCAGTTCGTACAAATCTTCGGGTAAAAACGGCTCATTTTTCCCTTCCAGATACATACTCAGCCCGCTCATCCCTAACCCGGGCAGGGAAATAGCCAGAATCTTATCGGACTGGCGAGAATAAACAGGCTGTGCCTGGGACAGGCTGCTACCGAGAATGGCAACCACGAAAAGCAATAGAAGCCTACGCATGGACTCTTTTTTCCGAAAGGTACAAAAAGACGCTACCTATCACCCACTCCTTCCAGTGCATGTGATGTGTTTTCCGGTTCTTTTTTTGGCGAAAGCCGATGACGACGACCACTCCATCGATACGTTAATAATCCAATCCCCAAATTGGCTACTCCGATGAGGCTGGCGTAGGGTTTGTCGGCAACCATAAATACAATTATCCAGCAGCTGATACCGATGTACAAAATCTGTAAGAACGGGAAACCGGGCGACCGGTAGGCTTCTGCTGGTTTTTCCTTGCGGCGCAGAACAAAGATACTGCCCACCGTTATCGCCGTAAACAATTGCAGCACAAACCCGCTGTACAGCAATACTTCCTCGAACGACCCTGTGAGAATGAGTAATACGCTAATGCCCGACTGGAACCAAATCGCCCGCACCGGTATGCCCTGGGCATTATCTTTTTTTAAAAAACGCCAAAGATCGTAGTCGACCGACATGGCACGGGTGATCCTGGGCCCAACCCAGATCATGGCACTGATACTGGAGATCAGCAGAAAACTGATCAGCATACTGACCCAACGGCCAGCCTGCTCTCCGAACATAAACCGGGCGGCAATTTGCCCTACCTCGACCCGCCCCGCCATCATGGAAGCCGGAGCCAGGCGCAGGAGAGCCAATTGCAACAAGACGTACAATACACTTACCAATAAGGTCCCGCCGATCAGAGCAATGGGCAGGTTGCGTCCCGGTTCTTTAATCTCTCCCACAATGTAGGCGGCCGCATTCCACCCCGAATAGGCATACGTCACAAAAATCAGGGCCACTGCGTAACCCGGCAAGAGAATATCCTGTTGCCACTGGCTACTCCAATCGAGTCGGCCGGCCGGTTCCTGGTGCCAGAAGCCAGCGACCACCAACAGCAATAAGACCAACACCTTGACTATGGTCAACACATCCTGGAAGCGGCTGCTGCGCTTAAGACTGAAGGAATGCATCAACGAAATAAGCAAAATGGCAAACAGGGCAATGAGATTAGCTGAAAAGGGCAGTACATTTTCCAGATAAGCCCCCATGGCCATCGCAGCCAGGGCAATCGGGGCGGCAAAGCCAACGGTCATCGACACCCAGCCCGACAAATAGCCGACCATGGGGTGGATCGTACTCGACAAAAAGTGGTATTCGCCACCAGACCGGGGCATATGGGTACCTACCTCAGCGTATGAAAAAGCGCCCAACAGGGAAATAACAGCACCACCCAACCACAGAAATAGGATGCTCCAGGCATTTTGGACCACTTCCAATTGCAAGCCAAGCGTGGTAAACACACCGGTTCCCACCATATTGGCGATGACAATGGCCATCGCACTGCGCCAACCAATTTTTTCCGATCTCCAAAAATTCATGCGTGAAACCTTATGGTAAAGCCCTCAGCTCAACCGCGACCCGAAGCACGAGGGGCAAGTGCCCCAAACTTTCGAGCATACATGTATTAAGAATAAAGATTCTAACCGCATTATTTCAGCCGGTTATTTACAATAACAATACTTTAATACACTGATGGTCATGCATGATATGAAGATCATGGACGTACATGACGAGTCGATTGGTCGTTTACTGTTGGGAACACTGATCACACACTCCTCTCAGGACGATCTGTGCCTCCTCGGCCTGAAAACCATTTGGCAGATCCAGGCTGGGAACCTGTATATCTTCGATGCAAATGGTTCTGCCACAGTTGGTACAATGAAAATGAGCATGATCATCCTTGTGCTCATGGGTGGTGCAGGCCTCCTGGCACAAGGCGTATTTGGCTTGGTCGGTACCATCAATTGCCCGATGGATTAACCCTTTATCCTCAAATGACCGCAGCGTGCGGTAGAGGGTCACCCGATCAATTTCACCGACAGCCTGTTGTAAATCCTGTTGGGAATAAGCCATATCCTGGTGTTGGAAAGCACCGAGTACCTGTAAACGAATATCAGTGCGGCGCAATCCGTGCTTTTTGAGCAATGTTTCCAGTTCCTGAACCTTCATACGAGATTGTTCTTCCTTGTACGATCAAAGATAGCCTTTTAACGTGAGGTTGGGGCTAAGGTGTTTGCTAAATAACTGAATGTCGCAACCTCACTTTGTATTTGGTAGAGAGTATTAAGTAGTAGGACACGTTTTAATCCCGATACCCTTTACCTACTACTAAATACCGGGAGGTTGGGCTTTGACAATCATCACTTTATAGATAAGTCTATGCCCTACCTCACGTTTATCTAACACAATCAATGGCTTAAGCGTTGCATTAGCGGCAAGCAATAGCCGGAGAGGATTTTAGCCTTCCCCGTTTTGACTGTCAAAACGAAGTATATTTCGTACTCACTTACCGGATTTCAAACTGCGCGGAACCGGTTGGTGTTCCCTTATAAATCCAAAACCGAAGCTTAATGAATCGCGTTTATCATTTTTTTATCTGGATCACCCTCTTGCTCACCCTGTCCCATTGCTCAACCAATATTCAGTACCTGGGTACCGAACGCCCCTTCCCCACCCGGGGTGATATCGATCTGTATTTTGCGGAAGCAGATATCGACCGCCCATTCCAGGTCATAGGTAACATGTACTACCAGGATCAGCCCGATCAGGTTGTCTTTGACGACGTACAGGATCAAATGATCCGCAAAGCCCGTCAGGTCGGGGCCGAGGCTATCCTGTTTGATCAGATCGGAGAACAACCGGAAGGTGATTGTGACAACCTCATCTTTCGGGCCCGGGCCATTGTATATCGGGAGTAATCAGTGGATCTTTTCGTACAACTCTTTCTTGTCGACCGGCACGTGACGTGATTCCAGGATCTCAAATACATTCTGTTTAATGGTATGTGCCATATCACTGGTGGGCAGATCGTTGCAGTCCAGGCCGAAAGGGTCTTCAATCTCTTCCCCCATCAGTTCAATCCCCAGTAAAGCAAAGAACAAGAGGCTCACCACCAAAACGGTCCAGAGGTGTAATGTGCTAACCAGTGCAAAGGGAACGAGCAAGCTATACAGGGTAATAAACACCTTCAGGTACACGGCGTAAGAAAAGGGAATAGGGGTTTTCTTGATCCGCTCACAGGCACCCAAAATATCGAGCAGAGATTGGTGCTGCGCTTTAATATTCAGGTAGTCACCTAGACTGATCTCTTCCTGGCGATGGGCCACGACCAGCCGTTCGTACAATTGCAGAGATATATGGTTGGGGATGTGGTTTTTTTCGGCGTATACCTTACGATCATCGTCAGTCAGATAGATCAGCTTATCCACGTGAACCCCCTCCCGGAGGTGCTCCGCCAGAGCCAGGCAAAAATTAGAGATGTGTTTGGCAAAATACCGGTGGGTTTCCTTGTCCTCCCGCGGAAACATGGTCTTTACGTAAATGGCAAAGTTCCGGGTATTATTCACGAGAGCTCCCCATTGTTTGCGGGCCTCCCACCACCGATCGTAAGCCGTGTTGGTCCGGAACCCGAGGAAAATACTCAGAATGACCCCCAGCAATCCGATGGCGGAAGTATTCATTTCAACGCGATCCTCCAGATCGAAGTGTTCTATCAGCAACACAACGATCAAGGTGTACACAGCGATGGCAATGGTGGAGCGGACAATACGGACCATGGTCCAGCTTTTGGCTAAGTGACCAATGTCGCGGAACCAATTCTTATTCGATTTGTAAACGATCACAATACAGGCTTTTGATGGACTGTGCTAACCTACACAAAATTGATCAGACCCTGTGCCCCCTTTCTCACTCCAAAACCCGGAAAACCGACGGAATAACGCCTCCTTTAAACTGGTCGATTGGATTGCCCTGGCGATCGTACCGGTACACATCACCTGAGCGCTGGTAATCACGGGCATCCCCTACCCAGAGTTCGTGGCGATAGGGATCGTATCCCAGTCCGTACCAGTTGCGACCTGCAGCTGGGAGGTAGGCCACAGATGGTAACGAAGTAGCTTCTACGTGCAGGGCATGAACACCGTTCTGCAGGTAAAACAAGGTATCCCGATCCGCATCGAAGGCCAGGCGGGGGAACAAGCCCCCATCTGCGGGCAAAGCAAGGGATTGGATTACGCTTTTTGTTTCGGGATTTAGCCGGTACAGTCCGCCCGGGAGCTGGTTTGCTACATCACCTGCGCAGTAGGTCCAGATAAATCCCTTCCCATCCTGACCAATCGCACCCGATCCGTAGGCCACCACCACGCTATCCTTCACCGCGTCGGTTTCCGGATCGATCAGGTAGATGTATTCCGACTGCCGGTTGGTTACCCAAACCATATCGTCGACCAGAATGAGTTCTTCGGTCCAGCCGGGTAGCGGAATTTCACCGGTTTTCTCAAATAGAACGGGATCTATAATGTGTATGGCTTCCGCCAAAAAATCGGTGACGTAGCACTTCCGCTCGGATACCGGAAGCAAATAGCGTGGCGAAGTAAGACCCGTAATGCTGCCAATTATCCCGAAATCACTGGTATCGATCACTTCTATGCGGTTCGAATTATTGAGAACCACGTACAGACGGCCATCAAATAATCGTACATCCTGTAGTACATCGCCCAGGGGACGCTGGTTAGCGGTCTGAAAAACTGCATCCCGCAACTCCTCGCTTTCGGGGTCATAAAGCTGTAAACTGGCATTCCCGTAGGTAAAGCCCCCCTCGTTGCCAATTACAATCTGGTTAGCACCATCATTCCCATTTACCGGCACTGGCGCTGACGGTGCTTGCTTTTCGCATCCCATACATATTATTCCTGCCAGACAGGTGGCCAAAAGCCATAACAGACAATTTCTCATAATGGTCGTTTCAAGGTTCCAAGAGAACGGACGTTACCTATCGGCAACTCCCCTCCGATTATGGTCGTATAAACCGATTCGTATTTACCGTAGTTTCGGTCCGGTACTGCACGATATATACCCCCCGATCCAAATCAGAAACCCGCAATGACATGGTGTTTTTTCCGCTCACCGCAATATGACGAATCCGACGCCCCTGCAGGTCGAAAACAGAAAGGGTCCCCCGATTGGCCTCTGCCGGAAAGTCCACGCGTAATACTTCCGAAACGGGGTTCGGATAAATATTTAGTGACCCTGCCGTCTGCCCCATTCTCACCGATGTAGTAACCCTGGCGTGGATCACCCCTACGGCGCTTAGGTCAAAACCACCGGAAATAAAATCGGTCGGGTAAGGATCATTAATGGCCCGCCCCTCCATATCATAACTGGCATAGGCCGGATCCAGAGATCCCACAACATCGGTCAGGCGAACATGTGTGATACTATCTATTCGCAACCCTGCGGTTCCGCGTAACTCCGCCAGGTCGAAAGGTGTGCCGACCCGTCCCGGAAACTGTCCGGCCAGATTCCGAAGATTTTCCGGTCGGAGTAAATCAAACGTACCGACTTGTTCAGACGTATCGGTAAGGGATGTAGCCGGGAAGCGCACGAAGGATTCTCCATCTGAACTCACCTCGACGAAGGCCAATTCCAGGAAATACCCTTCCCCGCTGGGGAATCCGTTTTCGAAGACTACAAAATCTGCTCCCTCTCCATCGAAAAGGGGTTGATCAAAAGTCAGCGTAGCTATACCTCCGTCCCCCAGACTTACACCGGCGGGCGTGTAGGCCCCCAGGGCATCAACGGGATCACCGGCCGAAACCGTATCCGACTCCGGATGGGCAATATCTGCCGGACCACGTAGCAGATCAATACCGGTAGCCCAGGCCGACAGTACCGGATCATCCGCCGAAATACCTTGTTGCGTGGCCGGATCACGAAGAATCAGCTGGTCAATTGCAAAGAAAGTTGGCGTATTGATGCCAAAGTCCCCAACATCACTCGAGACCATAGTAAACACCAGGCTATCTACCGGGCCCAGAGGCTGAAGGTCAACAAATTCCCAATCATCCAGAATATAGTCCAGGGAATCATCTTCGAAGCGATAATCCGCCAGATAAGTCGTCACACTGTCCGTCGTAGGCACCCCATTCAGGAACCCCGAAACCGATAGCCGGAAAAAATCGGGGTCCGTACCATCTTCCCCTCCAAATGCCTTGGCAAACATATCACCGTCGCGCAAGCTATTGTGGGTGTATGTTGTATTCGTTACCCACAGTCCCTGTGCAGTGTTCCCCCTGGCGATGCCTTGCAGGCGAATCACGGAACCCTGCTGACCGACGGCATACTGTACTGATCCTGCCTGACCACTTCCCGGTTTGGCACTCAGCAAATTTTCAAAGCCGGAAGAGACCGAATCCGTACGTCCCGAAATCGCCCATCCGGACGCCCAGAATCCACCGAATTCCCGGACGTATTCATTTGGGAAAAAAGCCTGCCCCAGATCAAATCCTCCGCGGCCCGAGGATCCGTCATCGGCCTGCCCCTGTCCCACAAAAGGCTCTTCAAATCCAATCTGATAAGCCGATGTATCGGCAGTGCTCTGTGCACCACACAGTGCGGTCAGGCAACCTAAAAAAGTGGTAAGCAGAATGTGTCGCATGTTACGGTTTTTCGATGATGTTTGGCCATATCGGCCTAAAAGGATGTAATGCTCAGCGATGCCACCCTACGGTAAGACCAGCCTGCCAATAGCGTCCCGGCATAGGACGATTGACCACCAGTTCGTAGCGGGTATTCCAAATATTTTGCAGGCTCAGACTAAGCCGGGCCGACCATTTTCCTGATTCCCAGGTGTACCCCATATGCCAATCCCCCCGGTGAAAGCCCTCCAGAAAATCCTGGTGATCAGCGACGGTAAACCGACGACTACTCCATTGATGATTATACTGCGAAAACCACGGGCCGCTGCGCCAGGTCAATTGCCCACCGGCCTGATGCATGGGTACGTATATGAGTTGCAGCCCCTCCGTATCGGAGCCATCTTCCTGATCGGTGGATTGAATAAAATGGTAGTATCCCCGTAATTCCCAACGCGAGGGACCTTGTTGCAGGCGGGCTTTGACCTCCTGCTCTATGCCCCGGCTCCACACCGTCCGTACATTGCGGGGAGCCCAGTAACCCGGTCCCGGCACCCATTGGATCCAGTTGCTTATTTGCCGGTTGAAAACCGTGATGTGGTAGGAAAAACCTGGATTCCGTTTCAGTGGGGTCCATTCGAGGCCCAATTCCTGCCCCCAACCGGATTCGGGATTCAGTTCGGGGTTCCCGCCAGGGTTCCAGAACAGATCATCCAGGCCTGGCAGCCGGTAACTGCGGTGTATATTGGCCCGCAACTGCCAGGTATCATTAATGGGTCCGGATATACCCAAATAGGGAATGATGGGTAACCGGCCGTCGTCCGACCACGATTGTCGCAACCGTCCCGACAGCAGCCAGTCGGTAAAAACCGGCTGCTGCAGTCGGGCTATCCCCGCAAGTATTCGTCGACCGGTCGCCCCGATCTGGTACGAATCCGATGATCCTTCCTGATCATTTACCTGCACCGCCATTTCCAGCGAAGTCCCGTTGGGCCACTGGTACCTGCCCTGTGCCTCCAGCCAGTACTGAGTAGCCTCGTTATTCGTTGACAGATCGAGCAGGGAGTCTTCGTAGGCAATGCGACCGTGGAAACGGGCCGCACGCAGGCGTAATTGCCAGGCGTCCTCTACAAAAGCATAACTCACCGCGGCACGCAGGTGGTCATCGGCCTGGGTAGCCGCACTTTGCTCCTGCACCCGCGTTGGAGGAATGTCTTTATCGGACGATTGCCACCAGGCGTGCCAGGACCAGTGGTGTTTCCCTGCCTGGTAGAATTGATTGACTATTCCTCCGGTGAGTTGCGTTTGTGCATGGTCCAGGGTCTGGCTTTCGCCAAAAATATCCTGGTAGGTAAAATTGTTACGGGCCGATTGGTGTACGAATCGCGCCTGTGTATAAACTCCTTTCGTGCCATGGTCCAAACGAATGGATGCCTGTTGCTGTCCGAACCCACCGGCACCGTAACCCGCCTCCCAACCGAATTTCGGCCGAAAAACAGGACGACTTTCGAGGGCAATAACACCACCAACGGCACCACTCCCCCAGAGTGCACTCCCACTGCCGTATTGAACAGACACCCGGTCGACTAAAGCTATGGGGATCAGTGACAGATCCGCCTGGGCCAGCATAGCGTTGTTTATTGGAAATCCCTGCCACTGTACACTCGTCTGCGCAGCATTACCTCCGCGAATCGAGGACGACCCGATACCCGCGGGACCGTATTGTTTGATGGCTATTGGTGTCGCTCCGCTCAACAGATCAGCCAGCTGATGTTGCCTAAAGCCAATCCTCTGCGTACTATCTAATTGAATCACCTTGTCGGTACCATCAGCCGCCCAACCCGCGGTTGCTGTCACCGAAACTGTCCGCAGGGAAAAGACGGAGTCCCTAATACCCGTCTGGCCGCATAGCCAGCCTGTACAGCAGACCAACAGGAAAACCAGGACACTCTTTTTTTGGCGAAAGCCAGACATAAGAAAAAATTGATCCGGCTACAAGACAGGAGTGGATAGGCAGGCGGACCTGAGGACCTTCCCTAAGGAGATCATCGGACACGAAAAGCATTTTCTTGACTCAGAAAACCGCGCTGACGATTATCGCACACCTCGCTTTTAGCCCGAAAGCGATTGTGAAATACCGATCAGGGCAGGTCTTCTGACTTACTCCGTCCGGGAGAGCCTTCCCATCCTTTAGCAGGACAGTGGCACGGAGATCCCGAACGAGATGGAGTTTACAGCTGCGGGTACAGTTCCCGATTCTCACGGGATTCCCTTTTCAGCGATCCTTACCGGCAGGGGAAGGATCAGCACCTCGATCTGGGAGCAATGTACGAAAGAAAAAATAGTGAGGAGGTCACTTAAATGAGGAGGTCAGTAAAATACATCGCATAACCCTCCTTTAAATCAGCAAATAATACCAATTTAGTACAAAAAACAATAAAATAAACCTGCACAAATGCAGCATTTCAGACCATTGGTTTTACTTACATTGTTCTCGCACCTTTTCCGGAAGGTATTCGTTACCAAAGTACGGCATTGCTATAGGGACAACAACGCCTGATATCACCTGCCGCTATTAACCCACGTAACCCCCACCGTCACATGCGACTCTTGCCAGTTATTTTATTCTCGCTTTTGATTCCCCTGACCGGGAGTGCCCAGGAACCGGGGCATCCCTCCAAACCCTACGACGAACTGATCGCTGCCGAACGAACTGCTGCCGGCAAGCGTATCGCTTTCCGGTCCTCAGCTTTTACCAATAATTACGACGTGGTATACCACCGGCTGGAGTTCTCGGTAAATCCCACCCGGTTCTTTATCCAGGGAACCGTAACGACCTATTTCATCACGAAGGAGAATGATTTTTCGGCTATTCAGTTCGATATGTCTGATGCCCTCAACGTGACGGGAATCCGGTATCACGGTCAGGAACGCCCGACCGTCCAACCGCAGGGCCAACGCCTTACCATACCCCTACCCGCCCCGGTGGAAGCAGGCACGCTGGATAGTGTAACCATCCGGTACGAAGGGGCTCCGGTCTCCAATGGGTTCGGCTCCTATGTACGAACCTTACAGAACGACGGCACTCCCAATATCTGGACCCTTTCCGAACCATATGGCGCCCGCGATTGGTGGCCCTGCAAACAGAGCCTGGAAGATAAGGTTGACTCGGTCGACATCCTGATCACCACGCCCCAACTGTATCGTGCTGCCAGCAACGGCCTGCTCGTTTCCGAAGAGCAAAGGGGACCCGATCGGGTGTACCACTGGCGCCATCGCTACCCTATCGCCACCTACCTAATCGCTTTGTCCGTAACCCGTTACGAAGTGTACGGCGATTTCGTGGAGGTTCCCGGACGGGATACTCCCATCATTGTACTCAACTACGTTTACCCCGGCAATTTGGCGCTGGCCAGGCAATTGACTCAACAAACGGTGGAGATTATGCCCCTGTTCAATGAGCGATTCGGGCTCTACCCCTTTGCCGACGAAAAGTACGGGCACGCTCAGTTTGGTTTCGGCGGGGGTATGGAACACCAGACGATGTCTTTTATGGGTGGCTTTTCCCATTCCCTGCAGGCCCACGAATTAGCCCACCAGTGGTTTGGCGACCTGGTTACCTGTGGCAGCTGGCAGGATATTTGGTTGAATGAAGGCTTTGCCACCTACCTGGACGGATTGACCTACGAAGCCGGCATTGGACCTACCGACTGGCAGGCCTGGCTAGGTGGCAAAATTGCCAGTGTCACCTCCCAGCCCGGGGGGTCAGTCTACGTGCGCGACACCTCCTCGGTGGCGCGTATTTTCAGTGGCAGACTTAGTTACGACAAGGGGGCAATGGTGCTGCATATGCTGCGCTGGAAACTCGGCGACAGTACTTTTTTCGCGGGGGTACGCAACTATCTCGCAGACCCGGAACTGGCTTTTGGCTTCGCCAAAACGGCCGATCTGCAAAGACATCTGGAGCAAGCCTCGGAACAGGATCTAGACGAATTTCTGGACGACTGGGTCTACGGTGAAGGATACCCAAACTACCAGATGCAGTGGGCAGCCACTGATAACGGTTACCAGGTGACCCTGCGCCAGATTACCTCCCACTCTTCGGTCGACTTCTTTGAGATGCCGGTTCCCGTCACTTTTTACGGGGCGGGTGGTCAGGAAGAACAAGTGGTTTTTGATCACACCGAATCCGGCCAGACCTTTACCGGTGATTTGCCATTTACCCCGTTGGGCGTCGCTTTGGACCCCGAAAACTGGCTGGTTAAAGGGAACGTAGCTATCGATCAGGTAAGCTCCACCCAATCGGTCATTCTGCAACAGGTGACCTTGTACCCGAACCCGGCCAGTGACTACCTGCGCTGGAAAGCGCCTGCCTCCCTGCGGCGGAATAGCCCCATCGATCTGTTCACTACAGAAGGCCGGCTGATTCAACGGATTGACCGGGATTTCCCCATCGATGTCAGTAACCTGGTGCCAGGGACATATTACCTGCGTATGCTTACCAACGAAGGAACCCTCATCAGGACTTTCCAGCGCTAGCCGACCGGAAAGGTGGCACGGGCAGTCCGGTGTTTTTCGTATCTTAAAAAGAAAAACGTATGAACACCTTAAATCGCCGGCAATGGCTGCGTCGTGGCAGCATTGCCTCCGCCCTGGCTCTCCTCGGGGGGCCGGCCGCTATCGCTCGCCAGACACCATCCTTTGCACCACGTCCCATACTTCCGGACCAGCCGGTCCGCCTGAGTTCCAACGAGAACCCCTACGGCCCCTCCCCGATGGTTCGACAGGCCATAAAAGACCATTTCGACGAAGCTTGCCGCTATCCCTATTCCTATTTGCGGGCCCTGGTCGATGATCTCGCCCAAAAAGAAGGTGTCACAAAGGACCACATAGTGGTGACAGGAGGTTCCACGGAAGGCCTGAAGATATGCGGCATGATCTACGGTGCGAACGACCGGGAGATCGTTGCCGGTGATCCTACTTTTCAGGCTATGCTAAGTTATTCCGAGCAATTTGGCGGACATGTACACCGGGTCCCCCTCAACGATAAACTCGAACTCGATCTCAATGCCATGTCGCGGCGTGTTAATAACCGGACCGGACTCATTTTCCTCTGTAACCCCAACAACCCGACCGGGACTTTACTGCCCGCCAATGAGGTTCGCGATTTTTGCGAAAGCACCGCCAAGCGCACGGTGGTATTTTCGGATGAGGCCTACTACGATTATATCGATGACCCCGATTATCCATCCATGGTGGAATTGGTAAAAGAAGATGCCAATGTGATCGTTTCACGTACCTTCTCCAAGGTTTATGGTATGGCCGGCATACGGATCGGATACCTGGTAGCCCGTCCGGATATTGCGACCCGACTTAAGGAAAAAGTGGTAGCCTTCACCAACACCCCCGCTCTTTTTGCAGCCCGCACCGCCCTCCAGGACCAGGAGTTTTACGACTTCAGCATCGACAAAAACCGGGAAGCTAAAAAGCGCATATACGCCACACTCGACGGATTGGGACTGGAGTACGTGCCCTCCCAGACGAATTTCATCTTTTTCAAGACCGGAGAACCCATTTCCGCTTTTGGTGATAAAATGATGAAAGCGGGGATACAGGTCGGCCGCCCCTTTCCTCCCTACCTCGACTGGTGCCGGATCAGCACGGGCAGCCTGGAAGAAGTGGATGCGTTCAACAGCGCCCTGAAAAAAGTGATGAGTTGATCGGAGAATCCCCGTATCTTCGCCTCCAAAATACGTTTATCCATGAGTCGAATGCACATTTGGGTAGGTACCCTCTTCCTCGCTTTTCTTTTTGGTTGTCAGTCAAAAGGTGGTGATGCCGGTACCAGTAGCGGGGTACAAAGTGATCAGCCCACCATAACCGGCGTAGTTTCTTACCGGGAGCGAAAAACCCTTCCACCCGACTCGGAAGTACGCATGCGGTTGGTTGACCTGAACCAGTCGGGCGACGATCGGGTCATTTCTGCCATTGACTTTCTTACCGAGGGTAATCAGATCCCCTTGGATTTTGCTATCCCCTACGATCCGGAACAGTTGGATGAGAATGGCAACTTTGCCCTGGAAGGTGATATTGTTTTTGCCGGCATGTACATCTTTAAAGAGCTGCAACCAGTTTCCGTGATCAATAACGGAAAGCGGAAGGATGTTGTCGTAATGATGCGTTCTGCTTCGGGTAAAGTGGAAGAATAAACAAAGCTGGCTCTCCGCTCAGGCAGGGAGTCGGAATAATCTATGGACCTTTCTGATATCCTTTTGTTAGGCGATCCACGCCTGTACGAGGTGAGTACCCCGATCGTATCACACGAAGTGGGGTCCTATCGCCCGTTGGTAGCTGAATTAGCGTCCCTTATTCGGGCCTTTCGGCAAAAATACGGAGCGGGGCGGGCCATTGCAGCTCCTCAGGTGGGAGTTAGTAAACGCTTGATCGTATTGAACATCGATCAACCGATCGCCATTATCAACCCGATACTTACCCGTCTGAGTGACGACAAAATGACGCTGTGGGACGATTGTATGAGTTTTCCCAACCTCTTGGTACGCTTGGAGCGGCACCGATCCTGTCGATTACAATTTAAAGATCTGGACTGGCAGGACCATACCTGGGACCTCGAAGGAGATCTCTCAGAGCTTATCCAGCACGAATACGATCATTTAGACGGTATCCTGGCTACTCATCGCGCAATGGATGACCGGTCATTTCAGTGGCGAAGTACGCCCGGAGTGCAGGCTCTGTGATGCAGCCCTTTTGCAGGCCGACCGGAAATGTTATTTTGTAAAGGCCAACCGGGAGTCGTCAAAAGAAGGTTCCCGGTTTCTTCTGAATCCCAAAGCAAGAAACAAACAGCCTATGCCGAGACCATTACGTACCCTGCGTTTTTCGAACTCGTTTCTCCTGACCATTTTTCTCGCAGCCTGGGTGGTTTGTTTAACCCCCGCCACCGTCCGGGCCCAGGATAACATGAGCATGGCCATCGAGCACTACCGGGCCGGAGAAAAGGCGTTGCTCCAAAAGAAATACAATAAAGCCATCCGTTCTTTTGAGCGCGCCTTAAAGATCAAACCGGACCTGCGCGCTGCCCAACGGGGGATCGGGCTGGTGCACGCTTTGGAGAACCGCTACAAACTGGCCCTGAGTCAGTATTTGGCGATCATCGAAAAAGACCCCCGTTTCTCACGGGTCCTGTACTACCAGATTGCGGAGGCTTATTACCGTATTGGCGATTACACCACTGCTATTTTCTATTTCGACAAGTTCGATCAGCTCCAGGAAGTTCCCACCGTAGAATTCACCGTCAACGGGGAAAAGGAGCAGGAGCTGGAAGAGGATCTACTTTCCAGGCTACCCGCTGCCATCGAGGCTTGCCAGGTGAGTCAGGATAGTAGTACCTTCCAGACCGACGTTCAGGTGTACAACCTGGGGAATGCCATCAATTCACGCTTCGACGAGTATTTCCCTTTCCTGAGTAACGATCAGCGAATGCTGTTTTTCACGAAACGTCGCGGATTTCGTTCCGACGAAAATCTCTACGTGAGCAACTTTGAAAACGATCGCTGGCGTAATACACGGGAGGTTGGTGAGCCCTTTAACACCGATGTGAATGAAGGCATGAGTACCATGGTACGCGACGGCCGCAAGATGTTCTTCACGGCTTGTAACCGGGATGAAGTCCTGGGACCCTGCGACATCTGGGAAGCCACCGTAAATAAAGATATGGTGGAAAGCGTAGCCCCTCTGGAAGGGGCTTCCAATTCCGACAAATGGGAATCACAGGCCTCTATTTCCTGCGATGGACGCACCCTGTATTTTGCCAGTAACCGTCCCGGCGGATTAGGAGGTACCGACATTTGGTACAGCCGCCTGAACGAGAATGGCTACTGGAGCGAACCCATCAATATGGGAGCACCAATTAATACGGAAAAAGACGAAGAATCCCCCTTTATTACCAACGATGGGAATGCCCTCTATTTTTGCTCCATCGGCCATTTGGGACGCGGAGACCAGGACATCTTCATGAGCCGCCAAACTTCAAACGGGCAATGGACCGATCCGGTGAACCTGGGCCCAAAAGTAAACACTGCCTCCCGCGAACTCGGTTTTTTCCTGAGTGCTGACGGGCGCACCGGCTATTTTGCCTCCGACCGACCCGGTGGCTACGGGGGGATGGATATCTACGTAGTAGAACTTTCCGAAGCCCTGACGAGTGACCCCATGACCTTTGTGGAAGGGTACGTTCGCGATTCGCTGACCGGGGAGGGCGTGGAGGTCCGCGTACAATTTGCGGGCAGGGAATCCCTGCGCACCGAACCGGACGGGCGTTTTTTCTTGTGTCTGCCAGCCAATAGTTACCTGCCCATCGGTATTGATGAAACCGGAGATTACCGCCCTTACGACAATGAATTCGACATTCCCGAGTGGAACAATAAGGAATTCTATCCGCTCGATATAAACCTGGTTCCCAAGAACCTCCCGCCTCCTCCACCGGATACCATCCAAAAAGAAGAAGTACCAGCCAAGCGTATTTCTACCACCCGCCGCTACTTCCATACCATCTTTTTCCAATTCGATTCCGATGATGTGACCTACGAGGAAATCCCCAAACTCCAGGATTTCGTTGACCGCATTCAGGATAAGGATATTATCCGGGTGGAGATTAATGGGTACGCCGACGACATCGGAGAGGATCAATACAACCTGGAACTATCCGAAAAACGAGCCAAGAAGATCGCCCTGTTCCTGATGGAACGTGGCATCCCCGTCAGCCGAATCTCTATGAAAGGATACGGCGAGATCCGTGATGACCGCCCCAATTCCCAAAACCGACGGGTCGAGTTAAAAATATTCACCAGGGAATGACGGTTGGTTGTATTTAGTATTGGGTATTGGGAAGCTACACTTACGTAAATCGAAATACCTGATACCAATTACTCTGTACCGGGAGGTTGGGCTTTGAAATTAGTCTCTTTGAGAGATTGTCTATGCCCAACCTCACAAAAGGAAAAAAAGGGCTGGAAAGCGTGCGCTATCCAGCCCTTTAACTTTTGGCGAAAGCCAGTATCAGTTAAGATCCAAAGTCATCGAATGCGATATTCTCTTCGGGTACACCCAGTTCATCCAACATCTTCTGGACGGCGGCCAGCATAAGGGGAGGGCCGCACAGGTAGTATTCACACTCTTCTGGCTCGGGGTGATTCTTCAGGTAGTTATCCAGAACCACCTGGTGGATAAATCCGGTTGGTCCGTCCCAGTTATCTCGCTCCAATGGATCAGAAAGTGCCACGTGGAAGGAGAAGTTGGGGAAATCTTTTTCGATCTCAGCAAAATCTTCCAGATAGAAAAGTTCTGCTTTTGAGCGCCCCCCGTACCAGTACGATACCTTGCGATCGGTCTTCATAGTGTGGAACAGGTGAAAGATGTGCGAACGGAGGGGAGCCATCCCGGCACCACCACCGATGTATACCATCTCTTTATCGGTCGGCTTGATGAAGAACTCACCGTAAGGACCAGAGATCGTCACCTTATCACCGGGTTTGCGACCAAATACGTAGGATGAACAAACCCCGGGATTTACGTCCATCCAGCCACCGGCTTTACGATCGAAGGGAGGCGTAGCAATACGGATATTCAACATCACGATATTACCCTCGGCAGGGTGGTTCGCCATGGAGTACGCCCGGAATTGCTCCTCGTCGTTCTTCATGGTCAGGTCCCACATTTTAAACTTATCCCACTCTGGCTGGAAATCTTTCTTCTCCATGCGGGGATGTGACTCGATGTCGAAGTCTTTGAAGTCAACCGTAATTTTCGGTACGTCGATCTGTACGTAACCACCCGATTCGAAATCGAGGGTTTCGCCTTCGGGTAATTTAACGACGAATTCCTTGATGAAGGTGGCAACATTGTAGTTGGACACCACTTCGCATTCCCATTTCTTGATACCGAAGATCTCTTCCGGAATTCGGATCTCCATGTCCTCCCGAACCTTAACCTGACAAGCCAGACGCTTGTTCTCCGCCGCTTCGCGACGGGTGAGGTGGTTCATTTCGGTAGGCAGTACATCGCCACCACCATTGTCGACGTGGCACTCGCACATCGCACAAGTCCCACCACCACCGCAGGCCGAAGGCAGGAAAATATTGTTGTCGGAGAGTGCCCCCAACAAGGTTGAACCCGGTTGGACGGTCAGTGGATTCTCATCATCTCCGTTGATCACGATCTTCACGTCTCCCTGGGGTACCAGCTGTTTACGAGCGTAAATCAGCAGGAATGCCAGTGCCAGGATTACCAGGCTAAAAACGAGTACCGCGAATAATATGGTCGAAAAACTGAAAGCTAAAAGCATCATCTTTATTCGGGTTGTAATTTATCTAATGCACGGTATTAATTACCAGAGAATGCGGCCGGGTCGATACCCATCAGGGACATGAAGGCGATACCCATTAATCCGGTCAGGATGAAGGCCATACCTAATCCACGCAGGGCAGGCGGCACGTTGGAGTAGCGAATCTTCTCGCGAATGGCCGCAATGGCGATAATTGCCAGGAACCATCCGAATCCCCCTCCCAGTCCAAATGCAATAGACTGAGAAAAGTTGTATTCACGGGATACCATAAAGAGGGAACCACCCAAAATCGCACAGTTAACGGTGATCAGAGGCAGAAAGATACCCAGGGCCGTATACAGTGAAGGGGAATATTTCTCAACCACCATTTCAACTAACTGCACCATGGATGCAATCACAGCGATAAAAAGAATAAACCGCAGGAAGGTCAGGTCTATCCCCAGAATCCCTGAATCACTGAGTAAGTAGGTATTGATCAACCAGTTGATCGGCATGGTGATACCCAATACGAAAATAACGGCAAGTCCCAGACCAAAGGCAGTTTTTACCGTTTTGGATACGGCCAGATATGAACACATTCCCAGGAAGTACGCAAGTACCAGGTTTTCAACGAAGGCCGTTTTCAGGAATATATTTACAAATTCTCCCATTGTTTTTTACTTGTTTGTTTGAACAATCAATTGACCTTCGTCCCTTAGGACACATCGACCAGTTTGGTGTTGTAGCTACGCTGAACCCAGATCATGATACCGATAATGAACATGGCGGCAGCAGGCAATACCATCAGGTTGTTATTGCTGTACCAACCGAACCAGCTGTTGGTAGTCGTATTGATCAGGTAATCGGCCGATGGCCCGATAATAAATAATTCAATGGGGCTACCCGCAAAGAGCGTACCCTTACCGAAAAGCTCCCGCACAATAGCTACGCCGATCAGGATGACGCCGTAACCGACACCGTTTCCGACACCGTCGAGGAAGGATCGCCAGGGCTTATTGGCCATGGAGAAGGCCTCCAGACGCCCCATCACGATACAGTTGGTAATGATCAGTCCGATGTATACTGACAATTGCTTGTAGACCGGATAGTTCAGGTATTTAAGCGTCAACTCAACCACGGTAACCAGGGTCGCGATGATCACCAGCTGTACGATCAGACGCACCTGCTTGGGAATATAGTTCCGCAGCAGCGAAGTGAACAGCGCACTGAAGGCCGTAACAAAAACCACTGCAACGGCCATCACGATCGAGGGGTAAACCAGTGAGGTTACTGCCAGAGCCGAGCAAATACCCAGCACCTGTACTGTAATGGGATTGTTATCGTTGAGCGGATCGGTTAGCAACTTGCGTTCCTTCGGTCCGAATAAGGGTTCCTTTTCCTTAACTTCTTGTTCTTTAACGGTTGTTTCAGCCATGCCTATAACGGTTAAATAGATGGATCAATTGAATGTTACTGAGCCGGTTTAGCGACCATTGAACTCTGCTTGAGCTGGCGCAAATATGGCTCGTAGTACTGAATACCACGGTAAAGCATTTCCTGCACACCATTTGCCGTAACGGTAGCTCCGGAAATACCATCTACTGCGTGTTCAGCACCGGCAGGAGCACCTCCTTTCACTACGTCCACTGAGACGTATTCGTTATCTTCGTAGATCTTTTTTCCTTTGAATTGCTCGGAAAATTTGGGGTTATCCTTGATTTCAGCCCCCAGACCCGGCGTTTCCCCTTTGTGGTCGAATGCCGCACCGGCAATAGTGTTCAGATCGCTTTCCAGAGCAATATTTCCCCATATCTCGTCCCACAGGCCATTCCCCCGTACCGACAGAATGTAGTTTTTACTATCACTGCCTTCGTAGATATATAAGGGCAACATTCGATTTGGCTCGGGCTTTTTTCGCTCGACGGCCATATCAATTTCTTCAGCCTTCTTTCCTTCCACTACGTTCCCGTCCATATCCAGCACAACCTGCTGCATATCCGATTCAAAGATCTGGATTACTTCATCATCAGACATTCCCTTGACGGTCCCGTCCAGTTTATCTTCAATGGCGGTGAGAATAGCGCGCTTATTAAAAATATCTTCATTTCGAGCAGCACCTTCTTTCGTTGCTTCGCGCAACCCCGTCAGGAGAACGGCTACGGTTGCCGTCATAATCAGGATGAAAGTGAGCACATATCTGTTGTTATTCACAATCCTATCTTTTTGGTTTTACAATACCAACACCTGGGTGCGGAATTCGTTTTCAGGCCGCCTCAGTTGCTGCGGCTACCGCGGCAGCACGCTTTTTACGACGACCGATATTAGCTTCAATCACGTAATGGTCGATCAGGGGAGCGAACACATTCATGAACAAAATGGCCAGCATCCAGCCCTCGGGGTAAGCGGGGTTCATCACCCGGATGATCATACCTACGAACCCGATCATGAATCCGTAGATCCATTTACCCGTGGGTGTGCCGGAAGCTGTTACGGGATCAGTAGCCATGAACGCAATTGCGAACCAGAAGCTACCCATGTAGAACTGGTAGTACCAGGGAACTTCCATAAATTCCGTAGCACCCCATGCGTTGAGGATGAGCGACATTACCACGGCACCAAATACACCGCCGACCATGATCCGCCAACTGGCCACACCCGTGACCGCCAGGAAAAGAGCACCGAGAATAATGAGGGGCTTGGATGATTCTCCGATAGATCCGGGGATCGTACCCCACCACATCTGAGCGGGAGTATACTGAGCAGCGACCGCGTCCCAGCCTCCCTTGTAGGCGAGACTGAGTGGTGTGGCCCCGGAATATCCGTCGACCACTGTCATCGCCGGGTTAAAGGTCGACCAACCAAATGCCTCGAAAATACCATTGAAGAAACCGTTGTGCCACCAGCTGTATTCAACGGCCGCACCGGCAGCAGTAGATTCCAGACCAGAAACCCATACCTCATCACCCGAAATAGTAGTTGGATAGGCAAAAAAGATAAATACCCGGGCCAGCAAGGCAACATTGAGGATATTCATGCCGGTACCGCCGAAAGCCTCTTTACCGATCACCACGGCGAAAACTACGGAGAGTGACAGGATCCACAGGGGAATATCCGGTGGCATAATTAGTGGAATAAGAGCACCGGAGACCAGGAACCCCTCCTCTACGGCGTGTCCTTTCTTGGATGCGTAGAAAAATTCAATACCCAGACCAACTGCCATGGTCACGACGTATATCGGAACCAACTTGATCAGCCCGTGTGCTAATTTGAGGTGAAACCCCTCCAGAAATCCGGTGTATTCACCCAAAGCTACGAAGTGCTGGTGACCGATGTTGTAGGTGCCGAACACAAAACACAACTGCAGGGCAAGCACAACGTGCACCATCAATCGCTTGAGGTCCATACCGTCGCGGATATGCACACCGCCTTTAGTCGTTGCATTCGGCGTAAATGCAAATGTGAAAAACGCATCGTAGGCCGTGTGCAATAAAGGTTGCTTCTCTTTATTGGGCTCGATTCGTTCGAAAAAATTCAGTAATGCCTTTTTCATATGGTGATCGATCTTTAATCATCAATTCAACGTAATAACACACAGGCGACACCGAACATGTAATGAGGGTGTCAGAATTGGGAATTATCCCTCTTCACGCATTTTATCCAGTCCCTGACGCAGGATCTGTTGCAGGGGTTGTTTCGATACGCACACAAACTCACAAAGAGCCACATCTTCTTCCACTAATTCTTTGATACCCAGGCCTTCCATGCGCTCGATATCAGCGACCATGATGGATTTCATCAACTGCTGTGGATATACATCCATGGGGAGTACGCGCTCGTAATCACCGGTCATTACAAAAGCACGGCGTTCACCGTGGGTATTGGTGTCTCCCTTGAACTTAAGCCCCGGAAAGAGGAAATTCGGGAAGGTACCGGAGATAGACGGACGCGGATCGATGGGCAACAGCCAACCGAACAATTCGTAATAATCACCTTCTTCAATGGCGGTAAGTTGCTGATCGTAGAAATGGAGGTAGCTATCTTCGGTAACCTTTTGACCAGATAGTACATCGCCGGAGATCAGGCGTACTTTATCCGACTTCAGATTACCCTCAACGAGCTCCTTAATCCGTGCCCCCTGATAGGTGCGAATATATTTGGGTTCCTGAAATTCGGCCCCAACCAAGGCTACTACGCGGGTAGCATCAAACTTTTGCTCCGTAAAGAGAGTCCCCAGGGTAATGACATCCTGAACACCCGGGGTCCAGACGACATCATCGCCACCAATCGGCCGCGTGTTGTGCAACTGTACTCCGACGTTTCCGATAGGGTGCTTGCCGCTGAAGTAATATTTTTCAACACCCTTTGCTTCCGCAAAGGCTGCGTTCGGTGCCTGCTTTTTGTCGCGGGCATCTAAGCCGAGATATACCTTACCGGCAGTCAGTTTGCCGAGTACATCCAATCCTTTTTGGAAAGCAGCTTCCCGTCCTTCCACCACGACGCCCATATCTGGTGCCAGTGGGGCAGAATTAAACGTACTGATGAAAATATCTCGTGGTACTTCGTTGTGATCAGGAACCGTATTGTACGGGCGCTGACGCAGTAATGGCCAGGCACCACTATCCAGTAAAAAGGCTACCAGATCTTCGCGGGATGCCTTGTCGGGATCGGGAACATCGTAGGTGCGGTAGGCCATTTCCTTATCCGCCAGGATAACTACTTCGGCAATAGACCGCTTTGCACCGCGATTGATCTCAATTACTTCGCCGGATACCGGAGCGACGTACTTGATCTCAGGACTTTTCTTATCAAAGAACAGGATATCTCCTGCCTTGACATTATCGCCAACCTCAACGGTAACCTTCGGAATCGGTGAAATCCCGATGAAATTAGGAGGAAGTACAGCATAGGTAGTAACGGATGCATCCGTCACTGTTTTGCTTTCGGGTTCACCCTCCAGTAAAATATCGTAGCCGCGGCTGGTTGATATCACGCGCTCATCCATTGCGTAAGCCGGCTTGCGACGCGGTACCAGTTCCTTTGATGTTGGAAAAATGCTGAACGAACCTCCTTTATCAGAAACACCCACGCGCTTCGCTTCGATGGCCAGCATATTATCCGATACCTGAATTACAATGACGAAGAAGAGCAGAATGGCGATGGCCAGAAGTATATAAATGAACCAGTTAGCGCCTTCACCCGAACCGTTTTGGGCCAGAGCCCAGTTGGCAACGGCCATGAGGGCGGTCAATAGGATATACTTTTTGGTTGCTAGCTTCATGCTTGATGCTTGTATTTAGAGATATTCAACCCGAACGGATGATTTTGGTTTTCCAAACCTTAATACACCTTACTCAAAAATCGGTGCAAATATAGGATACTTTACCCTTAAATGTGAACGACTCTTTCCGTAAACTTATCTCTTGCAAATTATTTAGATAGGATCTAAATAGAGTCTAATACCAAGACTGTCAGGGGTTTCTAATTACCGGGCTCAACCACTCTTTAACCCGGAACCGTAGTGGCGCCGCCATGACCAATATCCCCAGAAGGCCAGCAGGGTGTACCCGGCCATGAGCAACGCATACAAATACAGGTCCCGGCTGGCGTACAACCACACGGAAACCCCATCGATCACTATCCAGTAAATCCAGTTCGAAAGGATCTTGCGGGTAACCAAATACGTGGCTATAAAACTAAAGACAGTCGTATGGGCATCGATCAGTGGCATCTGAGCCTGGGTATAGGCCTGAAGGAACCAGGCCACCAGCAGCGATAATATCACACCACTAGCGATCAGAACCAGGTGAATTGTCCAACGCCACTCTCCTACCAATAATTGAAGGGAAGGGTCCTGATCTGGACGCCGGGTGTAAGCCCAGGCATACCACCCGTAGATACCAGCAAGGACGTAATATAGATAGAGCACTGATTCGGCCAGCAATCCGCTCTGGTAAAACAGGTATACACTAAGCCCCCCATTCAGAATACCAAAGAACCAACAGGCAATATGCTCCCTGGCTGCCAGGATAATGTAGGCAATCCCGCACAACACGGCCCCTAATTCGGCCCAGTGCATGGCACGCAAACCCTCCCAAATATCTTGCATAGCTCCCTTTTTGTGCAGCAAATGTAGTGGTACTCCACTAATTCGTAGTCTTCTGCTCCTTTTCATTTCCCATTTCTGGCAGCCATGCCTATATTGCGTAGCAGCCACCTTTGCAAAAAACCAATTATGAAGCTCTACTACTACGCTCAGGGCGATGAACAACACGGGCCGTTCTCCGAAGAAGAACTTCGCAACGAGCCCATCCAGCCCGGTACGCTGATCTGGTATCAGGGATTGAAGAACTGGACCCCCGCCGGCCAGTTAGACGAATTGAATGAGTTACTGGCCTCCGCCAAAACACAGGCTAATCTGGTGGCTTCCGAGGGACCGCTCGATGCTCCTCCTCCCTCCAAAATGCCTAAGAACTACCTCATTGAATCAATACTGGCCACCATCTTTTGCTGTTTGCCTCTGGGCATCGTCGGAATTATCAACGCCGCTAAAGTCGAATCAGCCTGGAACGCGGGTGACGTAAACGGTGCTGTACATGCTGCTCAACAAGCCAAAAAATGGACAACCTACAGCCTGATCAGTGGTATAGTGGTCGGCGTATTGTACCTGATCTATTTTGTAGTCATGTTTGGCTTTGCCGTCGGTGGAGGATTTTGAAATGGTTCCTGTTCATATCGATCACCGTACTGGGCATTTTCTTTGTCTGGCTCCTGGCGTCCTTCGATCCGGCTGCTTCCTCTTTTTTTCTGCCCTGCCCTTTTCGGACTCTGACCGGCTTACCCTGCCCCGGATGCGGCTCCCAGCGTGCACTACACGACTTGTTCCACGGGCACCTGGGTAACGCTTTTCACCACAACCCATTAGTCGTTCTTGGCCTACCCTACGTACTAATTGGAGGGATCCTGGAATACAGCCGGTTGGGGAATCGATTCCCTGCCTTTCGGCAAAAATGGACAGGCCGGCTGGCGATTTACCTCTGGGGTATTACTATCGGGGTATTTTGGATGGCCCGATTGCTTTGTTCATCTTGTTGGTAAATTACATATCCTATGCAACAATCCTTTACCGGTACGGATACCTACGTAGCTACCCGGGAACTCCAGGTTGCCGTTCGCGCAGCCATTCACCTTCAGAAACCCCTGTTGGTCAAAGGGGAGCCCGGCACCGGGAAAACCCTCCTGGCCCACGAAGTAGCCCGGTCCCTGGAAAAGCCACTGCTCACCTGGCACATTAAATCTACAACCCTGGCCCAACAGGGCCTGTACGAATACGATGCCGTAAGCCGCCTGCGCGATTCACAACTGGGTAATGACGGGGTCGACGATATCGCCCGCTACATCAAAAAAGGAAAACTATGGGAGGCCTTCGAGGCCGACAACGCTCATGTTTTGCTCATCGATGAGATCGATAAAGCCGACATCGAGTTCCCTAATGACCTACTGTTGGAACTCGATCGTATGGAATTCTACGTCTACGAACTACAACGTACCATCGTCGCAAAGAATCGCCCGATCGTCATCATCACTTCCAATAACGAGAAAGAATTGCCCGATGCCTTCCTGAGGCGCTGTCTTTTTCACTATATCCGCTTCCCCGATAGCGAGACTATGAAAGAGATCGTTGATGTTCACTTTCCCAAAATCGCCGATGATCTCGTACAGCAGGCACTTCGCCTTTTCTATAGTGTCCGCGAAGTGACAGGCCTGAAAAAGAAACCCTCCACCTCCGAATTGATCGATTGGCTTAAACTTCTCCTGCTGGAAAAAATGCAAGCCAACGACTTGCAGAACATGGATCTCAGCCAGGAACTTCCTCCCCACCTGCACGCCCTCATAAAAAATGAACAGGACTTG
>CAYFGK010000083.1:0-31201 GCA_964342305.1 uncultured Saprospiraceae bacterium | reverse complement strand
TGACGGCTGACGGCTGACGGCTGACGGCTGACGGCTGACGGCTAAGCTGTTTTTTCGAAGTAGACCTTCATAATCAAGAGATCGTAAACTTGTCCGCATTCTTGGGCAAATTCACTAAGGTGTTGCTCTGCACCAGACAAACCGTTTGCCGTCTATCGTGAGCCGTGTACCGCTTGTTACAGCACACGTACTAAATGGCTGCAGAAACAATTTGTTTCAAAAATAAGTGCTTTTCGGGGAGTTTTGCAACAAATTTGTGTTAAAAAGCGGTAGGTGTGGAAAAGAAAGCGGTCTATCTTCAGGAGAAAATGGTAAATCTTTTAGTTCGATAATTCCCGAACTAAATAAACTTATCTATCTTTGTGGCGTTCTTAGTGTATATTGAACGATTGAAAAGCGTGTCTTCCACAGACATTGGAAAGATAAGACAGGTATGAACAAAGAAGAAAAAATAAAACAACTGGTTGAGCGGATCGGCATTGTGATGGAATCGAAGGGTGAATGTTCTCCCATTGCGGGCCGCGTATTTGCTTATCTGTTGCTGGCCGATCCTCCGCATAAAGACTTTTACGATATCCAGGAGTTTTTAAGTGCCAGCAAGAGTAGTATCAGTACGGCCCTAAAATTCCTGATGGACAAGGGTATGGTTGGTTATATCACCTTTACGGGCGACCGGCGTCGCTACTTCCGGGTGGATTTCGACCGCTGGATACAAAACGTCCAAAACGTCACGGCCTACGTAAAAGCCTTCAACAAAGAACTGCGGGAGGTGAAAGAATTCCGGGAAACGGAGCAGCCCGCCGGCACCGACTTCTTACAAGGGCTGGATAAGATCATCCAATTCCAATCGGATATTTTGGAGGCGATCCAGACGATCATGGCAAATTGGGAGGCCAGAAGGTCCGAACAATAACCAGATCAACTAAGATCAGTAACAAGAGAAGAAATTCTCTTTTTTCATACACAATTAGTTCGATTATTACCGAACAAATCAGTCAGTTATAAACTAAGTAGTAAAACATAAACAAAAGCCGGCCTTAGCGGCCCAAAAAATGAACCACCCAATGAAGGATCTCCTAGTCTTAAGCCTAGCCATGATGCTGATGGTATCCGTGCGAGGGCAAACCACGAGTACCGGAGAGTACGCACCACCTCAGGGCCCCGATCATCCCCTGACCATGGAGGAATGCATTGCTTACGCAGTAGCCAATAACCCAAACATTGAAAAGGTGCGACTCAACGAAGCCTCCAATGAGTACCGCATCGACGAAGTAAAGGCACAAGGGCTCCCCCAGGTGAATGCCACCGGGCAGTTCCTCGACAACTATGCCCTGCCCGAGCAGATCCTTCCCGGCGAATTCCTGGGAATGCCCGGCGAAGATGTGGCCGTCACCTTCGGTACCCGCTATAATGTCTCCGGAAATGTGGAAGTCACGCAGATGCTCTTTAACAAATCGTACTTCACCGGCCTGAAAGCAGCCCGTTCGTCCCAGGAACTCTACAAACTCCAATCGTTCAGTACCGTGGAAGAGTTAGCCTATAATGTTGCCCGGGTATACTACCAACTACAGATTACCGAGCGGCAGCGGAGCATCGTCGAGGCCAACCTCGAACGCATTGAACAACTGCTGGAGATCACCCGCGTGCAGTACGAAGAAGGCATCGTGAAGAAGGTCGATGTTGACCAATTGCGGGTAAACCGTACCAATATCCTCACGGAAATGCAAAGGCTCGACATCAGCTACGCTCAGCAACTCAACCTGCTCAAGTTCTACATGGGTATGGATATGGATGCCGGGCTGGCCATCCGCGAAGAAACGACGGAGGAACCCGAATACAACCTGGCGGATGAGTTGCTGCTTTCGCAAAACACCAATTTACAGTTGCTCGATAAACAAATGGAACTACTGCGGCTGGAGCAGGAAAATATCAAGGCGGGCTACTTCCCCACGGTGTCGGCCTTCGCCCGCTATGGCTATCAGGGGCAAAGTCAGCAATTCCGCTTCTCCGGCGAAGACTACAATAGCTTTGGAGCAGGTACCTGGGGGATCAACCTCAACGTGCCCATTTTTGATGGCTTGCGCAAAAAAAATCAGATCCAACAAAACCAGGTGAACCAGGAAAAGCTGCGCCTCGATCAAATCCAGACCGTCCGCTCAGCTAAAATGGCCTTTAAGAATGCCAATAACAACCTGGACCAAAACCAGGCCCTGATCGATCAGCAAGAAGCCAATATGGAGCTGGCCCGGGAATTATACGAAGTCACCCGGCTATCGTACCGGGAAGGCATTGCTCCCCTCACGGAACTCCTGAATGCCGAGACCAGCCTGAAAGAAGCTCAGACCCAGTATCTGACCGCTTTGCTGCAACTCAAATTAGCCGAGCTGGAACATCTTAAATCCAGCGGACGATTTGCGGAAATCATTCGCCAGGACTATAACTAATCCGAATTACCCAATTCTCTAATCCAACACAAAAGCAAACAAGTCCGATGAAGACCATACGAATTGTAATCGCTGTCCTGGGAATCCTGGGCATCGTCGCCTGGATGGGGTTCCGCCTCTACAACAACCACCAGGAACTGGAAGAACAATCAAATATCAAGACGGCCGAGGAGGTTGTCACCACCATGCCGGTGAATGCGGCCAGGGTTCAGAGCCGCAACATCAGCGACACGCTCCGGCTTCAGGGGAACTTTGAGGCCCGTAAAGAACTCGATGTCATTGCCGAAGCGCAGGGGCGTATTACCAACCTCTACATCCGCGAGGGGCAGCGTATTGCCAAAGGGCAACGCGTCGCCAAAATTGACGATACCAGCCTCCAGGCTCAGTTGAATACAGCTAAGGCTTCGCTGGAAAAAGCAGAAAAGGACGTGGAGCGCTACGAACGCCTCTACGAAGCCGGAGCCGTAAGCTTACAACAACTGGAAGACATCCGGCTGAATGCCAAGAACCAACGAACCAATGTCACCAACCTGGAGCAGCGCCTTAAATACACCTTCGTCAATGCGCCTATGTCGGGGACCGTTTCCACCCTGATCGTGGAGGAAGGAAGCTTTGCATCACCCGGCATGCCACTGGCTACCGTGATCGACGACAGCAGCCTGAAACTGATCGTTCGCGTATCAGAGGAGGATGTCATCAAACTGAATGAAGGTCAACCCGTAATCGTGCGGGCCGATGTGTACCCGGATACCGATATCAACGGCCGCATTGACCTGATCAGCGTAACGGCTGACGAAGGCCGTAAGTACAAACTGGAGATCAATGTGCCCAACCGGGGTCAAAAGCAACTACGCGCCGGTATGTACGCCACAGCCCTCTTCGACCTGAACGGAAAAACTCAACGCGAAAGCTTACTGATCCCGCGCAAGAGCATCATCGGCAGCATTAAATCACCGGAAGTATTTGTCATCAATGCCGATTCTACCGTTACGCGCCGCCAGATCGAAGTCGGCGAACGCCTGCAGGACCTCATGGAGGTATCCGGGGGCTTACAAGCCGGTGAGCAGGTAGTGACTACCGGTCAAATGAACCTCCGGAACGGTACCAAAGTGAACATCCTGCAGTAACACATTCATTGCACCCAATCCCAGGACTTTTTTTGGCGAAAGCCTGGCAGAAAAAAATATCGCTATGTCCATTACAGAATTGTCCATTAAGCGGCCAACACTGGTGGTGGTGCTGTTTACTATCCTGACCTTTTTCGGGTTACTTAGTTATTTCAGCCTGCCGTACGAGTTGCTGCCCGACCTGAACCCACCGGTAGTAAGTGTAACCACCATTTACCCCGGTGCTTCACCCGAAGAGGTGGAATCCTCCCTGACGAAAGAGATCGAAGATGCCGTTTCCACCATGGAAAACGTCGAAAAGGTCACCTCCATTTCAATGGAGAACGTATCGGTCGTAACCATCGAGCTGAAATATGGCGTGGATGTTGACCTGGCTGTACAAGATGCTCAACGCAAGGTCGACCCCATCATTTCCGAACTACCGGATGATGCGGAAGAGCCGAGTATCAATAAATTTTCCCTGAATGACCTTCCGATTATGCGCCTGGGAGTCACTTCCCAGATAGAGCCCACCGCTTTTACCGACCTCATGCAGGACGAGATCAAGCCTGAACTTTCCCGCATCGAAGGGGTAGCAGCCGTGGAGTTGGTCGGTACCGAAGAGCGGGAGATACGGGTAAATGTGAATGCCGACCAATTAGAGTATTACAACCTATCACTGCTCCAGATTACCCAGGCCATTGCCCAGGGCAACCTCGACATCCCCACCGGTAGTATCAAGAATAAAGACCAGGATATCCTCGTTCGCCTGGCGGGTAAATACCGAAGCCTCGAGACACTGCGCAATGCGGTGGTGACTACTACGAGCGATGGTTCCCCCGTTTACCTGAAGGATGTAGCGGAGGTATTCGACTCCCAAAAAGAGGTGGAGACCATCTCCCGGGTCAATGGGCAACCATCGATGGGGATTCTGATCTCGAAGCAGAATGACGGAAATACCGTGGAAGTCTCGGAACAAGTCCACGAGAAGATCAAGAACCTCGAGGAGCAATACGCCGCCGAAGGTATTGCCTTTAATATCGCCCAGGACAGTTCGGAATTCACCCTGGAGGCCGCTAATTCGGTGATCCACGATCTGGAGCTGGCCGTAATCCTGGTGGCCATTATTATGCTATTCTTCCTGCACTCCATCCGGAATGCATTGATCGTCATGGTAGCTATTCCGGTATCGATTGTATCCACCTTCATCATCATGAATCTGGCTGGTTTCTCTCTGAACCTGATGACGTTGCTCGCCATGTCGCTGGTGATTGGTATCCTCGTGGATGACAGTATCGTGGTGCTGGAGAATATTCACAGCCATATGGAAAAGGGCATGTCGCCCCGGGAGGCCGCCATTAAAGCCTGGAACGAGATTGGCCTGTCGGTGATGTCGATTACCATTGTGATCGTGGTCGTATTTCTGCCAATTGCCCTGATCGAAGGCTTGGTTTCTGACCTGTTGTTCCAGTTTTCGATCACGGTAGTCTTCTCGACGCTGATCAGCTTATTAGTGTCCTTTACACTCACACCATTGCTGGCTTCGCGATTTTCCAATCTGGCTCATCTGAGTCCCAAACGCTGGTACGATCGGCCGCTGCTCTTATTCGAACGTTTCCTGAACGGCCTGCAGAACAGTTATAAATCGGTACTGCAATGGACGCTGGCCCACAAGCTGATCACCTTCGTAGTGATGATGGCTATGGTCGTCGGATCTTTTTCCCTATTGTCTTCGGGCCTCATCGGTGCTGAATTCGTGGCCTCGGGTGATATTGGAGAATTCAATGTGGAAATTGAAATGCCTAAGGGAACCCCCATCGAGCGCACCAATGATGTGGTGCGTGAAATGGAGACTTACCTGCTGGAAAAACCGGAGGTCGAGAATGTATTTACCACTGTCGGCCGCACCAGTACTTCCAGCGAAGGCCAAACATCCAGCTACCTGGCTGAAATCAACGTCCAACTGGTAGAAGCCGAACAACGGACCATGTCGTCCGACGAATACGCCCGTTCCGTTAAGATCGACCTGATGCGTCAAACACCGGGTGCCGAGATCCGGGCCACCCCGGTAGGGATGGTCAGTGGTGCGTCTCAGGCACCTATCCAAATTGAGCTCTACGGGTCTAACCTCGATACACTGCTGGCTTTTAGTGAACGGGTGGTGGAGGTGACGAAGGGTATCCCGGGAACTTCCGAAGTGAAAACGACCGTTGAAGACGGTAACCCGGAGATTGAGGTGGATATCGACCGGGAACGAATGGCCGATCTGGGCCTTACCCTGAATGTAGTCGGAGGGACCATGCAAAATGCCTTCTCCGGGAACGACGATAATGCATTTAAAACCGACGATAAGGAGTACGATATCCTTGTACAGCTCGATGCTTTTGACCGCCAGAACATGGCTGACATCCGGGATCTGACATTTCTGAACAATCAAGGGGAATTGATTCGCCTCCAACAGTTCGCCTCGGTACGGCAGGCAGTCGGCCCTTCGCGCCTCGAGCGTCGCGATAAGATCACCAGTGTAGTTGTTGAATCGCAGGTTGTCGGTCGTCCTACGGGTACCGTGGGTACCGAGATCCAGGAAGCCATGGCCGGTGTATCCATTCCGGCCGGAGTGGAGGTCGCCTATGCGGGTGATCTGGAAAACCAGTCGGAAGCTTTCGGTAGCCTTGGGTTTGCGCTAATCACGTCTATCCTGTTGGTCTATCTGATCATGGTTGCCCTGTACGACTCGTACGTCTACCCATTTGTGACCCTGTTCTCCATTCCGGTGGCTCTGATCGGCGCTTTTCTGGCGCTGGCCCTCGCGATGTCGACCCTGAGCGTCTTTACGCTGCTGGGACTGATCATGCTGGTCGGGCTGGTATTAAAGAATGCCATCCTGATCGTTGATTTCGCTAATCAACTGAAGAAAGAGGGAAAGGAAACCTACGAGGCAGTAGTTCAGGCCGGTATGGAGCGTTTCCGGCCCATCCTGATGACGACTATCGCAATGGTCATTGCCATGATCCCGATTGCCATTGCCGACGGGGCCGGTTCCGAATGGAAGAATGGCCTGGCCTGGGTACTCATCGGTGGATTGACGAGTTCGATGCTGCTAACGGTACTGATCGTGCCGGTCGTTTATCTGTTTGTCGACAATGCCGGGTACTGGATACGGGCCCGTTTTGGTCGCAACAAAAAAGACCCGCAGATCGCCACGGCCTAACAGTTTATTTAACGTGAGGTTGGGCACAGGTATATCTGTAAAGTAATGATAGTCAAAGCCCAACCTCCCGGTATAGAGTAGTAGGTATAGGGTATCGGGGTTAAATCGCGTCCTACTACCTGATACCCTTTACCAAATACAACGTGAGGTTGTGACATTCAGTTGTTTAGTAAAACACCTTAGCCCCAACCTCACGTTTCATTTAGCATATTACATGGTGAGCCCTGAGCATCGCATTGTCGAGCTCAGGGTTTTTTATGCTGCTTTCGCAAAAAGCTACCGCAACCATTCCTCCAACGTATCCATGGCGGATAGCATGCGGGGGCAGCAGGATTGCAGGAAAGCCTGATCCAGTGATTTCTCCGCGTATTTTTCAGCGGCAGCAGCCAGGGCCGCACTTCCATCGAAATCCACGTACGAAAGCCGGGCCGTCAGTTCCTCCGAGGGGCGTCCGAAGTCGAAGCTGGGCAACAGGGCAATACCCGTATCATCGAGCAATCGCTGGCACAGGTCTCCGCTGTTGGAAATACCCCGCTGCACGAGTTTCGGTTGGTGATAGCTGAAATTAGGGAACAAATAGAATCCTCCCTGTGGCTTGGGAGCGTATACGTGCATACTCTCTAATCGCTGGTGCATGTATTTGCCGATGTGGCGTAAAATGCGCTGAGCATCCTTTAAATAGGCATCGATATCGGGATGTTCCCGGAAGGCAGCCACTGCTGCATATTGAATGGGCGCACTGGTGGAGGTGAAGGTTTCACTGGCTACTACTGCCATTGCTTCTTGTAACCAGGTCAGGGATTCCGGGAAAACAAAAAAGCCCAACCGCCAACCGCCGGCACCGCACCATTTGGAAAGACCACTACTGACGATGGTTCCCTCCGGATAGTACCGGGCCAGAGAAACGTGCTTCCCCGTATGATGCAACTCTCCGTATATCTCGTCGGACAACAGAATGACCTTGTACTTGCGGGCAATTTCGGCAATCCGCTTCAGGCGATCAGCTGTGTAGGTCGCCCCCGTGGGGTTGGCCGGATAATTCAGGACCAGAATACGCGGACGTTCGGGATCGTGCTGGCAGATAGACTCCAACTCCTCCGGAGTCAGCCGCCAGTCATTTTCCTGGTGCGTACGTACCCAATTCACCCGCCGGCCGATGATGTGTGCCTGGGGCGAATACGACACCCAGCTGGGAGTGGGAATGACCAGATCGCCGTAGTATACCAACTGAAGCAAAAACAACAACTCCTTCGAGCCGGGACCGATCAGCACCTGATCAGCCGTGCGGTCAATACCCTGCCGACGTTTATAGGACTGGGCGATCGCATCCCGCAATTCGTATAGTCCCTGTACGGCCAGATAATCCTTTTCGTGAGCGTGTTGGCGCAGGGCTGCGGTCACGGGCTCAGGTACGGGAAATGGCGATTGCCCAAAGCCCAGTTTGTATACCGTTCGCCCCTCTTTTTCAAGCGCACGCGACTGCTCATTAATCGCCAGGGTAGCCGACTTTTTCAGCCCCCGAATATTCAAATTCAGGTCGACACGGATATTGCGTTGTTTACCCATACAGTACAGGTTTGAGGTTTGAGGTTTGAGGTTTGAGGTTTGAGGTTTGATTTAGGGTATGAGGTTAAGTTTCCCTCCTTCGTCCGTACGGACTCCGGCGGGCGATGAAGGTTTGGGGTAAGGTACAGCAGATTTATAAAATCTATTGTCAAATACAGGATCGTTCTACCAGAAAAGGGGATTCAAGTGCCATTGCACATTGAATCCCCTTTAGAAGACCTAGAGCCACCTCAGACCTCAAACCTCACACCTCACACCTGTTCATCATCCTACCAACGAAGGTTGACGGTGGGCCCTTGATTTCGATGGTTTGCGGTGGAGTGGATAGACGTCTTCGAAGAAAAATTTACCTTCCCCGAAGGCCGGTTCGAGCTCGTCGAGCCAGATGGCGTCGGGATCGTATTTGGCAAAGAAAGGACGGGCGATCCAATCGGGGTTACGTCCCTGGATGAACTCGAGGTTGTAAACTTTCTCCCCCATGATCTCCGTTACGCCGATCACCCGGACTTTACCGGGGCCTGCCGACATGGATGGTCCGCGTACGGTCCGGGCGATCCCGCTTACCTGTTGGTAGGCATCCCGGAAAACATGCCAGGCCTTATCGAGCGTTACCGCAAAATAATCCTGGGCACCGGTGTCGCGGGCAATGAACATATAATACGGAATGATACCAAGTTCTACCTGTTCCTGCCACATTTCGGCCCAGGCGTCGGCATTATCATTGATGTTGCGCATTATGGGAGACTGGCTGCGAATTACCGCTCCGGTATTTAGGATCCGCCGGATGGCTTTTTTCACCTCCGCGGTCCGCAATTCGGCGGGATGGTTGAAGTGGGCCATGTATGCGATGTGGATACCGTTGGCTTTGGCCTTTTCGAACAAGCGCATCAGATCGTCGGCATCGGCATCGGTAGTAAAGCGTTGGGGCCAGTACCCCAGGGCTTTGGATCCAAGGCGGATAGTGCGCAGGTTGGGCAGATCAGCTTCGATGAGTGCATCGATATACTGTTGCAAGATCTTGGTTTTCATGATCAATGGGTCACCTCCCGTAAACAGGATATCCGTTACTTCGGGATGGGCCCGCAAGTATTTGATGATCAGCTCCACGTCACGCATGGCGAACTTGAGTTCGTTCATGCCAACGAACTGAGGCCAGCGGAAGCAGAACGTGCAATAGGCGTGGCAGGTCTGGCCCTGGCTGGGGAAGAACAGCATGGTCTCCCGGTATTTGTGCTGCACCCCCGTGAGCTTCACATCCTCGATCACGGGCATATTTTGCTCCATCTGGCCGGCGGGATGCGGATTGAGTTCCATCCGGATCTTATTGGCAATCAGCTTTAGTTCGGCTTTTTTGGCACCACCGCGAATAGCTTCGGCAACCTCGTCGAAGTGAGCTTCTTCCAGCATATCGCGCTGGGGAAAGGTCAGAATATAGATGGGATCGTTTTGGTAGTTATCCCAGTCGATAAGTTGCTCGACCACGTAATTATTCGCTTTGAAGGGCAGCACGTTGCCCACTACCTCAATGGCAAATTTTTCCTCCTCACTGAGGTGTTGATCGATTTGGGGAATATCCCGGAAATTACGAAGGGTATAGGATTGATACTTTTCCATTAGTCAGGCTTTTTTTGATGATTAAAAAGGGTGAAAGCAGGTGACGATCAGGTGAAGTACCTAACAAAGTGCTAATGGAAGTACGTGATCAAAATGCCGGAAAACTTCCGACCGCTTGGCCAAACGTAGCTTGTGGGTCATACTCGTAGTTTTATGTGTGTTGATAAAGAATTCATGGTCGTTTCTGTCCTCTTTACGGACATACGATGCACATTTGGTTGCTTATGGGGATAAGCCCGTTCGGGATTACATGTTCCTTGTCTGTTAGCCCGGTTGTTGCGCTTGGCATTTGCCTTATGGAGGTAAAGCCCGGTGTGGCCCCGCCTGGTTTGAGCCCTGATCAGGGCTGCGGGTAGAATATCCACACAGAAAAAGTAATCAGTTCAGTAAGAATGAACCGAAGATGCAACGTCTAAAGATACGAAAATATCCGGATATTTTCTATAGAAAACTTTACAGGTTATAGGTTTGAGGTGTGGGGTGTGAGGTTAGGTTTACGATTCACGGCAGACGGCTAACGCTATCCGGATTTCGGCAGCAAGTGAAGATAGGAGGCCGCTTTAGCCGGTAGCACTTAGCGGTGCATCTGGAAAAAGGTTATCTTGAATACAAACCCAGCTTATGAAATACCTGACCCTGCTCCTGGCAGCCGTAATCCTGCCCGTATTACTTTCCGCGCAAACGATCGTTACCGGCACTTCCCGGAAAGGAGCCATTGATAACCTTTCTTATACTATCCGTAAAGCCGATGACATCGTCGCCCGAAAGGAAACACCGGTATGGAAAAACGATACCTTTCGCATCGAAGTTCCGTCGGACGAACAGGCCATCGTCACTTTTACCTACCAAAAGGGTACGTCAGATAAGCGGTACAGTAAGGCCAAGATCTTCAAGTACACAAGTCTGATTGTCTTGCCCGGCGACCGTATTCACCTTCATCTCAATACCGCCGCTATCGATGAGAACGGCTTTCCGCGCTTTCTCTTTTCAGGTTCCAATGCGGAGGGGCACGTTGCCCTGCAAAACTTCCGCCAGGGGCCCCTGCGGGTGCATCTGGAGCCCATCGAGTACATGCTCGGTAATATTCAAAAAGGGGAAAACCTGTGGCCCAACCTAAAGGCCCGGATCGAAACCTACCACCAACCCTTCCGGGAATTACTGGCACAAGGCTCCATCACCCCCGAATACTACCGGGCTGCTACGCACTACATAGAAGCAAAGCTCATCGGACTACTTGCCTACAAAATGACTCTAAATGAGACCTCTAAAACCTACCGCATTGCGGAAGATATTCCCGATCAATACATCCTGGCCGATAGTCTTTTAGCACATTATCCACCAGTTACCAACCAGCACTGGATGGGACATGAACAGCTTAACAACCTCAAGCATGCCTTGTGGAGCCAAATGCTTCAGGAACCCAGTGAGTCATTTACCAGGGACACGACCTTATTTGTAGGCACCACAGCCTATACCATTCCCGGTGAGTATAAATCACCATTCCGGATATTCCATAGTCCGTACGGACAATTGCAGACACCACCGGCTTATGATCTTTTCATAAACTTGTTTGTGTATCAGTTGTACTCTGATCTACAGGTTTATTTAGTCCCGAAAGACCAGGCACCTTTTCAACAGGCTTACGCCTATTTTAAGGCGGCTTTTCCGGAGAATAAGTATGTACCCTTGCTCGACTCCGCTTATGCCGACAACCGGGAACGGTATCAGGCCATCCCGGAAACACCGGACAACTACGTGGAGTCAAAAGTCATTCCGCCGGTAACCTACCCCTTCTACGAAGCCTGGGAACCCATCATCCTGGAAGGCAGTGAATCCATGGCGGACCTGACCTTCAACAACGATACTATCAACTTGCAGAAGGGTCTTTGGTACGTCGATGTGTGGGCCAGCTGGTGCAATCCTTGTTTGCAACACCAGCAGTTCAATCAGCCGCTGGACCAGCTGCTGGATGAATACGGTGCCCGCCGGCTCTACATTTCGATCGATGAATTCGCTACCCGGGAACGATGGCTGCAAACGGTGTATTACAGCCACCTGGGAGGATTTCACGTCCTGGCTAACGATCAATTACGAGCCTGGCTATTCGACACCTTCGGGTCGGACGACAGTATGATGGTGCCCCGGTACCTGCTACTCAAAGAAGGAAAGATCATCGATTTCGATGCCCCGGCTCCACCCGACTGGGAATCGCTGGAAAGCAAACTTCATGCCCTGAAATAAAAGGGGAGACGACCGGTAAGGGCCGCTCCCCAAAAGATGTTAACCTATTTTTTTGGTATTGGGTAGTAGGTACTACAAACCTCATACCTCATACCTCATACCTCATACCTCATACTTCATACTTAATACTTCATACTTCTCACTTCATACTTCTCACTTCATACCTCATACTTCTCACTTCATACCTCATACTTCTCACTTCATACCTCATACCTCATACCTCATACCTCATACCTCATACTTCATACCTCATACTTCACACCTGTCTACTCTTCCTCTTCCGTCGTATTCGTTACCTCTTCCTGCTTAGGCGCTTCCTGAGAAGGCTGTTGCTGGGTAATTTTTGCCGAAAGGCTCTTAGTAGTGGTAGGTACCGCGAGCAGACGTCGTTTATCGATCAAAGTGCCGGTGATGGAACAAATACCGTAGGTGCGATTACGGATACGGATCAGGGCGTGTTCCAGATCGTTGAGGTACCGCTGTTGCCGACTCATCATGTCGTACAGCATCTCCACTTCGTTGTTGATACTGCTATCATCGATCCAGTCACCGCCGTGTTCATCGCTGACATTCTCGGTCAATTCCATGATCTGAGCCCTTAATTCCTCGATGACCTTTTGGGCCTTCTGCAGGCGCTTATCAATGATCTGACGAAACTCCTCAAGCTCGGCGTCGCTGTAGCGAACTGTCTCGCCATGTTGGTTTTCATTGGATTCCACGATAGAACGAATAATTGGCATAATTCCTTTTTTCTGCAATAGTGGGGAACTAATTCTGAAGAAATTTTGAATATGGATAGACATTTACGAACACCAACTTTATCAATAGCTACTTTTGCGCCATGTGGCAGGAAATTCGACTTACCCTACGGCTGGGATGGCCCATCATCCTTGGATATTTAACCCAAATGGCGCTGGGGGTGATCGACAATGCTATGGTGGGTGCCATCCACAGTTCCCAATTGGCGGCTGCCTCTTTCGTCAACAACATCATTTCGCTGCCGCTGATCCTGGGTATGGGCCTCACCATGGCCATCTCCCCCCTGGTGGCCTCCGCACAGGGAGAAAATAATAATGATGCTCCGTTGCGCATCCTATACAATGGGTTGCTGATCGTCCTGTTGTTTGCCATTGCTATGGCCACGCTGATCACCTGGCGCCAGGATGTGGTGTTTTATCTGGGCCAGGATGAGATCGTCGCCCGGCTGGCTCAACCCTACCTCCTGTGGATGATCTGGGGAACTGTACCTATGGTGTTGTTCATCGGTATGAAACAGTTTGCCGACGGACTCGGCTTCACCCGCACCCCCATGTACATTGCGCTCGCCGCTATCCCCATCAACATACTGACCAACTATGCCTTTATCTACGGTAAATGGGGCGCCCCCAGAATGGAATTGGAAGGCGCCGGAGTTGGCACATTGATCTCCCGCAGCGTCATCATGGTAGCTCTGGCGGTACTGTTGATCCGTGGTCGTCAGTTTGTGCCTTACCGGCAAAACCTGAAGGAGCAGTTACAGATCCGCAAGGATCGACTCCTGGATGTATTGCGGATCGGCATCCCCTCCAGTCTGCAATCGGGCATGGAATCTTCGTCTTTCGCCATCTCCGGGATTATGGCGGGCTGGCTGGGCTACGTACAGCAGGCAGCGCACCAGATCGCCCTCAGCATTGCGGCCATAACCTTTATGGTTTCCATGGGAATTAGCGCCGCCGGTAGCATCCGGGTAGCCTTCGCCTACGGACGTAAGGAATGGAAAAAGGCCCGCGACATTGGTACGTCAACCCTGTGGATGGCCGTTGGTTACGGTTTGTTTTGCGCCCTTATTTTTATTGGCTTTCGCCAAAAATTGCCACTCTTATTCAACGATGAAGCGGCGGTTCTTGGCTACGCAGCTAATCTGCTGGTACTCGCTGCCGCTTTTCAGATCTCCGATTCAGTGCAGGCGGTTGGCGTGGGCCTGTTGCGAGGTTTGCAGGATGTCAAAATCCCCACCGTATTGGTAGCCATTGCCTACTGGGGGCTGGGTATACCCTTCGGTTACCTGCTGAGCTTTACCTTCGGCATGGAAATCCAGGGCATCTGGCTCGGTTTCCTGATCGGACTGAGTTTCTCGGCCATACTACTTACTTATCGGTTCCTGCGAATCACCGGAAATCGGAAAGCGGAAGTCAGAAGTCAGAGGTATGAAGTCAGAGGTGTGAAGTCAGAAGTGTGAAGTCAGAGGTGTGAAGTCAGTACCTTGGACCTTGGACCGTGAACCGTTTTTTCCAACCGCCGATTTCCGATTTCCGTCCTACCCTTCTACCTTCACACTTCACACTTCACACTTCACACTTCAAAAATGGAATTACACCACCTCATTGTCCACGAATTGATCAAAGCCCCGGAAGAGAACGAGGCGCGACTCTTCCTGAGTCTGGCCTGTATGCCGCCCGAGGAACGCGCCCATCAGTTGATCCACAAGCTCAACCAGACCTTTGAGCAGAAATCGGATACCCTGCTCGGTTACTTCAGCTCTCCGGAAGACGCCTTGTTTCCCGGCTACTTCCAGATTCTGCACGATAGCGGATATACAAAAGAGGGGTTTCAACAATTTTCCCGGGAAACCATGCAGGCGCTACAGTTGAGCTTACAGGGCGTTACCGGCGCCAAGGGTGGCTACCTGGTATATGCCGATTACACCATCGAAGAGGACCGTCACTTGGGCATTTTTCTGGTGCGCGACACGGAAGGTATTCTGTTCGACAAGGACGATGCGCACCGATCTTTTGGCCTAAAAACAATTACCTACCTGAATACCGATAAGCTCGCAATGGCCGGCCGCATTAATATCGCCAAATTCCAGTCGGGTCAGGCCCGTTGCCTCGAATTGATCAAACACGCATCCAGCCAGCGTACTATCTCGGAATACTTCACCAACTGGATCGGCCTCGACCGCCCCGAAAGCAGCCGTGATCTGACCCAGTCCTTCTTAAGTATGGTCGAGCAACTTCCTCCTCCGGTTGATGAGGAGACCGGAGCGCCCATGGAGGCCGCCGTTTTTCAGGATCAGGTACGGGAATACGCCATGAGCGCTCCTCAGCATACCATCAGCATCAAAGAATTCGACCAGGCTTTTTACAAGGACGAACCCAAGGCACAATCCTATATTCAGGAACAGGCACTCCCGCTCGAAGACGACTTCCGCTTCGACCAGGGTACCCTGAAACGACATTTCCAGCACCGCATTTCCGCCAATGGTATGAGTCTGCAATTTTCCAGGCGCGATCTGGCCGAAGGCCGTGTGCGCCTGGAAGGTGATCAAATCGTTATTCAGGATCCGGAGATGGCGGAAAAATTACGGCTGACGATCAACGACTGACAGCAACCGTGGTCCGTGGTCCAAAGCTATGTACCAAATACCTACTTCTTAATACCCTATACTTAAAATTAAACATGAAAGCACTCACTTTTCATAGTCGTGAGACCATCCGTTACGAGGACATTCCGGAACCAGTATTGGAATTGCCGGGCGATGTGATCGTACGCGTGGAGGCCTGCTCGATCTGCGGTAGTGACCTGCATCCCTACCACGAGCGGGAAAAGGGGTTGGACCAGGGGTGTGCCATGGGGCATGAATTCACCGGAGAGGTAGTAGAAACCGGAAGTGAGGTCAAAAGCCTGCGGATCGGCGACCGCGTGGTGAGTCCCTTCACCGTGAGCTGCGGTAGCTGTTACTACTGCCAGCGGGGGTTGAGTAGTCGCTGTGCCCACAGTCAGCTATTTGGCTGGCGGACGAATGGGCAGGGCCTCCACGGAGGGCAAGCCACCTACGTGCGCGTACCTATGGCCGACGGCACCCTGGTAAAGCGACCGGATGGTATGCGTGACGAAACGGCCATCCTGCTGGGCGACATCCTCGCGACCGGCTATTTCTGCGCCCGGCAATCGCTGATCGATCCCGAAGGTGTGCAGGTGATCGTAGGTTGTGGTCCGGTCGGACTAATGGCCCTTTGGGCTGCCCGCCGGATGGGCGCACAACGAATATATGCCATCGATTCGGTCAAACATCGCCTCGAATGGGCTGAACGATGGGGTGCCACCCCTGTAAATTATATGGAAGAAGATCCACTGGCCATTATCCGGGAAGCCACCGATGGGCGCGGCGCTGACCAGGTACTCGAGGTGGTGGGATTGAAAGCTGCGGTGCGCTCGGCCTTTGAGCTGGTACGTCCGGGCGGCACGCTATCGGCCGTTGGGGTTTGTACCGGCCTGCACCTGCCCTTTTCGCCCGTAGAGGCCTATGACCAAAACCTCACCTATCGCATCGGCCGTTGCCCGGCCCGCAGCCTGCTATCCGAAGTTCTGGAATGGGCTCAGGAAGACGCCGACCAGTTAGCAACCCTGTTCACCCACCACCTGCCACTCGACGAAGGGGTGGAAGCCTACCGTATGTTCGATCAGAAAAGCGACCAGTGCATGAAGGTGCTGCTGCGACCGTGAATGGGATTGTTGAGGTTGAAGTTAAGGTGGAGACGATCCCTTTCCCTGCTTTACGACAAACAAAAAAGATTTAGATTCTGAATCTGGGAAGTTTTTTTAGGAATCGACCAATCGACCCCAATTCTCCCTCTCTCCAATTCTCCAAATCTCCACCCACGGTTGGCCTTGTCTAAAAATAATTAATTATCCAGACGATCATTACTTTGCAACCGCTCTACTGCCTCCATCTCACTTGCGCGCAGGAGCGGATCGGCAGCCATCCAGATCTTGTTGCGGAGTCGGTACGAAAGATCGGGATTATCGTCCATGAACCCCTGCACGATTCGGGCGGCTTCTTTGGTTTGGTGTCCGCTTAACGTAGCCGTTGCCCACTGGCGGGGAAAGAAAATGTCACCGGTTTCCTGGATCTCCGGCATCATTTCCAGGGCGGGTTTGATGAACGCGATGGAGGTTTCGGTCCGCAACGGGTGGTGCAACAGGCGCAGGCCTGCTCCTACCCAAGGCTCCTTGGCGCGGTTGGCCGGATCTTTCAGGGACTCGAAAAATTTTTTGCGCTCTTCCAAGTCTGGAGACAGGGCCGGTAACAAAAAAGCAAAGCGCTCTCGTTGATCCGGATTCTCAATACGCTCCATCTCGCGGGCCATGATGGTGCCTGCCTCATCGGGCATATAGATCGCCAGGCTGGTAGCCAGGGAGATCCGCCGGTTTTCCGAAAGGGTCAGGTGGGGAATAGTATCCTCACCGGTCCAGATACGATAGAGACGGCGTTGGTGCCCGGGATCCAGTGCCGTTTGCTGATAGGTACTCCAGAGTGACGATTGAATATCCTGATATTCGCCGCTCACCAGATATTCCCACAGTCTGTCGCTATTTTCTTTATGGTAATAGTTGCGCTCCACCGGCTTGAGGTATTGCCAGAATAGCTCTTCGTAGTAGTTTAACAATCGCTCTTGATTCAGCGGGTCCTCCTCCAGTCCGATGTTTACGAATCCCATCAGGTTAGCCGGAGGAAATTCGCCACTCATTACCTCCTCGTACAAACTCCAGTAAGCGGTGGCCCGCAGGAGCGGTTCGGGTATGCGGTGGGCTTGTTCCATCAGGAACATCCGGGCTTCATCGTCGAGCACGAAATGCCCGTAGCTCATCTCGCTGGCATTCGCCAACACGACCTGCGGTTCCGGCTTGGAAGTCATTACAGGCAGTTGCGACTGTTTACCCTGGATGGAAAGCGACTTGATCTCATAGGAGTCGGTCGTATACAGAATGGCCACTTTTGTTTCCTGGTCCCAATACAAGCCATCCTCCGTGGTATTTGTAGCTTCGACGCTCACATCCAGTTGCCCTTCCCTCTTCCAGTCGACACGTGTTCGGTAAGTCGGCATACCGGCACGCTTCACCCAGGCTTCACTCCAGGTGGCCAAGTCATCGGTAGTACGTTTATCCAGGATCTGGATCAGGTCGTCCCAGGTAGCATTTCCGAAGGCAAACCGCTGAAGATATTCACTCAGTCCTTCCCGAAAAGCGGCCTCTCCCAATTTTGCTTCCAGTTGGCGCATCACGACGGGGGCTTTCTGGTAGATAATGCGTCCGTATAATGTGCCGGCGTTCTTAAGGTTATCCAGGTCCTGTTGGATGGGGTGGCTACCCCGGCTCCGGTCTTCCCCGTACGCGCTGGGAAGGTGTGACCACAGGAAGTTCAGGTCGTGGTTTACATTTGGGAAAGAGGGATTCACGATCTTGGCGGCCATAAAATTGGCAAAGACTTCTTTGAGCCAGACATCGTTGAACCACGACATGGTGACCAGATTCCCAAACCACATATGAGCCGTTTCGTGGGCGATGAGGCGCGCCCGTCCCAGCTTTCGGTTCTCCGAAGCATCGGGCTCCAGCATCAGGCTGGATTCGCGGTAGAAGATATTACCGATATGTTCCATACCGCCGTACTGAAAACCGGGGATCAGCACAAAATCCATTTTGCCGAAAGGCATACCAATACCCGTGTACTCCTCCATCCAGGCGATTGACTGAGCGTGCAGATCGAAAATAGCATTGGAGTTGGCCGCGACCTTCCCGGCATTCGTCTCCCGGTAAAGCATGCGCATCGTACGCCCACGACGCCGAGCCGTCCTGACCTGGAAGCGGCCGGCTGCAAACCCAAATACGTAAGTGCTGAAAGGCTTGGTATTGGCGAAACGGATAAACTTCCGGCTATCGGCCAGCCAGGTGCTGTCGATAGCACCGTTACCCGAAGCCTCCCACTCCTGCGGCATCTCCAATGCCAGGCGGAAACTCGCCTTGAGGTCGGGTTGATCAAAACAGGGGAAAACGGTGCTGGCCCGGTCGGGAACCAGCAGGGTATATAGATAGTCAGAACTCCGGTTTAGCGAACCGTCGCCGGCGGTAAAGGCAATTTGTACGGTATTTTCTCCGGGGGTAATCGCCGTATCGGAAATGATAATGTGGTCGGCTTCCCAGTGGATGGGCACCTCACGGCCATTTGCCTGTACGGATTGGATGTACCCCGCCGGTTGCCGAAAATCCAGGATCAGACTGGTATCAGCGTGGCGAAGGGTGCAGGCAATACGGATGTTCGCCGCAATGGGCTCGTCGGCTTTATCCGGAAGGGAAAAAGAAAGGTCGTACTGAAGATCTTCGATCTGGCGCCCCCTGACTTCCGCCAGATCCCTGGTTACGCCAGAAACGATCTCGGCAGGTTGGGCCGGAGAGGAAGAAGAACATTGCATGGAAACAGCTGCTAGCAGAAGGGAAACTCCCCAACGAGGGTTCAGGCGCATAGGTCGTGGCATTTTCACCAAGATACGAAGTCGGGCATCCAAGACAAGCCGGCTTACGCCAAAAATGGATTAGCGCCAGAAAGAATTCCATTTTTTCCGGAGGCGGAGCGCCTGTTCGTAGTAGGGATGCTCGGGCTGCTCCAAAATAGAATGCAAAGCGCCTGTATCTTTCGAAATCCCCAATTCGGCTAAAGCCAGGTGCCACTGGGCATTTGCTCGCTGTTCGGGAGTGGAGGCGCGGGGAAGCGTCCGGTTAAAGGCGGCGGCGGCCCGCTCGTATTCTGCGATGTGCAGCCAGGCATAACCGGCGTGTAATTGTGCTTCGGAATACACCGAATCATCCCCGGGTATCAATTCCAATGCTTCGGCAGCTTTGGCCCATCGCTCCTGTTCGTAAGCCATCATGGCTTCGGGGTAGGTAAACAGACCATCGGATCCCCTTGTCGCGGAAAGTGGACGCTCGTCCATTGCCGTTCGCAGTAAACGCTTATCATCGTACCGGTTGCTCTGGATCACTACGAAGGTACTCAGGACCAGGGTCACAATGGCCGCAACTCTTAACCAACCACGGTTTCGCTGCCAAAGGCTGCGTTTTTTAGCAGAAGCGAAAAAACGCTTATTCAGGGGCTTGATCAATTCCCGCAAATCATTTTCCTGCTCCCGGATATACCACCGATGGCCGACTGTCCTGCGGGCGGCCCGGTACATGTCAAAATCGGCTTTCTCGGCAGGATCCGACCAGGATTTTTCCAAAGCCTGACGTTCTGATTCCGAAAGATCTCCCCGCAAATATGCTTCGTAGGTCTGTGTCCTGTCTTCCATGCTTACAGATCCTTATACGCCCCAGATTCCCGAATCAATTGCATGAATCGGGCCCGGCATTCGCCCACCTTTTTTCGCACATACCCATAGCTGCGGTCCAGCATGGATGCTACTTCCAGTAAACTGTTGTACTTGCCCGTATCGGGATTTAGTGTCCACGAAAGGCCCAACAGTTCCCGGCAGGAAGGGCCTAATTCCTGGAACTTTTGGTAAAATAAATGTTCTTTCTCTTCGCGCTTCTGCCACGATTCTACCTCCGGTAGCGCAGCACTTTGGATAGTAAATCCCTCCGGATCGGTAATTGTTACCCGCCTGCGTCCTCTTTTCTTCAATTCATTGATCCAGCGGTTCCGGCAGGCGATGTAGAAAAATACTTCGAAGGGGCAGCGAAGTTCAAGGCCATCCTGACCCTGACGGTAAAGAGCCATCAGTACTTCCTGAAAGAGATCCTGTGCATCGTCGACGTCCCCGCTGTTGCGCACGACCAATGACCGGATACGACCAGCATTGCGCTGATAGATCTCTTCGATCACAACCCGATCGTGCTGTACCAAACCAACAATAAAGCGTTGGTCGGCATGAACTGCTTGCTTTTTTTTATCCATACACTTTTTCTTCGGCAGGAAGGGGTAACAATGCGAAACGGCCTATGATATGGTTCTGTAATCGTTGCTTAATGAATGTCTGCTGTGCCCGGCAAGGGCGCAGCTTTTTCCCGGAACCCTGATACCCATATTCATATATCACACAACCCATGAATCCATCCATGGTCGGATTTAACTCCCAATTTTTTCCGGCCACATCTACCTTCGGCCCCCATTCGGGGTCGAAGGTTTCTTTTTGGGTTACGGATCGGACAACGCAGGGAAAATAGCCCTTTTCCCTGCCCTCTCCAAACTGGATACCCTCATCCACACCGTCCATGCACCCGGCAGTCAATTTCTTATCCGAGCGAACACCATACCACCTAAGCCGTTTGATAGTAAAACGAATAAACATGAAATTTTTACATATCCTGTGGATTACCCTGATAGCAGGAAGCTTATCGGCACAAACCTTGGATATTAACCGGAGCACCTATGAACACGAAGATAAGGCCCGCCCCAGTGTGGAGGTCGAAGTGGAAGTGCCCCCCAAGTATCTGAAAAAAGCCTGGAAAGATTACCTCAAAGATGAATACAATGTCAAACTAAAAGGTATTGGATTCCTGGCGAATAAAGATATGCTCTCAGCCGAGGAGGTTGTCTTTGAAGCGCTTTCGCAAAAAGAGATGGATTTTTATACCCACTTCTCGGAAAAGAACGGCACGACCACCTTTAATGTATTTGCCTCTCTGGGTTACGATATTTATGTAGGTGGTGATGATCTGCAGGCTGAGTTTAAAACTATGCGCAGCATAGTGGAATCTTTTCTCGATCAGACACTGCCGGCCTATTTTGCCGAAAGAGTAGAAGAGGCCGAAGAAATGGTTGCCGACCTGCAGGATGATATCTCCGATGCTGAAAAGGATCTGAAGGATAGCAAAAAAGAAATTGAAGATCTGCAAGAGAAGATTGCCGATCTGGAAGAATTGCTCAGGGAGAAGAACTCTGCCCTGAGTGACGCTGAGAAAAAGCTGGATAAAGCTACTACTCAGCGACAGGAAATAACCAATCAATTACAGGCTTCACGCGGAAACCAGTAGGTTTTCGCCCAGCAGCCGAGATTTATTAGCACACCAAAACGAACTGTACAAATGATTATTGAGCCAGAAAGTATGAACTTCCGTATCGACACGAAAGAAGAACGTGTGTACATGAATATGCGGAAGAACGAGGATGCGTACATGGACTACAAACTGCATACCGAAGGAAAAAAGAACGTAATGGAAGTGAAAGAAACATTCCTTCCCGACACTTTGGAGCCTATTGGTCTGGAGGACGCTATGGCCGAACGGTTGATCGAATTTGCCGATGCCAATAAATACAAGATCAAAGCGAGTTGCCCGACTTTCCGCCACTTTGTAAACCGTCATCCGGAATACAATTACCTCCTCGTGTAACACAGAAAATCGAAACGACGAAACAACCAACAATGGCCGAAGCAGTTGCTTCGGCTTTTTTTATGCCATACCCGCTACGTGCGCATCAATCAAACGCAGTCCCTCCAGGGTCAACTGCGGATTGATGTGGTCGAAATCCTCCTCCAGCGGATGCAGCACCGATGACAAGCCACCGGTTCCCACTGCGAGGAAATCCGGGCCTGCCTCTTCACGGATAGCAGCGAGCATATGGCGCACCAAGCCGACGTATCCCATCAGGACCCCACTTTGGATGGCCTGGGTGGTATTGGTTCCCAAGACCGAAGGTGGCAATACCAGGGGGACTTCGGGAAGTTGAGCCGTTTTTTGAAACAGGGCCGAGATGGCGGTCTTCAACCCGGGCAAAATAGACACCCCCAGGATCTCCCCCTGTAAGGTGCAGGTCGTAAAGGTCAGAGCCGTACCAAAATCAACAACTATCACATTCGACTGGTAGAGCTGCCTGGCTGCCACGGCATTACAAAGCAAGTCCGTACCGATCTCATTGGGACGGTTAATGCGAAACGACAACCCGGTATACAGGGTGGGGTGGACCCGGGTTACCGGCCCGGCCAGGAACTGACCAAAGAGTTTCTCAAAGGGAGTGGTCAGCACCGGTACGACACTACTGATAATGGCCCGGTCGTGCCGACTGGGACGTATGCCGTTCTCGAGCAACAGGTCCTGTAAACGGGTTTCGTAGTAAACGGTGGTATCATCGGTGGCACGGGTTGGTAAACGCCATACGTGACGCCATTCCTCACCATCCCACAGTCCGATCACCACGTTCGAATTACCAATATCAATTGCAAACAGCATAAAATGGAGTTGTGGGTTACTCTTTAAGATCGTTTCTTTATGGAAAACCAAAGTATAACGACATGATGGACTCCCAACTCCTCAATTTGAAACGGAAAGCAGCCCAGTATCGCGAAGTGCTCCAAAATACTGAGAACTATCGGAATGACTGGAAAGAGGGCTTAAAAGAAATGATCACGACCCAATTGGAAAGCCTGCGGGATGCGCTGGAACTGCAAGCTACCGTTGATTGCAAATCCGAGATGGAGAACCTGGAAGCTATCGTCTTTAGTTTGGGGGAGATCCAATCGGGTATGTACCAAAAAGTGAACGAGGATATTCGCCGACACCTGATCAAACACAACGGATCATTGATCTACCAGCAGCTCTTTAACGGTAAGATCATTGTCCTGATCAATTATCCATTTATTGAGGGATACGGTAAACCCGCTCCTCCGAAAACCATTGCCATCTACCGGCCCGAGGAACTCAAGGAACCATTCTTTTATCGCCATCTGGAGGAATTCCTGAATGAGATCACCCGTTGGGAAGACTACGATGACGACGAGCCACAACCCCACCAACGCATCGGCTTCGATATGAATTTCGGCGGAGCAACCAACGAATAGTTACCGGAAAAGTGTAAAAGTAACCCGACGGTTGAGCCGGTTGCTGGTTTCACCAATCGGTGTTACCGGATCGGTGCTGCCCACCCCTTCGTAATACAGGCGTTGGCCGGAGATACCTTTGGCCATTAAGAATTGCCGGCATAAGCTGGCCCTGCGCCTCGACAGCTGTTCGTTCTGCTCTTCATTGGAAAAATCATCGGCGTGCCCGGTGATCTGTAGATTGTATTGGGGGTACTGACGTAAAAAGATCGCCACCCGGTTCAGTATGGCGCGCCCCGCTGCCCGCAGATCAACGGTCTCTTCATCGAAGCGCACGGCGGGAATACCATTGAGGAGCTGACTGATCTGCCCGTCGATCGGTGATGGACAACCATCGTAATCAGGTAATCCGTATTCTCCCGGACAATCATCCCGGTAATCGGGGATACCGTCGCCATCGGCATCGGGGCAACCCCGCAACGCTTTGGTTCCTGCGACCAGCGGACACTCGTCGAGATCATCGGGGACACCATCATCGTCCTGGTCGGTCTCCGGGCACCCACGTAAGCGCGGAATGCCGGCCGTATTCGGGCACTGGTCATTTTCGTCCAGAATCCCGTCGCCATCAGAATCGACGAGCGGACAACCTTGATTCGAAATGGGGCCCGGCCTTTCCGGACATTCATCTGTTTTATCGCTGATCCCATCGCCATCGGCATCAGGGCAGCCCTGCAGGTCGGACAGGCCGGCGGTGTAGGGGCACTCGTCAGCCATATCGGGAACGCCATCGCCATCGGTATCCGCCGGCTCGATCTGCGGCTGCCGGTATGATCCCAACTGATAATGCACGCTTACCCCCGCAAACATATACCAGTCATTGGCTTCCGGATTCCGGGTTTTACTAAGTCCATCGAGATAGTCGGTGCCGGTATAGCGCAGCCCGGCCTCGCCCGATAACGACCAGTTGGGGTGAAAATCGTAGCGAATACCTCCGCCAAAAGGAATGACCAGCCGTTCGGTTTCCAATTGGGGCTCGACGGCCACCATATCGCCATCCGGCCGGTTCGCTTCTGCCTCGGCATTAAATCTGGCCCAGGCACCACCGGCAAATAAAAAAGGACGAATGGATTCCCGGTAGGTGAAAGACAGTAGCCGACCGGTCTGATCAAATTCCCATCGGGAACCTCGCTTATCGAATAAGATGCGGGTCCCCATTTCCTGCTGCACCAGATAAAAGCCATCGATCTCATCCCGGATACGCATGCCCTCTTTAGTGTACTGACCATCTTCCACGAACATTTTAAACTCGACGGCCAGTTCTTCCTCGTTGTACAGTCGCAGATGCTGAGGCTTCAGCGGATACCATTCCAGCCGGGCGTTCATTTCGTAGAGCGTGGTCTCGAAACTCATAATGGGATCCAACTCCTGCCAATTGGGGCGGTTAAGATCCGTGCCGCTCAGCCGAAAGTATCCGGCACCGGCCCGCACTACAAACCGCGGATGAACCGGCATACCAATCTGAGCACCAAACGAAAAGTTAGCTTCCCCCAGATCGAGATAATCAGACGTGGACAGGTCACCCAGGTAGGTACTTATTCCATAGGAAACGTTCAACTCGGTACGCTCCGGTTGCGCATGCAAGCAGCTCATTACTACCACCAGTGTCGCCAGCGTTACCGTGTATTTCATAATTGGAATGATTGTACGAAGTCCATCAATTGCGGGTTTCGTTTCCGGTGTATTCCAAACGACTGAACGACGCAATCCGTGTGTTTATTCGAAGCTTCACAACACAACATAAACAAAATAGGCTGTCCGGCACTCGCGGACAGCCTACAATCTCAATCCTTAATAATGCAGTACCAACAGGTATACCGCTTCCGAAGTAGTTTGGAGTCCAAAACCACTTCGTTGTCGGTATAATAGCTGATTATCCGTAAAACCGGACAGTCAGTTATCACTGCTAGCTCAATACAACTCGGTATTCTTCCCGGAACAAGGTTTCGTGGATGGCCCGCAGAGCCCGGTCAGCCTGCTCCTGTTCCAACAGCAGACTGATGTTGTTCTGACTCCCGCCATAGGATACCATACGGATCGGCACCTCATCCAAAGCGGCAAAGGTTCGGGCCAGAGTGGCAGGAGAGGAGCGAATACGGTCCCCGACCAGACAAACGATGCTCTGCTGCGTATCGATTTCCACCCGGCCGAAGGTTTTCAGTTCGTCCATGATAAGAGGCAGAGCGTGAACCTGATCGATCGTTAGCGATACAGAAACTTCGGAGGTGGTGATCATATCGATCGGCGTCTGGTGCCGCTCGAAGACGGAGAACACTCTCCGCAGGAAACCGTAGGCATTCAGCATCCGATCCGACTGGATCCGGATGGCGGTGATACCGTGCTTGACGGCAACGGCCGCCACGGCCCGCCCCGACCCCTCCCCGGAGATCAGGGTTCCCGGCGACTGGGGAGCAAACGTGTTCTTCAGTCGCAGTGGTATTTGACGCCGTTCGGCAGGAATCACACAGGTGGGGTGAAGGATCTTGGCTCCGAAGTAAGCCAGCTCGGCAGCTTCGCGGTACGATACGTTCCGTACCGGCCGGGTATTGGTCACCACTCTGGGATCATTATTGTGCATGCCGTCGATATCCGTCCAAATCTGAATTTCGCGGGCTCCCACTGCGGCCCCGATTAAGGTTGCCGTGTAGTCGGATCCGCCGCGTTGCAAATTGTCGATGGCTCCGTGGGCATTGCGGCAGATATACCCCTGAGTAACCCAGCAATGAACTTCGGGCTGGTTAGACAAGTATGCTTGCAGACCCGTCTCCAAAAATGTCTGGTCCGGCTCGTGGTCGGAGGTTAGGCGCATCACCTCAAGTGCCGGCAGAGAGCAAGCCGGAATGGACATTTCTTCGAGGAGTAATCCGAATAGAAATGTAGACATCAGTTCACCTTGCGCCAGGATCTCCTTTTCTATCTGAAGTGTTTTGGGAGCCTGACACCAATTTTCTACCCGTTGCAGTGTTTCGAGGATAAAGGCTTTCGCCTGCTCTTTGCGATCGTCGCTATTGAAGAGTTCTTCGATGTACTCCAGATAATGCAGGTGTAGGGCCCCGATCTGCTGATTTACCGAAGCACCGTAGGAGGAACGGTTAGCCAGTTCCTGCAGGGCATTGGTAGTACCGCTGATCGCGGAGAGTACCACGATGGCCCGTTCTTCCCGCTGAATCAGGGACGCTACTTCACGCATCCGCTGTGCGATTCCAAGAGAAGTTCCACCAAATTTAAGGACGGTAAAGGCAGTCGATGAGCTGTTGGACATTGATCAATTATTTTCGGCAAAGCTACGAGCTTGTCAAACGGCAACCCATTTTTCCGTAATTTTGTACAAAATCAATCAATTCTGTTTAATTTTTAACAAATGGTTAAGGTATCCGACGTTGTTCGTGACCTCATTGCCCGTTCCCCTTTCCTCACGGAGGCACTTGACCAGGGGCTGATAAACCACTCGGCATTGGCCAGGCAGCTATTGCCGCGCATTCAGAAAATGCTGGGTAAGGAAGTAAGGGAAGGTGCCGTAGTTATGGCTATCAAACGGTTACCGGCTACCGGGCTTTCAACTCCGGGGCAGAGGTTACGGGCTTTTTTTCGGCAATTGAGTGACATTAGCGTACGATCCAACTTATTGGCCTATACATTTCGGAATTCCGATACCCTGCTGGCTAAGCAAGCGCGGCTCCTGGAACGCATAGGAGAATTTCCGAACCTTTTTTATACCTTTTCCCACGGTGTTGGTGAAACCACTATTTTATTATCGGAGGTTTTAGGTGAGGAGATGGACGTTCTTTTTGCCAGGGAGCAATTACTGGATATGGCCCGTGACCTATCGGCCGTAACTTTGCTGCTTCCCGAGGAAAACCGACAGATTTACGGGATCTATTACTTTATTCTGCGCGAACTTGCCTGGCGGGGCATCAATATGGTAGAGCTCATCTCTACGTCTAACGAGTTTACGATCATCATTCAGGAGGCGGATCTGGAGCGGTCTTTTCAGGTCCTGATGGCCCTGCGTGATCGCCCTGACACCACATTTGATCTTAGGTAGAATATACCTACCTTACCAAAAAAAGAAGCATGTCCCGGTTGAGCAAAGAAGATTGGTTGCAGGCAGGTTTGGAGCTCTTATCAGACTACGACCAGTCACACATCAACATTCAGAATCTTTGCGAATACCTGGATATCACCCGCGGCTCATTTTATCACCATTTTTCCGGTATGCCGGAATACATTCAGGAGTTGCTCAACCACTGGCGGGAAGAGAATACCGAACTCCTGCTGGATGCCGCTCAGGGTTTGAAGGGCGGAGTAGCTGCCAAACACATCATTCAAAGCCTCGTACCCATTGCCCATCGCAAGGCGGAACTGTCCCTGCGTTCCTGGAGCTACTACCAGTCCAGCATCCAACCGGTCATCGAGAAAATGGACACTCTCCGGCTCGACTACCTCAGCGAAGCTTACCAGCGACAGGGCCTTTCGCCCGATCATGCCCGTCGCCTGGCCAAAATTCAGTACGCCGTTTTATTGGGACTGCAGCAAATCCACCCCGATATGGAGACCCAGGAACTGCAGGACATGTACCAATTCTTCAGCGGTTTGATCGGTACCGTCGAATCTTCCGGATAATCCAACACCGTATTCCCCTATCCTACTCACCAGGGTTCCTTTTCAAACAAAACATACCATAAGATATGGTATTTATTATTACCCATTGCCCCACCTGTAGTTTTCAGCGGCTAAAAATAACTACTACCAACTGATTACCAGTACACTGCAACCTGCGTTCTGGCGTTTTTTAAACGTTAAAAAGAAGATATATATGATAATATAACTTTAACCCTGTCTGGTTTATTAACAATTCCAGAAGGTGTATTTTGCGTAAAATCCACTTGTATGGCTGATTGGCTGGTTTCGTTAGGCTACTTAGGAGCCTTTATTGGTGCATTCCTGGAAGGGGAGATCGTGCTCCTTTCGGCCCTGCAGGCAGTGCGGATGGGATACCTAAATCTGGTGGGAATTCTGATATCTTTTTTCGCGGGTACAGTCGCTGCCGATTGGTTTTTCTATCTGACCGGGCGTCACCGCGGACGAGCATTCCTGGAACGCCACCCACGTATGCACCGGCCTTTCCAAAAGATGGAACGCCAGTTCAACAAGTGGGGCGATTTCCTCCTGCTGACCTACCGTTTCATGTATGGGTTCCGGGTGGTACTGCCCCTGCTATTTGGACTTTCCGGGGTAAAGCCCCTGAGGTTTGCTCTTTATTCACTGATCGGGACAGCGGTTTGGATTTCCTTCTTCACCATTTTAAGCTTCTTCTTTACGGGCCTGGTAATGGAGGCCATTGGCCTGCTGCAATCATGGAGCTGGGCACTTTTACTGATCCCCATTGGTACTGCCACTGCGGTATGGTGGTACCGGAAGCATTACAGACCCTCCTCTTCCACCGGAAATCATGAGGATGAAGCGACTTAGTCCTGACCTACCGTTTTTACCACCGAACGGGCAGCGTGCATTTGCTTGCTCAGCACCTGCACCTGATTTGCACTGGTAACCGCAGTCTTTTTTGGCTGGTGATACATAGCGTCCATTTCGTCGATCAGGTCATTATACTCCTTCGCTAACTGTTCTTTCTTTGACATGTCCAGCGTGGTTGTACTGACTTTCGTCAAAAAGGACTTAAAAGACTGTATAAAGGACTCCGTTTTAGACTTGGATGAATCTACCGGACAAGGGCTACCCCCCTGAGCGGATAATGCAACCGCGCTCGTACCCAGAAAAAAAACAACAAGCAGGGAATAGGCAAATACAGTTCTCATGGCAGTGGTACTTATTATTGATATAGTTTGTTATCGAATACACCTACAATATCCATAAATATCACATTTACAGCAAGTTACAAACAGGTGCACTCGACTATCCCTGCCAAATACCGATAAACACCCGGTAAATCATCGACGAACTTAGTCCCAGGAAGGATCAACGTAAAACGCCCGTATTCCAGCATATGTAGCTAAAGTACAGACCTCGAAACTACATTAAACTAAAAAAAATGACTAATAAAGAATATTTTTCTTTAACAGCGATGTTTTATACTGATTTTCCCTGTCGCTTTCGCAAAAATGGTTTGTGCGCACCCCCTTTAACATAAAAAAGAAGGGGCGTCCCCCTTCTTTTCAAAAGTATTTACCTCACGCAGATCTAAACAAATATCTTACTGAAAATCAACACCTTGTAAATATACCCGACTCGAAGTGGTTAGTGTCCCGGCACGAAGTACTGCGGAGCAAAACCACTTCGTTGTCGGTATAGCAGAAAGGGGGTAGCCCTCCCTCTAATGGGATTAGCACCTTAAAGTCTACCTTGACTCAGTGAGTATCATCTTTTTTGTTGCGCGGTACGAACCTGACTGCAGCGTATAGTAGAACACCCCCGTACTCGGTAGATCTGATGCCTTGATACGCCACTCATTGTAGCCCGCCGGGTAATCACCTTCGGTCGATTGTAGAATGCGGCCAGTAACATCCTGGATGGTGATGGTTGCTTCACTGGCTTCCGCCAAAACAAAGCCGATCACCGTCTCGCCCCGGAATGGGTTCGGCGTGTTTTGCAACAACTCATTGGCGGCGGTTTCGCTGATGTCGTCTACGTTCAGCCCGACATTCAGCAGACCTCCATTATGGTCGTACGCTTCGGCGGTCGTGTAGCGGGAGGTGATACGCAGGAGCTCACTGATTTTTACAGCAGCTTTTGCCCGCAAGACTATGGTGAATAATGTTGAATGTTGAGTGCTAAATGTTGAATTAGTTTTGTGGAAGGAAGACGTGATGATTCCTTTATCCACAAACACACCAAAGTTTTCGTCCATGGCAATACCACTTTCGATATCGACGATCTGCGCTTTTGCCGGATCAATTTCCAGCGTAAACTGGTAGCCTTCTATGGCGGCCAGTTGCTCCGCCGTTACCGGAATGTGGTATTCGTTGCCGGCTTTCAGTTCCTGCTCAGCAACGTTCATGTTGAACGTACCGGCCAGTGAACGAACCTCAGCAACGTTGGCGTTACCGTTCACATCACCTACTTTGATGGCTACGAAATCAGCGATCTCTTCGCCGGTCAGGTTGTTGAAGTTTTTCACTTCGGGGAAGCTTTCAGCAAATGGGTTAGCCGGATTGCGGAAGCTGTAGGAAGCATCCACAAAGCGCCAGCTTGTGTTGTTGCTGAATTCTTCGTCAATATTCAGGATCAACTTACGCAGTTGGATCAGGTCGAGTGTGGTAACAGACTTGCTGTTGTTCACGTCGGCAGCGATCATCTTGTACGGGCTGGTCAGTGGCTGAACACCCAGGATGTGCTTGCTGATCAGTACCAGGTCGAAGGTAGAAACACCATTCAGAG
>CAYFGK010000082.1:1959-31367 GCA_964342305.1 uncultured Saprospiraceae bacterium | reverse complement strand
GACCTCTCCGAGGTCCTTTAAGAAATAACGATTCTTGATCCGCGGCACTAGAGGACCGACTTCCTTTGACGGTCGATCCGGAGGATCGACCACCACTAAAACCGCGCACTCACCCCCGCTACGGCATTCAAGCCGAAGGTGGGGTAGTGACGCCAGCGCTGACGCCGGTTGTTAGCGATATTATTGACCTGAATAAAGCCACCAATCTGTTCCGTAAAGAAGTATTCGGCACCGGCACTGACATCGAGCAGAGCGTTGAGGTTATTACTACCTTCGGTGGCGTTAGGGACCGGTACTCCGTTCTCGAGAAAAATATCCGCTTTGAGCTTCAATTGACCGTCGAGCATGGAATAATCCGCTCCGGCATTTAGCGTAAGCGAAGGCAAATGCCAGGCTTTCTCCTGATTTTCCAGGTCGTAGATACGATAGGTTACACTTCCGCGAATGTCCAGATCGGTAAGTAATGGAAAGAAAAGCTCACCGCTGAGGGTGATCACATTTGCGGTATCGTAGAGCACGTTGAAGCGCGGAATGCTATCCTGATCGGAGGTGAACAAGGCCAGGTTATCTACACTCTCAAACCCGATTTGAGCCCGGTAATCAGCACCCAGGTACTCTCCTTTGATACCACCGTAATAATGGGATACGAAGCTATTACGCACAATATTGCGGCTTTGCAGAAACGGATTGTAATCGGTCAGGCTCCGGAAGCTGTTCTTGCGCAGATTGCCATCTACCCCGGCAAAAGCAGTCAGGATGTTCTCAATCACATTTACGGATCCTTCCAGTTGGGGGAAGAAATAAAACTCATCGTCGTGGGAAGCGATCCGCATGCCGATGTTTACGCGGAAGCGATCACCATGATACGCATAGCTGGGGACCAGAAAAAAGTTGTTCAGGTTCTGATCTAGCGTATCCTTATAGCTGGTGAAATCCAGAATGAGATCTGCTTTGAGGGCGTGAGTCTCCCCAATCCACTTAGAAGCACCACCGGCAATACGAAATCCGGTCTCCCGGGCTGCGTAGTTATCTTCCAGAAAGTACATGTTAAAATCACCGTGGTAATCGATGCCCGCCACCGTTTGTTCACTGTTGAAAATGGAGGCCTCCGCCGTGATGAGGCTAAAGCGTTGCTTCACATCATCTTCTTCAAAGGACAACTCACTATCAAAATCATCATCCAGATCGTTATACCCGTAAAAATGGACGATATCCCGGTTGTAGCCTGCCTTGGCGTTCACCGCAAAACCCAAATCCGAGTAGAAGGTACCGTCCAGACCAACCCCGGTATTGGAGAACTTTTGGTTTTCTACCTTATCCGTATTATTGGCCGACAGGTGATTTATATCTACACCAAATTCGACATTTTCGTTAGTCAAATCGTAGGAGAAATCGCCCAGGAAGGATTTTGGGAAACCAAAACCTAAGCGAGCGTACCCATTATAAATGTTCCCCTGATCCACCCGGTCCAGGGCGATGGGGCGGATGCGCGGAGGCAGGTATTGCACATTGAGCACCCGACTGTCGATCTGGTAGTTCAGGATCGGAGTTTCGGTGCGCAGGGGAGGTAACTCCGGCTGCAGCAACACCCGGTTCGCTTCGCCGAGACGAGCATTGAATTCCTTTACAATATCGACTTCTTCACCGGGAAGCCCTGTATCCTGTCCCTGTAAAGAGGTCATTGCCAGACAAGCAGCCAGTATTATAAGAATGCTATATTTCATGGTGTTGTGTTCTTTGGGTTAGCGGTTGTTGTTATTATTACCTCCGTTGTTATTCCCTCCATTATTCTGGAGTTCCAGGTTCCCGTCGCCGGTCCCCGATTGCAACTTACTGGATTGCTGGATCTGCCGGTTCAGGTCTCCCAGTTTGCGCTGAGCTTCCCGCACCAGTTCCTGGTCTTCGTTGTAGTTTTCCAACAGTGCCTCCAGTGCAGCCCGGGCATTGTACAGATCGCCTTTCTCACGCATCACATCGGACAGCAGTAGCACCGATCTGGCTACCCAGAACGGGTAAGCGCTACTTTCCTGGTTGGCTTCCAGTAGCAGCGTTTGAGCTGTTTCCAGGTCGCGCTGACGGTAATAAATATCGGCGATGAGGTAGCGGGCTTCCGCTGTTTGTTCGTTATCGCTGAGTTCAACCACTTTTTGTAGAGCCGGCAGAGCAGCTTGCAGGTTGTTATTGTCGTAGGATAGTTTTCCGAGATAAAAACTGGCTGTCGCTTTTTGCGCGCTCGAAGCCCGTGGACTCTGGGCCACTTGCTGGGCTCGTTGAAACACGGCATCCGTATTCCCCGCCCGGTATGCTGACCTCAGGGCTCCTAATTGCGCCTCGAAGAGGGCTTCTTCACTATCGGCGGCACTTTCCAGTTTCGTGTACAGATCGAAGGCTCGCTCGAAGTCGAGCTCGTAGTTGTAGGCGATGAGCGCTGCCTTGTCGAGCGCTTTCAGGTAGTATCGGCTGGGGCCCTGATCGACTACCCAACTGTAGTCTTCCAGTGCTTCGGAGTATTCCCGAAGTACGCTGTGTGACTCACCACGGTGATAGCGCGCAGGCAGATTAAATCGTCCGTTCGGGAATTGGCGCAGGTAGTTAGTATACGCCGTAACCGCCCCGCTGTAATCGCCATTCTCAAACTGAGTTTCGGCCGAGCGGAAGGTGATACTGTCCCGCAGGAAATTATCCGGTTTATACCCAGGAACTGTTTCCAAAAAGGCAAAATATTCATTTGGCCGATTCAGATCGCGTACGTAGATCTCTTCCAGGGCGGCCAGTGCCAATTGAGCCTCGTTCGATTCCGGATTATTGCCGAAAATCTGTTTGTAGTAGCTGATGGCCCGCTGCACATTGCCCTGGTTATAACTGATTAGTCCCAGTTTCAACAGGGCCTGATTTACCAGCGGGGATTTACGTCGAAAGTCGGTGATCAGACGTCGTAGTGGTTCCTCCGCCTGGTTCAGTTTACCGATCTCCTGGTAACTGGTTCCTAACTGCAGTAGTGCATCATCAGCGTATTCCGAATTGGGGAAGTCGTCGACCAGGTCGGTCAGCGAACGTATCTCTTCCGTCTTGCGACCCCGCAACCCTTCGATGATCGCCTTTTGGAAAATAGCGTAATCATACCCGGCAAAGCGGCTGTCGATTGCCTGATTGTAATAAGTCAGGGCCTGATCGTATTGATTCTCCTTAAAGTAGGCATCACCGAGGCGTAGGGTCGCATCACCCAGCACATCGTTCGAGATGGTGTTATTTGTAATGAAGCGACGGTTGCGATTGATGCCATCGACCGTTTCGCGGAAGAATGTTTTGGAACGGGTATAGTTATCCAGTTTCAGGTAGTTGTATCCCTGCAGGTAACTGGCCGTGAAGAGCGAGGATTCTTCGGGCAGCTGATCCACATTGCCTCCGATGGCAAAGAAACGATCCAGATGCTGGATACTTCCCTGGTAGTTCTCGTCACGGTGACTGATATCGCCCAGCCAGTAGTAGGCAATGGCCCGGTGCTTGGGACTGATCGGTGTTTCCAGCGATTGCTCAAAATGTGCACGGGCATTTTCTGGATCTCCTTCCCGTAGCAGTTGGATGCCGCGGTTCACCGAAACGATCTGGTAGGTCTCCAGGATGCGCGGGTTGTTATTGCGGGTGATCATACCTTCCAGGATTTCCAATGCCTGCTGGTAATCGCGATAGGAAAGGAAGATGTCGGCCATCAGGTTTTGCGCTTCCGCGTAAAAACGCGAGTTGGGCTGTATGCCCTGCAGGTCGGTAATAGCATCGCGCGGACGCCCCAGTTCATAGGCCAGCTTTGCGTGATTAAACAGTGCTTCTTCCTGAATACGCTGGTCGTAATCCAGGCGTTTGGCACTGGCGAGGGCCGTCAGGGCATCTTGTTTATTTCCGGTTTTTAGATAGCAATCAGCTAAATAGAACATGGCGTTTTGGCCGATGGGTGAGTCGGCAGTAGTAAGTGGTTTCAGGCTCTGGATAGCCTTGCGGTAATTGCCGGTCTGATACTGGGCGTACCCTAATTGGTAAAGTTCCTCCTCGCGCAGCTTGGTAGAATTCGATGAATAGTATTCCAGGTAGGGTAATGCCTGCTGGTATTGCCCTTTCTCAAAATACGACTGTCCCAGCAATTGGTGCAGTTCACTGCGATTGCGCAATCGAGTATCGTTGATCATGGGTTCGATCTCAGCGATGAGTTTATCGTATTCCTGATTGGCAAAATAGATCTGTGCCAGGTAATAGGGGATGTGTCGGCGGTATTCAGGATCGTTCTGTACCCTTGTCAGCGTGGTAGCCGCCTGATCGTAATCACCTTCAAAGAAGTAGCAAAGGCCCAGGTAATAATTAGCCTGTGCGTAGTAAGGAGATTGCTGATCCCGGTGTATCTCCCGCAGATAGGAGCGGGCCACCCGAAAATCCTGTTTTACAAAATGTGCATAACCCTGCTTGAAGCGGACTTCGGATCGTTGCTCCAGGGACATGCCAAGGGTCGGTACCTGATCGAGGTACTCCAGCGCCTTATCGTACTTGCGATTATCGAAGTAGTAATCGGCAATATCGATCAGAGCCTGATCGTATTCGGGATCGGGACGTCGGGTACGAATGTAGTCGAGGGTAAGTGCTTCGCCTGATGGCTGCTCCAGTCGGATGGCGCATTTAGCGCGCAATAACTCGGCTTTGGATTTAATGAGTTCGGCTTCCGCATCCGGTACGGGCGCTAATTGATCAAGCGTTTCGGAGAATGACCGTTTGGCTTTCGCCAAAAGGCCTTGCTCGTAAAATGCCAGACCTTCCTTAAAGGTTTTCTGGGCTTCGGTGAAAACCGCTGTTTGCTGGCCCCAACCGGCAGTACTTCCGGCGACCAGGCAAACAACCAGGAGCACTAAACGAAGATTATTCATAGATCGGATCATTTATGTACATCGGGTTAATGTCAAGTCAGATATAGTCCAAATGTGTATAGCAGTGCATTTGTGTTTTTATATAACGAAGGTTGAGGCTTAAGGTAATAGTAAGGTTGAGGTTCAGATTAAGGATTGGGTTAGATCTGGACCTTGACTAACGCCGTAGCCCGGTATAAGCTGTGGCAAAATAAGTCACGGACCAAGGTGATAAAGGTCTACATTGTACGATCTCTTTTAGGGATAACCGGGGTTTCTTTAATCTTTCTTCAACCTTAACCCCAACGGACAGGCTGAGGCGAAGTTCGTCATGGGATTGGAGAGGGGAATGTGGCCTGCGTTCTTTCTTCCTCTTAACTACTACTGTTAAAGGGTTATTGCCGGTAATGTAAAAAAATTTATGTGAAGATAGGACGCTTCACGGTGCACGGCTAACGGTTTACGGCGAAGGAATAGTAAAAATTGCGTTACCTGTACCCGCTCTGCAATTTCATTTTTATCATTCTTATGTGCCTTCTGAAGACACCCCCCGGTCGCAAAAAACAGAAAAACCCGGGCCACCAAAGGTGGTACCGGGTTTTTCTGTTTTTTGCAACAGTTACGATCACTCCGGACGGAAGTCGCTGATCGTTTGCTCGATGATATCGCAGCACTCGTGCAATTGCTCCTCGGTCATGATGAGCGGCGGCGCAAATCGAATGATATTACCGTGGGTTGGTTTGGCCAAAAGTCCGTTCTCCGCCATTTTCAGGCAAAGGTTCCAGGCGGTGGGACTATCTTCGGTATCGTTAATAACGATAGCATTCAATAGACCTTTTCCGCGGACCAGACTCACCAGTTCGCTCTTTTCAACTACGTTCTTTTGCATGCGATCCCGGAAAATCCTACCCAGTTTGGCGGCATTTTCCGACAGGTTCTCATCGCGCACCACTTCCAGGGATGCTTTTGCAATAGCGCAGGCCAGGGGGTTACCACCGAAGGTAGATCCGTGCTCACCCGGACGGATGGTCAGCATAACCTCGTCACTGGCAAGGGCGGCCGATACCGGGAAAAAACCTCCGGAGAGGGCTTTACCCAAAATCAGGATATCGGGTTTGAAACCATGGTGTTCACAGCAGATCAGTTTGCCCGTGCGGGCAATACCGGTCTGTACTTCGTCGGCAATGAAGAGCACGTTCTTCTCCTTACACATCTGGTAGGCTTTGGGCAGATAGTCTTCATCGGGTACCACAACTCCTGCTTCCCCCTGAATGGGTTCTACCATGAACCCTGCCACATTAGGATCTTCCAGGGCGCGTTCCAGCGCATCGAGGTCGTTGTAGGGAATGATCTCGTAGCCCGGCATATAGGGGCCGTAATCAGCAGAACTACTTGGATCGGTGGAAGAAGAAATAGCAGCCAGTGTCCGCCCCCAGAAGTTTCCGGTCACGAACAGGATCTTGGCTTTGTAGCGGGGTACTCCTTTTACTTTATACGCCCACTTACGGCAGAGTTTAACGGCTGTCTCACCACCTTCCACACCAGAGTTCATAGGCAGGATGCGATCATAGCCGAAGAATTCGGTGGCAAATTTTTCGTAGGGACCAAGCACATCATTATAAAAGGCACGGGAAGTCAGGGTCAGGGTTTCGGCTTGCTTTTTCATGGCCTCCAGAATGTGGGGGTGGCAGTGACCCTGGTTGAGGGCCGAATAAGCCGACAGGAAGTCATAGTACTTCTTGCCTTCCACATCCCACACGTGCACACCTTCTCCTTTCGACAACACTACCGGTAAGGGGTGGTAGTTATGTGCTCCGTATTTGTTTTCCAATTCAATTAGCTCTTTGGAAGAGCGCACAGCATCCTGAAGCATAATCGCTAGGTTTTGTTGCCAAATGCGTTAAGGGTGATGTGCCCACCACCGTTCATCCGGCTATTTAGTTCTCTGAATGTTTATGAGGGGCCAATATCAGCGGAATCAATGAGAATTGCACCCTTTTCCGACATTTCTTTTAGGGCCTTTTCGGTATCGTCGGGTTCGAGATTCACTCCGCGGGTACCATCCGTAACCAGGTAAGTCTTGAAACCGAGTTCCAGGGCATCAAGCACCGTGAACTTTACGCAGTAATCGGCCGCCAGGCCAACTACGTATACCGTATCTACGCCCTTTTCTTTGAGGTAGTCACCCATACCGGTTGCCTTGCGGTGGCCGTTGTCAAAAAAGCCGCTGTAGCTATCGATCTCCGGGTCGGTTCCCTTAGTGAACACCCGTTCGAATTGATCGGTGTGCAGACCAGGCGCGAATTCCGCGCCAAAGCTTCCCTGCACACAGTGAATTGGCCACAGAATCTGATCTAATCCGTTGAGATCGATCACCTGCCCCGGGTGTCGCCAGGGGTGATTGGCTGCAAAACTCTTATGATCTGCCGGATGCCAATCCTGAGTAGCCACTACCAGATCGAAAAGCTCCATCAACCGGTTGGCTACCGGGATCACTTTGTTTCCATCGGCCACCTCCAGCGCTCCGCCCGGGCAAAAGTCGATCTGAATATCAATCACTAATAAAGCGTCCATAGGCTTCTTTGTGTTACCAACGTAATTGGTGGGTGAGGTTGTTCAAAGTCGCTGCTTCTTTACCTTGGCGTACGACCGTATGGCTGTCGGGGGGCATGAAATTGGCAAGACTTCAGGGAATCGAGAGACCGGAGAGCTTTTCGTTCCGGTCACTACAATCTCTTTAGTCCCTCCGTTCGCTCAGTCTAGACACCCTGCTTGTCAATACCGCACCATGGATAACGTATCCAATCCCGACCGTACTTTTAAGTACTCCCGCAGCCGCTCCTCGTCACGGCTGATCTCCCAACTCCGCTTGCCCGACTTCCATTTGATCAAAAAGATCGGGATATTGCTGGAGGCTGACTCGAAGTCTGTTTCCTGCATGCGCCCGAACCCGATCCGTTGCAGGTCGGGAAAGACGGCTTTGGCTTCCCGGGTTACTTCGGGGAAGGGAACGAACCCTAAGCGAAGGCTGTCAATCTTTTGTTGTAGGATATCGATTTGCAATTCCTGTTGGCTGCGGATGTTGTTGTTGATCTCCAGCTTGCGGGCGATCTGGCCAAGATTATCCATTTGAGTTTGCATGGCGCGCACTGTTTCCAGTTCCAGCTGGTCACTTTGCAGGAAATTAAGTTGTATATCCTGCAATTGATTGAAATTCCGTAAACGGGCCTGATAGTTCTGTACCGAATCTTCATGGATGGGTTCACCAACCAGTTGCAGGACCAATTGCTGAGTACTATCAGCTTCAATCAGGGTATAGTCGATGCAACGGGTGAGTGGATTAGTATCCTGCTCGGTATTGAACTGGGTGCGGATAAACTCCTCGATCTGGGCAGTGCGCTGACGTTCTTTGAGAACTTCAAACAGGATCCGACCGCTGGGCAGTATGATCAGTAAACTGAACAGTGTGATAAGCCAACGGGTCCGCCGGGCCTCCCGCTCGTCCATGTACGAGCGCATAGGGAAATTGAGCAACCGGATGATCAGGAAAGTCGTGAGCGCAATGAAAAAGGAGTTGAGAAAGAACAGGTAGAAGGAATTCAGGGCAATGGTCCACATGCCGTTGGCGATCCCGAAACCAGTCACACAAAGCGGTGGCATCAAAGCGGTAGCAATGGCCACCCCCGGCAGGGCATTACTCTTATCGCGCCGGCTGGTGGAAATGATCCCTGCCAATCCACCAAAGATGGCTACCAGGCCATCGAGGAGGGTAGGGGCCGTCCGCGCCTGAATTTCGGGCGTGATCGTTCCCAGCGGTGTAAGTGCAAAGTACAAAATGCTGGAGGCCAGAGCGATCAGAATAGCGATCCCGAAATGGCGTAAAGCGATAATAAGAGTGTCCTTATCGTTAATACCTACGGCCAGACCAACCCCCAGTATGGGTGCCATCAGAGGGCTAATCAACATTGCTCCGATGATTACCGCCGGTGAGTTCAGGTCAAGCCCCAGTGAAGCGATAAGAATGGAACATATCAGCAGCCAGGCATTAGCTCCCCGCATTCGCTTGCCATTTTTGATGGCAATGACAGTCCCTTCCCGGTCAAGACCTTCCTCGAGATTAATCAGGTCAGCAAACCAGATGCGAATGGATTCGAAAAGTTCCCGGATTAATGCGGGAATCGAACGATCCTTAGGTTTATTCGAAGGCGTTTCCATAGGTCAATCCCTTACAGCAGACGACCATCCTCCATAGTGAGGGTTCGATCGCTCATGCTGGCCAGTTCGGGGTTATGTGTTACGATGACAAAGGTCTGCTGAAAATCTTTCCTTAGATCGAATAGCAGTTGGTGCAATTCTTTGGAAGAGGTTGAATCCAAATTTCCGCTGGGCTCGTCGGCAAAAACGACATCCGGTTGATTCATCAGAGCCCGTGCTACCGCCACCCGTTGCTGCTCCCCACCCGATAGCTGGGTGGGTTTGTGGGTTAGGCGCTCACCCAATCCCAGGTAATCCAATAATTCCTTGGCGCGGCTGCGTGCTGCCGTTTCTTTGGTGCCGGCAATGAACGCGGGGATGCATACATTCTCTACGGCCGTAAATTCGGGCAGCAAATGGTGAAATTGAAAGATGAATCCAATATGATCGTTGCGAAAAGCCGCCATCTTCTTCGTAGATAAACCATTCAGGGATTGACCGTTGATCGACACCTCCCCGGTATCAGCCTGATCCAGGGTGCCCAGAATGTGTAAGAGAGTGCTCTTGCCGGCACCTGATCGACCAACGATGGATACGATCTCACCTCCCTCAATATCCAGGTCGACGCCCTTTAGTACCTGCAATTGCCCGTAGGATTTTGTCAGTCCGGTTGCTTTAATCACGCGATCATCATTTTTTGGTCGCGTAAGATAATTAACAGGTTTGAGGTTTGAGGTATGAGGTGTGAGGTTTTACCTATGGCACCCCCTCAAACCCCAAACCTTAATTCGTCTGTTTCTAATCCGTAATTCGCCACTTTACATAATCACCAAGTATTATTCCTGACCGCATTAGCTCCACGCATAGCAATACAAAGGGCAATTTTAGGCGAGCCTATTCGTATTTCAAATTGTCTTTCAAACAAGCTTTGCAAGCGCGATCCAGCAACACCTTCACTGAAGTTTCGGTGGCCAGGGAAGGATAAGCGCTCCACCTCAAACCCCAACGCCCTGTGAAACAGCTTTAGCTCTTGCTTCGCAAGGTTTCACGGGGCAAGACCTCAAACCCCAAACCTGACATGGATCTACCAAAAGCTTCCTACGATGACGGCCGTCAGGATCAACAGCAGAATGGCCAGGATACGGTAATTCTTATACCAGGGCAGTCCCTTCATTTCGCGGGTCTCCTGTTGGAAGAGCTCTTTGCGGTAGGTATATTCGTCCACCTTATCGGCGGGTGGGGGAGCGGTAGCCAGGCTTACCACAATGTGAACCGTCATACACAAGGCAAAGAGGATGGCCGCCATACCCAGGAAGTGGATTTCATTCAGGGCCGGGAAGAGTCCGAATATTTGCGAAAGCAGTAGCGTTACCGCAAAAAAGAATCCAAACAGCAGGCTGGCAATAGATCCGGTACCATTGGCGCGCTTCCAGAATAGTCCCAGAATGAATGTCGCCACGGCCGGTGGAGCGGTATAGCTGATCACCAATTGCAGGTATTGCCACAATGAATCACTCACCCGCTCGATGAAGGGAACCCAGGCCGAGGCCAGTACTACCAGTACCAGCGTCGTGATCTGACCGGCGCGTACCAGTTGCTTGCTGGTCAGGTTGGGATTGATGGTGCGGGTAAAGTCCATAGTGACCAGGGTGGATGCCGAGTTGAACGTGGCGGAAACCGACGACATCATGGCGGCCAGCAGTCCGGCAACCACTAAGCCTAATATGCCTTTCGGCAAAAGCTGGAACAGCAGTACCGGATACGTCAGGTTGGGACAGTTCGCCAGGTCGTCGCAGGGAACGCGGGTGTCTCCGTCGGGAATCATATAATTGAGTCCCGTGATATCCAGATCATTGAACAGCAGCAGTGCCAAAACACCGGGAACGACCATGATAAAGATGACCGGAAGCTTCAGAAAACCGGCAAACAGCGCACCCCAGCGACCGTGGTTCAAATCTTTGGCTCCCAGCACCCGTTGCACCATAAATTGGTTGTTGGCCCAGAAATAAAAACCCAGCAACGGCACTCCACACAGCAGCGTCCACCAGGGCATGAATTCATCGTTGGCCGGTCGCACCAGGCTGAAAGCCTCTTCGGCCGTACTTGGTGCATACTCACCGGCGGCCCTCATCTGTTCGACCGCTGTTACCTGTCCTTCCTGTAACATATTGGTTAGTCCGGCCATCATATCTCCCCAGCCGCCGCCGAGTTGATCGAAGGCGAAGTAGGTGAGCAGGCACGAACCGATGATCAGCAACACTGCCTGGATGACCTCCGTTTGCACCACCGAGTTCAAACCACCGGGAATGGTGTAAGCTGCGGCCGCGACCGCCAGTAATATGATGATGTAGACTGAATCCACCTCGGGAAAGATCAATTGCAGAACAATATTACCCACGTACAAGCCAGCTGCCGTATCCACGAGGATGTTTCCGATAATAGTTATGAAGGAAAAGTAATAGCGTGACCGACTGTCGTACCGCCGTTCCAGGAATTCGGGCATGGTGTACACCCCGGATTTCAGGTAGAAGGGCAGGAAAAAGATGGAGAAAAAGATCAGGACAACCACCGCAAACCACTCGTAATTATATACGTGGATATTGGTTTTATAGGCATCACCCGCAAGGCCCACCAGCGTCGAACTGGAAATGTTGGCCGCAAAGAGAGCGATACCCACAATGGGCCAGGTCATGGTGCGGCCTCCCAGGAAATAATCTTCAGAATCGGAGCGCTTGGCGTGGTAAAGACCGTAAGCGATGATCAATACCGCATAGCCAACCATAATAATGATGTCTAGTGCGCTAAGTTGAAAGCTGTCCATTTCGATTTCTTGATTGAGAAGCTGTTTGAATTTAATCTTTCGATCTTGTTAGGCTCCTTTTGCGGCTACTTTTCGTTGCCAAAATCCTCCCCGTACGGGCCGGGTTTGGCGCCTCAATTAGCCACAAAATGAGCTCTAACAATTTTCAAAAACCAAATTAAAACAGCTTCTGAGTGTTCTTGCCAATATAGAGCATGCCATTCTGCGGGCAGGATGGTGTTTTCTTGGATTTCAGAAACTCAGCGTCAAAAAATCGATGGGATTACCGCCAAAATAAGCAAATCATCGGCTTACCCAAGCGTCTGCGACGGGCAAAAAAAGAGCGAACACTTAAGTAGTGGTTCGCTCTTGTAAGAAATCACCCGACTGTTATTATGAAGGATCTAAAAAAGCTTCCTTAACGTTTTCCCGAAGGGGAAAAACGTTTGTTAAGGAATGTTAATTAATCCTTAACGAAAGCTAATATAGAAGATTTTTCAGGACTCCGCCTAAAAATTTCTTGAAAAAATGTACTCCTGAGTAATAATTGCCCACGCCCGGAGTCAGGCAAAGCATTCTTTGGTACGCTCGCCGCTGAACAATCTGTACCCCGGGTGGTTTCGCTTGCGAACGAATACCCCGCTATGGCAAAGACACTTCGCCTCATTCTCGGTGATCAGCTGAATCACCAGCATTCCTGGTTTGAAAAACCTGACGATCAGGTACAGTACATCCTTGTTGAATCACGGTCCGAAACGGATTATGTGCGCCACCATATCCAGAAGGTGGTTGGCTTCTTTCTGGCTATGCGCCATTTTCGCGATTGGTTGGAGGAGCAGGGCCATCAGGTTATCTACATCGCACTCGACGATGCTGAAAACCAAGGCAGTTTGGTGGAAAACCTACAACACCGGGTCGCGGATTACGATCGATTCGAGTACATGCTCCCCGATGAATATCGCCTCGACCAGGCATTGTCGAATTTTTGCGAAAGCATACAACAAGAAACCGCCGTAACCGATTCCGAGCATTTTCTGGTACCCCGAATGGCCGTTGCCGACCAATTTGAAGGCAAGAAGCAGTTCCTGATGGAAACTTTTTACCGAAAGGTGCGCAAAGACTATAACCTGATGATGGAAAGCGACGGAAAAACACCGCTCACCGGTCGCTGGAACTACGATCAGGAAAATCGCAAAAAGCTACCCAAGAAACAGGAAATCCCGGAAGCCCTCCATTTTGATCGCGATGTGTCGGACCTGGTCGACATGATTAAAGACCAGGGCGTGGAAACCATGGGACGCATTGATCCGAAGCACTTTGCCTGGCCGGTAACCCGCGAGGAAAGCCTGAAACTCCTCGATCACTTTGTGCAGCACCGTCTGCATCTGTTTGGTACTTACCAGGATGCGATGACCGAGCGGCACTACCTCCTGTTTCACTCCAAGCTCTCCTTTGCCATGAATACCAAGTTGCTGCATCCCCTGGAGGTGGTTACAAAGGTGATCGACCACTGGGAAGAACATCAGAACGAAATCGATATTGCCCAGGTCGAGGGATACGTACGCCAGATCATTGGCTGGCGCGAATACATGCGCGGTATTTACTGGGCAAAGATGCCGGGCTATGCCCGCAAGAATTTTTTTGGCCACCAGGCCAAGTTGCCCGACTGGTACTGGACCGGCGATACCGATATGCGCTGCCTCTCCCACGCCATCAATCAATCGCTGGATTACGCCTACGCTCACCACATCCAGCGCCTGATGGTCACGGGGAATTTCGCTCTCCTCCTCGGTGTCCATCCCGACGAGGTCGACGAGTGGTATCTGGGCATATATATGGATGCGATCGAGTGGGTGGAGATCACCAACACCCGCGGCATGAGCCAATTTGCCGACGGAGGCATTGTCGGTACCAAGCCCTACGTGTCGAGCGCCAACTACATCCATAAAATGAGTCACTACTGCAAAGACTGCAAGTACGACCGCAAAGCCAAACACGGGGACGATGCCTGCCCCTTCAATTCCCTCTACTGGGATTTCTACGATCGTCACCGCGATAAACTAGGCAAAAACCCCCGCATCTCCATGATGTATAATGTGCTCAACAAAATGGATGCCGACGAGCGCGAAAAGATGCTAAAGCACGCGCACGGGATCAAGAGCAACAGTAACAGGTTATAGGTATGAGGTCTTGCCCCGTGAAACCTTGCGAAGCAAGAGCTAAAGCTGTTTCACAGGGCGTTGGGGTTTGAGGTTAGGTGAGAGGTTACCTCAAACCTGACTAATAAATTCCGTTAAATTCTCATTCGTATCCAGGTCTAGCTTTTTGCGAAGGCGGTAGCGGCTGATCTCCACCCCGCGAACGCTGATATTCATCAGGGGGGCGATCTCTTTGGTCGTAAGGTTCATGCGCAGATAAGCACATAGCTGATGGTCTTTGGGAGTGAGATCGGGGAACCGTTCCCGGAGCCGCTTGAAAAAATCCTCGTGGACCTGATCGAAATGCTGGAAGAACTGTTCCCAGTCCTGATCAAGCTGGGAATCGTCGCGCAGTAAGGTCTGGATGCGCTTTACGGAGTGGCGTAAATCGGGATTCTGGGCTTTCTTGCGAATCCGGCCAAATTCTTGTTCCAGTTGGTGGATCAACTCCTTTTTTTGCAGTAAGTGCATGGTCGTTGATGCCAGCTCCGCATTTTTGTGGGCCACTTCGGTCTGGAGTTTTTCTCGTTGTAACTGATCGATTGTTTGCTGCGTTTCCCTTGCTTTTTGCCGGTGCATGGCATCGAGCTGATTGCGTTCGGTGAGGATTTTTTCCTTCTCGCGTTTGAACCGCCGCCGTGGTACCAGAATGAGGCCTACCACCACTATAATAATAAGGGTTAGATAGCTGAGGTAAGCCAGACGGGAAGCGTACCAGGGCGGCTGAATGGTAAAGGTGAAGGCATCCTGCCCGCCCAGAACTTTACCAACCCTGGACTCCACCCAAAAAGTGTAATCACCCGGAGGCAGGTTGGTGTATTCCCGTACCGTCGTCTCCGACCAATTCGACCAGTCTTCATCCAGTCCTTCGAGGCGATACCGGAATATGACATCCTTATTGGGGTTGAAATGGGTAGCACCGAAGCGGAAACGAAAAGCATTTTCGTTGGGGCTAAGGGAAACGGTTGCCGGTTCCGGAATACTGTAGCCGCCAAACAACAAGCTATCGGCTGGTTTGATCACCTCGACCTGTTCGATGAGTGTCTGAAAAACCATTGACTGATCCAGTTGACTCAGGTCAACGTGCATGAATCCATTTTCCAGACCGAAATACACATCATGCGGGCCGGCCGGATAAACCGATTCGAATCCGGCAACGAGCCGGTTCCGCAGGCCCGGAAGGGTAGTTCGACGGATGCGTTTTTCCAGTCCCAGATCCTCTATTTCCAGATAGCCTACCTCCGAACTGGTGATAAACCATATTTGGGATCCTTTTTGCCGTAAACGCAGGACCTCCTGTCCCCGGCCGATCAAGCTGTCGAGCAGTGTGTGGCGGGCAAACCGATCAGTTGCTTGATTGTACCGGAAAACGCCTTCGGGTGTTGCGACTACTATTTCTTCTTCGATGGTAAATACAAAATTGTTGGTCATATCGGGGAGTCCGTCTTCGTGGGTGTAGGTCTTAACGGATGTCCGGGAAAGCACTGGGTCGGGGCGCAGCCGGAAAACGCCACGGTAGGGGTGCGATACCCAGATATGGCCGCGCTCATCGACCTCCATAAATCGGCTCGATTCCGTGAAACCATCCAGGATATTACTAAACTGCCATTGGTCACCATTTTTCTGAAAAAGGCTGACTCCCGAATAATTACCGGAAATCATGGTGTTTGGTTGGGATGGGTAGGAACGAAAGATCCAATTTCCAAACCCCGGATTGATTTTTCGGGAGTCATCGTCGACGATTCGAAAGGCTCCGGCATTGTGCCCCATAAAAAGGTCCTGGTTAATATCGTCTAACCCCCAGACCTGCCCGCGAGTGCCGGATACCAGGTTGAAACCCTCATCACCCGCCGACCAGGTGTACAGACCATTAGTGGTACCGGCATACCAGTGCTGACCCGATTGAATGATGGCGTAACCCGACCCCATCAATTCGCCGTCGGGTTGCAATAGCGTATAGGGTTGTTGGATGGGGACCAGGTCGATACCGTTGTCCAGCCCCAACCACAGATTGCCATTTTGATCGAGGTGCATGGCGTGGATGGTGTTATTCTGGAGGCCCGACGTATTGTCGATATTCGTAAGCGCTCGGGTATCGGGATCGAAGATGAAAAGTCCCGAAAAGGAGGAGCCAAACGCCAGGCGGCCGTCGGGGAGTACCAGCGAACTCAATACCTGGTGATCGGCCAGGCCGGAAAGGACCTCCGGAAACCACGGTGATACCTGACCTTCGGAAAGGAGGTACACCCCTTGTTGATTGGTGACCAGCAGATAATCTTCCTGTCCCAGCGGGTGCAAGGTCATCAGGGTCGCGCTCTTGGGAAATCCGGGCAGTGGCTGGAATATCCATTTCTGATCGACGTACCGGAAAAGGCCTTCATTTTCCAATTGTAGCCACTGCTGTCCCCGGCATTCGCCCAGGAAGAGGATGGGTGACGAAAAGGTGTCGACATGTATGGTGTCCCCCGAATAACGGTAGATGCGATTGGACGCACGGAAGAAGGCGCCTTGATCGGCGGTAATGGTCGCATCCCACACATCCTCGAAACGGCGGTAAGGCTCCGGTATCAAAGGCTTCAGCGTATGGTATTCTAATATCCCCTGGTCATTTTGCTGGAAATAACCCAATTCATCCTGTCCGCCCACAAACAGTCGAAAGGGGTAAGCGCCCAATACCACCGACCGTACAATGGTGCCTTCAGGCAACGGTCGCAGGGTCCAGCGGGTACCCGTAAAGGTTAGCAGCCCGCTGTTATTTGCGAAGTGTATACGACCGCGATCATCTTCTGCCATTTGCCAACTCTGGGTACCCGCTCCGTAGGAACTCTTATCGAAGGATTGGACAAGGGGGCGTCCTTCGGGGAAATCCTGAGCACCCAGATTGGCCGGAAACAGCAAGGCGACCATGAGAAAGTAAAACCAGCCATTAGGTGCCTGCCAATTAATCATATTCCACAGTTGATGTACTAATGATGTAGTGAATTATGTGCTTTTGAGAAACCAAATGTAGCATTATTTAAAAGTGATGTACTCAAGATGAGTATAAAATATTCCTGCTTTTGCCCTCTGAGTTTACATTTGTTTCATGCACTATGCTAGTTATGAAATAAAATTCCGCATTCCTGATTATGCTTCATTGCTATTGAGAAAGTACGTGATGAATAGCCTCATTAGGATGCTGCCAACAAAAAATGGAGTCACCATGAGAAGAAAGGCCTTATTGTGCACATGGTTCTGCTTGCTTTTTGCGATCAGTTTCCTCTCGGCACAGAGCAGGGTGGTAACCGGAACGATTACTTCTTCGGAAGATCAATTACCGGTTATCGGAGCCAATGTGCTCGTTAAAGGTACCAGCTCAGGTACCGCAACTGATGTGGACGGACGCTACGAGGTAGAAGTGCCCGGTCCCGAAGCGACACTTGTGTTTTCGTATACGGGTATGATTACCCTTGAAGAGACCGTTGGAAACCGGTCAACCATTGATATTATCCTGGAGCCTGATGTACAGACCCTCCAGGAATTAGTCGTGGTAGGGTATGGCGAACAGAAGAAGAGTGTAGTCACCGGCTCCATTGCTTCTGTTTCGGCCGAAGAAATTGAACAAACGCCCGTATTGCGGGTAGAACAGGCCCTGCAGGGGCGCACAGCCGGTGTTCAGGTGACCAGCACCTCCGGCCAACCGGGTGACGGACTGACGGTCCGGATCCGCGGTGCCGGTACTACCGGAAGCGCTGATCCACTATACGTAGTCGATGGTTTGCCCGTCGGTGGTATTGATTACCTCAACCCGGGCGATATTGAATCGATCGAAGTATTGAAGGATGCTGCTTCGGCAGCCATTTACGGAGCCAGGGCCGCCAACGGGGTGGTACTCATAACGACCAAAGGTGGCAAGGCCGGCGAGCTGAAAGTAAGCTACGATGGTTACTACGGGGTGCAAAACCCCTGGAAGAAGGTAGGTGTCCTGAACGCCACTCAATACGCCATCGTCCAGAACGAAGCGGCGGCGGCTTCCGGCCTGTCGGTACCCTTTGCTGATCCGTACGCACTGGGTGAAGGCACGAATTGGGTGGACGAGATCTTCGAGGAGAATGCTCCCATCATGAACCAGCAATTGACGGTAAGTGGCGGTAACGAAAAATCAACTTTCGCCGGTTCTTTCGGGTATTTTACCCAGGATGGGATCGTCGGTGGTGACAAATCGACCTTCGAACGGTTTAGTGCCCGTATCAACTCCGAACACAAAGTAGGGGACAATTTCGTTTTCGGAGAGAACTTTTCGTTCTCCCGGATCGATCGTCGCTCCATCGACGCCAATAATGAATTTGGTGGTCCCCTGATGAATGCCCTCAATATCGATCCCATAACACCGGTGTACGCTACTGATCCGGCCGGGTACGACCCGCGGGCCGTACAGGATGGTGAGGGCCGCTATTACGCTATTTCTCCCTTTGCAACTCAGGAAGTGGTCAACCCACTAGCGCGGTTGGAAGTCACTAATGGTCGCTACAAACTCGACAAAGTGGTCGGTAACATGTACGGTCAATACGAATTCCTGCCCGGCCTGAAGGCCCGGACGAGCTTCGGTATCGATCTGGCTTACGGAGTGGGTGACAACTTCCGCCCTGAGTATTTCCTGAATGGTGCACAGATCAGCAACGTATCGCGTATCGATAAGAATATCGACCGTTGGTTCAACTGGATCTGGGAAACCACGCTAGCCTATGATAAGTCTTTCGGTCAGCACCAACTGGGTCTATTGGCCGGTACCACCGCACAGGAGAATAACTACGAAAATATCGCCGGCGGCAAATCCAATGTGGTTTTTACAGACTTTAATAACGCCTTTCTGAATACGGCTACCGATGAGGCTAGTGCCACCATCTTTGGTGGTGCAGCGGAATCGGCTCTGCTATCTTATTTCGGACGGGTAACCTATAATTTTGCTGATAAGTACCTGCTGACCGCCATCATGCGTGCCGATGGTTCCTCCCGTTTTGGAGCCAACAATCGCTTCGGATACTTCCCGTCCGTTTCGGTAGGGTGGGTATTATCGCAGGAAGATTTCTTCCCTTCGGGCGGAGTGCTTGATTTTCTGAAGATTCGCGCCAGCTGGGGACAGAATGGTAACCAGGAGATCGGAAACTACCGTTGGGCCTCGACCATCGCTACCGGTGCCGGTTACAGCTTCGGCGATGGAACAATCTTCACGAGTGGTGCTATTCCATCGGCTGTTCCCAACCCGGACCTGGAGTGGGAAACCTCCGAACAGACTAACCTCGGATTGGATGTTCGTTTCTGGGCTGGTAAACTATCGGTCACTGCTGACTACTACGTGAAAAAGACCTTGGGACTGCTGGTCGCCGCACCCATCCCGGGTATTGTTGGTAACAACGCCCCAACCGTCAATGGCGGTAACGTACAGAATAGTGGGCTGGAAATGGCTTTCAATTGGCGCGATCGGGTTGGCGATGTACGATACAGCCTTGGGACGAACTTCTCGTATAATCAGAATGAGGTGACGGCCATCAACAACGCCGAGGGTGTTTTGATCGGTGCGGGCTTTTCGACCTACGGTACAGTGTCCCGGGCCGCTGTCGGTTTCCCGATCGGTTACTTCTGGGGACTGCAAACCGATGGCCTTTTCCAGAACGCCGGCGAAGTAGAGAATTACGTGAATTCGGAAGGTGGATTGATCCAGCCGAACGCCGCACCCGGTGATATCCGGTTTGTCGATCTCAATAATGACGGTATGATCTCCGACGCTGACCGTACCATCATTGGTAACCCGACCCCGGATTGGACCTTTGGCTTTAATGCTTCCGCCGAGTGGCGACAGTTCGATTTCAGTGTTTTCCTGCAGGGAGCATTGGGTCACGAATTGTTTAACGGTACCCGACGGCACGACCTCACCAACTCTAATATGCCGGTGCGTTTTTTGGATCGGTGGACGGGCGAAGGTACCTCCAATGATATTCCCCGCATTGTGGCTTCCGATCCGAACGGTAACTTCTCCAGCATTTCCGATTTCTACGTGGAAGACGGTGATTTCCTACGGGTGAAGGATGTTCAACTTGGGTACAATCTGCCGCAATCTCTGCGCGAAACGCTGGGGCTCTCCCAGGCTCGCTTCTACATTGCCGTACAGAACCTCTTCACTTTCACCGATTACAATGGTTTTGATCCCGAGATCGGCGCACGTAGTGCACTGGATATTGGTATCGACCGCGGTATTTACCCGCAGGCCCGTTCCTGGCGGTTTGGTGCCAACATTGTTTTTTAATCCTAAAACAACCGTAACATGACGCTATCCATATATACGCGAGCGGCGATCGTACTGATGGGGATTGCCCTCTTCACCGCCTGCTCCGACGATTTTCTGGACCGGCAACCGCTTGACCAGCGGGTCGAATCCAACTTCTACCAAACCCAGTCGGATGCCGAAGAAGCGCTGGTAGCTATCTTCGACGTCCTGACCTGGAATACCGTGATTGGATACCATCCTTTACCAATGTTCTCGGATATCGCTTCCGATGATGCTTTTGCCGGTGGTGCCAGTCGTAACGATGCTCCAAACATTATTGAGGTGGATAAATTCAATATTAGGACCACCAACGGCGAAGTGCAGGGTATGTGGCGTAAGTACTACACCGGGATCTACCGGGCCAATTTGTACCTGGAAAAGATCGAGGGCATTACTGCTTCGGAAGATTTTGTCATCCGGACAACTGCCGAAGCCCGCTTCCTCCGCGCCTATTGGTACTTCGACCTGCTCCGTCTGTTCGAACGGGTGCCATTGCTGACCAGTACCCTGAAGGCGCCATCCGAATACCAGCAACCACAAGCTGAGCCGGAGGCCATCTATAACCAGATCGTTACGGATCTGATCGCGGCGATGGAAGACCTTCCCGAGACCGTGCCCGCCACGGAGAACGGTCGCCCCTCGACCTGGGCTGCCCGCGCCCTGCTCGGACGTGTTTACCTGTACGTGAACGGTGTGTATGGCGATAGCCCCACCGCTCAGGACGGCACCGTTGTGGATGGTGCCTATGCCCTGGCTCGCCTCGAAGAGGTGATCAATAACTCCGGTCATGATCTGATGGCAAATTACGCCGACATCTTTGCCCGCTCCGGTGAATTCGGGGTGGAATCCGTTTGGGAGATTTCCTATTCCGATGCACGCCCCTGGTACGACTGGGGATACATTCAGGGTGGTGAAGGAAACATTGCCGTTCAGATGCAGGGGCCGCGGGTGGACAATCCCGGCCAGGAGATCGTTGATCGCGGCTGGAGTTTTGCTCCCGTCACTCAGGAACTATACGATGCCTTTGAGGAGGGTGATCCCCGCCGCGACCTGACCATTCTGGAAGATAGCGAGATCAATGCCGGACTGAGTATCGGGTACCAGCATACGGGTTACTTTACGCAGAAGTACACCACATCCAAGGAATACGCTCCTTCCGACGGCCAGCCCGAATTAAACTGGGGAAACAACTACCGCGACATTCGCTTTGCCGATGTGTTGCTCATGGCCGCCGAACTGGGTAGCCCTAACGCTCAGGCATACCTGGACCGGGTACGTGCGCGGGTGGGGCTGGCCAGTGTGCCGGCTACCCTGGAAAATATTATGCAGGAGCGCCGGGTTGAACTGGCCCTGGAGGGACACCGTTACTGGGATCTTCTGCGCCAGGGTACTGCTGCTGCCGCCGCCGCTATCAATGTGGATGGCCCGACCGGTGCCGGTTACCAGGGTGATGATCAGGATTTCCAGGTGACTTTTGACGAAAGTCGCCGGGGCTTGTTCCCGATACCACAAACAGAAATTGATATTTCGAATGGCCTTTACAGCCAAAACGCCGGATACTAAGCCCGGCATCTAAAAAGATAATTATCATGAAATATATAGTAAACGGACTATTCAGCCTCCTGGCCGTCGCCCTGCTGTTTACGGCCTGTGACCCGCTCGAGGATGTGGTGCCCGATATCGGGGAGCGTCCAACGGCTGATGATGTCACTTTCGACTTTGAGTACGATGCCGATAACGCCAACATCGTACACTTTACCAATACCTCCGAAGGCTTCATTCTGAAGTGGGATCTGGGTAACGGTTCCTCCGCCGAAGGCGCTACCGCTACCGGTATCTATCCGCTGGCTGGTGAGTACGAAGTAACCCTGACGGCCTACACCAAGGCCGGTAGTGCGGAGAATACGATCACAATCACGATCGACGAAACCGATCCCACCCTGCTTGACGTCCCGGCCTACAATTTGCTGACCGGTGGGGTGGATGCCCTGGAAGGCAAGACCTGGGTGATCGACAATGAAAACCCCGGCCATATGGGTGTGGGCCCCAATGATGGCGGTCCCGATTCCCGGTCTCCGGTGTATTGGGAAGCTCCCCCAAATGATAAAGCGGGAGAAGGGTTGTACGATGATGAGATGACTTTCAAACTGCTGGATTTTCAATTTGATTACAACACTAATGGCGATGTATTTGTCAATGGAAACCACGCCGGTGACTTCGGCGGTGATCCGGCCGCTGGTGATCAAACGGTACCGTACGAAGCTCCCGACGATCTGACCTGGTCGTACGAAGAGACGGAGGACGGACGTCGTTTCCTGACCATCTCCAATGGTGGCTTTTTTGGATTTTATACCGGTGTCAGCCGCTATGAGATTCTCAATCTGGAAGAAAACGAATTATACCTGCGCTATACGGATGCCCGGGATCCTGCCCTGGCCTGGTATCACCGTCTGATCCCGAAGGGATACACGCCGCCGCCACCTCCCGGTCCGACGACCATTACCGAGTATAGTCTGGACTTCGAAGCTGCGGAGGCTCCCGAATTCGAAGGTTTTGGCGGAAGCTCCTACCAGGCGATCGCCAATCCCGATCCGTCGGGAGTAAATACCAGTGCCAATGTTGGCGAGACCGTTCACGGCAACGAAACCTGGGCCGGTATTGCCACCGCATTACCCGGCGCCCTGGTGTTCGGTGAGAATACTCAGTTTACCATGGATGTATGGGGACCAGTTGCCGGTACGGTAATGATGAAACTGGAGTCCTCGGCCGACCCCAACAACTTCAAGGAGGTACCAGTCGAATTGAACCAAACCAATAGCTGGCAAACACTCACCTTTGACTTTGCCGGTTCACCCAGTGGGGAATGGGATCGTATGGCCCTCTTCTTTGACTTCGGTTCGACCGACGCAAATACCTTCTATTTTGATAATATTGAATTTACCAAACCAACATCGACTTCCCTGTCGGACGTATCCATCGATTTCGAGACGGAAGAACCTGTCTTCGATGTATTCGGCGGACAGGCATTCCAGGTCATCGATAATCCGGATGCTTCCGGTCTGAATACCAGCATGCGGGTAGGAGAGACGGTCCACGGATTTGAATCCTGGGCCGGTATTTCCACCTTGCTGGATGGCCCCGTGGATTTCAGCGAGAAAAAGATCTTCAAAATGAACGTCTGGATGCCCGTCACGGGTACTGTGAAGTTCAAAATGGAGAACAGCTCCGATAATACCGATTTCCTGGAGGTGGATGTTACGAACACCAAGACCAACGAGTGGGAAACCCTGTATTTCGACTTCTCGGCAGCTCCCACGGAGCAGTACGATTTGATGGCCCTGTTCTTTGACTTCGGATCTACGGAAGGCAATACCTTCTATTTCGATGATATTGAACTGGTTTCCGAGATACCCGCCGAACCGCAGGTCCTGACGGAGGAGACCCTGACTGGTGGCAGTGACCGTTCCTGGAGTCTGGCTCCGGTTGCCGGTGCGCTGGCTGTCGGTCCGACTAAAGGCAGTGGTGACTGGTTTGCCAATGCGGCGGAAGAGGTAGACGGGCTTCGTGCCTGTTGGTTTGACGACGAGTACATTTTTGCATCCGGTGGTGAGTACTCCTACGATGCCAATGGCGATATTTATGCTGAAGGGTATATGGGGGTCGATGGCGACGGCTGCATTGCCGAAGGCGAATTGCCGGCCGATGCTCAGGCCTGGACCTCAGCCACTCATAGCTTTAGCTTTACGCCGGCCAGTGGCGATAGCCCGGCTTACCTGACAGTAACGGGGACAGGTGCCTTTATTGGTCTTCCGAAAGCGTATAATGGCGGCGAGTACGCCACGGCTCCGCCAACGGCTAACGCCTCAGTTACGTACGAGGTGCTCTCTTACGAAGTAGTCGACGGTAAGGAGCGCATCGTACTGTCAATCGATATCAGCGAAGGGGAACAAGGCACCGGTTTTTGGCGTCTGACCCTGGAGGCAAATGAATAACTAGCGTGAGGTCAGGGTTCAGGATGCTGCATAGCTGAATGCCAAAACCTCACCCTGTATTTGGTATGGAGTAAATGGTAGTAGTACTTGCTGAAACTTAAGTGCCAGCTACACATTGCGGCGTACCGGTGAGGACACCATTATCACGTTCCGAAATGATCCTGGCCAAACCTCACATTATCTAAAACATCGACCAGTGGCTGTACCGGCTGAGTATCCGTATGGCCACTGGTTTTAACTTACCCTTATGCGTCTACTGATGGTCCTTTTCAGCTTGCTGCCTTTTTTGGCGCAAGCCCAGTGCTACGAATTGGTATGGTCCGATGAGTTTAATGTCGGTGTCCAGCCCGATCCGGCCTATTGGACGTATGATCTGGGTACGGGCAACAGCGGTTGGGGAAATAATGAGATCCAGGTGTATACCAATCAATCGGAAAATGTGCGCATCGAGGATGGGCGGTTGATTCTGCAAGCCTTACGGCAAAATGGGAACAACTGGACCAGTGCCCGCGTAAAATCCCAGGGCCGGTACAATTTCACCTACGGTCGTATTGAATTCCGGGCGAAACTACCCGCCGGTTCGGGAACCTGGCCCGCCCTGTGGATGCTCGGTGAAAATATCACCGGCGTGGGCTGGCCCGCCTGTGGCGAGATCGACGTCATGGAACACGTCGGTAAGGATCCGGGGAAAGTTCATTCATCCCTGCATACTCCTTCCAGCTTTGGGGCTACCGTGAATAGCCGAACTAAGAATGTCCCGGATTTTTCTTCCGACTATCACCTGTATCAGGCGGAATGGACGCCCGATGGCATCATTTTTTCCATCGATGATCAACCCTTTTACACCTACAATCCGGCCAGTAAAACCGCTTCTACCTGGCCTTTCAACAGTCCGCAGTTCATCATAATGAACGTAGCCATGGGTGGGAATTTTGGTTCTGACCCGCAATACGAAACGGGCGGACAACGAAACGGTATTGATCCCAACCTGATGTCGGCCACCATGGAGGTGGATTACGTTCGCGTATACCAAACCACCGCCAATCCGCAAATCTCCGGCCCCGATCTGGTAAACCCGGGTGAAACGAACCTGAACTATTCCGTTGCTCCTGCGGTAGAGGGTACCTACACCTGGACGGTTCCCGATGGTGCCACTATCGTGAGCGGCCAAGGCACTGCTGAGGTAGCGGTAAACTGGAGCGATGACCCCGGCACCCTATCCGTGACCGTGGAAGGAGCTTGTGATACGTATGAGCGCACCTTTACCGTCACCACTCAGGCCGTGCCCACCGGTGATGTGTTTGTGCTGGAAACCTTTGGTGACGGCACACCGGACGGCTGGACACCAGAGGCCGGTTCGGGCAATATCATCAACCTGACAGAGCAGGATGATGAACTGCGCATCGATTACGATATTTCCAATCCCGGGGCTAACCCCAACGTAGTCCTGCGGTTTGATCAGGCGGTCGATGTATCGGCTACTTCGGAATTGCAGCTACGGGTACGGACATTTAACGAAAGTGGCACCGTAACCTTGCGGGCCGATCCTTTTGACCGTTCGGGAACCATTAAGAACGCCAGCCCGGTATTCCGGCTGGAGCCGATCCGGGATGATGGCGAGTGGGCCTGGTATACGTTTGACTTCAGTGGCAACTGGACCTCGAGCAGTCCCGTTTCGGGAGCTTTGGTCGATTCCACGGAGTTGCAGGGGATCCGCTTGTACATTAATTACGGATTCTTTGGACGAGCGGGAGCTGATTCGCTTTGGATCGACCAGATCCAGATGGCAAAACCCGGCTTTACGACTTCCACCCGGGCAGTACGAGTGGAAGATCCGGGCTTCACTATTTTCCCAAACCCGGCAAAAGGACCGGTTTTTTTGCGAAAGCAAAAGCCGGAAGAAAGCGGTATAGTCCGGGTTTATAGTCTGCTGGGACAATTACTGCTGGAGCAATCCTGGCCACCGGGACAGCCGATCCTGAGACTCGATACTTCTCCATACCCGGCAGGTAGTTACCGCCTGGTCTGGCAGACAAATCAAAAGACAGGGGTACGCACCCTGGTGGTACCCACAAAATAATAGACTTATGAACCATGTGCTATGGCTGATGATCATGCTTGTGCTTCCGGCAGGGTGTGATCAGAATGATCTTGCGTGGTCTGATGAATTCAATTACGAGGGGGCTCCCGACAGTACGCTTTGGGATTACGATCTCGGCACTGGACACAACGGCTGGGGCAATAACGAGATGCAGATCTATACCCGTGATCCACGCAATGTACGGGTAGCTGATGGTAGCTTATGGATCGTTGCCCGTAAGGAAGCCGACGGACGATGGACATCCTCCCGCCTGGTCTCCCGTGGCAAGAATCACGTTACGTACGGGCGTATCCAGTTTCGGGCCCGCCTGCCCAAAGGCGTAGGAACCTGGCCCGCCCTGTGGATGCTTGGTGCCAATGTGGGCGAAAAGGGTTGGCCAGCCTGCGGCGAGATCGACGTGATGGAACACGTGGGTAAAAACCACGGACAGGTCCACAGCGCACTGCATATGCCCGCTACCTACGGTGACACAGAGGCAACCGGCATCACTCAGCTCGGACGACCCGATACGGCTTTCCACGTATACGAAGTGGAGTGGACCCCGGAATCCATTACCTTCTCAGTCGACGGTGAGAATTTTTACACCTACGCACCCGAGACAAAGGATCAAGGCAACTGGCCCTTCGATACCCCCCATTACCTGCTCATGAATATCGCCATGGGCGGCAACTGGGGCAGCCACGACCCGCTGGAAACCAACGGCCTGCAAAACGGTATCGACCCCAACCTGGAAGAGGTCGCCATGGAAGTCGACTACGTACGGGTGTTTAAGTAGTAGATTAGACGTCGATCCTCCTGCGTCCCAGGTTCAAAAATGCCATATTCCCCAAAGCACGAACCGTCGATCCGGAGGATCGACGACCATTGGCGGTCGGTCCTCCGGATCGGCCAGAATCATGCTCAGGATAACGATCTTTGATCCGCGTCCAGGGACGCATCGACATCCTTTGACAGGAAATGACACCACGATTCATTTCCTGTCATTCTTTTTCTAACTTCGTCGGTAAACCTCAAACTTTTCGACGGACCAGCCGTATCTAAGTCTGACTCTAAAGCGCGATCCGGCACACCTGCGTAATACTTCGGTGGCCAGGGAAGGATCACGCGCCACCTCAAACCCCAAACCTCAAACCTCAAACCTGACACACCAATGGTTTCAGCCTTCATCGAAAATCCGATCCTCCTGTTATTCACGGTAGCTGCTATTGGTTACTGGGTGGGGAGTATCAAATTTCGGGGCAGCAGTTTAGGAGTGGCGGCGGTGTTGTTCGTGGGACTACTGTTCGGAAGCCTTAGCCCGGATCTGCGCATTCCGGATATTATCACCTTCCTGGGGCTGACCATGTTCGTCTATACCGTGGGGTTGAGCAGCGGTCCCAGCTTCTTTTCGCTTTTTCGTCAGCGGGGTTCGCGGGACCTGATTTTCGTATTCGGGATGACCACTTTTTCCGCAGCGGTGGCCGTAGGCCTGCACTTTTTGTTTGTGCTGGATGCCAGCTCAACGGCCGGACTTTTCGCGGGGAGCACCACGAATACGCCGGCCCTGGCGGGATTGCTCGACCAGATCGGCAATTTGAATACTTCGGCTGCCGCCAAAAAAACGGCCAGTGAACTGGGGGTGATCGCTTACTCGCTGTCATACCCGATGGGTGTCCTGGCGCCCATGGCGGCCATCCTGCTGATGCAACGGTTATTCCGCATCGATTACCGGGCCGAGGAAAAAGCCCTGCGCAAAGACTATCCCGTACGCCAGGATATTGCCAGCTATTCCGTAGAGATCCAGAAACCGGAGATGGTCGATATCCCCTTGCGCGACCTGAAAGCCGAATACGATTGGTCGGTACTGTTCGGTCGGGTAGAACGGGGGAATCGGGTCGAATTGGCCCACTGGGATACCCGCTTTGCCGTGGGCGACCGCATCGCCATTGTCGGTGACCGGGCCGAAGTAGAAGAGGTCGCTTCACAGTTGGGAGCCATATTGCCATCCCGTTTGTCCGATGATCACTCGGAATACATGACTCGCCGCTTTTTTGTGTCGAACCCAAAAATTGCGGGCATGAAACTCACCGCCCTCAATCTGAGCGAGCGCTTTTCGGCCATTATCACCCGGGTGACGAGGGGTGATATCGACCTCCTGGCCAACTCCAAAACCGTACTGGAACTAGGGGACCGCGTACGCGTGGTCTCCCGCCGCAAGGATGCCAAGGGCATCGCGGCACTGTTGGGCGATTCCTACGAGCAGCTTAGCAAGATCGACCTCTTGTCCTTCGGTCTGGGTCTGGCCCTGGGCCTCATCCTGGGCATGGTCACCTTCACTTTGCCCGGCGGTCTGTCCTTTAAGCTCGGTTACGCCGGCGGCCCCATCATTGTCGGTCTCATCCTGGGTGGTCTGCGTCGTACCGGCCCCATCAATTGGTCCTTGCCCTACAGTGCGAATCTGACTCTGCGTCAGATCGGGTTAATCCTGTTACTGGCCGGGGTGGGGGTGAATTCCGGTCATCAGTTTGTGGCCACCTTGTCGGAGGGTAGTGGAGGTGCCATCTTTTTAGTCGGTGGCATTATCTCCCTGATCACAGCCCTGGTCACCCTGCTCATTGGCTATAAGGTTCTGAAGATCCCCTTCAGTTTCCTGCTGGGGATGGTCGCCAACCAACCCGCCATTCTGGATTTTGCCCTCAGTAAAACCGAAAACAAGCTTCCCAATCTGGGCTTCACCATCATGATGCCGGTATCCATTATTACCAAGGTGGTGTATGCGCAGTTGTTGTTTGCGTTGTTGAAATAGCCCCCTGTCCACCCTTTGTCCACCCCCGGAAATTGCGGGGTAGCAAATAAAAGCTGATGTTGATGTGAGTAAGCCCACTATCCCTGTCCGCCGGAGCTTTGCGAAGGCAGATGGTTCCCTCCTTTCGAAAAGGGAGGGAGGAATACAA
>CAYFGK010000082.1:0-1859 GCA_964342305.1 uncultured Saprospiraceae bacterium | reverse complement strand
AATGACCAAATGCCGATCAACATGAAACACTTATGCGTAAGCATGGCCTTACTGGCCATCCCCCTGTTGCTTAGCGCGCAGCGCGACAAAGGTGCCCGGTTCGAGGAAGGCTTTTACTGGGGACTCAAAGCCGGAGCCACCTATTCCATCACCGATGGACTCAAGAACACCCTGATCGATCCCATTTATCCGGCAGACTCCTATGAGACCACCGAAGACTATCGGATGGGACCGACCGTATCCCTGTTCATTGATTACCGCCATTCGTACGATGCCTACCTGGTAGGGCGACTGGAATTCGGCTACACCAGTCAGGGCGGGATGTTCCGGTACACCGATATCGATGGCCTGGAATACGAGCTGACCACGGGCTATGATTACATCACCGTGGCTCCGCTGTTGAAGCTGAATATTCCCCCCGATTGGCCCTACGTGCTGGCGGGGATACAATTTGGTATCAACGTGTCGCCGAATAACCTTCGGTACACCTCTAACGATGATGCCAATGTGGACCTGCAGGTACAGCAAAGCCTGCGCGATGTGCTGAAGGGACGCAGCAATACCGGTCTGACCTTCGGGCTCGGCTTTGAGCTCACCCGTTCCGGACTGGCCCTTGAAGGACGTTACACCCTGGGGCTGACCGATGTGATCGAGACCCAGCCCAACGGCTTTCTGTTTATCGAGACGCCGAATAAGACCTCGTTTTTCCAGGTAACCCTGGGTATGCCCGTACCTTTTTAAATCCCCCGTTATGCGTTCTTATACACTCTTTGTACTGGCGTGGGTTCTGTTCGGGCTTTCGCCAAAAACAAGCCAGGCGCAATCACCGGTATCTCCCGGCGGACTGCCGGGCTATGCCCTCTGGTGGGCGGATCACGCAGCAGATGATGCAGGACTCCGAGACTGGATGACCGGTCAACAAGACTACATACAATCCATTGACCCCGGGAAATCACCCCGCTTAAACGGTTGGCCGCTATTCCCCCTGGAGGAGTGGCCGACCACCGATTTGCCCCGATTGGTATTGCCCGCTGGTCCCCTGACCTTGTTCACGGTCTACCAGCCGGATGCTTCGGGGGAGGAAACGATTATTTGGTCATTTTACAGGGAGGAAGAGGCCCGGATTGTCCTGACGAATCACCGTCTGGCCGACCTGGAACAAGCCTCTTACCTCCACTGGCCAGACCATCTGCACCACCAGCCCCGATTGATCGCATACCTGCACGCCGGGGATGCTCAACATAATACCAGGTTGGCCCTGGGTCATAAACCGGCCGGACCCGAACTACCCGTCACGCAGGGCCGGGGCGGTATGGGCGAAGTGATCGTCTATGCCGGCTACCTGGAACCAACCGACCGACAAAAAGTAGAGACCTACCTCGCCCTGAAGTACGGACTAACGCTCGGGGCGGGCCAAGACTACTTATCGCCCGATGACCGGGTGATCTGGGATGCTACCCGGGACTCCGCTTTTCACCATCGCATTGCCGGGATTGGCCACATGCCGGCTTCCGGTTGGTTGGGTATGGAAAGTGCCAGTAGCGTAGCTCTGCCGGCCGATCAGTTCCTCCTGGCTACAAAGGATTCCCTGACCCCTGACCAATACCTGATCGTAGGTGATAATGACCAACCTCTGCAATGGCAAACCCAAGACAGCCAGGTATTCTCCCAGCGGCAATGGCGTATCCGCCGCTCCGGTCCTGAGCATGCAGTGTCCACCAGATTGACTATGCCCGTGCGCCCTCTGCTGGGAGCCCTGGCCGATCCCTACCGTCTGGCCCTGCTCGTTGACCGATCCGGAGGTGGAACCTACACCGCTTCCCAAACCGACACCATCTGGGTACAGGACATCGACCAAC
>CAYFGK010000081.1:0-31787 GCA_964342305.1 uncultured Saprospiraceae bacterium | reverse complement strand
ACTAATATATTTTCGTCGAGTTTCGCTGAAACTCACCCCAAACTCTACGCTCGGTTGAAATCAAAGAAGCGAGGATTGGAGTTCATCGAACACATCGTCAAGGTCGTGGATCACTTTCGCGAGGTAACCGGCAAGACAAGAACCGCATACCACACAGGTGGGCCATTGAAGTATCTTCTGAAATGGTTCAAGGACGGGTACACAGTGGAGGACGTGAAATTGGTGATCGATTACAAGACCTGGTACTTCACTGAGAAGAACCCGGAGCCGGAAAACATTTCATTGGCTACTTACCTGCGATTTGAAAGGTTTGAATCGAACCTGGAAAATGCCCTGGCTTGGAAAGATGCAGAGGTGGAGGCAGAAGAGTCCGCCCCGGATCCTCCTACTGAATCAGAATTGGAAAGGTACAGGCTGGTCATGGAATACTGGAATAGATGCGAACTCTCCAAAAACTACACACTCACCATTGAAGAATTCGTGCAATTGGTACGAGGAAAATCCGAATCCAAGGTAGTTCAGAAATACGCGAGTAACGGATCCTGGGTCAACAAAGAGATCCGGGACGCCATGAACCGATTGGTGTCTAACAACATACTTTCGGCAACAGCCCAGAATCGAAGTCTGAAACCCTTGATTGAAAAGAACATCGACATCTACTACACAAAAACCTTCAAGTAATCACTGAATTTTCACGGAACTATGGAATTGTACACCGAACTAATCGAACGGTCAAAGAACGCAAGGTTCAAGATCGTACCGCGCTCACAGGTTGGAACGGCCCCGCGCAAGTACGAGGCTTATTCATCCCTTTTCCTTTTCGGGCCTGAGATACTGGAGCACATGGAAATGACCAAGGACAAAACATACACCAGGGGAAATGTAGCGGGGTATGCTGGTCGTTATTTTGCGAACCTGATAGTCTTTGATTTTGATGGCGAAGAAGGTGATCTGGATCAGCCACAGATTGACGCCCGAAACTTGGCCCGTAAGCTGATCACTCAATACAACGTCCCCCGGGAATTGATCTACCCATACTTTTCCGGAGCGAAAGGTTTTCACCTTGCGATGCCGGCCGGAATATTCGGCCATATGGAACCATCCAATCAACTTCCCAGCCAAGTGAAGCGATTGACCGAAGAACTGGCCGGAGAGTTCGAAACACTGGATTCTTCTCTTTGCGCTCCGAACCGGTATTTCCGACTTCCCAATTCTCTGCACAGGTCAACAAACCTGTACAAGATTCCACTAACCCTCGAGGAACTGGTAGACTTAGACCCTGTTGAAATAGCTGAACTGGCATCTACGCCCCGAACAGCTAACCCCTACGAATCCTTCCCGGTCAACACGAACGACAAGCTGGCTGCTGTCTGGAAGGTTGCACAATCGGCCCCTGAAAAATACCAGGCGGACAAAGCAGTCATTGAAACGATGCCGGAGGGAGATGGAGATCGGTTCGCTATGGCCGTCCAGCTGGCAGAAACAAAAAAGGAATACGAGGAAGGTAACCGAAACAACTTCGTGTTCTATTTGGCTGCCCTTTGCAATGACTTAGGAATTGGGGAAAGAGGTGATGGTGAATCTGCCCTGGAGCTAATTAACGATTACCTGGAATCGAAGTATGGCGATGGAGCCACCGGTAAGCGCCTAAAAGAACTGGAAGCAACTGTATTGGGTGCCTACAATCGCAAAAAAGACGCTCACGGATCGTTCCGGGTGTACCTGAAGGAGAAACGCCACAGTGACAAGACGATGGCGTACAAGGCAGAAATATACCTCACAGAAAAAGCCCAAAACCTTTCGCGCCGGTCGCAGCTTCGGATGAATGAGATTTTGGAAATCCTGATGGACCGCAACGCACAGCTGGACCACCCGGCCACCGAGGAAAAGGTACATGAGATTGTCGTCAGGTCCGTCCGGGGGCGGGCTAATCGCAAAGATGGCCATATTGGGTACACGGTTTCCGACCTTTCCGAGAAGTGGGTAGAGCGCTACTCACGAGTGAAGGCCGATCTAAAGACTGGCATTTTCCCCTTCGACCAGGCAGAGCGAGGGGATTTGCGAGGCCGGGCTATTGCGATTATCGGTCCTGGTGGGATTGGAAAATCAGCCTTGGCCCTGCAGATCGCTGAAACGTTTGCAGAAAACGGATTCAGGGCCCTGTATTCGACGATGGAGGATACCGGCATCAACCAGTTCAGTCGCGTATTGAATGGGATTGGAGCGTACCAAGACCCAGATACGCAAAAGCTTATTTCAGCTTCCGAGGCAACGAAAATGCAAATCAAGACCCTTGGGGCGAAAGAGGTAATCCAAGTCTTGAAAGATCATGTAGGGAGCAAGTATGGCACCAATCTAATGTTCGACGAAGAGCCCCGGATGTGCGGGGATGATTACGACTGGCTGGTCAATGCGCATATACAGAAGTACGGGCGACTTGATGGGCTGTTCGTGGATGGGCTTTCACTTATGCAGTCATCAGGAAATGAGACGCTAGATGCCGGCCAAAACTCTGCTGACCTGAAAGTGGTATCGAACAAATACGACCTCCCACTTTTCGCGCTGGTCCACATTGGCCGTGAAGCGAAGATCCACAACGTACGAAACCTGGAAGATTTTGCCCGCGGATCAGACAAGATCAAGGACAACTTCGATGCGTTCATAAGTCTTTCGTATTGCGAAGATTTCAAGAACTCAACGCCTGGTTCTCCAAGCTACCACCCTAATCTTGTCTATATGAAATATTGGGGGAAGCGAACATCCGGTAAAACCTTTGAAACGATCTTGGAACGGGATTCTATCACAATGGAATACCGGCACCGACCGGATATCAACCCGGCCCATTTTAACGACCAGACAGCGCCGTTCTTTTTGGATGGGTACGAACACGCGGGGGAAGCGACGAACGATACAGAGCGACCACAGGCGGCACCACAGCCGGGAAATTTATCGACAAGCCAAGAGCAGGAACTTTTTTAACCCCCTGAATTATTCTTTATGTACAATTATTTGTACTGTTCGGTAAAAACGTGTATACTTGTGATGTCGAAATATTCATTCACATCAAAACGGTAATCATGGCAGTACAATCTAAGACTTCTGAAATCAATATCGGTTTCGCATACGGAAACGAGTGGAAAATGCAGGAGGAAATTGCACAAGATGAAGATCTTGATATTTCTTTGATTTCGCGTTCAAAGTTCCACATCTATTCTCGTGCACAAGGGCAACCCACTCAAGAATGGATATGGAGAGCAACCTTTCGTTTGGGTCAGGAGGCAATTAAATACTTGAACGACGAGATGGGGAATAACCAGAACAGAATCGTCGGAGAGGTAATATCATATAATCAGAATATTTAATCAAAACGGTAATCATGAATTGGAGCAAGTTACAATCTGGAGATGTAGTCAAAGAGTATACCCATATGGGATCCTGCTACACGCTCAATCTTTTGCGGGTAGATGTCCGCAATCGCGAATGGGAGTTCCAGACTAGACGTCACGGAAAAACCCGAAACTGGACGAGGGAGCTTCCTAAAGGCAGAATGAACAGTGATATGTATTCCGTGCATCGCTACGGGAAAAAAATTTTCGGTTAATCAACCAACTACAATACAACCATCATGAAATCAATCTTCTTCTTTTTGACCTTGATCGCTCTTAGTGGGTGTGCTACGCAAGAGCAACTATTAACCACCATTCCGGATCACCAGTGCAAATACATCATCCCTAATTCGGACCTGCTTCCCAAGTGCGGTGACTGCAAACCGGAAAAGATTTGTGTCATCTGCGAACGCTGGGAGAATCGTGTACTGGGACCACAATTCTTTCAGTACACCCAGCCGGATGAAGCGAAGATCCACCTCCGACAAATTTCAGAATCCAATAATCCAAAAAATAAAAATTGATGGACTTATCAAATCACTGCCAGTTCATTGGCAATCTCACAAAAGACCCGGATGTCCGGAACCTTGATAATGGTACCACCGTCGCTCAATTCACTGTGGCAACCAATGCTACGTACAAGAACAAGAATGGCGAAAAGGTCCAGGACACCCAGTTCCACCGCATCGTTGCCTTTGGCAAAATTGCTGATGTGGTTTCCAAGTATTTTACGAAGGGCATGCGCGTAGCCCTGGCGGGTAAACTGACGCACCGATCTTACCAAGATAACCAGGGCGTGACCAAGTACATTACCGAAGTAGTCATGTCTGAATTCACTTTTCTGGGATCATCTGAAAAGCAAAGTAACCAAGGTGGGCAGCAACGCCAAACCGTCAACACGCCCGCCGGGGATTTCCCTGCTGCTGACAGTGGGAATAGTGATGACCCCGACGATTTACCGTTCTGATTTATTTACTACCCGCAGGGAGGGCCTTAACAGCCTTCCTGCTTTTTCAAAATGAACGACAAATGGACACCAGATTCAGCAATATAGAATGGACCGATGTAACCTGGAATGTCGCAGTAGGCTGTACTAAGGTTAGTCCTGGCTGCAAGCACTGTTACATGATGCGCGACTTTGGAGGTCGCTTTTCTCGCGAAGTGAACGGAACGGTTACTCGAACAAAACCAGGAACCTTTCTGAAACCACTTAATTGGCAGGCCCAAAAACGAACATCCCCTGATGGCCGTCGAATGAAAGTTTTTACTTCATCCTTAACGGATGTATTCCACCCGGCCATCGACGAATACCGTGACGAAATATGGGAGATCATTCGAGGTTGCCCTGACCTTGACTTCCAAATATTAACCAAGCGGCCCGAACGTGTGCTGGACAACTTGCCAGGGGATTTTAGCCCTGAAAAGTTCCCCAATGTTTGGATGGGGGTTTCGGTCGAATCCCAAGACCAATTGGAGAGAATAGAAATTCTAGGACGAATACCTGCAAGAGTAAAGTTCGCCTCATTTGAACCCCTGATTGGGTTCATAAACATGGATGAATTCGCAGCTACATCAATGGGGGTATACAAGGATGATTGGCGAATGGTGCATCGTTTCCGCCTGGATTGGGCAATTATTGGCGGTGAATCTGGGAACGATTCCGGCCCATGGGGTTATCGACCCTGTGAACTGGACTGGATCAAGGACCTAGTTGACCAGCTTGATATGCGTGGCGTGAAAACATTTGTAAAACAAACCGGCACCCACCTTGCGAAAGAATTGGGCATATCGCGCCACGGCAAGGTAATGGAGGAATGGCCGGAACAAATCCAGATACGTGAATTCCCAGAACAATACCGATAACCAACCGCAAGGGGAACGTGCCCTTAGCGATGATGCGAAACGAGACATTATCCGGCTCATTGATTTTGTATGGCCGGGGTTCGTTGAAGCCGAATTGAATGACAAGCCTGAAAGCCAAAGCGACAACACCCCGCAGGCTGGCGACTCAAAACATGAATCAAAATGAAGCGTAAACCAAGTCCTTTCTATTGCTCTGATTACAATTTCATGGGGGAAGGCTGCGAAAGTCAGTGCTGTGAATGCAGGGAATGGCAACACAGCTTAGACAACACTAATCCTTGGTCGTATTTCAGGCTTAACACCTTAGTGACTGTTCTCTTGGGATCAACGATTTTGGGCGCGGTGTACATCTACAATACAGCCTATCAGGAAACTTTCTCACAGTCCATTGCGGGTATTGCTTGTGCTGCATTTGTCGTGCTGGCTATACTCATTTCCTTTCACCTACTAATCCGGATAAGATGACACTTTCTTTTTCAACGAAATTCCCGTGGGGTGAGCCGACTAATTTTGTAGCGAAAATATGGAATAGCTTGAACCAGCATTATGGGGAAGCTATTTCCGAAGAATTCTATGAATATGGTGCTGACCTATACGACATTGATCGGTATCTGCCTAAGCACCATACTCTCCGAGAGGATAAGACAAGCCGATGGAAGCGGGGCCGCAAGATACATCCGGTAATCCATAACCGAACTCCTGATCGATTTCAATTTGCGCCTACCATCAAATGTATTTCGGTCCAGTCGATCTATATAAAACCCACCTTTAAAGATGTAACCATTCATTCTGAATGGCACCAGCCGAAGGATCTGAACAAATCTGAAATAGATCTTCTCGCATCGAACGACGGATTTGATTCTACCGAGGACTTTTGGCGATGGTTCGACAAAGATTTCGTCGGGAAAATTATTCACTGGACAGACTTAAAATATTAGCATAGCATGAATCTTCAACAATACCTTGATTCAGTAAGTAAATCCAGAAGGACAGCAATTCTTGAACAGAATGATCAACTAACCCTTGGGCAATTGATCAAAAAAATTCAAGTCATAGCTGATATTCAAGCTGAAAGGGAGGAAGAAGCAACAGTTAGATACGACTTTGAATACCTGTTCCCGAACGCGGCAGATAGTTGGAGAGGCGATTACAGTGAATTGGCATTGAATTACAATGTCGATGGCGAGGAAATGAAAGTCAGCGAATTCCTTTCAATGCTAAAGGAATGTGTTGGAAAATCGTTTTCTGGATGGAAAGGTGGTGAATATCGAATGACGGAGGATACACCGGTATGGGTTGCAAACCCTGGGAAATCCGGGAACACGGCAGTTATCGAAGTAGTTGATCAGGGTTGGTGTGTCATCTTGATTACCGGCTATAGGGAATATTAATTTTCGAAAAAGTCAATACAGATGAAGCGAAATAAGGAACCCAAAACAATGACTTTCCACGACTATAAAGAGGTTTGGAATTTCCTATTCATTAAAGGAATGGACCCCAATGAAATCCCCCCAACAGGGATAGGAGCATGGCGGGAAGCGAAAAGACGCGGGTTTGTTGAATCTGAATATTGGGGTGAAATTCCAGGTAAATCCAGGTCTTTAACCACTGATGTTAGTTTTCTCGACCTGCTGCTGATCATCGCTTTAGCTACCTTGGTTCTGTCATTTTTTTTCAATTAATACTACACCATGGTTGTCATTAATTCAATAGCATTAATTCTTTTGGGCCTAGTAATTGCTTTTTGGGCTTATTACCGATTACGTCCATGGGTTTTAATGCTAAGAGTTAAAATCATGCTAAGGATCATTGCATGGAAGATCAAACGAATGTCTAAAAGGCATGATGGCGATTCTCGGAAAGAACTTGAAAAAGCCTCCCAAATGATCAAGGATGTTATCAAATCAAAGGACTAAAATGGAAGATGATCAACTTAAAATACGAGTTCAACGACTATACCGTGCAGCTTTCAAGCCAATTTGCAGCAAAGGCTTGCCGTTCATTACGAATGAAGACTGGAAAGAACGCGGAGGAAAGGCAATGATTATTACGGCTGATTGTTGTGCCCTGATTAAGCCCAAGAAATAGATGCCTAAAAACTAATACCATGCTCCAAATAAATTTCTTCGAGTTCATATTTTTGGTCGAAGCGTGCATACCTCCAGTTCCGATTGCGCGCGCACATTTCTGGGAGAAGGTAATCAATGAGTATTTCGGAAAGCTAAGCTGGGAACAACGAATTCACCTTTTCAAATCAATATCAACAAGTTCTAGGTTCAGCCACGAAAACGAAGATTGCCAATGGTTCTACGCCAGGTACAATCCTGGTAACAACTATCGCGTATTCACTAAGTACATGGGCCAACGTGAACTGCATCTTGCCTTTCTGAAGGATGGCAGGTATTGGGTAGGCAAGAACAGGTACGTCGATCCTGACCATTTTGTCAAGGCAGAAAGCATTTTCTCTACGCCTACTCCTTCGGATGCGTTGACGTGGAAGGATGTGAATTGGAATGATAAAATGATGTTTTGAAATAGGAATTAAATTGACTTTATGAAGTGGATAACAGACAGAATGCCAGATGTAGATTCTTGTATAGGAGCAGTTATAGTGGATAATGGACGTGTAGTTGTTGGAGAGATAAGGTATGACACCAACCTTGTAGAAGATTCTCGTATAGTAATGGGGAATTTTGGATGGGTCGGGGGGAGCGATTATTACCACGAAAATAAATTAATTGCTTGGATGCCTTTCCCAGAGCCACCGGGCGATGTTAAATGACGCACAACACCCAGCTACGCGACGTGCGCAGCATGGACGCAGTAGCGCGTGTTGTGAATTTTCGTATTTTATACCATCCAACCCAATCCAACCTTAATGAAAGCGGCAATCATTCTTCAACGGGTGTCATCGGAGCAACAAGCTGATAACATGAGCATCGGCAGCCAGGAGAACTTCAACCGGGAGGTTCTTTCTCAAAAAGGATTCACGGTGGTACGTTCATTCTCCGAAGTGAAAAGCGGGAAGGGAATGCGTAAGACAGTCCAGGATGCCTTTGATTTTGCAAAGCGATGGAATTCCCGAAAGACCAAATCCAATCAAATCCAACTGCTTGCCGTGTACGATTGGTCAAGGTGGTTCCGCAACGTTGATCTTTCTGGATACTGGAAATACAAGTTCCAGGAAATCGGAGTTGAAGTGAACGCCACATCTGAATGGGCCGATGCTGAAACGTATGGATCTACTATGATCCGGTCAATTAAGATGGCTATGGCCGAAGAAGAACGGAAGGCCAACAGCAAACGAACCCGGATTAATCAATACCACACGGTGAAAGCTGGATACCTGCTCGGGAAGCCGCCCAGGGGGATTGCAAAAAGTTTTGGACCTGATGGTAAAAAGTGGATTGAATTGGATCCTGTCTTGGGCCCGCTGTACCGCCAGGCTTTTTCCCGGATTGCCGCCGGTGAAACCCCTGCCCAAGTGTATTACGATCTGGGGGGCAAAGACATCTTTGGAGGCCGGTCAACCTTTTATGTGGCTCTTCGCAATGAAGTGTACCACGGCCGGAAAAAATACCCATCCCCTACCCCGGAACTCCCTGACCTCGATGTAGAGTTGAAGGCCCACGAAACGATCACCGACTTCATCACCTTCCAAAAGGTGCAAAGGGTAGTTGAGCGAAACCCATCGACTCCGAAGCGTGTCGAATCTGACACCATGTTCGTGGCAAAAAAGGTAGTTCACTGCCCGGTGTGTAATTCTATCATGTCTACCGAGTCCAGCCAGGGGCGGAAGAAGAAATACCACTACTACCGCTGTGGCCATTCTGCCAGTCACTACCGCGTGCGCCGGGAGCGTGTAGACGAATTCATTACCACCCTACTAAAAGACCTTACCATGGAAAAGGAGGCCGCTGACTTCATGGAGCAAGAGGTCACGCGCCGGGTGGATGATATGAAACGCCAGACGGCCAACAAGATCGGATTGCTCAAGCGCGACTTGGACAAAGCCAAAAACCGGGTTGAAAACGGATTGAATCTTTTACTAGACGGAACGATCAAGAAAGGGGATTTTGAAATCCTCAAAGAACGGGTGGCGGATATTGAATTGCAGATTGAGCAACAAAAGTTCTTCCAGCAGAATCAAGGTATAATTATTGGCCGGTTCATGGAGATGTTCACAAACCTGGAACCCATGTACACCAGGTTGACCCCTGCGGGTAAGATGGAGTTCCTGAAGATGGTCTTTCCGGAAGGAATCACCCTAGAACACGACGACCCGAATAGTCAAATTCTCATTTGCAGAACCGACCGAATGAACTATATTTTTGATGCAATTCCAAGGGAATCAATCAAATATAGATACATAAAAATCGGGACCAACGGCGAAAAGGCCGAAAGTCCCGTCAAGGGTGGATGACCGGATTTGAACCGGCGACCTCTGGAACCACAATCCAGCGCTCTAACCAACTGAGCTACAACCACCAGTTTGAAAGCGGGGCAAAAATAAGAAAATACCCCGTTATGAAGCAAGTACTTTGTCGATAAAATCTTTCGAATGGGATAACGCAGTTGATTGTCAATTAGTTCGGAAGGTAAAATGTTGAATGATGAATGCTCAATGATGAATTGGGTTTTGTGACGCCCTCGCGGGCGGGCCGCCTTCGCCACTGCTTTCCCTTCGTTTTAGCGCTCAGGAAGGTTATGGCGGCCATGAAAGACCCATCGCAAATTAGTTCTGGAACAAATAGCATGAACTCTCGCAAATATATCGCTTCCGAAAAGGTTTGGGCTTTGCCCAACCTTTTCATACGAGTATATACTCGACTCGAAGTGGTTTGGTGTCCCAAACCACTTCGTTGTCGGTATAGAAACTTATTTGGAGGTGGGATTCAGCTCGATCCAGAGGATCGAGCGCCAGTCTTACTACTAAAAGGGAGCTTGCTCCCGGTCTAAAAACGAGGGACCACCGGGCCCGACTGGTCTAAAAGCGAGGGAGCGCAGCGACCGAGCGATCTAATTCTTACGACGTTGACGCCGACGCTTTTCCCGGTCCCGTCGCTTCTGACTCTTCTCCCAATACAACTTTTCCCGCTTCCAGAAACGATACCGGATGCTGACCGCCGTCTGCGTGTATAGGGTCTTTTCCCCACCGGTCAGATTGAGGGCCGGTTTGAAATCGTAGGAAAAATTGATATTACCGATGGTCATTTCCAGACCGATGATCCCGTCCAGGCCGAAGGGGTTGCCCGTTTCCTCCGCCGCCGTTTCCGAAGGGGTATCCCCTACCCAGCCAAAGTGCAATCCACCGCCCGCATAGATATTGAAATGCCGGGACAGGATGGAATTATGGTTGGCACCCAAAATGGTCAAGGTGGTCTCGTCGCGTACCAGGCTGGACTGGACCAGCATTTCGGCGGTCCAGTTGTCGTAGACGCGTTGTTTTACGGTGAGCCCCCAGTCGGTGCCCAGGCGCAGCCCCGCGACCGTGTTGTAGGATTGGGCAGCCAGGGAAAGGCTTAGTATTGCGAACAGTATGGAAGTCAGGTATTTCATGACTACCTAACGGACCGGGCCACCTCTTTTAGTGTAAACGAAAACCTAAAATTAGAAAACGGCGGTTAGAAGGAGATTGCTGGTATTTCTTGTCCCTAAAATCGATCTGCCCAATGAACTGCACTGATGTTTAGGGACAAGAAATACCAGCGGTTTGAGGTGGTAGCTTCGTATGTTTGTTGGTCCACATGCACCGAAAACCTCGTAGATTCAAAAGGGCAAGGGTGGTGCCGCTGCCTATTCTTGTCGGTAAAGGCAAAGCCGACCGTGGTACGTACGTTGCGGTACATACCGACAAGAATAGAGTAGTTCGCGACCGCAGATTAATCGGCGTCGAAGAAACTGTCGTACTGGTTCTTATGATCTGTAGCCCGGACTTTCTCCTTAATGGGCTCGTTCAGATCCAGCACATCCTCATCATTCTTGGCCTTTTCCAGGAGCGACTCCTTCTCCTCGCCGAGGAGCAGGCTGGTACCTTCTTTTTCCCATTGTTCCAGCATTTTGAGGCCATCTTCTTCGAAAATGCCGTTTTGCAGGTCGATGGATTCCATCACGTTTTTCGACATATCCATAAAGCGCTCCATCTCTCCGACTTTACTGGCCACATCATCGGCTACGGCTTCCATAGCAGCGTCGAACATGGCCCGGCGATCGGGATCGCCCGACATAATGCTCTGGGCTGATTTCATGGCGCTGTGGGAGGCGTGAATGGCCTTGCGCTCCTGCTCTTTGATGGCCACCTGGTCCTGAATGTCTTCCTTCAGGATCAGGGAGTTCTCGTACATACGGGTGAGTACGCGGTACATGACCTCCATGCGCTGGTACAGATCCTCCAGGCGCATGTTGGATTCGCGCAGGCGTCCGGCCTTACGCGACTTCAGGATCATGGTAGAGCGTTTGTTGTTCTCTTTGGCTTTAGAAGCCAACTCAAGGTTGCTCTCGATCTCCTTCTTATTATTGTGGATGATCTCCTGTAACTTGTGCATCTGACCGCGCAGCATGGCGATCTGTTTGTTCATCTCCCGCAGTTTACCGTTCAGGTCAGACACGTAATTCTTGAGGATACCTATGGGATCCAGTTCAACAAAAATACCAGTAACCCAGCGCATTACGCTTTTGTACATATACCATACCAGCTTACGCATGCGCGGGTCGAGAATCACGTAAGCCAGGGCTGCAATGACCAGCAGCATCAGGCTTAGGTAAACCACGTTCTGGGCAAGTGCGATCAGGGTTGGCAAAAAGGTAGCCAGTAAAATACCGCCGCCAATCAACAGGCCGCCCAGAAAAATCATCCCCGTTACGCCCTCCGGCCGTTTCCAGAAGGGTTTCGGCTTAGCAGATCCTTGAAACGATGTATTCATAAATTATTCGCTCAAATGTTTCTTGATGTGTTCAATATCTTCTTGTACCTGATTCATCATCAGGGTTAGTGCGGATTGGAAATCAGTGGCCGTCGAGCGGATGGCATCGGCGGCTTCTTCAGCAGCGTCCTGATCCTGACTCAGCTGACGTTGCAGTTCGTCTACCTCGCCCTTCAGGCGTTGGATCTCCGCATTCTTTTTACGGATCTCCTGAGCTACTTTTTCAGCGCGTGCCTGCGGTATTCGCACCTTTTCTTCCCGCTGTTTGCCAAGCACTTCCCGGAATTTCTGGGCCTCATCCTGCAGCGCATCGGCACTGGCCCGGGCCGCCTTCAGAGCGTCGTGCATAGTAGCACCGTCGCGGGCAACTGCCGAAAAAGCTTTTTGGTACCGCTCCTCCTCCGACCCGTTGGTCGGGTTACGCAATTCCTTGCGAAAAGCCAGGTAATCAAAGGTATCAGTCGGAACCGACTGCATGGCCCGCAGGAGTATGTCGGCAAATTTCTTGGTTTTGGATCCCATATAACAGAAGAAACAACAATTGAATGAAGGGGGTTTTCCTTTTATACCAAGTACCCCGAATCGTCTACAAAGTACATAAAAATCGTGAGGTTGGGCCTACGTTACTGGGTTAAGTAATGATTGTCATAGCCCAACCTCCCGGTACTGGGTAATAAGTAGTTGGTATTAAAATAAAAGAAGATCCTACTACCTAATACTCTTTACCTAATACAGCGTGAGGTTGTAACATTCAGTCGATTAACAACAGGCCAGCCAGTCAACCTCACTGGAATAAAGTGGGAAGGATTAAATTCAAATGGGCTCTTAGAAACCACGAAGCGTTTACCTATCTTGCCGCCGCTCCAAAATCATCGTTCATGACCTTCGATGTGACCATTCCGGTGCTCGACGAGGAAGCCACTCTACAATCGCAGACCGCCAAATTGCATGCTTTTTTGCGAAAGCATTATCCCGATCTACAGCAATGGAATATCCTGATCGCCGATAATGGGTCGACCGACGCGACGCCCGATCTGGCCCGTGAACTCGAACAGGAATACCCCAATGTACACCTCGTGAAGGTACCCCGACGAGGCGTGGGACTGGCGTTAAAAACCTCCTGGGGGCAGTCGCAAGCAGACATCGTGGGTTATATGGACCTCGACCTCGCGACCGATCTAAAGCACTTCCCCGAGACCTATGAACGTCTTACTCAAGGTGGTTGCGACCTGGTATACGCATCTCGCCTGCACCGCGATGCCAAAGTCATCAATCGGCCCTTCAAGCGGGAAGTATCATCCCGGGGGTTCAACCTCATCCTGAAATGGTATCTCGGAGTCGGCTTTTCTGATGGCATGTGCGGCTTTAAATTTCTCCGGCGGCAGCATCTCGATCGGCTAATGGAGTACGGGGCCCGCAACGATGGCTGGTTTTTTTCCACCGAACTACTCACCGTCGCCGAGTGGCTCGACCTGAACATCTGCGAACTACCGGTTACCTGGACCGACGATGCCGGCAGCTCCAAAGTTAAGATCCTGCCCCTCGCTAAGCGCTACCTGCGTTCTATGCGTGACCTTAAGCGATTTGGTAAAGCACAGGGGATGCTGTAGCTTTCGCAAAAAGCCAACCTTATGGATCTGATGTTGGGCACGGCCATGTGGGGCTGGACCACTCCTGCACAAGACTGCTACGACCTCCTCGACACCTTCTACCAGCGGGGGCACCGGCTGGTCGATGCGGCCACCAATTATCCCCTAAATAAAAGACCGGAGGATTTTCGCGCCAGTGAGACCATTCTGCAACAATGGATTCAGGCCAATGGGGTCAACGATCTGCGGGTATGCATGAAAGTGGGCAGCCTCGACAATATGTTCACCCCCGACCATAACCTCACCCCCTCCTTTCTGCTTTTCAACCTGGAACATTACCGCCAGCTTTTGGGTGACAACCTGGCCTGCTTTATGATCCACTGGGATAACCGGTCGGATCCGCAGGCTATCGCGGAAAGCATTAGCACACTGGCTACCGTAAAGGAAACCGGGCTCGACATTGGTTTTTCCGGATTGAAACATCCGGGGATACACCAAAGCCTGCTGGCAAACCACACGCTGGGCACTCCCTGGCTGCAGCTCAAACACAACCTGCTCTACTCCGACCGGCCCCGGTACGGAGCGTTCGCCGATGCCTGTCGGGTATTTGCCTATGGGCTCAATGCGGGTGGCCTTAAGCTGGATGCCGGAAAATACCGGAAGGATAGCTCATTGGTGGCCCGTTCCGGCAAAGATCACCCCGATACGCCACCCCTGATCGAGGATTTATTAAGCCTGCAAAAAGACTGGGAGCAGCGGTCGGAAGCACCCGCCCTGACGGCTTTTTATCAGGCTGCCCTCCTGTTTGGCGTCCATAGCCCCGGTATTCAGGGACTCATCCTCGGAGGTCGCAATCGCGAACAACTGATCAGCAACCTGGATACGGTGGAGCAAATGCGGGCCCTGCCCGCTTCCCCCTGGTTCGACGAATTACACACCCTACACCAACGCCATGCCCCAGCCGACCGAATCATTTGATGCCGTAGTGATCGGTGGCGGCCTGTTTGGTGTGTACGCTGCCCTGTATCTGGCCAGGACTCAGAGACGACGGGTATTACTCATTGAAAAAGAACCCTACCTCCTCACCAAGGCTTCCATTGTTAATCAGGCACGTCTCCACGGCGGCTACCACTATCCACGCTCGGTGGCTACGGCACGCATGTCGGATGACCACAAGGAACGGTTTACACGCGATCATCAGGAAATGATCCATAGCCGGTTCGAGAAATACTATGGCATCGATCGTTACGGATCCTTCACCGATGCCCAGCAATTCGAGCGTTTTTGTTCTTTTCTCGGCCTGCCCTGCGAACGGGTCACGCGGCACCCGCTGATCCGGCTCGATCGACTGGAGGCCCTCTACCGCACCGTGGAACACACCTTCGACCCTTTCCTGCTGGCCGACTATTACCGTCACCAGATTTTGTCGGAAGACAGGTGCGACATCTGGTGTCAAACCCGGGTACACGCAGCCGAACCACAGGGAGCGGAATGGCTCATCCATTGTCGGGGAGCAATGAACAGGACCCTACGCACGCCACTGGTGGTGAATGCCACCTACGCAGCGACCAACGGCGTATTGCACCTTTTTGGTTTACCCGGGATTGACCTCATGCACGAAATTTCGGAGATGGTCTTTGTGCGCATTCCCGGCTTCGAAGACACGGGACTCACGGTCATGGATGGTCCCTTTGCCTCCATTATGCCTTACGGCAAAAGCGGACTGCTCTCGCTCTCATCGGTAGCCTATACCCACCATCAGGTGAGCTATGCCCCGGCCCCGGAATTTGACTGTCAGGCACTCCGGTCAGACTGCACGCCCGGCGCACCGGCCAATTGCCTGGGTTGCCCCTACCGTCCGGCCAGTCACGCTGCGAAAATGATCAAACAGATTCGCCAGTATTTGCGCGAAGAAGCCGAAGTTCAGTACTTCCAGTCCATGTTTACGATCAAGAGTAAACTGCGCGCCAATTTTGTCGACGACGGACGACCAACAGAGATCAGCAAGCGGCACAGCCAACCTGATTTTTACTGTATATTCGCCGGTAAGATCAATTCGATCTACGAAATCGAGCGGCTGATTCTCCCTTAGAGACCCTGCCGGGACATCCGCTAACTTGTCTGTATGAGTACTGCCAAATTATTCGTGAATTCCGAGATCGGCACCCTGCAACGCGTGATCATCCATCGTCCTGATGAGGGTATTTCCCGTATTTCGCCCAAGCGGGCCGAAGAATTGCTCTTCGATGATATTGTCTACCTGCCTTCCATGCAGCAGGAACACGATGTATTCCGCAGGGTGTTGGAAGCATTCATCGGAGCGGAAAACGTATTGGAGATCGAAGACCTGCTTTACCAGTCTCTGGAAGCCGCTCCGGATACCAAGGAGGAAATGATCGACCTGATCACCGATTACGAGGAGCTGCCTAATTCAGCCCGTCAGCTGCTGAAGAAGCTGTCTAACCAGGAGTTAAGTCAGGTGCTGATCACCGGGTATTACAAGGCGGAAGACTACATCTTGTTTGATCCCATTCCCAATTTCATCTTTACCCGGGATATCGCCGTGATGGTCAATGATCACGTCATCATTACCAAAGCAGCTAAAGAAGCCCGCTTTCGGGAAAACTTTCTCACTCGCTTCATCTTTTCGTCGCACCCCCTTTTTCAGGAACTGAAGCGCCAAAAACGGTTGATCAACCTCAACCACATCGACGAATTCCCCCCCAGCCGGAAAGGGGAAACGGTATCGATAGAAGGCGGTGATATGATGCTGCTCGATAAAGATTTCCTGCTCATCGGTAGTAGTGAACGGTCCACGGCTTATGGCATCCATGCTCTGAAGGATCGTCTGTTCCGGGACGGGGTGGTTAAGAATGTGGTACAGGTAAACATTCCGGCCGACCGCTCTTTCATGCACATCGATACCATCTTCACCCAGATCAATTACAACCACATGGTGGGTTACATGCCCATCGTTTCGGAGGGGATCAGTTCTACGGTGGAAGTATTTCGTCAGAACGGAACCGCCCGCCCCTACTCCAGTATCAAAGAATTCATCACCTGCGAGATCAACTCAAACATGACCTTTATTCCGAGTGGCAATGGCGAATCCCCCTATCAGGAGCGGGAACAGTGGACCGACGGCTGCAATCTGGTTGCGGTCAGGCCGGGCATTGCCCTTACCTACGATCGCAACCCGCATACCGAGCTGGCCTTCCGGGAAGCCGGCTATGACATCCTGCACGCCCGGGATTTCCTGGCGGGAATCGAATCAGGGCAGTTGGATCCAGTCAAGCTGAAAGACACTATCATTACCCTGCCTTCCAACGAACTTTCCCGGGCACGCGGGGGATCGCATTGCATGACCTGCCCCATCCAAAGGGCTTCGATATAATACCATACTAATGTTCGCACACGACTTCCAAAAGCGGGTTCGCTACGGCGAAACCGATCAGATGGGTTATTTGTATTACGGTAATTATCCGGCCTACTACGAGATCGGCCGGGTGGAAATGCTGCGCTCGCTGGGGCTAACCTACAAAGCACTCGAGAATGAACACCGGGTGATGATGCCGGTTATGTCTTTGCAAATGCGGTACGTACGGCCCGCCCGCTACGACGAATTGCTCACGATACGCACCACCCTGCGTAAAATGCCCGATCGGTTTATTACCTTTCACGTCGACATCCTTAACGAACGCAAGAAACTGGTCAACGGTGGGAGTGTTAAATTGTGCTTCGTCGATATGGACACCAACAAAACCGTACCGGTGCCACCAGTGTTAGGCAGCAAACTGGAACCTTTTTTTGAATCTTGAAAAACATCCGACATACCCTTAAGGCCTTACGGCAAAAGATAAAGCGACATCCGGCTTTACTAGGCCTGATCCGTTGGTCAAAGCGGCATTCTCTGCCCGGCTTTTTTAAGGTTCCCATTTACGACGTGTTGGTTTTTACGGTGCGGGAAATTCGGCAGTTCGACCTTTTCGTGAGGGCTAACTCAGCTGCTTTTAGTTTTTTCTTGTCGCTCTTTCCCTCCATTATGGTGCTGTTCACGCTGTTGCCCTATTTGAAACAGTACTTCCTCAAGTATTTGCCGCAAGGCGAAAACTTCGACCAGTACCTGCAGGAAGAGATCGGCAACATCATGCCGGGTATCGCCGGTGACCGTCTCTTCAATTTCATCGAGGATATTACGTCCAATCCACGGGTGGGTCTGCTGTCGGTCGGTTTTTTTATGGCCATCTTTTTCAGCTCCAACGGAATGATCATGCTGATGCGGGGTTTTAGCAAAAGCTATAGCACCACCTTTAAGAACCGCCACCCATTGCGCAAGCGACTGATTGCCATCTGGCTAACCTTTTCCATAGGCTTTTTATTGGTCATTGCGATTATTTTGATGATCCTCGGTGATTTCGGGATCAACCGGCTCAACGACCTGGTGGAATTGGATCGACTAACGGCATTTCTCCTCAATTTCCTGCGTTGGTTAATCATCCTGGCCTTGTACTACTTCGGTATTGCAGCCATACACCGCTTCGGAGCGGCCACCCGTCGCAAATTCAAAATGTTTACCCCCGGAGCAGCTCTGGCAACCACTCTGTGCCTGACCACCTCGGTGCTGTTCTCGAGCTACGTCAATAACTTTAACACCTACAACGAATTGTACGGATCGATCGGTACCATCATCGTGATCATGCTGTGGATGCAGTTGAACGCCCTGTCGATCCTGATCGGCTACGAACTCAATGCCAGTATCGCGATCAACCGCGATATGCGCGAACAGATCACGGATGAGGAAGAACAGAAGTCAGAGGTCAGAAGTCAGAAGTCAGAGGTCAGAGGTCAGAAGTCAGAGGTCAGAAGTAAGAGGTAAGAAGTCAGAGGTAAGAAGTCAGAAGTCAGAAGTAGAGACGCGATTTATCGCGTCTTAGTGCATCATATGATTTATCGCGTCTCAATGGATCGTGCGTTTTATCGCGTCTCCATGCACCATACAATGATTCGCTATCGGATTACCTTAACGGATCCATTCCGTATACTCGCAAATCAAATGCGTCGTTTGAGCTAAAAGCGTCCGATGGTCACTGATTAATTATTTCAAGATTATCAGCTTTGTGACCTCAGTCTAAACCTCAACCTTAACCTTAGCCTTAACCTTAGCCTTAGCCTCAATCTATCCTTATAGTCAATAGCATGTTAGTGCACCATGAAAAATACAGTAAACCGTATAACCCACGAATGAAGAGAACACTCACACTTTTAACTGCTCTAATCGCAATCTGCACCTCCGCCTGGAGTCAAAAATACAGCAATGAATTCCTCTCGATCGGTGTGGGAGCTCGTGCTCAGGGGTTGGGGAATGCCGTAATCGCCCGTACCGACGATGTAACGTCCTCCGCCTGGAATCCGGCGGGATTGATCGGGAATACGGACCTGGCCGGCATTCAGATCGGCGCCATGCACAACGAGTGGTTTGCCGGAGTAGGTAAGTTTGATTACGCCGGGGTTATCCTGCCCGAGTGGAAGGGGGGACGCCGCATTGCTCTGAGTTTTATCCGCTTCGGGATCGACGATATTCCGAACACACTGTCCCTGTACGAAGCCGACGGCACGGTCAATTTCGACAATATCAGTGAGTTCTCTGCTGCCGATTACGCCTTCCTGGCCAGCTACGCACAGCCCATAAAAGTACAGGAAGGACGTTTACTGATCGGAGGTAACGTCAAGGTCATTCACCGGATCATTGGCCCCTTCGCACGGTCGTGGGGATTCGGGATCGATGTGGGTTTGCAATACCATCGCGGACCCTGGTCATTCGCCGCCGTAGGACGCGACCTCACATCGACCTTCAACGCCTGGTCTTTTGATTTCACCGATGAGGAAAAAGAAACGCTCTCGCTGACCAATAACGAAATCCCCATCAATAGTGTTGAAGTGACCAAGCCTACGCTGATCCTGGGAGCCGCCAGGCGTTTCCAGCTCAACCAGGTGGGCATCACCCCCGAATTGGATCTATACGTCACGACCGATGGCCAGCGCAACGTACTCATCTCCGGGGACCCCATCAGTATTGATCCGGCCTTCGGTATCGAAGCAGATTACGGCCGGTTTATCTTCCTGCGGGCCGGGGTGAATCAGTTCCAGGAAATCTCCGGGTTCGGTGACACCCAAAACTGGCAGGCCCGCCCCAGCCTGGGTGTAGGCTTTGCTTTTGCTGCTCTCCAACTCGACTACGCTTTCAGCGACCAGACCGGTTTGGATAATGGGTACTCGCACGTGATTTCGTTGCTGGTGAATTTGAAGAAAGGTGGGCAGTAGGCAGTCTTCAGTTGGCAGTGCTCAATGCTCAATGCTTAATGCTAAATGTGGGTTTGCTTTTTTGGCTTTCGCCAAAAGGAGGTTGGTCAGTTGGCAGTCTTCAGTTGGCAGTCGGCAGTCTTCAGTTGGCAGTCGGCAGTCTTCAGTTGGCAGTCGGCAGTTGGCAGTGCTCAGTTGGCAGTGCTCAATGCTCAATGCTCAATGCTCAATGCTCAATTTTGGATTTTTTATTGGCTTTCGCCAAAAGGAGGTTGGTCAGTATGCAGTTGGCAGTTGGTAGTTTAAGCCCAACCTATTCAGCGGTGGGAACTTCAATGGACGATGAACCGTAAGCCATGGACCGTAGGCCGTAAACCGTGCCCGCCCGCCGAAACGGTAGTGAAGGCGGGGACCTTGGACCGTGGACCATAAAACACCGTTTTCATCTTGTTAGGACCTTGACTAACTGCGCACCTTTTTCTAACTTTGAGTTGCCCGAAAACGAACGGGCGAAAAATCTGCCACTCGGGTATCAAAAGTTTTGACTCTACATTTTTAACAAATTAGGGTACGACTTGGTGTGACTAGGGCGGGCCTCAATCCTGCGCAAGCGGGATTCGCTTCGGCGACAAGGGGATTACTGAACCACACCGGCGGCCTTATCCATGTCTTTTCGAGGGTCCAAAACCATCCCGGTACTCGTGTGGTATTAGAGCTTGTCTGGCATTCCTTAGGTCATGAAGAACCTATTTAGGATTCCCCGGACGAGCTCTTACTTTTTCTCCTCTATTTGCTCTAATCCCAGTTCTTTCCCTTTTTCCACCATGAATTGGTAGGCGGCATCGTACTCATTAGGTATTTCGCCGTCGAGGATAGCTTCGCGGATGGCCGTTTTGATGATACCAACCTGACGTGAAGGCTCAATACCGAACGAGGCCATAATGGTCTCTCCGGAGATGGGGGGCTGCCAGTTGCGCAGATTGTCTTTTTCCTCTACCTCTTGTAGCCGCTGACGTACAAACTCGTAGTTCTCCAGGTAGCGCTGGACCTTTTTGGGGTTCTTCGAGGTAATATCGGCCTCGCAGAGCATCATCAGGTCATCGATCTCATCCCCGGCATCAAACAAGAGTCGCCGTACAGCCGAATCAGTGATATTTTCCTTTGTCAACGAAATAGGACGCAAGTGCAAACGAACAAGCTTTTGCACATACTTCATCTTATGGTCCATTGGTAAACGCAGGCGGCGAAATATCTTAGGAACCATGTTGGCGCCAACCACCTCGTGGCCGTGGAAGGTCCAACCGTGTTCCGGATGAAAGCGCTGGGTGCGGGGTTTCGCAATATCGTGGAGGATAGCTGCCCAGCGCAGCCATAGGTTCTGGGTGTTTTTCGACAGGTTGTCGAGCACTTCCAGGGTGTGGTAAAAATTGTCTTTATGAGCGCGGCCATGGCGTTTTTCGACACCCTGTAATTCGGCCATCTCCGGAAATATCAGCTCCAGGAGGCCACTGTCGAAAAGAAGTTTAAAGCCAATCGAAGGGTGTGGGGACAGAATAATTTTGTTGAGTTCGGTGGCAATTCGCTCGTTGGAAACGATCTTGATGCGGTTGCGAAATTCGTGGAGTGCCTCTCTTGTTTTCGGATGGATCACAAAATCGAGCTGAGTAGCAAACCGGACGGCGCGCATCATGCGCAGAGGATCATCGGAAAAAGTACGCCCGGGTTCCAATGGCGTTTTTATCAGTTTCTGTTCCAAATGCAATAGCCCGTCAAAAGGATCAATGATCCGACCAAAATCCTCCTTATTGAGGCTGACCGCCAGGGCATTAATGGTGAAATCACGTCGATTCTGATCGTCCTCAAGAGTACCGTCTTCCACGCTTGGTTTTCGGGAATCGTGACGATAGGATTCCTTACGCGCACCCACAAATTCGATCTCCAGGTCGCCGTGCTTAAGCATGGCTGTTCCGAACCGGCGGTACACTGCAATGCGGGGAATAGGGCGCAGAGTAGCTGCTACATTCTCAGCCAGACGAATCCCGCTACCGACACAAACGATATCGATATCGGTCGAAGGACGGGCCAGCAGACGGTCACGTACGTACCCGCCAACAACGTAAGTAGGATAACCCAGGTCATCGGCTACCTCTCCAATTAGATTGAAAATCTTCCGTTCGTGCTCTTGTATGTCAAATACCACTCCCTAACATTTACGACACTGCGGTCGGATGGTCAAAGGACGGTTAGTTAACCGTCAGTACTCCTTCACTCGCGTAGTAAGCCTCCATCTCTTCGATGATGGCAAATAACTCGGCCGGATCGTGGGTAGTAACCAACCGGCTACGGTATTGCTTCACCCCGGGATACCCCCGAAAGTAGTTGGTATAATGGCGCCGCATTTCCAAAACGCCTAATTTTTCACCTTTCCATTCCAGGGAATGCCGCAAATGCTGGCGAACAGCCTCGGCGCGCTCGTGAATGCCGGGGGAAGGCAGTAGCTCGCCGGTGGCAAAGTAGTGCTTGATATCCCGAAAGATCCACGGGTTACCAATACTGGCCCGACCGATCATGATCCCGTCGACCCCGTAGCGCTCCCGGTACAATTTGGCCTTTTCAGGACTATCAATATCACCGTTTCCAAAGATGGGTATATGTACACGTGGGTTTTCTTTGATCTTTCCGATCAGCGTCCAGTCGGCTTCTCCCTTGTACATTTGCTTGCGGGTACGCCCGTGGATACTCAGGGCTTTGATGCCGACGTCCTGCAAACGCTCGGCCACCTCCTCGATGTATTTGGTCTCATCGTCCCATCCCAGACGGGTCTTTACCGTAACCGGAAGATTGGTCGACTTTACAACCTTATCCGTTAACTTGACCATTCGGTCAATATCCTGCAAAATACCGGCACCGGCCATTTTGCAAACCACCTTTTTGACGGGGCAACCGAAGTTGATATCCAGTACCTCGGGCTGGGCCTCTTCCACAATCTCTGCGGCCCGCATCATGGAATCGTATTCAGCGCCGAAGATCTGGATGCCGACGGGGCGCTCCTCCTCGTATATATCCATCTTCTGCACGCTTTTGGAAGCATCGCGGATCAGCCCCTCCACCGAGATAAACTCGGTGTACATCATATCAGCTCCCTGCTCCTTACACAATGCACGGAAAGGCGGATCACTTACGTCCTCCATAGGTGCCAGCAGCAGCGGGAAATCCCCTAGTTCAACTTGTCCGATCTTCACCATTTGATTCTCTTTTCGCCATGCCTAACATTACGAGCGGACGAACCGTTCGCAAACCAGGGTGCAAAAATAACCCTTATTGGCTACATATGAAAAAAATCCCGGTAATCCCGCCAGAATTGGTTGTCTACGTGATTTTAAACCTCTTAGCTGGTATGAGTCCAGAACAAATATCCAATTTGTTCAAAATCAGGCAATGGTAAATTTCCGGGGATAATTATTTGGAGATTGGGCCCCAACCAGAAAGAAAATGATAAATTTAGGGCGAAAGACAAAAACTTGAACGAACACAACCAACAAACTTTTCCTCTATGCTAACTGGAGTAGTTGCCTGCTTTATCATTGGCTATATACTTATCGTATTTGAACATCCACTTCGATTAGACAAGTCAGTTCCAGCCCTGCTCATGGGGTCTTTGATCTGGGCCCTCATCTCCTTGGGACACCTTGATGTCGTTTCCCATGAACACGAACTGGGGCACATGGAAGATGTCTTACTTCACCACATTGGAAAGACGGCCGAGATCCTCATCTTCCTGATCGGAGCCATGACAATCGTGGAGCTAATTGACCTCCACAAAGGGTTCTCGGTCATTACCGATCGAATACAAACTAAGAAGAAAAGTAAGATGTTGTGGATGATCGCTATTTTGGCGTTCTTCCTGTCTGCCACCCTCGATAACCTGGCCTCAACTATTGTCCTGGTTTCCCTGTTGCGCCGGTTAGTTCCCGATCGCACCGAACGTCTCTGGTTCGTTTCACTGGCCGTAATTGGCGCAAATGCGGGAGGAGCCTGGTCTCCGATCGGGGATGTTACCACCACTATGTTGTGGATTGGCAAAAAGGTGACCACTTTAGGACTGATCGAACACCTCGTTGTGCCCTCCCTTGTATGCGTGGCTTTACCTACCTTCATCGCATCTATGATGAAGCCTTTCCGGGGGAATATCACCACTGCTGCGGAAATTTCGGGATCATCCGAATCCGAACGCGAAAAACAAAAATTACTCAGCAGTCGAACCATGCTCTTTACCGGTATCGGCGGGTTGATCTTTGTCCCCATCTTCAAATCCATTACCCATCTTCCTCCTTACGTTGGCATGATGTTATCCCTGGGCGTCGTTTGGTTGGTATCGGAATACATCCACCCGGAAGAAGATTTTTCCGAGGAGAAGCGCGATCGCTACTCTGCTCACCGTGCCCTCTCTAGGATTGAAATGAGTAGTATTATATTTTTCCTCGGTATCCTGATGGCGGTCGCCGGATTGGAGTCGGTAGCTGTTTCCGTGGAAGGGCATGAGGAAAAAACCGGTCTGCTAATGGCCATGGCCGAACGCCTGCAAGCAGCTGTTCCGAACCAGGATGTGGTCATCATCATTCTGGGTTTCCTGTCAGCTATTATCGATAATGTGCCGCTGGTTGCTGCGTCCATGGGCATGTATCCCATGACCACCTTCCCCATCGATTCCAAGCTATGGCATTTCATTGCTTTCTCAGCGGGAACCGGAGGATCCATGCTGATCATTGGATCCGCAGCGGGGGTAGCAGCTATGGGTATGGAAAAAATTGACTTTATCTGGTACCTGAAAAAAATAAGCTGGCTGGCTTTCCTGGGCTTTATTGGAGGAAGTTTGACATTCCTCGCAATGTATCCGCTAATTAGCGGGTAAGCGCGGACCTATATCCTTTTTCTCATTGTTTACTGGCAGTTTACCCGCACCGGGATGAACCCACCAGCATATGGTGTGTTGGTTGATTGACAGCAGAAATCGTAGGATGATATGAATGGAACATACGCCACCCGAATTCTGGCAGGTGCTTTACTATGCCTGTCAGTCGCTTGCAACTCCCCTTATTCGGAAGAGGATATCCAGGGACGATGGACAGGAGTCTACATCGAAGAAAATGGCCTCCCGCTAACCGGTGTTGATCCGGCAGAGCTTTCTTTTTCCTTTACGGAAAAAGGGTACCAGTACGAGGGAAATCTAAATTATCGCGAAGCAGGAAGCTACACCCTGGAACCTCCCTACCTTTACACTACCGACACTCTAAATCAGGCCACCACCGAAAAGACCGTGGAGATCATTCAGCTATCTACGGATTCACTACACCTGCGCATGATGGAAAATGGTGCGGAACGAGTGTTGAAGCTTTACCGGGAGGAATAAGCTGGCTGAGGCTCCCGCCTTCACTGCGTTTCGGCGGGCGGAGAAGGTTGAGGGTTAGGTTAACGTAAAAACCGTGATTCGTGGGCCTTTTTTAGCGAAAGCCTAATAATTAACGCGAGGTAAGGCATAGACTATTTCGTAAAGTTCAGATAATCAAGGCCCAACCTCCCGATACAAAGTAGTAGGTATAGGGTGTTTGGGTTTAAGCCAATCTTACGACCTGCAACCCTTTACCAAATACAATGTAAGGTTGTTACACCCGGTTTTTAACAAACAGATCGGCCCCAACCTTACGTTAATAATTAAAGAAGTCCCGCAGATCTACTTCTGATTCCAGACCAACCCGTCCCTTTTCATTCTTTCCCAACACCCCGCTCTGAACGTGGGGGTCGTGTTCGAAAACCAACAGGTCACCGTGGTCAAAAGCTTCGTTCAGAAGTCGCTTTTTTTCACTCATGGTGTGAAGCGGGCGCACATCATAGCTCATGACCCAGGGTAATCCTAAGTGGTAGGATGATGGCAACAGATCAGCGCAATAGATCATCCGCTTTTCGCCATTGGTAATAATGGGCATCATCATGGCCTCGGTATGGCCGTATAAAAAGCGCAGATCAATACCCGGCAGCCAGTTCACATCCTTCTCCGATACATCAATAAATTCCAACACCTTGTGCTCCTGCAGAGGCAACAGGTTTTCTTTGAGGAAAGAAGCCGCCTCCCGGGGATTGGGATTCAATGCCCATTCCCAGTGACGTTGGTTGGTCCAGTAGGTCGCATTCGGGAAGGTAGGTACCAAATCACCACTTTCATCACGGCGTACGGCTCCGCCGACATGGTCGAAGTGTAGGTGCGTCAGCAGTACATCGGTTATATCTTCTGGTTCCAGGTCAAGGTTGGCCAGGGAGCCGATCAGCGTATCGGTCCCGTGCGGTTCGAAGTGTTTGCGAAATTTCTCATCCTGTTTGTCCCCAATGCCGGTATCGACCAGAATGATGCGCTCTTCGATACGAATGAGCAAACAACGCATCGACCAGGTACACATATTATTTTCGTCGGGCGGGTTTTTGCGTTCCCAGAGTTGGCGGGGGACTACGCCAAACATAGCGCCTCCATCTAATTTAAAAAAGCCGGTTTCGATGGTCGTAATCTGCATACTGATTGGTTTCTGTTTGTTGGTCAGGCAGGGATGAAGGTAACCCGGCTTCGACTAATGACCAAACCCAATCGACGATTTGCTTTGCTTAAGATCTTTGCGCAAGTCAGCCATTCGCAGAGCAGTTACAGCTGCTTCAACTCCTTTATTGCCGTGCTTTCCTCCGGCCCGGTCTTTAGCTTGCTCTTCGGTATTAGGAGTCAACACACCGAAAATCATTGGTATACCGGAAGCCAATCCAAGATTGGTCAGTCCCGTAGCTACGGCCTGGTTGATGTATTCGTCGTGCTTGGTCTCTCCCTTGATCACACATCCCAGACAAATAACCGCATCGAGTTTGTGATACCCGGCCACCAATTTGGCTCCGGCGGGCAATTCAAAAGACCCCGGCACCTGAATAACGTGAATGTCGTCGGCTGACACTCCGTGTTTTTCCAGGGTTTTAACGCATCCTTCGTACAGGGAGTGTGTGATATCGCGATTCCATTCCGACACGACGACGCCGAAGGCTTTTCCCTCCCCATCGGGGATATTCGAATCGTCGTAGGCGGATAAGTTTTTCAGGCTACTGGCCATAAAAATATCAGGTTTGAGGTGTGAGGTTTGAGGTGTGGGGTTTGAGGGTCCTATGACCTACCTAAAACCTCAAACCTCAAACCTGAAGATTTATTGATCAACCCGGGCGATATACTTCTCGATATCGCGGCCAGACGCCGAGGTAGGGTACTTGGCCTTAACTTCTTCGTACAGTTTTTTGGCACCAGCCAGATCGCCTTCACTTTCCAATAACATGCCCAGTTTCTTGAGGTAGTAAGGGGTCAGGGCCTCATTGTCGGAATTGGCGGCTTTGCGATAGAAAGACTTTGCTTTACCCATATTGCCCAATTCGGCATGTGCATCGCCCAGAGCACCATTCTTCATGATTGGCGAAATGTCTCCCGCGGGTTTAAAATCGCTCAGATAGCTGACTGCGGCCTCAAATTTCCCAAGGTGCAGGTAGGAAATACCCGTGTAGTACTTAGCAAGGTTAGCAGCTTTCGTGCCTTTGTAGTTGTCGATGACATCGAGGAACCCGAGGTATCCACCTCCGGGGTTGGTAAGCGCCAGCGCGAAAGAATCCTGCTCAAACTGACGCTGAGCACGAAACATTTGATCCACCGCTTCCTGCTGACGGGGCTTCTGGTACAGGTTCTTATACGCCAGAAATCCACCAATGATAATTACTACAGCTACCAGAGCACCGAAGATGGTTTTTTGGTTGCGATCCATAAAAGATTGGGCCTGGTCGCGTACCTCCACGATATCAACCAACACCTCTTCCGACTGCTTATTCTTTTTGCGTTTTGCCATTGTTCTACTTTGCTTTTAATAGGCCAATTTGATAAAGCGTCGCAAAAATAAAAACTTTTTCTGAAAGGTTTTAGGTTTGAGGTGTGAGTTATCAGGTTTGAAGTGTGAAGTTTGAAGTGTGAGGTTTAAGGATTGAGGATCCTATGCCCCACCTAAAACCTCACACCTCAAACCTCAAACCTGATTTATTTGCCTTATTTTGTCCCGTAAAAAATGGCCATACAGGACGATTTGATTACCCACTTCGACCGGGGGTTGCGACGACTGCGACAGGAAATTGAGTCTTATCCCAATGATGAATCCCTGTGGATCAAAGGCGGTGAGATCAATAACAGCGCTGGTAACCTTTGCTTTCACCTGGTCGGCAATTTGAACCACTTTATCGGTGCCGGTATTGGCAAAACCGGGTATATGCGAGATCGGCCACGGGAATTTCAGATCACGGCCGTCCCCCGCGAGGCCCTGATAAAATACGTAGAGCAAACTCGCCGCATGATCTGGCAGGTACTGCGCAAATTGACCGACCTCAACCAACCTTATCCGGATGATTTCAGAGTAGAATCAAAGACAGTAGGTGAAGAATTATTCAGATTGCTGGCCCATTTACATTATCATTTGGGGCAAATCAATTACCACCGGCGCCTGCTGGCAACCCAGAATTAACCGTATATGATCCGATATATTTTTTGCATTATCCTCCTCGCAGGAGTCTATCCCGCCTTTAGCCAGACTCCGGACGAACCGGTCCATCCGGAATACCTTGAAATAACAGCCACGGCCGGGTTGAGCAGTTTTCGGGATGTAGGCGTGAGCCCCATAATATACAATGGTTTCCTGATTATGGGGGGCGTGCGATACACTTATGAGGGTACGCGCTGGCAACATAGCATTGAATTCGACGGAGGTGTAGGGTTTTACGAGGCCACACGCTTTGCGGTTTATAAATCCACCAGTATTAACTTCGCTTACGGAGGATTCTCCCGGCGTCAATTCTGGGAATCCGGGAGATTAAATTTGCGGTATTACGGCGGGGTCAGGTTTCACGGCCTCACGAATGTACGATCAAACCCATCTTTGCTGAATGCCTCCAATGCCGTCGAAAGCATTAATACATTGTTTTTGCACAACAGTCTGGCCTGGGATCTGCGCTTCCGCAAAACAGATCTGACGAAAGCAGGAGCCAAACCCTCCCGCCACGAGTTAGCCTTTGAGTTGAACCTGCCCATTGTCACCACCTCCTGGTTACCGGACTATCCCTACATAACCGATTTCACCGACGGGGAACCCAACTCCACGAAATCGCATGAGTTTTACTGGGGTGGATTACGACTGCAGACCCGCCTTACCTACCGCTACTTTTTGCCCAACGGTAATGCACTGCGTTTCACCTATTGGTGGGATTACACGCGGACACCCGAAGGTTTTAATCAATTAGACTTCATCAACCACACCCTGCAGTTTGGGCTGGTTATGCGTTTAAATTAGACACCCCTTATGATGCGTTTTCACTCCTTTCTATTATTGATCCTACTTTCAGCTTGCCTCATGACTTGCGAGGAAGCCTTCCTGGAGGAGGAATTGGCTAATAATGCCCGCACCAATTTTGAGTACCTCTGGCAGCAATGTGATGAGAAATACGCTTTCTTCGACTACAAAAATGTAGACTGGGACTCGGTCTATACCGAATATTCTCCGCGGGTGGCTAATGGCATGAGTGCCGACTCCTTGTTCCGGGTTCTTTGGGACATGATGAACGAATTGCGCGACGGCCACGTCAATCTGATTTCCCCCTTTAATGTTTCGCGATTTGATGTGGATCTATTGGGGCCGGATAATATCGATTTTCGGGTCATCCGCGAGAACTATCTGAGTGACCGTTATTACACCACTACCCCCATCATTCACGATGTACTCGCCGACGGACAGGTGGGTTATCTGCGCATCGCTTCCTTCGGCACGACGGTCAGTGAAGGTGACATCCAATTTCCGCTTGCCCTCTATCGCAACACCCGCGGGTTGATAATCGATATCCGTGGCAATGGCGGAGGCAGTCTTAGCAGTGTGTTTACGATCATGAATCGACTGGCTCAGGAACGAACCAAAGTGTACGACTCTTTCATTAAATCGGGTCCAGGCCGCGAAGAATTCGAAGGACCACAGGAAGCCTTCGTCGAGCCTCCGGAACGCGGGCAGACGTATATCAAGCCGGTCATGGTATTGATCGATCGCGGCACCTACAGTGCGGCCTCCTTCATGGCACTCATTGCCCGTGAGCTACCCCAAATGACACTGATCGGTGACACCACCGGTGGTGGCCTCGGTATTCCCAATGGCGGCCAACTCCCCAACGGATGGACCTACCGCCTCTCCATCTCCCGCACCATTTCCACCGACGGCGAGAACTTCGAGAACGGCGTTCCGCCCGATATCCGCGTGATCCTCGATCGAGACCTCTCCGAGCAAGGGATCGACAATGTGATCGAGCGGGCAATCGCTGAGATCCTTTGATAGGGGCAATGATGAAGGCTTAATGTTGAATGATGAATGGTCAGTTTTCCCCGCTTTCGCGAAGGCTATGGCGGGCATGAGTGCTATGCCAGTACCTGACCCTGTCACTATTTTTTGTTTGGGCTCCACATTTTTCACTTCAATTGGCTGCATTGCCAAGACGTATAATTTTGTGCTTCATAAGGAGGTTTTAGGACTACAAAATATACAGCTTCATTATCAAGCCTCATCTTACAGAAAGATCTGCTAATCTGCTTAAAGATTCTATCCTCTGGAGGTACAGGGACATTTAACTCCTCTAAAGCCCATTTGTTGACCTCAATAATTACCCCACCTCCTAATTGATCATTTTGGATAATATAATCTCCATATGCTCCCTCGATAAAACCTTTGTATTGATCATCAACCGCAATTTGCAATCTGGGATATTGACCTGAGTACAAGTTAAAAGCTAAGTAATAGTCCCACTTATTTAAATAAAACGTCAATGGGCATAAAGCTACAATTGATAGAATGACCAAAAGAAGTACCTGAGAATATCTTTGGTTTTTATTGTCTATTCTGACCAATGTTGTTTTCCGCCAAAACAAAATAAGCACTAAGCCGATCAGATAAATATTCCATGGAATAACTACTGTATTTATGTTTTTAGAAAACGCTAAAAACAGTAGTATTGATAGGTGGCAAAGGATGGCTGAAACAATCCCGATTTTCCTGGTGTAGCCAATTAGCAAGAACAGGGCAGTACAGACTTCGAAAACAGGAATAAAATAACCAATTTCCCGAAAATTACTGTCCAAATCGACTAATCCTGAAACACCAAGATCATTGAGTATAATTGGAAAGATTTGGAAAGAGAAACCTTGAACAAGCTTATGTATCCCTCCCCATAAATAAAGGCAAATAAGGACTCCCTTTATAAACAATAAGACCTCACTTCCTCTTTTTTCTAGACTTTTCATAATCGCAAAGGGCATAAAAACCAACCAAAAAAAGTAAACCCAAGGTTGTAGCTTCATTTGATCTGCCAATGCCAAAACCACCAAACTAAGAACCACAAAAACAATTATGAACCTTCTATGTAAAGTAGAAAAAACAAGAACCAGGAGAGAAAAAACTAAAAGTAGAAAAAATATCAGTTCTATATAATCGCCCAGGGTGAGCCAGTCATAAATGGGAATTGCAGGGAAGGATCTGATTCCAACCCAAAGTTTTAAGGAGAAAAGAATATTTAGCAGAAAAAAGAAAGCCAGTAGTGTCCGGTTATAAGTCAAAGAGATTCAGTTGATTATGAGCCTCATCATT
>CAYFGK010000080.1:0-32078 GCA_964342305.1 uncultured Saprospiraceae bacterium | reverse complement strand
GACTTGAGCGTCTCTACGAGTCCGGCCGCCTTAACGGCAGCGACGAGCGTGGTGTGGTCTTCGGAATTCACGGCGTTGTCGACAATATCCTTCATGGGATACATGGCTTCACCGCCGACCATCAAGGTTTCCTGCGCCAGCAGGGTAGGGGTGGTAAAAAGTACGGCAAGGACAACAAACAGATAATTACGCATGGTAGTAGTTTTTGTGTGTATTTGTAATTCGAAACTATCTACGGAGAAATTTATCGGGTTGGATTTAAAGTCGGTAGAATCACGCCCGGGAGATCTGCTTCGGGCCGTGGGGAATTCCGCAAACTACTACTTAACATAATATATATTATAGGAAATATTGAGTCTTCGGAAGATGAGAGACTCAGAGATTTTAGATAGAAGATTAGGCGCAGGCTGAGGTTGAGACTTAGGTTGAGTTTCAGGTTGAGTTAAGGACTTAAGCGTACTGGATCTTATTCTCACAATATGACCGTACTACAAGTTATCTCCGCAGCCGATTCTGTATTACTGTTCATAGGTTAGCGTTGGATAATGCCTGCCCCGTAACAAACAGCCTATGTAGGTTTTTACAACAGGCACTGCACCCGGACCTACCCTTTGCTGACTCATAAATATTACGCAAGTTATTCTACTTAACATAATATTGCGTCAAGCTTATAGCCAGCACCATAACAAGCTAATGCACAACAAGATCAATAAGATTCCCCGGTTACCCTAAACTCAGCCTCAGCCTTAGCCTCAACCTTAGCCTCAGCCTCAACTTGAATCCTTATTATCGTATTTTCCAGAAAAAAAACACCTATGCTCCTCGTATTGCTCGCCATCATCTGGATCATTCTGTCCACCCGCCAATTCAATCTGCATCCCGTCTGGGCGCTTCTGAGCGCTTGCCTGATCGTAGGTCTGGGGAGCGGTCACTCCGTAGCGGAGGTAGTCAATGCAATCACCCGTGGCTTCGGCGGACTACTCGGCGGCATCGGTCTGGTGATCGTGCTCGGGGCTATCCTGGGTGTGATACTCGAACAAACCGGCGGTGCCATTACGCTGGCCGACGGCATTTTGCGCACCCTCGGTAAGCGATATCCCGGGCTGGCCATGGGGGCTATCGGCAGCCTGGTCAGCATTCCGGTTTTTTGCGATAGCGCCTTCATTGTACTATCCCGCATTAACCACGCTCTGGCCGGTCGGACAAAAGTAGCGGCCCCTACCCTATTTTTGTCACTGGCCGGTGGCCTGTACCTGACGCACAACCTGGTCCCGCCTACTCCGGGCCCGGTCGCCGCAGCCGGCAACCTGGGCCTGAGCGAGCAATTAGGTCCCATCATTGTAATCGGCCTGGCCGTAAGTGTGCCGGTACTGCTGATCGCCTGGTGGTGGGCACGAAAAGCTGGCAGAAACATATTGTTGGAAGCGGAGGATTTGGAGACTGGCTCAGCCAACGATGTTGATTCGCCGGTAACATCTGTTGGCCATGGTATTCCGTCTCTGCTCAGGGTATTACCTGTCTTGTTGGTGCCAATCTTCCTGCTGGCCCTCGGTACCCTTTTGCCGAAAGGCACACCCTGGCAATGGGTAGCCATTCCCGAAATCGCTCTGGCAATCGGTGTTTTTTTGGCTTTCGCACTGCTGGGACAACACCGCCGCAAGCAATGGCGCTCCTGGACCGAAACCGGCATTGCCCTGGCTGGTCCCATCCTGGTCATCACTGGTGTAGGCGGTAGCTTCGGGGCGGTACTGAAAAATACAGACATAGTTGCTCAGGCCACCGACTGGCTGGGTAACAATCAGGATCAGGGATGGGTGATGCTCCTGGCAGCCTTTGCACTGGCGGCTATTCTAAAAATGGCTCAGGGGTCCAGTACCTCCGCTCTGGTTGTGGGCTCATCCGTATTCGCTCCTTTATTGATTGGTCTTGATGGACTTTCCATCTGGCAGCAATCCCTAATGGTAACGTCCCTGGGCGCCGGCGCCATGGTCGTAAGCCATGCCAACGATAGCTACTTTTGGGTGGTTACCCAGTTTAGCGGCTTCAAGGTTGCCGATGCCTACCGATCTTATACGCTAATGACACTGTGGATGGGTTTGGGAACGTTCGTTATTTGTCTTGGATTATTCTTGATCTTATAGCACCCACAATAGTCCAAATACACATTACGTGATACCGGGTACCATTTCCATCAAAAATCCCGTACCTTCATTAACGAATATTCGCTAACAAGATAAAATCGGTATGGAATCGTACGCAGCAGTACTAAACTACGCCATCCCCTTCTTTATTCTGCTCCTGCTAATTGAGGCCGGTATTGCCTGGTGGCGCGGTGAGAAAGTCATCCGCTCCGTTGATACGCTCTCGAGCCTGAGCTCGGGCCTGACCAATGTGGTCAAAGATGTCCTGGGGCTCACCCTGATCATCGTCTCTTACGAGTGGGTGGAGCAGCACCTGGGGATCATCGATATCAAGGCTACCTGGCTGGTATACGTGATCGCTTTTATCGGGATTGACTTTGCCGGCTATTGGGTTCACCGACTTTCCCACCACGTTAACTATTTCTGGAATACGCACATCATTCACCATTCCAGCGAAGAGTTCAACCTGGGCTGCGCGCTGCGTCAGTCTATTTCTAACATTTTTTCGATCACCGTATTCTTTCTGTTGCCCATTGCTATTCTCGGAGTACCAGGTGAGGTCGTAGCCATCGTCGCGCCCCTGCATCTGTTCGCCCAGTATTGGTACCACACGCGCCTGATCGGCAAAATGGGTTTCCTGGAGCACATCATCGTAACACCCTCCCATCACCGGGTACACCACGCCATTAATAAAGTGTACCTCGACAAAAACCTATCGCAGATTTTTATTGTGTGGGACAAGCTATTCGGCACCTTCCAGGAAGAACTCGATGAGGTTCCCCCCGTTTATGGTGTCACCCGTCCCGTGCGCACCTGGAATCCTTTCCTGATAAACTTCATGCACCTCTGGACCCTCATTCAGGATGCCTGGCGAACGAACTCCATTCGCGATAAATTCCGGATCTGGTTTATGCCTACCGGCTGGCGTCCGGCCGACGTTAAAGACAAATACCCGCTCGAAAGTATTAAGGATCCTTATACCTACGAGAAATTCGATACCCACCTCTCCCCTGCCCTGCAATGGTGGTCGTGGATACAATTTACGGTGGTATTCTTGCTGATGATGTACCTCTTCAATTACTTCGGCGATATCGACTGGCCGGGCGTACTGATCTACGGTGGCTTCCTTTTCATGGCCATCTTCAGCTTCACCACCCTGATGGATAAGCGCCCCTGGGCACTGTGGACGGAGATCATCACCGCATTGGTGGGGCTCACGATCATCTACCTTCAGGGCGACTGGTTCCTGATGAATCAGGTATGGCCTGCCGGCAAATACGTGGTGGCCGGATGGTTTGTGCTGTCGGCCGGGGTTAGTGCCTACTTTATTTTTACGGAAGTGCAGTCGACAGCCTCACGGCGGGGGTTATCGGCCAAGTGAAATGTTGAATGATGAATTTAGCACTCATCATTAGGCATTACAGCATTCGTATAAATCCATATTTATGAGCACCACCCCGAAACCCAAATTAAAAGCGTACCTGGGCGCCTGGGCCTGGATGACCCTCTTCGGAGTCATCGTCTATTTCTTGTATGCCGGCGTAGGTAACTATATCCGGCGATTCCCTAAGTACGTAGAGCCGGACGGGGAGCTCACTGATACCGGAACGCTGATCATGGCCGTCATTTGTCTTCCTATCCTGTACGTCTTTTCGCAGTTGATCCTGCAGTACCTGAAAAGACGTAAGGGAGCAAAGAAGATACTTGAGGTTGAGGTTCAGAACAACCCGTAAAGTGGGAGGTGACGGTTCACGGCTTACGATGGACGACCCACGGTTTTCATGTTGCGATGCGAAACAGGACTGTAGGAAACTTCAAATTTTAAAACCCATCCCCCCCCTGCGCCCGCCTTCCCTTGGAAAAGGGAAAGGGGAGTTCTTTCGGAGTTTATTAATTGTTTTTACTAATAATCTCTTCGAAGGACGAAAATTATCCTCCTTCCCTTTGAAAAAGGAGGGAGTCAGAGGGTGGGTTTTGGCCCTACTATTTTGACTAAGCTGGCAGCAAGAAAATCGTAGCCGTCTGCCGTCTAGCGTGTAGCGTGTAGCGTCAACCGTAAGCCGTTATTTCGCCACTTCGATCATCAACGCCTCCTTCAATCCACTGGTGTCGCCGAAGCTATCGGGATTGAACCGATCATTATTACTCAGGATGATGATAGTCTTGTTTTCATCCAGCAGCCGTACCAGAACGGAATTGGCTCCCAGGATACCTCCCCGGCGTTCCATCACTCTGGGTTGCGACGGGGCAAATGGATAGTTATACGTCCAGACGCTGTAACCCGAGTAATTGTAGGCAGGATAGGATGTATACATCAGCTCCTTGCTGGCCTCATTGAGCAGGGTTTCGCCGTACATAGCCTGATCCAGTTTCAACAGGTCCCCGGCCGTGGCGTACATGCTTCCCGCCGCATAGAAGTTTTCGATGTGAAAAAGCGGGTCCTGGATCCGTTTGCCTTTCTTATCGATAGTATACGTGTATACAAAGTTATCCGGATAATTTCCTTGTTTGAGGAATCCCGTCTCTTCCATCCCGGCTTTATTGAGGATCCGCTCCCGGACGGACTCCTGCCACGAGCGACCATCCAGTTTTTCGATGATCAGTCCCAGCAAAACGTAGTCGATGTTTGCGTAGTTAAACGCTCCGAATTTATTGCGTTTGTTGGTGAGGGTTTGAGCCACAAATTCAGCCGGTTTTGTCTCTGCCGCGTAGATCTCGTCTTTTTCGTTGGGCAGACCGGAAATGTGCAACAAAAGGTGATGCACGGTGATCTTATTCCCCTTAGGTACATCGAGCTCTGGCAGTAGTTCATTGAGGGGGAGGTCCAGCTCCAGTTTCCCCTCTTCCATCAATTGAAGAATGACAATGGCCGTCAACATTTTGGTTATTGAAGCGATGCTGTAGGTCATGCCGTTTACGATGTCTACACGTTGTTGGGCATCCGTATGGCCGAAGGATTTTTGGTACTGGATATCACCCTGTTCAGCTATCAGAATGGTCCCTTCAAAGGACTTATCGTTTACGGCCGACTGTACAATACTGTCGACCGTCACTGTATTCATTTGAGCGTGGGCTGCCATGGCAAAAAAACCGGCCAGTAGCGGTGGCAAAATGGATCTTATTTTCATAGTTATCTTTTATCGGATGAAAAATGGGCATACCGGTAGCAGGGCTCCTTTTGGCGAAAGCCCGCCGTGACATGCCGGTATTAAGTGATTATTTGGATGAGATTTAGGTTGAGGTTAAGGTTAAGAGTCAATATAGATGCCTATTGATCATAGGTTCTTTTTTATCAGCCTAAACATTAGCCTCAACCTGAGCCTGAATCTCAGCCTCATCCTGAGCCTTTTCCATTGTTGTTATTCGCCGCTATCCACTGCATCAGGCGATACCAGTCTAGCTTTCCTTCTTTTTTGCCGAAGCGGACGGCGATCATATTCTTGCCGGGGACTACCGCAATATACTGTCCAAGGTGACCTACCGCCGAGTAGTAATCTACGGGCTTTACGACCAGTTGGCCATTGCCCGACGACGAATCCACTATTCGGTAAGGTTCGGTATAGGTCACGGTATCCGAGTAAGTTTGGTAATAACGGGGCTTCCACCATTGGTAGCTGTACTGGTGAAAGTCTTTCCCGGCATCCAGCTGACCACTTTTGCGGACCCAGTCCACGGGTACGATCTGCTCGCCCTCCCATTTCCCCTCGTTCAGGAACAACCGTCCGAACTTGGCGAAATCAATGGCCCGGGCGTTCAGGCCGGCGAATGCTTTGGCGATGCCATTCTTTTTATCCATGCTCAAACTGGCGGGGTATTCTGTATCCAGCTTTTCCCACAAACGGGTAGTCATGTACTCATTTAGTGGCATACCCGTAGCTTTTTCAATAATTTGCGCTAGAAGTACCGTATTGACACTCCGGTACTGAAAGGACTCCCCGGGAGGACGGGCAACCTCCAGCTTGGTCAGGTATTTTTCGAGTTGGCGACCGTAGTAAAATTTGGCTGCGTCCGAGAAGGGGCTGTAGTAACTTTCGTTAAAATCAATACCGGACTCCATATTTAGCACATGCTCAATCGTTATTTTGGCGAAAGCCGGATCCTCCAGGTAATCTAAATACTTGGTGATCGGGTCATTTACACTGTCTACGTAGCCCTCCTCAATGGCAATGCCCATCAAAGCACTTACGAATGATTTCACCACCGAAAAGGAGGTCACGATCGATTCCCGGTCGTAGCCGTTAAAGTACTCCTCGTAGAGGATGGAATCGTTGCGGATCACTATGAAAGCGACCGTTTTGCTTTTTTCCATCGCTTCCGCAAAATCGTACCGTTTGTTTTTGATGGGCCACCATTCCGGTAAATTCAGGCTATTGGCCTCGTCCGTAGCTTGCGCAAACGTAAAGGTCTCCTCCCCTTTCGCCACCTCCGCCTCGGGAAACTTTTTATAATCATTTATGCCCGAAAAATTGTACACTACAAACCGCCCCACGTGGCAGCTATTAAGGCTTGCGCCCAAAAAAATAGCAGGATAATCTGTCTTACATTCATACTGAAGCTTTTTTGAGAACAAATCTCAAATAATCCATTTTTTGATTACATCCATATAGGATCGACTCACCCTCACTACGTCCTGATTGGTCATTCTCAGATCATAGCCGTTCCCGTAGCGGAATATTTCCTCCACCCGGTCCATATTGGCAATGCTCGAGCGGTGCACACGCACCATATAAGAGGGGTCCAGACGCTCTTCTAGTTGGCCAATGCCATGATTACTAAGATACGTGTCTTTTTCGGTAACCACCTCCGAATAATCCTTGTCGGCTTTGATCCATATGATATCTTTCGTGGGCACAGCAACCAGGCGCGACCCTTTGCTCAGGATCACCTTCTCCGGGTAACTCCCTTTTTTTTCCTGGTCCAGCAGGTTTTGGGTAAGCGCCTGCACCTGGTCTAAATTCTCTTTTCCGGATGCCAGTACCCGGTCAATCGCTGTTGCAAAACGCTTTTTAGTGTAAGGCTTAAGCAGGTAGTCCACCGCATTGAGCTCAAAGGCCCGCAAAGCGTATTGATCATAAGCCGTTGAGAAAATGATCTGCGGTAATTCTTCCAGTCGTTGTATCAGTTCCAGGCCCGTCATGCCGGGCATTTGTACATCCAGAAACAGCAGCTCGGGCCGGAATTCCCGGATCAGCCGCAGGGCATCGACGCCGTTATTGGCCTCCCCCACAATGATCAGGCTCGGATAATCCTCCAGGTATTCACGCAGTAGTTGGCGGGCCGGAGCTTCGTCGTCGATTAACAGTACTTTTTTCATGTGTTGATAAAGAGTAAAAAGTATAGGGTATTTGGTAGTAGGTACTTTTACATGGTCAGTGTTCGGTGCTAAATTGAGCATTGAGCACTCATTTCTAATGCTCCCGTCCCATTTCCCTGCCCGCTGAAGTCTGGGCGGAGGCGTGGTGATTCCCGATATCAGCGGGAATGATCGGCAAAACAAACGAAAACAAGCATCCCGTAGGGTACGCCTCTGACTGATTCAGCGCAACCCCGAATTCCAGTTGTAATCGCTTGCGGGTATTGGCCAGTCCAATCCCATTACCTTTCTTTTCGGCCTCGTTGTCGAAGCCCGGCCCCGTATCACCTACTTCCAGATGGAGGCCGTTGGGCCTCTTGCGGGCACGTACCCAAACTTTGCCTCCGTCGATTTGATGGGCGATCCCGTGGCGGATAGCATTCTCGACCAATGGTTGCAGGATCATGGGCGGCACCGCCAGGTTACGGGTATCATCCGGTAAGTCTAGCTCCAGGGTCAAACGGTCTCCGAAGCGGGCTTTCTCTAACATCAGGTAGTTGGCTACAAAGCCGAACTCCTCGTACAAAGGCACCAGGTCCGTCTTACTGGCCATGAGTTGATAACGAAACAGGTCGCTGAGATCAGCGATCAATTCCCGGGTGTGCTCCTGTTCGGAAGGAACCGAGGCGCTGATGGTGTTGAACGTATTGTACAAAAAATGGGGGTTAAGTTGGGCTTTGAGGGCAGTGAGTTCACTGTTGAGGGCACTCTCCCGCAGGGCGGCGGCATTACGCTCCTGCTTCCGCACCTGCTGGTAGTACTCGTATACATGAAACAGCCCGAACTGGACAAAATAGAATAATAAGGGGATGTAGATATCCCAAAAGGCGCCATTACCGCTTAAATGTCCTCTGTCAAACCCCTCCTCCAAAATGAAATAATAGATCTGCTGCCAAAGAAATGCGTACAAAGGTCCCAAAAACAGGTGCAGCACCAATCGTCTGGATGTAGGCCAATTCCGACCAACCCGGAACGTCAGCAAATAAAATGGAATGGTTAGCAAAGCTTTGATCGAATAATCAATCAGGGTATTGAAAGGCTCGTAATTACCATAGGAGGTAATGTACAATGCCAGCCAATATAAGAAGCCAAATACGAAGTACAGGCCGGTCAGTGCCCAAAACTCCCATTTCCTGAGATATGTAACCATTCCGTTTTTCATAGGTATCCCTTTTATAAGGCCCGGGGCTAAGCTATTCGGCGATAAAGGTCCCAATTGTAATCACCAGAAGGTATCTATTTCCGACGAACGACGATATAGGCCGATGAAAATCGACCAATGCCACTCATCGATTCTATTGGCAGTTGATCGAAGATAAAATGCGCACCACAGCCGTGCTGCTTAACTTGCCAACAAATTAATCACCCGACTATGAAAACGTTTTTAACAACTACACTCACTATCTGCTGCCTGTTGGGCAGCTTTTCTGGCTACAGCCAAAATCAGCTCGCCAGCCTGAGCGGTCGACTGATCGACGATACTGGTCAGCCCGTACCTTTTGCGAATCTGGCGCTATACCGCCAGGCCGATACGTCCCTGGTAAAAGTGGCCGCCTCGGAGGCAGAAGGAACTTTTACCGTACTTGCTCCGGTCAACGAGGCCCTTTTCCTCGAGGTTACCTTTGTTGGCTATGAGACCAAACGCTGGTCCCAGCAAGCACTGAGTGAAGGTGAAGACCGGAACCTCGGCGACCTGAACCTGGCTTCCACCTCTCAGGAACTCGATGAAGTCACGGTAACCGCCGAACGGCCCATGCTCGAGGTCAAACCCGATAAGCTGGTCTTTAATGTCGACGGGTCCGTTAATGCGGCCGGCAATACCGCTCTGGAGCTACTTCGCAAAAGCCCCGGTGTGGTTGTCGACAATAATAATAACATCCTCTTGGCAGGACGCTCCGGGGTGCAGATTTATATCAATGGCAAACAGAGCCCATACGCCGGTGAGGACCTGGCGAATTTCCTGCAGAATTTACAAAGCGATCAAATTGATGCTATTGAAGTGATCACCAACCCCTCGGCCCGTTACGATGCGGAAGGCAATGGAGGTATTATCAATATCCGCCTGAAGAAAGACCAAAGCCTGGGTACCAACGCGACTATTAATCTGGGTTCTTCCGTTGGTCTGCGTCCCATGTACAATGGCGGTATTAATGCGAACTTCCGGAACCAGAGGGTAAACCTTTACGGTAGCTACAACTACGGGAACCAATATATGTGGAATGAATTCTTCATGCTGCGCCAGCAGCCCGGAGGAGAATTTGATCAGGAAACGATCACGGAGAGCCACAGTGTCAACCATTCTGCTAAGCTGGGAGCTGATTTTTTCCTTTCGGAAAAGAGTACCCTGGGCTTCCTGGTCAATGGATTTGACAACAATGGTACCTCGGACGGTAATACCATCACGACACTCTCGAGCGCTGTTGGGGGAGCACTCGACAGCCTGCTCCTGTCACAGTCCAACTCCAGCGGTATCCGTTCTAATTACAACGCCAACCTCAATTACCAATGGGTAAATGGCGACAAATCCAGCTGGAACCTCGATCTCGACTACGGTTGGTTCCGCAATGGTAACGAACAGCAATTGCCCAACCGCTACACCACCCCCGATGAGGAAGCCACCCACAGCTTCGAGGAGTACTTTAGCGAAGCGGCTACCGACATCGACATCCTGACCTTTCGAGTTGACCGCGAACAGCAAATCGGTAAAGGAAGACTTGAAGCGGGATTCAAAACCGCCTTCGTCCGTACCGATAATGATTTTGACTGGTTCGACGTGGAAGGACAAAGCCGCATCCCCGATCTCGACCGTACTAACCAGTTTGAGTACACCGAACGGGTGCAGGCAGCATATGCGTCGTACAGCATTCCCCTCGGTGATAAATGGCGTTTTCAAGCCGGTCTGCGCGGTGAATTCACCGCTACCGAGGGCATCCTGACCGCCGCCAAGGAGACTGCCAACGCTCGGGTCGACAGCACCTACTTCAACCTGTTTCCTTCGGGGGGGCTCACGTATAACCTGAACCCCAAAAACTCATTCCGTTTGAACTATAGCCGCCGGATAAACCGTCCCTCCTATCAGGATCTTAATCCCTTTGAGTTCAAAAGTAACGAGTTGTCCTTCCGCCGTGGCAATCCATTCCTGCGACCGGAGTACACCCATAACATCCAGTTGAGTCATACCTTCAATTATCGCTATAACACCAGCATCAGCTACAGTGTCACTACTGACCTGATCACCAACATCACCGATATTGAGGGGGAAAAGGGAAGCTTCATCACCTTCCTCAACCTGGCCGAGCAGCGCAACTACAGTATGAGCTTTAGTGCCCCCATCACCATTACTGATTGGTGGAGCAGCTACAGCAGTGTAACCGCCTACCGTATCGAGAACGAAGCCGACTACGGAGATGGCCGGGTCATCAACCTGCAGCAAAATACCTTAAGCCTTTACAGCCAGCAGACCTTCAATCTCGGCAAAGGCGTCAAGGCCGAGCTTTCGGGCTGGTACCAGTCGCCTTCCATCTGGGGTGGCACCTTCGAAACGGATGCCATATACGCCATCAACGCCGGTATCCAAACCGACTTTTTCGATGGTGCTGCCAATCTGCGTCTGTCGGTCAACGATATCTTCTTTACCTCGGGATGGACTGCAACCAGCGTTCTCGGACAACTGTATCAGAAGGGCGGCGGCAACTGGGATGCCCGCCGTGTCCAACTTAATCTGACCTACAAGCTGGGTAATCAGAAGGTGAAATCGGCCCGCAAGCGCTCCACCGGCCTGGAAGAACAAGCCGACCGTATCAAGTCTGATGGTTGATGCAGCCTCAAGCCAGGGTGCGGTGCAGCGTTGATTTACTGGTTCCCTGCCCTGTAGTAAATGCTCAGTGCTAAGTGCTCAATTTGAATATTGTTTCATTGAGCACTTAGCACTGAGCATTTTACATTCCTCCCCTTCTTGCAAAACCGACAAAAATTGCCGACACTTGTATAAGTACTTATAAAAGTAATGCAAGATGTCGTTTTACCACCAGGCCGGCAACCTGATCCTGGGCACCCGACTGCGTTCTCTGGGCGATCGATTTTTGGCGATGGTACAGGATCTGTATCAGCAGTTGGAGATCCCCTTTGAAGCGAGCTGGTTTCCGCTATTCTATTTATTGGACCGGCACGAGCGCTTGTCGATGATGGATGCCAGCCGGGAATTGGGGTTCTCCCACTCGGCCATTAGTCAGATGGCGGCCAGCTTGCGCAAAAAAGGCTTGCTCACCCTGGTGCGGGATGCCGAAGATGCCCGGCGCCGTGACATGACCCTCACGGAGGAAGGCCGCGCCCTTCTGACCCGCATCAAGCCCGTGTGGCTGGCGCTGGACGATGTGCTGCGCCAAGAGCAGGAAGCCGGTATCGACTGGACTCCGGCCCTGCAACACCTGGATGATCTGTTGCAACGATTCGACCTCAACCAGCGAATACTCCGGCTTGCCCGGACCACCAAAATACGTTTGGCGAAAGCTGAACCGTCAACCCTCCGAAACCTGGATATACCCTTGCCTTCCGATGCTGAGGGAAAGGATTTAACCGTAGCCCTCTCCAACGAAGAAATAATCGGCGGTATCCAATGGAGTCAAGGCGACCTGACAGAACTCTCCTGGGTTTGGGTGCATCCGGCCTACCGCAGGCGAGGTATTGCCACCCAATTATTGCGGGAGACACAACGCACAGCAAATGAAGGGTTACTGGTCCGTTCCTCCCAGCCCGACATTCTTGCCTGGCTGGCCCGAACGGTGCCCGCTTTTACTGTCCTTACACAATAAAACCAGCTATGCCAACACCAGATTTCGCCTATGGAAAAGACCACCTCTCCGCCGGCCTCGCCCTGGAGCTAGCCCGGGGAGAACGAACAGGATTGTTTCAACCGGATACCCTCAAACGCATTCAAGCCAGCCGGGCTATTGTTGACCGCGTCGTGGATAACCAGGAAGTAGTTTACGGAGTGACTACCGGATTTGGCCCCTTGTGCACCACTTTTATTTCCCCGGCTGATGCCCGCCAGTTGCAGCACAATCTGCTGGTAAGTCACGCCGTGGGGGTTGGTGCCCCCCTACCCGGAGAAGTGGTACGGCTCATGCTGGTGCTGAAGGTACATGCATTGGCAATGGGATACTCCGGTATCCGCCAGGAAACCCTTGATCATATCCTTTGGATGCTGAAGGAAAATATTGTACCCCAGGTACCTCGCAAGGGATCGGTCGGGGCCTCGGGTGATCTGGCGCCACTGGCGCACCTGTTCCTGCCACTGATCGGAGAAGGGAAAGTATCTTATCGTGGTGAGGTCATGAGTAGTCGACGTATGTACGACATGACGGGCCGCAAACCCATTGCTCTCGGCCCCAAAGAGGGCATTGCTCTGATTAACGGTACCCAGTTTATGGCCGCCTACGGTGTACTCATCACGGAAGCTCTTCAGCGTTGCCTCGACACGGCCGATCTCGTGGCAGCCATGAGCCTGGAAGCCCTGGCGGGAAGTGCCCGTCCCTTTCATAAGGCCCTGCACCAGGTCCGCCCCCATCCAGGAAATGAATATGTAGCCGGGCGACTGCGTACCCTGCTGGCCCATTCCGATATCATGCAATCACACCTCGATTGTGACCGGGTGCAGGATCCCTACTCCCTTCGGTGCATACCGCAGGTGCACGGAGCGAGCCGCCAGGCCTGGTCGCACCTGAAAGAAGTGCTCGAAACCGAAATGAATTCAGTCACGGATAACCCCATCCTGATCGATGAGCAGACCATCATCAGCGGTGGTAATTTTCACGGTCAGCCCATCGCCCTTCCGCTCGATTATGCCGGCCTGGCTGCGGCCGAACTCGGCAACATCTCCGAACGTCGCATCTACCTGGGACTGGAAGGTAAGATCCCGGGCTTGCCGGCATTGCTGCTGCGCGAAACCGGCCTCAACAGCGGCTTCATGATCACCCAGTATACCGCAGCCGCTTTGGTCTCCGAAAACAAGAGTCTTTGCTTTCCGGCCAGCGCCGACAGTGTACCAACCTCTATGGGACAGGAAGACCACGTAAGCATGGGTTCGATCAGCGCACGCAAGACCTGGCAGATCGTCCGTAACCTGGAACACATCTTAGCCATTGAGCTGCTGCACGCGGCCCAGGGCCTTGATTTTCGCCGTCCGTTGCAGTCCTCTCCACTACTCGATTACGTGCACGCCCGGGTACGGGAGCACATCCCACACCGGGTATCCGATACACCATTTTCCGAAGAGCTGCAGCTCGCATGGGAGTGGGTCCACCGGGGCACCCTGCTGCAATGGCTTTGGGAAGCCGCCGAACAAGAAGCTATTAATCTCCAAAACCAACGTCATGAACGCTACGGAATTTATTAAACGCTACGCTCAGCATCCGACTTATACGCCACCTACCGGACCCGAAATCCACGCCAAATCATGGCAAACGGAAGCACCGCTGCGTATGTTACTCAATAATCTGCACGCCGAGGTTGCCGAGGATCCCTCGGAACTGATCGTGTATGGAGGCACCGGACAGGCGGCGCGCAGCCCCAAAGAACTGGAGCGAATTATCCGGGCCCTGCTCGAACTTGATGAATACCACAGCCTCCTGATCCAATCGGGTAAGCCCGTGGGCGTGGTACGGTCTCACCCCGACGCTCCACGGGTGCTGATCGCCAACAGCAACCTCGTGCCTGCCTGGGCCACCTGGGATCACTTCGAGAATTTAAAGAAGCGGGGGCTGATGATGTACGGCCAAATGACGGCCGGCAGCTGGATCTATATCGGTACCCAGGGCATTCTGCAAGGTACTTACGAGACCTTCGCCGCCTGTGGCCGTCAGGAGTTCGACGGCGATCTGCGTCACCGACTGCTGGTCACTGGCGGCCTGGGCGGCATGGGAGGAGCTCAACCTCTGGCGGCCACCATGGCCGGAGCGGCTTTCCTGGGCGTCGATGTCGATCCGGCCCGCATTCAAAAGCGACTCGACACCCGCTACCTCGACCGCATGACCCACGACTACGCAGAAGCCAAGCAATGGGTGCTCGATGCTAAAGAAAAGGGTGAAGCCCTCTCGGTCGGACTGGTTGGTGATATCGGCGACACCCTGGAACGATTACTGGCCGACGGAGTCATCCCCGATGTATTAACCGACCAAACGAGTGCCCACGACCCTGTCTATGGTTATGTGCCCGATGGCCTGAGCCTGGAGGAAGCCAAGGCCTTACGGCAAAAAGATCCGAAAGCCTACGAAAAACGCTCCCTGAAATCCATGGCGCGCCACGTAGGATTCATGCTGGACATGCAGCAGCGGGGCAGCATTGTGTTTGACTACGGCAACAACCTGCGGGAATTCGCCCGGCAAGGCGGGGAAGCCAATGCCTTTGACTATGAAGGCTTTGTGCCCAAATACATCCGGCCCCTATTCTGCGAAGGGAAGGGCCCATTCCGTTGGGCGGCCCTCTCGGGTGATCCGGAAGACATCTACGTCACCGACCGTGCCCTGAAAGAAGCTTTCCCCGACAATGAACACCTGATCAATTGGCTGGATCAGGCTCAGGAGAAAGTTGCATTCCAGGGCCTCCCCTGCCGAATTTGCTGGCTGGGACTCGGTGAGCGTGAAAAGGCCGGTTTGATCTTCAATGATCTGGTTGCCTCCGGCAAAGTCAAAGCGCCCATCGTCATTGGCCGGGATCACCTGGATTGCGGGTCGGTAGCCTCCCCCAACCGGGAGACCGAGGGTATGAAAGACGGTACCGATGCCGTTTCGGATTGGCCCCTGCTCAACCTGATGTCTAACGCTGCCGGTGGTGCTACCTGGATCAGTTTCCATCACGGTGGTGGCGTAGGCATGGGTTATTCGCAACATGCGGGCATGGTCATTCTGGCCGATGGGTCCGAAGGTGCCGCCCGACGATTGCGCCGGTGCCTGCACAATGATCCCGCCATGGGCATATTCCGCCATGCCGATGCCGGTTATTCCGAAGCGGTAGCTTGCGGAGAAGACCATGGAATACTTTTAGGGTAAAGTGAGGTTGAGCATAAGCCATTTTTTAAAGGGATGGAAGGTAGTCCCAACCTCACAGTACTTGGCAATAGGTAGCGGGCATTGGTACTTAGCATCCTACTACCTTATTCCCTATACCAAATACAATAAATATCTATGCACCATCTGATCGGCCCCTTTCACGAGATCCTCACCATGCAAAACCTCCCGCTTAAAGGCCCCCTGTCCGATGACCAATTACCGGTAGTCCGCAACGGGGGTGTCCTGATTGACCAGGATGGATATATTCGGGAAATCGGCCCATATAACCACTTGCGCAGGGACTATCCCAATGCAGAAATGGATCTAGCAGAGGGCGACCTGGTGGCACTGCCCGGTTTGATAGACTCCCATACCCATCTGTGCTGGGGTGGCTCCCGGGCCCGTGACTACGCCCTGCGCGTTTCGAGCGTCTCCTACCAGGAGATTGCCGCTCGCGGCGGCGGAATTCACGATACCGTTACTCAAACCCGAAAGGCAACCGATGAGACGCTTCTCCGATCCACGGTAACTCGCGCTGATCAATTACTGGATAAGGGCATTACCACGATTGAAGTCAAAGGTGGATACGGGCAATCGGTAGCACAGGAACTGCGCTTGCTGCGCATTATCAAGGAGGCCGCCCGGAAGACTAAGGCCTCCATTGTTCCCACCGCCCTGCCGGCGCACATTGTTCCGTCCGCTTTTGCCGAAAGGCCGAAAGACTACCTCGATACCTTATACACCGAGTTTTTCCCGGTGGTCAAAGCCGAAGGATTGACTTCCCGGGCCGATATTTTTGTCGATGAGCATGCTTACAATGTTGCCCTGTCAAGGGCTTACGCCAAAAAAGTAAGGGCGCTGGGATTTGAACTGACCGTTCATGCTGATCAATTCTCAACGGGAGGGAGCGAGGTGGCCGTGGAGGCCGGGGCGGTAAGTGCCGACCACCTGGAAGCAAGTACTCCTGCGGATATGAAGCGGCTGGCCCAGAGTGATACCGTAGCCACGGTTCTGCCGGGTGCATCTCTGGGGCTGGGAATTCCTTTTTCGCCGGCACGAAAATTACTGGATACCGGTTGTTGCCTGGCCATTGCCTCCGACTGGAATCCCGGCTCGGGACCTATGGGGGACTTACTGACCCAGGCGGCTTTGTTGGGAGCCTACGAAAAACTATCCCACGCAGAAGTGCTGGCGGGTATCACCGTGCGGGCAGCCAGGGCATTGCGTATCGAAGATCGAGGAAGCCTGGTCAAACATCAGTTGGCCGATATAGCTGCTTTTAGCACCTCCGATTACCGCGAAATATTGTATCATCAGGGACAGATGCAGCCGGCGGCTGTCTGGAAATCCGGTCAACGCATAACCACCTAAACCATGAAAAAGAAATATTACCAACCCTTCGATAAGGATCAATGGAAAGGACGTACCGATTCGGACCGTGCCGAGCGCTGGCATCAGGTCATCCGTGCCTACGATCTGGATGATCCTCAACCATTGGATGGAGCTTCGGTACTACTGGGTTTTACCAGTGACGAAGGCGTTCGACTGAATAAAGGACGCGTGGGTGCTCAGGAAGGACCCCGTTTTTTGCGCAAAGCACTGGCCCCACTCGCTTTTCATCGGGGAGGGCCGGTATTCGATGCCGGTGATATTGCGTGTCCGGAAGAAAAACTGGCCAAGGCCCAGCGGCAATTAGGAAAGGGGGTGCACACTATTCTGGAGCATGGTGGCCGACCCATTGTCATCGGTGGCGGACACGAAACGGCCTACGGTACCTACCTGGGTCTGCGGGCGCAGGTAGGCGGGGAAGCGACTATCGGCATCGTAAACCTGGATGCCCACTTCGATCTGCGTACCTACGAAAACGGCTCCACCTCCGGAACCCCTTTCCTGCAAATGTTGGACGACATACCGGGAAAGGTTTCCTACCTCATTTTGGGGCTGGAAGAAGTTGCTAACACTCCCACCCTGTTCGAAACAGCCCAGCGGCACCACGCCCAATGGATCAGCCAGGATGTACTGAATCAGGGTGTCGGATGGGAGCAAGCTCTGCAACAGATTAAGGTTCTGGAAAACCAGGTCGATGTACTCTATCTTTCGATCGACCTGGATGTTTTTGGTGCTGCCTTTGCGCCGGGAGTAAGCGCCCCGAATCCTCTCGGCTGCTCACCGGACCGACTGGTCCCCATCATAGATTATCTGGCGCGGCACCCCAAGCTGGCGGCCGTAGATATCTGCGAGCTCAATCCCACCTATGATCGCGATCAGCAAACTGCCAGGCTGGCCGCCAGACTGGTGAACCGGTTTTGAAATGAACGAAAGGCCAACAAATTCTGATACAAAGGCTCAGTCTACACCTACTTCAACATTTAGCCTTTAGCATTCAGCATTTCGAGGAAAAACCCCTAGCTTTCGTCTCCCTGCCGATAAAGCCTTTTTCACAAAACGAATGAGGTATGAAACGCTTACTTATCCCGATGGGACTGTTCTGCATCAGTCCACTTCTTTTTTTTGCCCAAACAACCGATATGGATGCCAAGATCCGCGAACTTATGAATCGTATGACCCTGGCCGAAAAGGTGGGGCAGATGAATCAGTATAATGGCTTTTACGAAGCGACCGGACCCGCTCCGTCGGCGGGTGATGCCCGCCAGAAATACGACCACCTGATCTCGGGTAAGGTGGGCTCAGTTTTGAATGTGCGCGGGGTCGACGAAGTACGCGAAATGCAGAAAGCAGTAATTGAAAACTCCCGCCTGGGTATTCCGTTGATCTTTGGTTCCGACGTGGTCCACGGGTATAAAACACTTGCTCCCATTCCCCTTGCCGAGGCGGCGAGCTGGGATTTGGCTGCTATTCAGCGGTCGGCCCGAATGGCTGCTACCGAGGGGGCGGCTACCGGTCTGAACTGGACCTTTGCTCCTATGGTTGACATTTCCCGTGATGCCCGTTGGGGGCGGGTGATGGAAGGGGCCGGAGAGGATCCTTTCCTGGGAAGTCGTATTGCCATGGCCCGGGTACGTGGGTTCCAGGGCGATGACCTGGCTGCCACGAACACGCTGTTGGCTTGTGCCAAACACTTCGCGGGGTATGGTTTTGCGGAAGCGGGCCGAGATTACAATACCGTCGATGTAGGCACCTATACGCTGTACAACACCATCCTGCCACCCTTTAAAGCGGCTGCGGAAGCGGGAGTGGGCACCTTCATGAATGCCTTCAACATACTGAATGGTGTCCCCGCAACGGCCGACGTATTCCTGCAACGCGATATTTTGAAGGGCGATTGGGGCTTCGAAGGTTTTGTGGTGTCCGATTGGGGATCGGTTAAGGAAATTGCTTTCCACGGGGCTGCCGGCGACCTGAGGGAAGCCGCCCGGCGAGCAGTGATCGCTGGCTCCGACATGGACATGGAATCCTACGCCTACGTAAAACACCTGGAAGGTCTGGTTGAGTCGGGAGCCGTAGACGAAGCACTGATCGATGATGCGGTCTACCGCATCCTTAAAGCCAAATTTGAATTGGGCCTGTTCGATGACCCTTATGCGTACTGTGATAACGAACGGGAAGAAGAACTCCTGTATAACGAAGCGCACCAGGAGATAGCGCTGGATATGGCGAAGCGGTCTATTGTTCTGCTGAAGAACGAGGAAGATCTGCTTCCCCTGACCAAGAGCAATCAAAAAATAGCGGTTATCGGTCAGCTGGCTAATGACAAGACCAGTCCGTTGGGTAGCTGGCGGATCGGATCGGATGATGGTACCGCCGTTAGTGTGGTCGAAGGGCTCGCAGCCTACGATGCCAATATGACCTACGCACCGGGACCAGCCCTGTGGACCGGCAATCCCACCTTTGTGACCGAGGTCCAGGTGAACGATACGGACCGCTCCGGTTTGGAAGAAGCGGTCGCTGCTGCCCGGGAAGCGGAAGTGGTGATGATGGTACTGGGTGAACATGGGTTCATGAGTGGTGAAGGCCGCAGCCGCACGGATATAGGTCTGCCCGGCTTGCAACAGGAATTACTGGAAGCGGTATATGCGGTCAACCCTAACATTGTACTGGTGCTTATGAATGGTCGCCCGCTGGCGCTACCCTGGGCTGCCGAATATATACCCGCCATAGTCGAAGCCTGGCACTTGGGCAGCCAGAGTGGACATGCGATAGCCCAAGTGCTGTACGGCGATTACAATCCGAGTGGACGTCTTCCCATGACCTTCCCGCGCAAAGTCGGCCAGGTTCCTCTTTACTACAATCATTTCAGTACGGGACGTCGAGATAACCGCGAGAACAACGTGTTCTGGACCCATTACATCGATGCTGAAAAATCACCTCTGTTCCCCTTTGGATACGGATTGAGCTATACTTCCTTTGCCTACAGTGAATTACAAATCGACAGCTCGAACCCCAAAGTCATTGAGGTTTCCGTTTTGGTGACAAATACCGGAAAGCGAGCTGGTGAAGAAGTAGTCCAACTGTACATCCAGGATCCGGCAGCAACTTACGCACGGCCGGTCAGCGAATTGAAAGGCTTTGAGAAAATAGCGTTAGATGCTGGTGAATCGCAAATGGTAACCTTCCGGCTTTCGCCAAAAGAGTTAGGATACTACCATCCGGATGGCACGTTTGTTACTGAGCCCGGCTCCTTCAATGTACAGGTTGGTCCTCATGCGTTGGAGGGTTTGCGAGGTTCTTTTGAGTGGATTCCTTAATTTGGTTTCTCAGCCCGTTGCTTTCGGTTGATCTGATCTTGGCACCATGCTCTTGATCGCTTAGGGCATAGTGCGTGGAGCGTAGGGCGTTTGTCCTGATCTGATTCTCTGCGTATTCTTGACCCCTTGTTTTCCAGTCCTGATCGCTTAGGGCATAGGGCGGAAACCAGAGCAGGACATTGCACCACGCCCCATGCACTACGCACTACGCACTACCCACTACGCAAGTTCGCCTGGAAAGCCGGACAATAAACACCATATACAAGGATCTGCTGAAATCCCTACAGCTCTCAGTTCCCTTTATTCGCCGAAGTAACGATTGCGCTATTCGGGTACGACTTAATCTCCAGGATGTCGGCCGGCAAATAGAATCCGGCGGCTTCGAGCGCCTTGGTGGTTTCCCACAGCGCACGTGATTTAACCTGGAGGCCCGAAACACTGGGATCGAAGGTGTTTATCCAGAAAAAGACTCTGACATTAAGGGTTGACGTTGCCAGCTGTTCAAGGATGACCATGGGGGCTTTGTCGCCCTGGAGAATTCCCGGGATCCCGGCCAGCGTTTCCTTAATGATCTCCCGGGCAGCGGGCCATTCAGCTCCGTAATCTAGCCCAATCATAAAATCGTCGCGCAGGAAGCCATCGATGGTGTAGTTGATAATGGGATTTTTGAGGATCACACCATTGGGTATGTAGACATCTTTGCCATCAAATGTTTTGACCTGGGTATCGCGGATAGTTAGCCCAATAATTTTCCCCTGGATGTCACCCAGCTTAACCACATCCCCAATCCTGAACGGTCTTTTAAAAGCCATGAGGATCCCGGCCAGGAAGTGCTCAATGATGTCTTTAAATGCGAATCCGAGAATAAAGGCTCCCAATCCCGCACCGGCAAGTAAACCACTGGCAGCATTACCAAGCCCAAGGATACCAAGCGCCCCGATCAAGCCGATCAGGATGAAGGCATACCGAATAGCCTGGCCCAGAAAATTAGCCAGCAACGGGTCTTCAAGGTATTCGTGAAGTCGTTTGCGACTGAATTTGCGGGTACGGTTGGCCACGAAAAGGAAAAAAAAGAACAAGAGCAACCCCATAACCAATCGGGGTATCAATTCAACCATTGCTAGGTAGTACTCATCGGCCAGGGCTCGCAGATCGGTCAGAAATGCCTCCATAGTGAAATGTTGGTTTGCCTGTAAAATACAAAAAGGAGCGAATCAAAAACTCGCTCCTCAGAAGCTGATTGACATCGTGGATTCAGGCTTCTCCTTTTGCAACTTCAATAGTAGTCGAAGCCGTAGGTTTGGCTGCCAACCGCTTCTTGGAGATAGGATCACCACTAACGGTGCAAATGCCGTAGGTTCCGTTCTCGATGCGGGAAATGGCCTGCTCTAATTCGGTGAGGTATATTTTTTCGCGTTCCAGTAATTCCGCTACCCGCTCGGCTTCCTGCGTACGCATGCCGGTATCACCGTAGTTCTGGTTGTAATTTGGGTCAGTGGTATCTTCGGAAAGCTGACTCGATAATCGCTCGATGTTTTCCCGGGTACGATCCAGGTTCTTCTGTAGTTTTTGACGAAAGTCGTCGATTTCTGAATCTGTCAGATGATTTGCCATTTTATCAGGTTTGAGGTATGAGGTTTGAGGTTTGAGGTGCTGGTACCTCTGGACTCAAACCTTCACATGTTACTTAGATATTTTATCAGGTATGAGGTATGAGGTGTTAGGTCGGGATATAGGTTACCTCAAACCCCACACCTCAAACCTATAACCTGTTATGTCGTTTGCTCCGCGTGCACACCTTCGATGAGCTCTTCCACCATCTTGCTGGTGAAAGCGTCGAGGTCACCGGGGTGACGACTGGTTACCAGGCCCGCATCGACTACTACTTCTTCATCGACCCAATTGGCCCCGGCATTTACCAGGTCAGTACGAATGCTGCTGAAGGAGGTCATTTTACGCCCGTCAACCACACCAGCCTCAATGAGGGTCCAGGGAGCATGGCAAATGGCAGATACAGGCTTGCCAAGCTCGAAAAAGCCACGGACAAACTCCACGCTTTTTCGATCACGACGTAAATTGTCGGGGTTCATGACACCACCGGGCAACACCAAGCCGGTATATTCGGCGGGATTCGCTTTTTCCACCTTCATGGTTACCTTGATGGGGTCCATGGCCCAGTTTCCGTCGTGCCAGCCGCGGATTTCTCCTTCCTCGGGGCTTACGATGTGTACTTCGGCACCTTCCTCGATGAGGCGATTTACCGGGGTTACCAATTCTGATTGTTCAAATCCGTTGGTCGCCAGTACTGCGACCTTTTTTCCTGTTAGTTGTCTCATATTTGGTTTATTGTACAACGGGGTTAAGGGGTTCTTGTTTACTGTTTCATCTATGCCTTCCGGCAAAAGAGTCCTGCCTTAATTTGTATCTTACTCATAAAAAATGGCAAACCTCCTGCGATTTCTGCCCCTTCTGCTTTTATCCTTCGCCGGTTGCCAGAGCAGCCCGGGCCAACCTGAGGCTCCGCAAAAGGCCCACATGTACCGGGATGTAAGCGAATCACACCTGCCCGGAGAGGCACTCGGTGGATTGAGCATGGATGCAGGCGTAGTTGATATTGATGCCGACGGCGACCTCGATATTGTCATTGCCAACGAATTTCGTCCCAACATTTTATTACTGAATGATGGTAAAGGCGTTTTCTCCCTGGGCAGCAACCTCCTGCCTCGCACCGAACGCGATAGCGAGGATGTAGGATTAGCCGATTTTGATGGCGATGGCGACATTGATATGGTAATCGTGAGCGAAGACGATCAGATCAATGAAATGTACCTGCAGGAAGATGACGGATCTTTTTCGGATGCCAGTAACCGAATTCCCGTAACGGGCACCTCAAATGCCCTGATCGTAAGCGACATTAATGACGACGGCCAGCCCGATCTGCTGATCGGCAATAATGGTCAGAACCGGATCTTGATCAATTCAGGCGGGCAGTTTACGGATGAAACGGACAGTCGCTTGCCACTGCGCGATGATATCACCCAGGACCTGGAATTAGGTGATGTGGACGGCGATGGGGATCTCGACTTATTAGTGGGCAACGAAGATGCTAATCGCTTGCTGTTAAACAACGGATCTGGTGTATTCAGCGATGCTCCGGAAGGTGCCCTACCCTACCGGGCTGCACCGGAGGAAACACGCGAAGCTGACTTCGGAGATATCGATGGTGACGGGGATCTCGATATTCTTTTTGCTAATGTACGAGCATTTGTATCCACCGCCAGTCCGAAAAACCGACTACTGATCAATGATGGCTCGGGCCGATTTCAGGATGTGACCGAGGATGCATTGCCGGATTACGAAGACAATTCCTTCGATGGGGACTTTTTTGATCTTGACGGCGACGGTGATCTGGATATCATCACCAGTAATTCGAATGGTCCCAGCTTTAGAGAGTTATCACCCTACCGCGTGTATCTCAACGACGGGAAAGGATTATTCACCGACGCACCGTCTGGTTTTTTGCCGGAAGGCATAGCTGGGAGCGGATTTGACACCGAACAAGCCGACTTTAACGGAGACGGCAAACCCGATCTCTTTTTCGCCAGTCGCGGCACCCCTGACCAATTGATCTTCCGGGAATGATTACCTGGATAACGGAAATGGATGATGGACATGCCCGTATCCAATTGTTTGAGAACGAGGTATTGACCGGTTGGATCCTGCCGCCCCATCGGCCGGCCGACACCACTCAAACTGCCGAATGGGCCGGACGATGGTTCTACCTTCGGGAATTGCCCCGCCGGACGATGTCATTCCGGGCGGAACACCCTGAATCGGGCTTGGTCGCTGAACTGTTTTTCAAGCTTTGGGGGCGGTCCGCTACCATAAAGACCAATGTAGGCGGAAAACTCTTATTGCGCCGACCACGGTTTTGGAGTTCTGAATACAGCTTGTGGGATGGCAAGGATCAGGTTTTTCATGTGGACCTGCATAGTTGTAGCCTCACCTTCCATAACCTGGAGTTATTACATAGCATTCGCCATCAGCTTTATGTGATCCTGGTGATCCATTCTCTGGTCACCTTTGGTTACCGTACCTCCCACGCATAAAAAAGAGCGCGTTTGGTAAACCAAACACGCTCCGTGGCAAGAGCCACAATCCGCTCAAGCCGTTTCCGGGCAACAGAAAGTTACATCTTGGTTAGGGTAATGCCGTCAAGTACTTCGGAGCGATTGCTACAGCCGTCGCTTACCAAACTTAAGGTCATTGTATCCCCTGATACATCCATGGAGTAGGTACCCGCCTCTTCGCAGGCATTTTCCGATGACTCTATATCATCGTGCATGGTGATGTTGGAACCATCCATGGTGTAATCCCCGGCAATTTCGATGGAACCATCCATCATAAAATCGGCTTCGTAAGACCCATCGGTGAAGGTTATACTTGCCACCATTTCCTGGCCGTCCGGCGAAGACATGGTAAGTTTCCAGGTCCCGGAAGGATCAACATTAACGGGATTAGAGACGAACAGAAGGAATCCCCCCAGGAGGGAAAAAAGGAAAGTAGACATGAATATCGGTTTTTTGGTAAATGTATTCTTGAATGTACCGCTACCGGTGCTCATTTCCAAGTACCCAATCGTGTAACAGACTGCACGCTGAGGGATATTAACATTTTCAAGGCTGAGGTTGAGGTTGAGGCTGAGATTGAGATTGAGGCTGAGGCTGAGGTTTAGGCTCCCACCTTCACTACGTTTCGGCGGACAGGGGAGGTTGAGGGATTTCTATGATAAAAAAAACGCCGTACCCAGAGTAAGGTAGACTAAAGAGTACTAAACCTAAACCTAAAACTAAACCTTAACCAGGATACTCACCCGATCAACAGCCGGATGGCGATCAGGGTCGTCATGACCATTACAAAGATGCGGAAGCCACGCTCCGGAATGCGATCCACGATCTTGATGCCCACTAGGATACCCAGGGCAATGGCCGGCAGGCTGCTTAGTCCCAGCAGCAGGGTACTACCATCGATAGTCTTCCAGACAAACACATGAAAGGGTACTTTGAACACATTGATCAGCATAAAGAACCAGGCTCCGGTCCCGATAAAGGCGTATTTAGGGATGCGGGTACCCAGGAGATAGACCGACATGAGTGGTCCGGCGGCGTTACCCACCATGGTGGTAAAACCGCCCATAAATCCAAAGGCAGAGGTTGGCCCCCACCCTTTGATGCGTTTTGCCATCCAGTCACTCCGCTCCTGGATGATCATCAACACCAGGGTCACCAGGATAATGATGGCCAGCATATTGGTGAATACGGGGCCGCTCAGGTATTCCCCTACAGCCACTCCGAGTAGCACGCCGGCAATGGCTGCCGGGAGGAGTCGCCAGATGTATTTCCATTCGGCGTGCCGGTTGTAGTAACTCACCGCAAAGATATCGGCGATGATCAGCAGGGGTAATACGATGCCTGTGCTCGGCTTACCGCCAAACACCCACGCCATGACGGGCACGATGAGCAACCCCATTCCCTTGATGCCGGCCTTGGCCGCTCCGATCAGAAAAGCAGCTAAAAGGAATAAGGCCCAATCGGTGGTGGACAGGGTGCCGGCGAGTTGGTTCCATGTTTCGTTCATGGGGCAAAGATAGGGCTTTGAGGAACGATCCAAACACTGTGTAAGTAGGAAGGATAGCGTGTTTGAGGGACAAAGGCTTAGGTTGAGTTTGAGGTTAAGGCTAAGACTGGAGAATCTTTAACCTGAACCTCAACCTCAAAACATTTCTACTCTTTAACCAACTGACTCAGCAGGGCATCCAACTCTTGTGGTTTGGGATTGGTGGCACGGATGACCCCAGATTTATCGAGTACATAAATCATGCCCGCCCCATTCGAAATTCCGTAGTTTGCCCATACAGTATGGCGATCATCAAGCTCCACCAGGTTGACCCAGTCGTAATTCTGTCTTTCTATAGCCTTTTGCAGCGCATTGGTGTCGCCGTATTCACGGGCAATCCCGATCATTTGCACACCTTGCTCGCGATAGGCTTCAAAGGTGGAGCGAAGCTCATTGATTTTCCGGATACAGGGACCACACCAGGAACCCCATAAACTAAGGATCGTTACCCGATCCTCAACGTAATCGGCTAGCTGCACTTTTTGGCCACTAAGCGTTTGGGCGGTGACATTTTTGTACGTCGGGTTTTCGGCAGCTACATCTATGAGGTCCATTTGATTTTCAATCAGGGCAGTGTAGGGGTGATCAGGGAAGGATGGTTGAATCAGAGCGAAGGATTCTTTAACAAGCCGGAACCTGAGCGCTAAAGATCTGTTTTTAACTATATTCTCTTGAGACCGGGTATTCCTTTGTGCAGAGTAGATAGGATCAAGTTCATAAAGCAACCTGAATAAGGAATGGATGGATGGTTGCTCCCTGAGCAACCGGTGATAATTGGTATATAGGGCAGAATCAATTGGATGTTTTCCAGTGCCTTCTGATTCGCTCTTTTCATATGCTTGGATAATTGGGGGTAAAACCTCTTCAAACATTTCCTGCTCAAAGGCCATCAATACCTCGTTCTCCCTTCCACCGGTCCTGGGCTGTACCGTATATTGTAATTTTTCCAAAAGGGTTAGATGAATAGTATCCGCATCCGTCATAAAATAAACGGGATGCCATCCATAGTTTTTTATTTCCTTCCAGTTAGCTAACTCGTAGGCTTTAATTCCTTTTTCAGTAAAAGTAGCTTCGCCGATTCCTTGCTCATTTACCGGTATTAAAAGCGGGTTCCGTTCAATTCTACTGAGCATGTTTGATATTGCTAACGTATCTATCGTGGCATCCTCCACGGAGACTATCAGAGTAACCTCGCGCTCTTCCTGAGCACATAAGAATAAAGGCGATATCAAAAGTAGGGCGAAAAGAGTGGGTCGATACATAACCAGGATATTTAGGTGTTTCAAGTATCCTTAAGTTACGAAAACGGACGGTAACCTCCCCGACTGTGTACAATGCTGAATGCTCAATGCTCAACGCTGAATTTAGCACTGAGATACTGAACATTCAGCATTTCCTCCGGAAATTGCACTATCGCACCACCAACTTTCGACTCGCCACCACCTGACCGTCTACGAATAAAGTGTAGGTGTAGGTTGCCGACGGTAGTTGTTGCAAATTCAACTGAACGGTGCGTTGGCCGGCCTGGTTATTTAAAGCAGTCTGCTGCAGCAGACGGCCGCTCTGGTCGAAGAGGTGCAGTTCGGCACGGCTGACGTCCTGTGGCAGATAGTAGGAAATGGTCGCCTGATCGGTGGCCGGATTCGGCACGTTTTGCTCCAACTGTGGTTTTTCACCGGTTAACACGATGGTTTCATCTTCCTCTTGTGGTTCCAGACCGAGGTGTTCTTCGATGCGTGCCAGACGGTCTTCCAGCTCGGCTTTTTCGGCGCGTAGTTCATCGATCTCTGTCTGTTGCTCCTGGATGGATTGGATGAGGACGGGAACCAGGGCCACGTAATTGATACCCAGGTATTCGTTCTTAGTGCGTATCAGTTGGCCGGTGCTGTCGGTATCTACGTCGTGCGTGGCTACCACTTCGGGGATGATGTCCAGTACTTCCTGGGCGATCAGACCGAGGCGGTCTCCTTCTGCCTCGTGGTCCGTATGGTACTTATACTGTACCGGATTCAGTTGTAGCAAGGCTTCCAGCCCGTAATCCAATTTGCGGATCTGCTGCTTCAACCGGCGGTCGGAAAAAGATATAAAATCGTTGGCCACGACATCGTCCCACTGTTCTCCATTGACATTATTACCCAGGTCCCACCCGACGTTGGGACGGTAGGGAATAAAGTCGGCATCCACACCAATATTTGAGCTGCCAAGATCACCAAGTTCAATATTTCCCCAAACAATATCACCTGCGGGAGCAAAATCACCGTCTGACTGGAAGGTGGCCATGGTGGCAATAGATGAAATGGGAAAACCACCGGTGTTATCGAAGGAGGTCGCAAAAAGATTTAACTCCGTTCCTGCTCCGTTGGGTGACCATTGAAAACCTGCGTAATCAGAACTACCGGCGAAACCATTTTCGAAGGACTTGATTAACAGAGAAGCCGGGTTGGTCCCTCTTTCCAGGGTGAGGGTGGTACCCGTGGTGCTGCTCAGGGTAGTTCCCAAAGTTTCTGCACTTATGCTTAGCGGTGATAAAAAATTAAGCGACAAATTACTGGAACCGGTTAGGACCACCTCATAATCGTTTCTTTCAGCGAAAATGCTTCCCCCAATGCCGGCATTCCAGGCTGCAAAGGAGGTAAAGTTGGAGGTGGTAAACCCGCCATACGTAACGTAGGCTGATCCGATATTGCTGTTCCCCTTATTCAGGGTGAAGTAGGAGGAGCCATTATTGCCGGCGCCAACCGTCAGAAAGTTGTTTCCGGAGTTATCACTCCGAAAATCGATATTAGTACCACTCGGGGCGGGTACTTGTCCGCTAATCTGCAGTCGTCCGGGAATTAAACTGGCCGATTGAGCCCGCAGGAATAGAGGCGTCAGTAGCAGGCAGAGGAGAAGTGTGTAACAGGTTTTCATGGTGCAAGTGTGAAAGTTTTAGAATTAGTTTCTAAGGGTATGTGTCGGACACTTGCGATTTATGACCGGCTTTTCGTACTTTTTTCGGCTAAATATCGCTTCATGAAAAAGATCAGCCGCAAACGCATCCTGCAGGGCATAGCCTTGGGCACTATCTCACTTCCTCTTTTTCTGCGGGGGTTACTCCACGAAAACCGCGCACAGGGAGGTGGCAACAACACCTTCAGCAGCCGTACCTACGAGTGGAAGATGGTGACCACCTGGCCGCCCAACTTTCCGGTGATCGGTGAGACCTGTCAGTTGTTTGCGGACCTGTGCGAATCCATGTCGGGCGGACGTATAAAGATCCGGGTGTACGGTGCCGGCGAGCTGGTGCCGGCTCTGGAATGCTTCGATGCGGTACGAACCGGTGCGGCCGAGGTGGCCAGTGGTGCTGCTTATTATTGGGCTGGTAAGGCAGCTGCGGCCCAGTTTTTTGCAACGGTACCTTTTGGGATGAACGCACAGCAGGTCAACGCCTGGTTGCTCGCCGGCGGTGGTCTGGAACTGTGGCAGGAATTGTACGCAGATTTTGGCCTGGTGCCCTTCCCCGGCGGCAATACGGGCGTGCAAATGGGCGGTTGGTTCAACCGTGAAGTCAACACCCTGGCCGACCTGAGGGGGCTGAAAATGCGCATCCCCGGCCTCGGAGGTAAGGTACTAGAAAAAGCCGGAGGTTCTCCGGTCTTGCTGGCCGGCGGAGAGATCTATACGGGGCTGGAACGCGGTGTCATTGACGCTACCGAATGGCTGGGCCCTTTCCACGACCGCTTGATGGGATTCCACGAAATCGCCAAATATTACTATACCCCCGGTTGGCACGAGCCGGGCACCGTGCTCGAATTATTCCTGAACAAGAAAGCATTCGACAGCCTGTCACCTGATTTGCAGGCCATCGTACGGGCTGCGGCCCTCTATTCCAACCAGTGGTGTCTGGCTCAAATGGAAGCGCGAAATGCCGAAGCTTTCGCTCAGTTGCTGGCCGAAGGCGTCGATGTGCGAACGTACAGTCAAGACATCCTTGCCCAGCTCCATCAATACAATCAGCAGGCTGTCCAGGAGTTAGCTGATTCCAGTCCGTTTGCCTCCCGTGTATATAAATCGTATACGGCCTTCCGGCAAAAAGCGATCGACTACGCCGGCATCACCGAGAAAGCATATTACGAGCAGATACAGGGGTTGAGTTGAGGTGGGATTATTAATTTTTAGTGTTTAATTTTAAATAAGCATTAAAAATTAAACAATCACTCCGGCACTAACCAAAACACCACCTCCGGAAACGCCACCACCGTAGCCAGAAAGATGAGCTGAATGATCACGAAGGGTACGATGCCCCGGTAGAGGTGCTGGGTAGTGACCTGCGGTGGTGCAACACCCTTCAAATAGAAGAGGGAAAACCCAAAGGGCGGCGACAAAAAGGATGTTTGCAGATTCAGCCCCAACAGAATACCGATCCAGATCAGGCTGATCTCAAATTCAACGAATATGGGGGCTACGACCGGTACGATAATGAAGATGATCTCGATGAAATCGATGAAGAATCCCGCTACAAAAACTACGATCATGACCAACAGCAGAAATTGATTAGCGGTCAGATTGGCGTTTCGAATGAGGTTGATGAGGTACTCATCACCGTTCAATTCCCGGAACACGAAGGAGAAGGTGGTCGCTCCCAACAGGATAATAAATACCATACAGGTCAGGTGAGTCGTTTCGCGCCCCACGGCCCGCAGAACCTCGAGATTGAACTTGCCCTGCAAGATGGTCAGCAACGTAGCGCCCATAGCTCCGACGGCAGCTGCCTCCGTTGGGGATGCCAGTCCTGCAAAAATGGAGCCCAATACCGCCACGATCAGCAGTAAAGGCAACAAAAAGGCTTTAATGACCTTCCACCAAAAGTCATCTGACCGAAAAGCCCGAATCTCTTCGGGAGGCATGGCTGGTGCATGCTCCGGATTCCGCCACGCGGTGATGGCGACGTAAGCAATGTAGACGAAGACCAATAATACTCCCGGCAACATGGCTGCCGCGAATAGCTTCCCTACCGATACGTTTAAGACACTACCGAGCAGAACCAGTACAACGGAGGGCGGAATGATCTGTCCCAACGTCCCCGAGGCGGCGATCACCCCGGTAGCGAGTTCCGGACGGTAACCTCGCTTCAGCATGGTCGGCAGACTGATAAGCCCCATAGTAATCACCGTAGCCCCGACTATACCCGTACTTGCGGCAAGCAGTGCCCCCACAATTACTACTGATATGGCCAGACCACCTTTGACGCGCCCAAACAGGATCGCCATCGTTTCCAACAGACTCTCGGCTAAACCGGATTTCTCGAGCATAATGCCCATATAGATAAAAAGGGGTACTGCCAGTAACACGTAATTACTCATGACCCCCATAATCCGCGGTGGTAAGGCCGAGAAACTAGCCGGATCCAGGAAGCAGAGTGCATAAATCATGGAGATACCACCCAGTGTGAATGCCACCGGATATCCGTAGAGGATCAAGATGAAAATGCTGATGAACAGAATAATCGCCAGTACCGCCATGCCTCAATCAATTTCGTCGGTTCGGGTGTCCCGGAGAGTCAGTCCGGTACGGATAAGCTTACTGATCGCCTGCAACAGTAATAACAGTAAGCCAATGGAGATCATAAACTTAATCACGTAGCGAGCCGGCAAACCGCCAGGGTCAGGGGAAGATTCACGGATTACGAATGACTGCCAGGCGTACCGGTAACTCACGTAGATAAGAACAATACACCAGGGGACCAGAAAAAGCAGTGTACCGACAAAGTCGACCATAGCCTGATCTCGCTTCGACATATTAGCGTAGAAAAGATCGACCCGCACGTGGCGATCGTGCTGGAACGCATACCCCGCTCCCAACAGAAATATGGCCGCGAAAAGGTGCCATTCCAGCTCCATGATCCAGGCCGAACTATCACTGAGTAGGTAGCGGATAAATACATCCACGCATACCAGCAGGACCAATAGGGTGTTGAGCCAGGAGACTTGTCGTCCGACCCAGTCGTTTAATTGGTCTATCCGGTTGGCGATTCGTTCCAGCACAGCTTCTCATTTTGGCTGGTGGGCAAAATAGAAAAATCCGGTGGTTAATCAGGTTTCTCTTTTAGGTAATCTTGACTACAGAGTTGAGAGAAGGCTAAGTACTCTGTAGTCTAAGCAGTAGGAACAGGTTGAGG
>CAYFGK010000079.1:10406-32571 GCA_964342305.1 uncultured Saprospiraceae bacterium | reverse complement strand
CTCAGCCTGCCGTAACGAAGTGAAGGCGCAAACCTCAACCTGCCGTAACAAAGTGAAGGCGCAAACCTCAACCTGCCGTAACACAGTTAAGGCATTTAGCAACGAGCTTTCGTCCTTCAAATAAAAAACGGCTATTCGCCCGGTTTCACCGTCATGGGCCAACCTGTAAACTGTCGTGCATCCCCCCGGGTAACATCGGCTTCCCGTGGCCAGCACTCGAAGGTCACTTCTTCCCGGTCTTTGTGGAATCGAATTAATCCATATCCGGCACCATTGGAATCGCTGTCGGGGTTAGCGTAGGCATACATGGTGATCTTATTATTAAACCCGTCCAGATAATCTCCGGTCCAGGGCAGACCGCTGTCGGCAATGGGTTCAACGGTAGCTATTTCGTCCTCCGTGGGCCACCACCAGCGGCTGTAGTAATTGTTGATGATCGCGGGTACTACGAAGGCCCACGGTCCGTCTTCGTACTTGTCGATCCCATGGTGGATGATGGTTGCCAGGTGTTGATCCCCCCCGATGTGGACGGCTCCGGCCTGGCGTATTGCTTCGAGCGCTTTATTGCGGCCCGTTTGGGGCCATCCGTTCGAGTCCATATCGGCGTGCAGGCGATTCTCCTGTGAGCCGTGCAGGTGGGCTCCGCCACAAAAACCAGTTTGAGAAAGGACCGCTTTCATGGCCACACCATCCTGGTTTTGCCCCCAGGCATCTAAAAAGGCTAACTGTCGGTCCCCAAGCAGGGAAAGCCCTTCCAGATCAATCGAAGCCGGATCGTAGTCGGGATTGCGCACGTGATCAGGCCTTGGGCCCTGCTGAGGCACTTTGCCCGCCGGGCCGGATTTGAATTTTCGATCCTCGATAATGGCGAAATCGACGCCGCCAACGATCAGGTTGGTGTAATACACCCCAATCCCCCGCTCAATGGGTGTGGGATCGTAGGGATCGGGCAAATGGGACGTCTGGCAACGCTCAACCATCTTCACGTACTCGGGATGAAAATAGTAGCCGCCGTCTGCCCCACCGGGCAATTCGGCCTTTTTGCCGTTTTCACCCCACAGATTACCCTGACCGATATCGTGATCATCGGGAATGGTAATGCACGGTCGATTCCGGAACAGATCGCGAAACTGCATGCCAAACTTTAGCCAGGCGGCCGTATGCTCCTTATGGTCGTAGGATTGATCACCGGCAAAGAACAGCAGATCAGGATCCTGGTGGTTCACATTGCGCACGTAATTTTCCCGCATACCCCGGTCTTTATTGGAATTGCAGGAAAAAGCGGCCAGCACAATCTCCTCCTTGTTGACGGGATCTTTGCGGATCAGTCCTTCAAAAACTGCTTCTTCCCCGTGCCGCAACCGGTAGGGTACATCTTTGGTGTCGTCCCAGTCGTCGACCCGGAATTGGGCCGACCAGCCCAGGTCGTTCACCTCGGCGGTTTGCACCTCCCTCCATTGGTTTCCTTCTTGTACCTCCAGGCGGACTTCCCTTTTTTCATGGGGATACAACGGAAACAATTGAGCCGTCATTTTCAGGGTATTATCGGCCACCGTGTACATGCCAAAGGCCAGCACCTCGTTACGGGGTACCTTCAGGTCAATGATTCCGGAGGTGCCCCGGTTCCACCAATCATTGGTAGCCAGAGTATCCAGGCTCTCAAACGGCGCACGGACCGGAACATCTTCCAGTGTGTACTCATCCGGTGGTTTCGGAGCGGAGTCAGAAGTACAGGCTGCGTGGGCAATCAGGCAAAAAAGACAGAAGATTCTCAAGAACCATTTTTTGTTCTCCATACTATCTGGCAATTAACTTTTGTTCTTCAATGATACACATTTCAAATCTCCGTTCGTGGTCAAAGGGAAACGCCACCATCAATTGCAAGAAATGCAACATCAGGAAAAGACCAGGGGATCAGATCTGGGGCTAGAACGAGGTAATATAGCGACAACGAAGTGGTTTGATGTCCCAAACCACTTCGTTGTCGGTATATCTGTGATAGTCTTTTCCCGATCAAAAGTGACAGGTATTGATACAGAATCCCGTTCATTGCACTATCCTGGCCTATCCCGCCTTTTTGTTCCCGGCCCACCGCGACCTCCCCATGGGCGTATTTCTTCGGCCCTAAAAGCATCCTCAGTCATCCGGGTACCAATCAATTTGATGGCCTCGCCCCGCTCCATCAGGACCACCGGAGGAACAACCGCACCCTGGTGAGTAATGGTCCAGACCTTTCCGGTAAAATCCCGCAATCGGAGTGACGTCAATCCGGTTTCAATGATCTCTCCCGAAAGATACCCCTCATCAGGCATCGACCAGAGGTCAATCTTCTTTTGCTGAATGCTTTCGTACAAGGTGACACGGACCGCAAAGGCCCCTTCGAGTTGTTGCGCACCGCCGGCAATAAAGAACAGAGTACCCACCACAAAACTCAACCCTGCGCTGTATCCGCCCAGGCGAACCCAGGTGAGTTTGTATCCCTTTGGAGCGTACTGTACACTGTACATCGCCAATACTAAAAAGACCGCCAGAAATCCGAGCCACAGGATCGGCAACATCGCCAAAAAGCGCTCCATCCGGGAATGCGACATATGACTCAGCATGTTGAAATCAGATTGCTGGATAGCAAAAAGAACGACCGAAAAAGCCAATCCGCCCAGCAAGGTGGCCATCGCAAAACCGGCCCAGAGAGCCGTATTTCGCGCCTTAAAGACCCAGCGCGGAATGGGCTTTTCCTGCTGGTCCTTCAACCGTTGTACTAATCGTTCGGATGGTTTCATGGTTTTGCTTCAGCTTAATAATAATTCATCCCCCTGAGCTATTTTGCGAAAGGCTTTCTTGGCCCGGTTGATCCGGGTAGCTACTGTTCCCTCCGGAATCTTTAGAATATCCGAAATTTCCTCGTAGCTGCGGTTCTCCAGAAATTTTAGCACCAATACGTCCTTGTATTTCAGCGATAACTGATCCAGAACGACGTGAATATGCTCGTCCAGTTCTTCCAGCGATTTCCACTTATCAGATTTCTCCCATTCCTCCGGATCCTCCTCCGTGTGCCCAGCGTATGCCCACTGCTGCCGCTTGGTTGATGTTGCTTTTTTGCGCAAGCAGGAAATAGCCTCGTTGTGAACTATCCGGTACAACCAACTGGATAGTTTCATTCGATCGTCGAAGGTATTCAGGTATTTCCAGGCCTTTACAAAAGCATTCTGCAAAACATCCCGGGCCTCCTGAATATCCCGAAGTCCCAGTCGCTGGATGTACCTGAGCAATGAATCCTCGTACCGCTCGTATAAACAGGAGAAGTACGTCACATCTGCCAGAGATCGACGTACCAACTCCTGATCGGTCCATTCTTTGCACTTTTTTAGGGAAAAAAGCATACTCCTGTTTGTCCAATAATACTTACCAGATTACTGGCCCCTTCCGGCACCACTCCCATCACAATTTCCGGACGGGTTCCTGTCCTGACCATTTGCGCCTTTACCCTTGCCCTTGTGTGCTTGTTGCCCGGTACAGGTGCCATTCATGGCTGGGCCACGCTCCTGCGGACTGGTGATAATCGCTTGAAACTGCTCAGCGGAAAGTACTTGCGAAGTATACGTAATACCGGAGTTGGCCAGATTTTTAGTAAAAACACGCAAGTGATTTCGGGACCCCCGGTTCAGGTTTTCCAAAACAGCACGCACATCCTGATTGTCGATCTCCGGGTTCCCAAGCAGGGACTCCAGATCCTCAATATCGACTTCCTCGATAAGTGCGCCGACGGCCAGTGCGTCCTCCAGGCTTTCTCTTCCTTTTTCCATCAGGTCAGTGTACAGTCCCTGCAATTCGGTGTTCACGAAAACCCCTGCGTCCTTATCTGCTGCCGGGTCGTCCAGATCGTACCGAACCAACAGACAGCCTACTGCCTCCATGTGCCTTTGTTCAGCTTGTGCAATATTGTTAAAGATCTTACTTCCCCATTGATGGTAGAGTCCCAAGTACACATCACGCGCCAGTTTCTCTTCTTCCCGCATAAATAACAGGGCTTCCTTTTCCAAATTAGCAAGTGTTTCCTCCGGATAGGTATTTACCAGGTAATTGCACCGATCCACTGATGTGGCGGAGCCGTTTTCCAGGCTAAACAAGGATGCTTGTAAACGGTCGGGCGTCACTGAATCTGATTGCTCACATTGGGTGAACAGCAACATAATCGCACTGATGAACAGTGCCGATACCACCCATCTTTCAATTTGCTTTTTCATAGCGATCATATTTTAGGGTCCGAAAACCTCCGCATTCCTTGTTCTTTTATACCGACAACGAAGTGGTATAAGTACGCAGGAAGCTTCACGTAAATATTGTTTTCACCCCTATTACGCGGCTCGACATTTTTTCTTTCACTTTTGCAGGAAATATTAAAAAAAAGCGTGGTGCTGAGCGTAGACCAATTCGTTAAGTGATGGCAGTGTTGGCCAAACCTGCCGGTACAGGGTAGGTAGTAGGTATAGCGTATTGGGGTTAAAGTAAGCTCCACTAACATACACCTCCCTCTACAATGCTACACAGTGAAAATCAAATACTTAACCCTAAAATGATCCCTACCTTCGGGTAATAAAAAGAAGGTTACGAGAAGAGAAAGAGAATTTACTCTCCCTCCGCTCCAACATCGTACAACTCCTTCATTGCATTCAAAGTAACCGTCATGGTGCGGATGGATGCACTCAGGTGGAAAGCGCGCAACTGGGCCACCCGGTAGTAAATGAATAGTTCGTTATGCACATCGTTCACCAAACCCTGGCGGTCGGTCAGGCAGGAGTAGAGAGTTTGCGAATAGGCCAGACAATTAATATCCACATACTGGCCCATATAGCGGGAAAATTCCAGGGTCTGCTCATCGAAATTTTCCAGGTCCTTTTTCAGGTAATTATCCCGGAAAGCCATGGCTGCCGCCAGTAAATTACGAAACTCCAGGTCTTCGATCAGGGCCAGGTCGCCCGATGACAACATCACATCGTAGGTAGTTGGCGGAAAGGACCGAAAAACACCCCGGGTAAATACGGCCCCTAAATTAGTCAGACCTAATTCCAGACTATCATTCTGGTCATACCGGAACTGCCGCATGGCTGCTTCGATGGCCTCCAGGTCTTTCTGACAATCGAAGAGATTCATGCGGTTAGTTTCCAACTCTTCCTGCAGGTCTTGGTGCAGCGCTTGCACGTAGTCGTCCAGCTTTTGCTGATCCTTACGCGCCTGATTGTAGCGATCGGCCTGAATGGCCGCCAGGACGGACAGGATGATCAACAGGACCTCCAGCACGTATGTGGCTACCTTGGCATTGGAATTGGACAATCGTTGGCGTATTCGGCGGAGCAGCATGAGTTGATGACACTTTTTGTATCCCTAAAGATAACGTGAGGTTGGGCCTAATCGATTGATAGGAACGATTGCAACCACCTCCCGTTGTATTTGGTAGAGGGTATTAGGTAGTAGGAATTGCTCAAATCTCTATACGTTATACCAACTACCCTGTACCGTGAGGTTGGGCCTTAGGTATCCTCTCTTCAAGAAATAGTTTGTGCCCAACCTCACGGTAAAGATAGTTTTTTGAGGGAGAGGTTGCTCCTTACTCAAAACAAAACTCCGGCTCGCTGCCCCATAGGCGGGACTCCATGGACAGATAACTAAATTCCTCCGTCTCGGGATTAAACTGAACGCCGAATAATCCTCCATCACATGCACTGGGAATAAAGCTCACTTCCCGTTTCCATTCTTCTTCGAGTTCTTCTTCACTCCAAAACCCTCTGTAAATTCCTACCACGTATACGTATTCCACTCCCTTTATTTCCATGCCTAAATAGTAGTAGGTCCATAGATCCAGATCGAAAATATTACAACCATCACAGCAACAGCAATCGACCACCCGGTTCTCAAGTTTCTTAAAATTCATTTCCAACACGCATAGCTGCGCACTACTAATACGAAAATACCGGTCAATATTCCGCGGATAATACCGGGTACAGGCCCCGTACCTGAAATCCGGACCGGGTACCGCAAAAGCAAAAAACTCGGGTCGATAATAATTGGGGGGTGGTGGCTCATTCAGGTCAACCACACAGGATTCCGGCAGAATATCATGATCAACTTCCAATTGATCTTGACATCCGGTCAGCACCAGGAGGAGTAATAAATAGAGTGGGAAACATGCTCTTCGGAGTAAGGCTTTTTTTAGCGTAAGCTGGGGCATAGCAAATTTATTATTTGTATCCGTATTTAAAATAATACAAATATTTCAGCAATTACCCAATCCTTCAGCATCCTTTCTTTCCGTAGGTCGCCCCGCAAACAAATGGTCGAGCCGGCTTACCAGAAGCCCTGACCATGGCACCTCTACCGTGGCCTTTCCTAAAAACTCCGGTTCGGTAAACCACTAGAGTGAGGAAGAGCAATGTCATTGACCGACCTACACCACAGCTAAAGCTGTGGCCTCATCAATCGTAACCATCACACCTTGGACCATGGACCTTCCATGCCCGTCGAACCCCCTACGGGCGCATGCCCATACGGGCGTATGCCCAGTGAAGGCGGGGGACCTTGAACCATGGACCTTTAAAACGTCCACAGCGGCTCCACCCCCTTTAAATGCTCCACGAAGTAATTCCAGCGCTTTTTGGTGAAATAATCATTGTATTCACCCCGATAGCCGTGGCGTTGACTCGGAATGATCAGCAGATCAAATTCTTTGTCGGCCCGGATCAGGGCTTCGCTGAGTTTGAAGGTGGCGGAGGGGTTCACATTTTCGTCGATACCGCCGTGAACCAACAGCAACTTGCCCTCCAGCTTATGGGCATTCGTGATGTTGGATTGCTGGTGGTAGGCCGAATCAACCGGCCAGCCCATATACATTTCGGGCCACCAGGCCTTTTCCATGCGGTGATCGTGGTCACCCGAAGAGGCTACCCCTACTTTGTAGGTGTCGGGGTACTGGAGCATACCCCGCCCCGCGTCGTATCCGCCGGCCGAATGGCCGAAGATGCCTACGCGGTCAGCGTCGAACCAGTCGAAGCGTTCGCCCAGTTCCCGGATGGCGTAGACGTGATCGCTCAGGCCGTACCCCAGGCGTTTATAGGAAACATCTCGGAAGGCCTTGGACCGGCCCGCAGAGCCCCGACCATCGATGGTCACTACGATAAAGCCTAATTCCGCCAGCGACTGATTGGTACCCGACATGCCACTCCGGAAAGCCCGTGGATAGCGATAGGTGAATGGTCCGGTATAGCTGTATTCCACTACCGGGTAGGAGCGATCGGTGTCAAAATTAGTAGGTTTCCAAATGGCACAGTAAATATCGGACACACCATCGTCGGCCTTGATCACGTAGGTCTCGGGCGGACGCCAACCCATGGCTAGCAGGTCCGATACTTCGGCTTCACTCAGCTGAGCGTGCTGATCGGGTTGATCAGTCCGGCGCAGGACGGTCACGGTAGGTTGCGTGGTGGTGCTGTAGTTGTCGACAAAGTAGTTTCCGTCGGGGCTCACGGATACCTGATGGTGCGCATTTTCGGGAGTCAGGAGAGTTACCTGCCTTCCGGCAAAATCCACCCGGTAGAGATGATCGTAGTAGATATTGCGGCCGGGTTCTTTACCAGTGGCCGTAAAATAAATCAGTTCAGCATCTTCATGTACATATTCCAATCCGCTGACCAGATAGGCGCCCTGGGTCAGGGCTTTGCATTCCCCGGAAGCGACATCCAGTAAGTAAAGGTGATCCCAACCACTGCGTTCGGAGGTGAACAGGATCTGGTTGCGATCTTCCAGCAGGCGGTACTCATCAAATGCATTATTGACACTGGTTTCACTGGTCTCGGTGTGGAAGGTGCGCACCTTACCCGTGCCGGCATCTACTTCCACGTAGTGCCGGGCCTTATAGCCGCGCTCGTAATAGCGGCCGACCAGACGGTCACTGTCGGGCATCCAACGCAGATTCGGCGATACGATATGGGCCGCCGGAGGCAGATCGATCTTGGTTTCCGTTTGGTCCTCTACATCGAACACCACCTGGTGGTAGTACACCATGGTGGAATCGCCCGGAGAACCGCGGTAGTAGCCCAGTAAGCGGGGCCGAAACAGGCTGTCGACCGACCAGTCGAGGAGGTACATCTTTTCGGCAACTCGGGTATCGACGATGTTGCAGCTGATCTTTTTGGAGTCGGGCGACCAGCTTACGGCGAAATTTTCGGGGCGATCGCCGTTCTCCCCTTCGATGATATCGCCCCAGCCGTAGTAGCTGGCGTAGGTATACTCGCGGGTGCCATCGGTGCTGAGCTGTATCTCCTCACCCGTTTCGACCGAGCGGAGGTAGAGGTTATAATTTTTGGCGAAAGCCACCCACTGACTGTCGGGGGAAACCCGCTCCATCCGATTACCCCTACCCCATGACGGTTGCCAGCTGCTCAACGAATAATCGGAAAGATGGCAGATATAGGTAGCATTCCCGGTCCGGAAGGATAAACTGTCCCGATTGAAAAACCGCACATCAGAAATCGGCAGACTATCCGGCTGGGCCGCCTCCATCCCTTCCTGGGTCAACGCTTCTGCCAGCCGTTCGTGATCAAAGGCCGCTTGAGGAGTCATCTCCGGAAAGGTTACTAACTGGAAACGACGGGTATCCGGCCCTTCCAGCATATAGCTCAGGCCGGTGGAATCCCGAAACCACTGCGGGCTCACGTACAGATTTTGCGTGTTCTCCCGGAAATGCTTTTGCCGGAAGGCCTCTGCTCGCTGGTAATCTTCGGCGGTCAGTACTTGGGCTTTCGCCAAAAATGGCAGGCCACACAGCAGACAGGTGAGGGTGAGTAGGTGTTTGTTCATTGTATTTGTTTTTTATTGGCTTTCGCCAAAAAAGCATTTGCATTGGAAGGTACAAAAATGAAATGTGTTGGCGAGCCAGGCCTGGAAACGGACTAACTACGCGACTCCTTACCCCCAACGACCAGATAATACCCGTACCTTAAAGCAAGTACCAACGCCACTCACTGGTTAGGAATCATTCATCGCAAAAGATCAGATCATGGATCGCAAAAGCTTCCCTCAAAACAGTTTAATCTTAGGCGGGGCCTCCATTATGCCCGTCAACAGCGTTTTTACGCAAAGCCTGGAACAAAATGGCCTCGACAAACTGACCGATGCCGACGGGAATTTCGTTCACCTTCCGCTACCCTACAACCAAAACTTTTTAGAGCCTTCCATGGACGAGGAAACTTTATATCTGCATTACACCTTTCATCATGGAGGAGCTGTTAAAGGAGCTAACCGCGACCTGGCCAACATCCGCGAAGCACTGGATGCCCGCGATAATATTCAGGTCGAATACTGGACAAAGAAATTAGCCTATCATTTTTCCAGTCATGTACTACACACCATTTTCTGGAGCAACCTGACCAATAAGCAAACGGCGCCCAAAGGTGATCTCAAAAAGTACATCGACAAATATTTCGGCAACTTCGATACGCTTAAATACAACATTGCTCAGGTGTCTAAATCAGTAGAAGGTGCCGGCTGGGGTATTCTGGGGTACCAGCCATTTGCCGATAGCCTGGTGGTGCTTTCCTGCGATAACCACGAGCGGCTCACCCAGTGGGGGGTGATACCCATTCTGGTGATCGATGTCTGGGAGCATGCTTATTACCTAAAATACCGTAACAAAAGAGGTGATTTTGTTGATGCACTGTTCCCATCATCAATTGGGATAACGTGGCAGAACGATTCGAGGCCGCTCGCAAGATTGTTTAGGAATTCTTTTTACTTCCGTGTTCGCTTCATCAAAAAATACACACAGGGAATAACCAGCAGATTGAGAAGAGTAGAAGACACTAATCCACCCAATATGACCACTGCCATGGGACTTTGAATCTCATTTCCGGCCTCTCCACCGGCGAGAGCCAACGGGATGAGGGCCAGTCCCGTGGTGAGCGCAGTCATCATAATGGGATTCAGGCGATCCAGTGATCCCTCCCGTACGGTATCGTGGAGCGAATGATCCTTCTGCAATACTTGGTATCTGCTAACCAGCAGAATGCCGTTGCGGGCCGCAATACCAAAGAGGCTGATGAACCCAATGGTCGAGGCAATAGAAACAATGCCCGTCGTCCCGTACACAATGCAAACTCCGCCAATGAGGGCCAATGGGAGGTTAAGTAATACGATACTGGCCAAAGACAGGTTACCGAATTCCTGGAACAGTAGTAGGAAGATCACCAGGATCGCACCGATTGATGCCAGCAGCAACAAACGAGTTGCACGAGCCTCGCTTTCGAACTGACCACCGTATTCCACCCGATAGCCTTCGGGAAAGGCTACGTTAGCATCCACGGTGGCCTGAATATCATTGACCACTCCTCGCAAATCCCGGCCGGCCACATTAGCAGACACCACAACCTTGCGTTGCACATTTTCCCTGCTGACGGAATAAGGACTTCCCACAATGTCTACCTCGGCTACGTAATGCAAAGGGATCTTCCGGCCATCCGGCGTATCCAACAGAGAATTCTTCAGTGCTTTGGCCTCCCGGCGGTTCGCTTCATTATAACGGACGACCAGATCAAATTTTCGCTGACCTTCGAAAACCTGTCCGACGGTTTCCCCGGCAAAGGCCACATCCACGAAGTCGATAAATTCGCCGGTGCGGATACCGTATTTGGCCAACAATACCCGATTGGGTTTGATCTGGATTTGGGGCACTTCGATCTGTTGCTCGACGTTGACATCCACCAGTCCCGGAATTCCTTCGATCTGCCGACTGATCTCACTGCCCTTTTGAAAAAGGGTGTTCAGGTCTGTTCCGAATATTTTGATGGCAATATTAGCCCTGGTCCCCGAAAGCATGTGGTCGATCCGGTGGGCAATGGGTTGTCCGATGGTAATATTAGCTCCGGGAACGACACTCAGGGTATTACGCACATCTTCCAGGAATGCTTCCTCACTGCGCTCCTCCAAGGTAAACGGCACATCCACTTCCGAGGCATTGACCCCCTGGGCGTGTTCGTCCATCTCGGCCCGGCCGGTACGGCGCGAAGTAATATCGATTTCGGGTAGCTCCAACAGCAACTCCTCGACCAGTGCGCCCGTTTTATTGGATTCCTCCAGGGAAGTACCCGGCGGCGTAACCACACTGATCACGAGGGAACCTTCATTGAATTCCGGAAGGAAACTTCGACCCAGGTTGGTCAGTAGCCATACGGAACCACCAAACAGGAACACCGCAATGATTACCACCAGACGGGGTACCCGGAGCACGACCTCCAGCACCTGCCGATAACCGGCCGCCAGGGTGCGTTCGACCCAACTTCCCCGGACCTGCCGCTGCAACCGGGCTTCATTGGTCAACAAATAACTACTGAGTACCGGGGTCAGGGTAACAGCTACAAATAAGGAGGTAAAAATGGCCGTAATAAAAGAGATTCCCAGTGGACGCAGCAGGCGCCCCTCCATGCCGCTGAGGAAAAACAAGGGAAGGAAGGCGGCAATGATGATGAGGGTAGCAATCAGGATGGAGTTCCGGATCTCACTGGACGCCTCAAAAATAATGTGTAGTGGATTGGATCGTTCTTCCTTTGGTCGGGCCAAATTTTCGCGCAGGCGCTTAAAAATATTTTCCACATCGATGATGGCATCATCGACCAGGGCACCGATCGCAATGGCCATACCTCCCAGGCTCATGGTATTGATCGTAAGGCCCAATACCTTTAATACGATCATAGTGACCAATAAGGAAGAAGGGATAGCGATGAGCGAAATAACGGTTGTCCGCCAATTCAACAGGAACAAGAAGAGGATAATGCTGACGAAAAGAGCTCCTTCCAACAGGGTGCGTTGGAGATTATCGATGGAGGCCTGAATAAAATTGGATTGACGAAATATTTGGGTGTTGATCGTCACCCCTGTCGGCAATTGCTGCTCCATAGCCAGGAGTTTTTTGTCAATCTCTTCGGTCAGTTCGAGCGTATTGGCGTTCGGTTGTTTCAGGACGGTCATGATCACCGAAGGCTCGCCCCGGACGGCTCCGTCACCGATCTTCGGCGCACCGGTAATATGTACATCGGCCACATCGGCAATGGTAATGACCTCTTGCCCATCTTTTCGGATCAACGTATTACCAATTTCTTCGGGGGTATTAGTCCGGCCTTCCCCCTGGATCAGGTACTGCTGGCCATACTCCGCCACAAATCCTCCGGAGGCATTGCGGGTAGCCATGGCAGCAGCCTCTTCTAATTCCTGCAAAGACACCTCGTAATAGCGCATCCGATCTGGATCAGCAGCCACTTCGTATTGCTTGTAGGCACCCCCGATGGTAATGACCTGAGCAACCCCACTAATGGCGAGCAACTGGGGCCGGATGGTCCAGTCAGCAACGGTTCGTAATTCCAGGGGAGATAAGCTGTCCGATTGGATACTCAATAACATGATCTCTCCCATGATCGAGGATATCGGTGCTAAGGTCGGGCTCGAAACGCCCTCCGGAAGGCTCCCCTCCACGGTGGCCAATTTTTCCCCTACAATTTGACGGGCCTGGTAGATATCGGTCCCCCATTCAAATTCCGCCCAGACAATAGAAATGCCCATAGCTGAAGAAGACCGGATCCGACGGATATTGGGTGCTCCGTTCAGAGCTGACTCCAATTGATAGCTAACCAGGCGTTCCACTTCCTCGGTGGCCATCCCGTGGGCTTCGGTCAATACCGTTACGGTGGGTGCTGTCAAATCCGGGAAGACATCTACGTCCATATCAGAGGCAATGTATCCACCGGTTATCATGATCAAACCGAAGACAAAGAGTACGATCAATCGATTCTGAAGAGAAAGTTGTATGAGGCGATCTAGCATGGTTTTTTCTTTTCAAAGGCGGTCTCTTGACGGGCGCCTGATGGCAAATCAACTGCTCCGGGATTCTTACTGCCCCAGCCAATAATTCAAAGCTACTTGCAGGGCATTCAGGTCATAGATACCCTCCAGCACCTGCTCTTTCACCCGGATAATCTGCTCGAGGCTATCCAGGTATTCTAAATAGGTGGTCTCTCCTTCGCGGAAAGCTGCCAGGCTGGTAGCTCCCTGCTCTTCCACCAGAGGTTGCAATTCTTGTTGCAGGTATTCCAAAACTTCTCGTTGGTGGGCGATCCGGGCAACCAGTTCAGCCGTGACCCGCCGAATATCCTGGCGTTCATTTTTCAGAGAGGCCTTTTGGATCTCCACCCCCACCTTGGCAGCCTCGATCCGTTGGTCATAGGACTTCCGGAACAGCGGCACATTCACACCGATCTGATACCCAAAAAGCGGGAAAGTTCCGAAGGCATCCTGAAGACTCAGGCGGGAATTGATCTGGGGCAATAATTTGGCTTCCTGGGTAGCCACCTGCGCCCGGGCCAGTTCTTCGCGGGCGCGAATGATCTCCAGGTGAGGACTACCCTGCAAACTGGTATCCACCCGTGGTTCCGGATTGGCAGAAAGGGTACCCTCCACCTCGTAGCGATTCCCCGGAGGCAACCACTGATTTAATTGATCTAAGGCAATTTGATATTGTTCCTCGGCGTGGCGTTCCTCCAAACGAGCTTGCCCGAGTCGGGTACGGGCTGACATTTGGGGGATTTTACCCGTTTCGCCACTTGCTAGGAGCGCAGTAGCTAACTCGAGAAAGGATTGGTACAAGGCCGAATTCTCGGTTGCCAGATCCAGTGCTTCTATGGCATACTGTACCCGCTGATACGCCAGGGTAACATCCCGGATAACCTGTTGTTCGGTCAGTGAGAGCTGCTTCTCGGCTACGAAAGCGCCCCGCTCATAGTACTTGCGTTGAACCTTTGACACCTTAGGCAAATAAAAATTCTGCTGAAGATTTAAGGCTTGTACCCCCCACTGACTGCCGGGAAGGAATTCATCCCCGGAGAAATAGATCTGTGTTGGTTGTGGTATATAGCCGGAAGCGGCTAATTCCCGCTGTTGTTGAACAGATAGCTGATCGCGCTCAATTCCTGCGTAATGATCCCTGGCTAACGTAAGCGCTTCCTCCAGGCTTATGGGAACCGGCTGTGCAAAGAGATCACTGGAAGATCCGGCTAGGATCAGCAAAAATAATAGTACTCTGGAGATGCTTGATTTCCTATTCATTCGGTATGGATTAGTGTTCATGGCCGTGTCCCGGTATGGTGGTCGACATCGATGCCATCTTAATCTGGTAAGCTCCTTTGGTCACTACCCATTCTCCCTCCGACAATCCGTCGAGAACCTGGATATGGACACCGTCACTGATTCCCAGAGTTAGTGGCCTTTTCTCAAATGTTTCGCCCCCGGCCTGGACATAGACATATTGTTGATCATAATCCTGAAGCAAAGCCGACTCGGGGATCACAATCGCCTGGTCAACCGGCTCCGTCAGCAAAAACATATCTACGTATGATCCGGGCAAAAGTCTGCCGAGGTTATCGACCTCAAATTGCACCGGAATGAAGTGGCTACCGGCTGGTATAGCTTTGCCGTATTGAACCAGGCGGCCATTGTAGTCCTCAATGGATTGTACCTGCTCCTGATAAGGTGCTTTAAAATGTGCGGAGTTCACTTCCGATAACCGGGGTAAATACTGCTGTGAAACCTGAGCCTCCAGAATCAGGGTCCGATTACTGGTGACCTCTACCAAAGGGGTTCCTTCATCCACATATTGACCATCGTTGATCAGGATGTTTTTGATGATTCCCGAAATGGGTGCCGTTACGGAGTGGCCGCCCGTTTCCGCGTTAACGACTTTATTGAGCGTTTCTAATTCAGCCCGGGCAACGGTGAATTCCATGCTGCGCTGTTCAAACTCTTTTTGTCCTATGATCTCCTGATCCAACAGCTTACCTGCCCGTTCGAAACTGGCTCTTGCCCGTTCCAACCGAGCCTGCGCCACTTTGTACTTTTCCTGCAGGTTCCCCTGCACCAGTCCCTCACTGGTCACGGTAAATAATGGCTGACCGGCACGGACTTCCTTTCCGGCCCGCAGCGTGGTATTCTGGAAAAACACCAGTCCGCTGGTTTTGGCGACTGCAGTTTTTTCGGCGCTTCGCACGGGAAGTATTTCTCCTGAGGTTCGAATGACCTCCCGGATGGGTTGACGGGTAGCCGGCGCCATAGCAAAATCGATGCGCCAGGCCTGCTCCTTTAAAAAAGAAACTGTTTCTCCGGAGACGTTTTCCTCCATCAGGTCGGCTTCTGCTTCGGCCAAGGTGTTATATACCGTGATATTCGGCAACACGATGCGGTCGGCAAACGATGGGGTTTTCACTTCGAAGACTAATCGGCCGGTTCCGGCCGAAGTAGGCTGTAGACCGGGGGTAAAGATTCCCGGTGAAGAGGGTGCGTCGACCGTTTGCCGGATGCCTTTATTGCCAGTGATCAGGCTGACGGTCAGGCTTCCTTCCCGGACGGGTTTGAAATCGGACCGGTGCGTAAAGTGGGCAGCAAAGCGGCTGATCTCTCCAACCACGAGCGGCTTAAATTCGACGAATAGCTCCAACTGTTCAGACCACTTTGTAAAGGATATAGCAAGGTCTTCAGCATGGACATGGTCTCCTCCTTCTTCTTCGTGAGAGTGGCCACCCACCGTATCGTGGGAGTGGCCACCTGATTGCACGGGTTGACAAGCCAGCATCAGGCATAAGCCCGATGCTGACAATACATATTTCCACATTATGTAGTTGTTTTATTGATTATTGGTGCTGTCCTGGCTAAGCGAGTCAGCTTCCACCGAAAATTCTTCCTGGTCGTGGTCATGATCGTGATCAGCATCGTGCGGATGATCGTGGTCTTCCTCATTGGCGTGATCGTGATCAGCGTGCTCGGTCCCATCCGCGTGGGTATGGGTGTCACCGTCGTGGGTATGACTTTCGTTATTGGAGCAAGCTGACAGGTAGAAAAGGGCGATGGTACAAATGATGAGTAAACGTTTCATATTCCTGAATTTTAATGGTTAAATAGAAATTACCCTACCCTCCGGGTAGCGTAATAGATCGTCTGCCACTGCCCGCTAGAGGCAGTACAAGCTTTCAATAAATCTTCAGGAAATTTGGGGAGGGCCCCGGTCGAACAGAAAAGCTAAGCAAGGCGGATCGCTACAGGTTGGTTCTCTTACGGGCACCAGGCCTGACTGATCGGGAACATGGACAATTTGTAAATTCTGGTGATTTGTTCCGTAGAGGTGAACAAATTCCAGATGGGTTGTCGGACTTATCAGAACGACATTTGATGGTTGCAGGTATACTTCGAAGTGTTGTTCCCCCAAGTCGGAATGCTCAAAATCGTCCATCAATCCCTGCAACCAATCCCAAAAGGTAACTGTACCGTGTTGGTGATGGTGATCTCCAGAATGATGATAGTGGATACTTGGTTCGTCGAGTACGACTTTTTCTCCGTGGTGATCGTGGATCAGTGCATTATGTCCACTTATCAGAATAAGCAGGAACAAGAAAAACAGCGATATGACCTTTTGGTATAGCACGAATTAAATGTAGAAAAAAGTTAGGAGACAAACTAATTGGGTTGCTATTCCGAATTGGAACTGGCAAGGGTTTCGAAAATGTATGAATCAATACTCAGCATAGTATTGGATTGTCTATTTATTTAATAAACGACTCCCGCAGATTCCCGTACCCGTCAAAACTGGAACGAACGCTGAACAGGATCGCCAGGACTACGCTCAGCGTAATGCACACAAAGATGACAATCATGATCGCCAGTTGGTAGCGAATGGCCGTGTCCGGGGAGGAACCGCCGATGATCTGACCGGTCATCATACCGGGCAGGAAGACGATGCCCATGGTAGCCATACTGGCGATGGTGGGGTTCAGGGCCGCTTTCAGGCCATCGCGAAAAAAGGGGATCAGCGCCTCCATCTGATTGGCACCAGCGGCAAGGTGATACCGGTAGCGGTCGCGTTGCTCGTGTACCGCCCGGTAGAAATCGGAAATACCAATGATGATGCCTTTCAGGGCATTCCCCAACAACATGCCGCCGATGATGATGAGATACTGGGCAGAGAAGACATTGTCCAGGTCCAGGAGTACCCAGTTGAAAAACAGCAAAATGGCCCCGGCCGACAAAAGCAGTGCCACAAACACCGGTAGCAGAAAAGAACGCAGACGGAGACCGGAACTCTGAATGGCCGAAAAGGAGGCAAATCCAATGGCCACGAGAACCCAGGCGATATTCACCCAATTATTGTCCCAACGGAATACGTAGATCAGGGCTACGCCCACAGCCGTTAGCTGTATCGTCATGCGCAGTACCGACCAGAGCATGCGCTGCACGATACCCAGGCGCAGGTACCAGGCAATGCCCAGTGGGATGAGCAGCAACAGGTAACAGAGCACCATCTGCCAAATGGGGATGTCGACGGCTGTATTCATGGTCGTTGCATTTGGTTGATGGGCCATACCCGGAAACCCTCCTGCTCCCAACCGGGATCGTGGGACACCACGAGCATGGTTTTGTTCTCCAGGCTTCCGAGGTACTGGATGACCTTTCCCCGCAGATCGGCATCCATGGCCGAAGTGACCTCGTCGAGCAGGTAGAGTTCGCGGTCCAGCAGAAGGGCAATGATGATTGCCAATCGCTGTCGCTCACCGCCCGATAAATGCCGGATGGGCTGTCGCAGATGAGCCGCGGTCAGATCAAAGCGTCGGAAGTGATCCAGTACCTCCGTTTCCCGGTAAGTCAGGTGTCGATTGGCTCGATACCCGAGGATATCGCGGATCAGTTGCTCCACCGTGCCGGTACCGATCTGTACATCCTGGGCGACGTAAGCCATGCGGTGACGCAGGGACCACACATTGTCGCGGTTGAGTTCCTGCCCGTCGATCCACAGGCTTCCTGCATCGGGCTGTACGAAGCCGGGGATCATCCGCAGCAAGGTGGATTTTCCGCTGCCCGAAGGGCCGCGAAGTAACCATTTTTCGCCCGCGGGTACGGTGAGGTCCAAGTCGGAAAAGACCTGATTGGCGCCCAAGCGGAGGGATACGTGCCGGAATTCGATCTGCATGTACTAAAGGTCCACCTTCTTGGTGAACGGACCGAATGTTGGGGCTTTTTTTTGGCGAAAGCCATAGCTACTCCCTGCACATGGGCAGATCCTGGTTCATCCAGTACGGCTTGATGCGGGTGATGTCCTGCATGGGATCTGTATAGAAAACCAGCCAGTCATCCTCTTCGCGTAATTCACCGCATACCTGGATCTGGTCGGCGATATAGGGTAGAACAGCCTCATTGACGGGCTCCCCTTCCGGCCCTACGATGATGCAATAATTGTGTGCTCCGGCACCATTGGTGACCCGCATGACCGGCGGGATCCCACCCGCTACACAGCGGATGGCGCACGAACGGTGGGGCTTGCCGTAGCCGGGCTTCATCACCCCGAGTGCACACTTGGGGTCCAGGATCTCGCCGTGCAGCGTAACCTCTCCGATGCGCCGGATCGAGGGTTTATAATTACCCGGAACGGTACTTGCCGATACAAAGGCCCGCACGCCCTGGGTTAACTCCAGGGCTTTTTTGCCTTCGTAGTAGATAAGTGTACCTTTCAAATTTACCTGTTGTCCCTCGAGGAGCATATCCTGTTCCTCCGCTATGGCTGCAAGGGTCAGGCCGGCGCCGGTTTTGCCAAATCCGATTAACAACAAGCTCTCGATCAACTGATCATTGGCATCCACTTTTTTTAGCATAGGGACCGGACTTGTCGTGAGCATTCCCCGATGCTCGGTAATGGTCCCCAACTCAAAGGTAGAGGTCGCAAAACCCTTTTGACTTAACACCAGCCCCGCTGCGGCGGCCACCAGTACCAGTATCGTACCCCAGAGGAACCGACGAGAGGCGCGGTGAAAGGAGTCGGGGGCTTTATCCTGCCAGCCAATGTAAAATTCATCAGGAGGGTTCTTTTGTGATGCCATAGTTTAGTGGTTTTATGGATGGATAGTTGCTGCCGGACGTTCCGTGCCGGGCGGATGTGGTTCCGGGTGTACATATACATCCTGGCCAATGACCCGAACATCATAGGTCTCTAATTTCTCGGTAAAAGGCGGTGGCGATTGCCCATTTTCCGGAAGGTATTGGTAGCCATGCCAGGGACAGGTGATGCACCCATCGACGATCTTGCCTTCGCCCAGAGGGCCATTTTGGTGGCGGCAAAGATTGGATACGGCCGAAAGCTTTCCGTCGTATTTAAATACGGCAATGTTCTGATCGCCGGCTATCAGGGTTTTTGCGCGATTTTCCAGGATCTCCCCGACGGCACAAACCCGCACGAACCCATCCGCTTCGGCCTGATCGGGACGATGCTCTTTTTTCTGTTCCAGAAACCCCACCCGCACGTGCAAACCGGTAATCCAAAGCATACCCAAACCGGTCAGCCCGATCCATACGGGTGATTGTTCCAGCTGTACCACGCCCAGCATGACGTGAAATACCAGCAGTGCATAGGCCACATAGACCAGCATATGGAGCGTTTTCCAGACCCGGGACCCCAGGTTTTTCAACCAAAAATCGTGACTGGTAGCGGCCATCAGGAACAGAATGATCAAGGCCAGGAAACCCAATACCTGAAAGGGGAAATTCACCAATGATCCATACTGTGTATTGGAAGTGAGCAGAGAGGTGATCACATCGGTATTCCCGAGGGCGTGGAATTGGATCAGGTTAAAAACCCCGTGGATCATGGCCACCAGAAATAGCATTACCCCCAAATGACGGCGATTATAGAGCAGTGGCATAACCCGCGGATTGAGTCTGGCCAACGGGCCAATGGAAAGCACTACGTGCAGCAGTAGGAAAGCCAGGGTGCCGGTGGCCCGGATGATCATAGTCTCCGGTGTAATTTCCGAAAAGAAGGCCAATTGCAATCCTATGAATAACCCCAGATAAATCAGGATCAGGAAGAGCAAGTAGCGATCATAACGTCGTTTCTGCCGGTTCCACTGAACGGGTACGTAATGGTTACTCATGGTCGTTTGGTGATTTTAGGTCTTTAGGAGCCTCCGACTCCGGTTCACCAGAAACCGCTGGCTGGTAAAGGTTGTCTTGAGCAACTGGTTGCGGTAATACCAGGACTGCTGCTACAAATCCGAGGGGTAGCAGGATACAGAGGGCAAGCCATATCTGGCGGTGGCGTTTACGTTGTGTCGGTGTCATTAATCTGGTTTGAGGTTTGGCGTCTTCACGAGTCTGATTGTTGTTTGGCGTCGACCATTGGCCGTTTAGCGTTTTTCGTTTTCAAGTATAGTATTGGCCACAGCCCGATGGCTCCGGGTAACAAAAGCAACCGAAGTTTCCAGCCAGTCTCCTTCATATTCGGATCTACTTGAGAAGCACCCCGGAATACGAACCAGAGGCCGAAGGGGAGCCCAAGTAGGGGGTAGAGGTAAAAGATATAGGCGATGATCATCTGGAAATGCTTTATACGAACGCAATATTGGGTCTCCTGGACAGACCTTTCCAGTACAATCTATTCCTAATTGTCGGGTAGAATTGTTACAGTGGTAACAAACATAGTGATCAGTATAGAATGGGCGGAGAAGCCATTCTTTCGAGGAGACCAGACAGGTTTTCAACGGGGTTTCCCCGTACATCCAGTCGTTCTAAAGCAGAAAGCTTTATCAGGCTATCCGGTAAATAACTGACCTTATTACCAGCCATGAAAAGCCATTTAAGATGCTGTAGTTCACCAATACTTTCGGGCAAACTGGTAAACCCGATATTACTCAGAAAAAGATTCTTGAGGTTGGTCAGCCTTCCTATTTCTCCGGGTATGACCGATAAAGGATTTCCCGATAAGACCAGATCCTCCAGGCTGTCCAGGAACCAGAACCCACCGGGAAGACTTTCCAAATGATTATTATTCAGGTGAAAAACACGCAGGGAACTCATCTGTTCCAAATCCGCAGGGAGCCTCTTGATGTGGTTATTGGTAAGGAATAATTGCTCCAGCCCGGTAAGTCGACTCAATGAATCCGGTAGCTGCTGCAAATCGCAGTCCCGAAGGCTCAGATAACGCAGATTAGATAATTGCCCCAATTCTTCGGGAAGCCTGGTCAGAGGTGTTCGGGTTAGTACGAGCTTTTCCAACTTCGACAACTGTCCAATAGATGGGGGAATTTCCCGCAGTGGATTGCCACCCAAAAAAAGTGCCTGCAAACGCGGGAAATGCCCGATCCAATCGGGTAGCTCGTTGAGGTTATTTCCCGTAAGGACGAGGGTTTGCAGGTGCTGTAAGGCAGCAATTGGTGCGGGTAATACCGATAAATTACCATCGGAAAGGTCCAGTATCGGATTGTCTGATTGCCGGGCTTGCTGTATAGCTGTCTGCGGGTCCATTGCGGGAGCACTTAAGCTACTTCCTCTTTTTGGGTGACCAACTCCTTCATTTCCTCCGTTCGCAATAGCGTAATGGTTTTTCGGTCGAAGCGGATGTATCCTTTGTGTTGCAACTCATTTAACATAAGGGACGCTGATTTCCGGGAGGTCCCGATAAGAGCAGCAATATCACTCTGCGTCAGGTTGTGGGTTATCACCAACTGATCGCCAACTTGTTCTCCGTATTCCTGACCAAGATCGTGTAGAAATTCAACCATTCGATCCTTGATGTTCTTACGCATTAAGATCTCAATGCGGCGTTCTAGTTTTCGAATATGGTTGCCGATCCGACGGTTCATTTCCAAAGCAAAAGGCACGTAATCACGGGTAAGCTGCCGGGCCTTTTCTACGCTCATTTTACATACCTGAGTGCCCTCCTCCATGACCTCGGCAAACGCGCGGTGCCGGGTTTCGCCCAACAGGGCCATGTGACCGAGGATCTCTCCCGTACCCAAAAAAGCGAGAACATGTTCTTCTCCTTTTTCGGTGTAGTGCCCCACCTTGACCTTCCCCCTGTCAATGAGGATAATATCCTGGCATAGATCTTCCTCCATAAACAGGAACTCGTGCTTTTTAAGTACAGAATTCGGGTTCTTCTGAACGTGATCCTCTAATTTGTAGGGGCAGAGAATTTGATGGAAATCAAAATCCTCCAGGTACCAAATATCTTTTTTCATCGTGTTAAGTGCCAGTTTCCTGAAGCTTTACCGGAAAGAGTCAACAGTCCTATTGCGGAGACTCCTCTCCCGTGGCCACCTTT
>CAYFGK010000079.1:0-10306 GCA_964342305.1 uncultured Saprospiraceae bacterium | reverse complement strand
ACCTTTTCGGAAGCGGTATAAAATACAAAAATAAGAGCTGTATCCGGTTCATTTTGAACAGAAGCTACAACCAGGCACGAAGGATGGGCTAAAAGCCAGTTTTCGATCAGCGGCAAGCTGTTCAACCCGAAGCTTTTTCCTGACTTTTTCGGTACTTTACGGTAGAGGGAGCGATCCCGAAGTCTTCGGGAATTTCGGTCTGGGGTGTCACTAATGCCAATCCGATCTTAAGGATGGCCATATGGTGTATGGCATGATCAATATTATAGAGTAATTCCCGCTCGACCGTCGTTGGGATTTTTGCGAAAGCTTCCTCCGCATAGGTAAGCAACAGGTTGGGTTTTGACTCTACGTGAAATAGTCCGACAATGATATCATCCAGGGCATCCAGGGCAGCTGCCTTTTCCTGCTCTATATTCGGATCCCGCTTACGCAAGGAATAATTCACTTCCTGCTGAGTGGATTGTTTGAGAAAACACTGGAAGAATTCGATCACATGGCGAGTATGTTGCCCCAGGGTTGCATCCGACAATTCCGAAATAGGTTGACAATACCTATCCTCCGGTATCTCATCCAACACATCCATCAATTCACTCAGGATGTTAATGGCTTGTTCCACCAATGGTTTCATGGTACTCGTTTTCACAGTTACATCAATCATTTCGCAGCGTTGGCCAGCTGAGACATATCCCGAATCAATAATCGTTGGCGATTAAAGCTCAATATATTGTCTTCCCGTAATTCATTCAATACGGTGGTGACTGTCTGACGGGAAGTAGCCGTTATGCTGGCGATTTCCTGGTGGGTCATAAATTTCCGGACCAGCATTTCATAGCCAACCCGCTGTCCCTTTTGCTGCCCCAGACGATGCAAGTATTCAATGATCCTCGTACGGGCATTTTGGAAGACCATAGCTTCTAATCGTTGTCCCATTTCCATCATCCGCTGACCAAGGATCCGGAGAATAAATTGCCGAAAGGTATCTTCCATTGCCAATCGCTGGTTGATCGCCCGCAAAGGCAAAATCCGCACGGCGGTATCCTCCATAGCGTAGGCAAAGTCGCGCCTACAATGCTCTCCGACCAGACACATTTCTCCAAAAATAGTACCATGATCCAGGTGGGATTTTGTCAGTTCCCGCCCGGAATCCCCGTACCGACAGATCTTCACTTTACCCCGGACAATGTAGTAGATTTTGTCAGCATGGTCGTGCGGCTGGAAAATGGCCTCTCCTTTACGGTACTTTTTCACATCGGGAGCGTTACCTGAAGTATGAATATTGCCTTGTTCCGTACCAAAGAATTGGGCGGCAAGCATCTGATCGGGGTCCAGGGGAAAGGTGGTAAACCGTGTCATATTCGAATACAATTTGATGTACTGCTACTGCAGTTTGGTTTGGTGTATTTGCCTTTCGGCAAAAGTGTCCTGTAAAATAGGAAAGGCAGGAAGGGTAGTTTGTTACGAGGGTAACACTGGCTGGAGTTTTAAAAATCCTTAACAGGCACCAAAAAAGAGGCCACTCCACGGGTAATCATACTCCGGAGTGGCCTTTGCGGACTAATATGAACTAAAAATTTAATGTGGTGATGAAGCCACTTTTCCCGGTTCGAGAGAAGTGTTTACAGTCAGAGAAGACTCCCTACGGGTAGAAAAACGGGTCAACCAACCAATGATCCATGGATATCCGTAGCCCACACCATTCAGCAGGATCATCAGGACAGCAAAATACCAGAGCCCCATTACAATTCCGATTCCCGCGTGCATGGTAATGATGAGAACCAGGAAAACGGGGCGTGTTTTCCGGATATTAATGAAGAGCGGGTATCCACATTCCAAAAATAATACGCCTATGCCCAGCACCATAGATAACCAGGGTACGGAGGCCAGCCAGCTCATATCAATTTGATAGAACCCTGGGATGGAAACGGCCCGCCAGATGGCCTCACCATTCCACCAGTGGTTGCCCAGCGCTTTGCTCACTCCGCCAAAGAAGTATACCAGGCACAGGTGGCCCTGCAGAATTCTTAAATAAATGATGGGCATTTGAGTAGATGTTTCAAATCCATGCTTACGGATTTGACGAAGTGTACCGTAGCGGCCTACCGGAAATAACGCGCAATAAAACAGCGCACTGGTGGTGAAATAATCCACACCGTACATAAACATCCGGCCGGAATTAAAGAACATCAGGTGCAGGAAAAGGGCCAGTAACGCCATAATCCGCGATTGGATGCCTAATCCGAGGGCAACCAGAACCACGAGGAACAATACATAAAGCGTATAGATGGCCGCCACTTCGCCCATACCAACCGAACTAACTATTTCGGTAAACCAGGAAAGGCGTGGCTTAAAGTCCGATAAAAGGATCTCGGTAATCTCCGTGCGGACAAAGCCATAGCTACCGAACATATTCAGAATGTCCCCACGGAAGGATAAAAATTTGGCCATACAGAACAGGGCTACCGCTACCCGAAAAAAGGCCAGGATGCTACCGGAGACGGGAGCAAAAAAGAATTGATCGAGGGCGGTGCGGATCTGTAGCTTATTCACGGCAATAGGTGTTTGCTGGTGATTGGATATGGGAACACTATTCGTTCAGGGTAAATTCGTAACGGGCCGATTCGACAAAATGAGATTGTACTCCGTGACGGTGATCTTTCATGGACGGTTTGCGGTGAGATCCCAGGACAACGGCCACATCGGTATAGCCTGGGTAGATTTCCATGGTCCGGACGCCCCAACTGAAAGCCAACAGGGTACGCATTTCTTCCACGCTTTTGTAGGTATTGAAATTCACGTAGAAACGGTCGGTTCCCTCGCGGGTGTTCAGGGTAGGTAGCACCGCCACGGTATCCCCCCGGGGGTTACTTAATTCAAAAGCTACGGACATGGACGAAGGAACGTTGGGGGAAAATAAAGAATATCCCGTATCGGTTCCGGCTAAGTGGGCATAGGGAACCAGGAATGATGGAATGCTTTTGGTAAAATATGGCTGGACCGCAGCATACACTTGCTGTCCTCGCGGGGATAACTGGTTAAACACCTCCTCTTCATTGTATTTTTGCAGTCCCAACAAATTGAAGCTGACAATGACACCGAAGTGTACCACTAACAAGCAAATCCAGCCAATCTTCTGATAGGTTTTCATGATATGGGTATTAGGTATGAAAGCGTTACTCCCCGGAAAAGGCACCGCGGAGCAACGTTTTCGAAACCAGAAATGCCTTACTTCATATAGGATGAAACAAGGTCCTTAATGGCTGCTTGGGATTCGGAGCTCATTGACTTGAGGTTTACCACCGTATTAATGGTGTGGCAATTGTTGTCCGTACTTACAGTGTGGCAGGTGGCTGATGCCTGTTTTGAAATCTCGCCTTCCAGGATGCTCTTGATTTTCATGTCGGCATTGGACAATTTTCCATAGCTCCGGCTACCGCGCTTAGCACTTACATTGACCAGAAAACCCTTGGTGTTCTTTTCATTTTGCAGGATGTTCATCAACGCTTTTTGGTCTTTAGGTGACATTTTCAGAGCAGTGAAGAGCAGCATGCCATCTTTTTCCATGACGGCAGGCACCTCTTTTTTTGATTGAGCCTGAGCTGATTGTGGTGCAAAAGCACATACAGCACATACAGCCAAAAGAGTCAGAACATTCAGTACGTTTTTCATTACAGTTGATTTTGGATAATGAATATTGAGTAATTAGGATTCGGCCTTTGGGGTCGAACATGATCACAAGGTGCAGGAAAAAGAAGGGGGAAACATCACCCGAAAGGATGATTATACTCGCCCTTACCACAGATCCAGCTGCACTGGATCTGTGGTAAGGGCGGGAACGGAGCACAGAAGAATGAGCTTATTCCTGTAGGGCCTTTTTTGGCCGGGACGGTGCTACTTAGTACCCTGTAACCTAAGTTATTTGAAAATATGGGTAGGGCATTTTGGCAAAAGACAAGGCTCGAGGAGGAAGCATCCGTACGGACGCGACCGACGAGCAACGAAGCATTTTGCCGAAAGGCACAGCCATAAATCAAAGTTACTTAGATTACAGAGTACTTAGTCGGAAAAGGAACACCATTAATAGAGAGGGATTGGCTAATCCCCCGGCAAGCTGTATTTTACCTTAGCCATTGTTCGAAGTATCCATCCAAACTATTGGCAAAAGATTCAAACCAATCTACCCGAAACCATGTACAACGAACTCCGCGAACGGGCCAAAAAGCGCACCCAGGCCAAAATGGCTTTTTTCATTGCCGCTATGGGCGTTACCCTGGCGGTGGCCATATTGATCCTGCTCACTTTTTTTGTCGGACCCGCCGCCGCTTTTTGGCTGCGTTTTACGGTCTTATGCCTGATGTTCGCCCTGGGCATATTGTATACGCTGTTGATCGCCCTCCCGCGCTCCGGTTTCCTATCCAAAGACTGGCAGGAGGAGGAGACCGAAAAGGAGCTGTCGCGTATGTATCGCAAGCGCCGCATGAGCTTGCCACCACCCGAACAGTTGTCGGAAGAAGATCGACTCGAACTCCAGGAACTGGAGCGGCTGCAGGAGAAGTGGTACGGGGAAGAGGATTATGTGTGATCCCTCTCTTGACATCCGTAAGGCCAGGTAAAAACCGTGGACCGTGGACCGTGGACCGTGGACCTTATCAATTATACCCGGCGTCGACGTGCAAAAAATCCGCTGATCAACAAGAGGATCAAAGCGCCAAAAAAGACAGAGGAACCGCTTGTTTCAGTCCAAAACCAATCCATGGTCACCCCGTCCCAGGCAACGCCCCACACCCCCTTAAGAGTCGCAAAGTCGTAATTCGTAAAAAGAAGCAATACAATATCGATCACCAGTAAGGGCAGGGAAGCCGCCAGGGCCAGCAGCAATACCAGCACAACGACCAGGGATTTCAGAACTGCGTACAGCAAACCCGGCAGAGAGATGTACTGGAAGCTTTCACCGGTGATCTTTCCGTTCAGAAATCCGAACAAAATGATGAGAATGGCAAAGAGGGACAAGCCCGCAGCGTAGTTTCGCATAGTTGATTGGTTTCGTTTTGGAATGGATTTTCTTCTATAGAAATCCTTTACACGGAGGATGTTCGTTACCCTAGGCAATAACAAAGTGTTCACTGAACAAGCAACCCTTCCTCCAAAACCGGTATTACAAAGCGCTCTAACTCCGCTTTTTCGTGTTCGCCCTCAAACAGTTGCCGGAAGACTTCCAATTGCTCCGGATATTGATCAGCTACATTGTGCTGTTCCAAAGAGTCCACCGCCATATCATACAATTCGATCGTCGACCGCCCGGGATTGCGCAATTGCTGGCGTACCAGCTTCCAATCGCCCTGCCGGATAGCCACCTGCCCGCCGTATTCCGGAAATTCCCAGTACAGGAAATCGTGTTGTTCCTGCTCCCCTTCGCCTAGTAACGTCGGCAAAAAGCTAACCCCATCCGTCTCTTCCGGTACCGCGTAACCGGTCAGTTCGCCCAGGGTGGCCAGCATATCGTAGTGAACCGATGGCAGATTGCTGCGGCTGCCCGCCTCAATGTGTCCCGGCCAGCTCGCGATCAGTGGTACCCGTATCCCCCCTTCGTACACAGCTCCTTTACAACGCCCCTGGCTGGACGAAAAGGGAGCGGCACTGTCAAACCACTCCGAATCGGCCCCACCGGCATAGGAGGGTCCGTTATCGGAGGTGAAAAAGATCAGGGTATTTTCGTAGATCCCCTTCGCTTTCAACTGCCCGATCAGCTTACCGATATTCTCATCGAGGTAGGAGATCATGGCCGCATACCCCGCCCGCGGGGTTCGGTGCGGGAAATAACCCTTCTGACCCAGGTAAGGATCCTCCGGACCGAATTTATCCTGATAGTACCTGACCCAGCGTTCGGGTGCCTGAATGGGCACGTGTGGTATGGGCGTAGCCCAGTAGAGAAAGAACGGATCGTCGGCCTGCTCCTCCACGAACCCGGTCAGCGCCTCAAACATTCGTTCCGGGGCGTAATCGGGCTGGGTATAGGCAGCATAGCTGGCGGGATCGTCCGGATCAGCACCCTCGGGAAGTTTGGTGCCGGGGGCAATAGTATCATTAGCCAGGATCACTCGTTCCTCATTGTGGTACAAATGCACCGGGGTCAGGGTATGGGCAATACGCTGACAATTATACCCATAGAAAAAGTCGAAGCCCATCTTGGTGGGAATGCTCTCGGTATGTGGTGCACCCAGTCCCCATTTTCCAACCATGCCGGTGGTATACCCGGCCTGTTGTAGCCGGTGCGCCAGGGTAACGGTCGAGTCGGGCATGGGATGTTGCCCCTCCAGGGTGCGATCCTCCACCATGGCCCGGTAGCTCCACACGTCACCGCGGCTACCCCATTCGTGGTTCCCGCGGATAAAGGCGTGGCCCGAGTGTTTACCCGTAAGCAGCATATACCGGGCCGGAGCACAGACCGGTGCACTGCTGTAGTGCTGCGTGAAGAGCATACCTTCCCGGGCCAGTTGATCCAGGTTAGGTGTTTCAATCTGTTCCTGCCCGTAGGCACCGAGCTCCGCGTAGCCCAAGTCATCGGCCAGGATGTAAATGATATTGGGTGGTGTAACCGGTTCGGTGGTTTGACAACTGGTAAACACCATCAGGATGGACAAGGCGTAAAAAATGCCCCGGAAAAAGTGGCAGTGCATCGGCGTATTTTTCGTTTTTTGGCTTTCGCCAAAAAGTGAGAAGCTGTTTGAATGTAATCCTTCGATTTTGTTAGGCGTCTTTTGCGGCTATGTTTCGTTGCCAAAATACCCGCTAACAAATTTCAAAAACCAAATTCAAACGGCTTCTCAAGGATAAGCCTGAAAATACGCAATTCGATCATTTGCTGAAAACCAGTGCCCTGATGGCTTGGGTAAAAGTAGTCACTTCGCCCTGAATATTGGACCGCTGCTCACCGCCACAGTTAACGATCATGCCTTCTTCCACCTTGGTACCTGCTGAGAAAAATGTCAGGGTCTGTCCGCTTCCACCCATGCATCCGTCAAATGCCATTGCCTCGTCGATGGTCAGTGTTTTCTTCATATTCAGGATACGGTCAAAATCCTCCGTACTTAGCGGCCACTGATGTTCGATCCCGGCGGTGCGCACGCTGTCCAGGGCCAGGGTGCCTTGCTTTCGGTTCAGGATTATCTTATAGGTTTCGTTGAACTGTGGAGCGACCGGTGGGCCCCAGTCCCGGTAAATGATCTCGTCGATCTGATTATCATTCGCGCCGACCTGCCCTGCATTCGATTTGGAAGATCCACAGGCCAGAACCCCGATCAGGAGTATCGAACTCAATAGCATATACCATTTCATAACTAAAAGTTGAGGTGCCTCCTTCCGGCCCGGAGTCCGAAAGGAGGCAATGAACAGATAATACCGAATTAGTACGAACAGGTAACCTGACCGTATTCCGTGTCAAAAATGGTTCCCCATATCTTGTAGCAAGCCTGCATATTATGTGTATTGAAGGTCTTTTTGAAATCGAGACCATCCAGAACGGCGTAGCCACCTACTTCCAGTTCGACATTAACCGCACCCACCGGAATTGGTTTTTTGAAGGTAAAGAATAAAGACAGGTCTTCTTCGATCACTTTCCGTTTACCATTCGGCAAAGTGTAACTCAACTTCACCCAGGCCACGTAGCCCGCCTCAGAATAAACGGACACATACCCGGGTACTTCCACCTCAAAGTGGTCCAGATCATCGCTGTAGGTAACATAGGCCCGCTTGATAATTCTCTGAGCGTGATCGTAGTCCAGCCAAAAGTAGCCCTGATCCCCCCAATTGGTGCCCCAGGAGTTTTGTACCCGATAGGCATTCCGCGAATCGTCGTAGCCGATGATGGTCATGGCGTGTGCACTGGATCCGGGGCCCTCTCCGGTCTTCCATATATAGCCCGGGCCGGCACTCATAAACTCATCGGTCAGAAAAGCGTAGAAACCGATAGGGTGTTTGTCCTGTAGCATTGTTTTCAGACTCGATGGCGAAAGATCCTTAACCTCCGCGTAGTTGCTGATCTTGTTCTGTGCGGCAAAGGGATGTACCGGTTCGTCTTCGTTTTTCACCGAACCACATCCGTTGGTCGAGCTATACGGTGCCATTAACCAGGGGGTGACTCCTTCTGTTTTGAGCACATCCAGGGCCCCCCGGTCCTTGCCCGACCCAACAAAATAGGAACCAACTCCGCAATTATTATCGTCCAGGTTAATCCGGTTAAAGAGGTATTCCGGACTGGCGACTGCCAATGGATTTATTTCACTGGATCCCGGGAACACGTAATCGAGTCCCGATTTGCGTTTCATTTCAAAGCTCTTCATCGCGTAGGCAGTTGTCCAGGCTACACAGGAACCTTCATTACCCTGATTACCCACGGGTGGCATATCTAACGTTAACACTTTGGGTGCATCCGATGAACCGGCGCTGCCAATACCTGCGGCCGGTACGGTAACCCGTTTCACCTTTCTCACTAATTCCAGGTCGGCATTAGGGGTAGGAACGACCCCCAACCCTACCCCGGTGATGGGGCGGTCCATGAGTCGTGGTTGATTGTCGGTATTCGTCGGCGTGGCCTGTCCGCGATTACCATCCAATTCCCACATCGCGCTCCACCAATTCTTATCAACCGGTCCGGATGCCAGAGCTGCCCCCTGAATATTCAGGTACTCATTTGTCTTCCAGCGATTGCGAATGCGCACGTAGGTATCGTCAACTTTCTCCAGCGACCACTGGGCACTCCACCAGCCCGGCTGAATGGCACCAGCCTCCAGCTTGCCGTTCTGGTTGTGCAGGTAGTAGGTCGTCTTACCATCTTTCTGCCAGCGGTTCTTAAAACGGTAGAAATCAGTGCCCGGCACTTTTTCCATTTCCCATTGCGCACTCCACCAGTTCGGATCGGTGGCACCGGCATCAACCACTGCATTTTGAATATGGATGGCGTAGGTGGATTTACCATCTTTTTGCCAGCGATTCTTGATCTTCACGAAATTTTGGGCATTCAGGTGCGTGCACAGTCCCATCAGGAAGAGGCCCACTACAATAAATCGGTTCATGACGTAGTATTTTAGGTTGAGAACTTGTTGCTTCGGATGTCATTTGCTTCACCCGAAATCTGTAATCAAGTTATTCCACTACACTATCCCGTATTCAGGTTTGAACGCGAACGGACCGATCAGCACCGCCAGCGGGCTATTTCTGATCGTCAATGGCTATTTGAGCAACCATTCTCACCCCATTCATTCGGATCTCCTCCGAGATAAACGAAACTTTCGTTCAACTAAATTTTCGTTCATTTAGTTGTTATTGGTAAATTTACCCGATGAAATGGTATTACTACTTCCTGATTCTCGCCCTGTCGTCCTTTACCTCCACGGCCCAATCCTCTCTGGCCGGCTATCTGCTCGATGTCGACACCGGTGAGCCCATTGCCTTTGCCACGGTTTACATCAATGGAACTACTTCCGGCGACGTTACCGGCGAAGATGGCTTTTTTGAGCTGACCATCACCTCCTATCCCTGTGAATTGGTAGCCAGTCACCTGAACTACCAAAGCACGGTGTACAACTTCCGGGAAGCACCCGCCGACACCCTGCGTCTGGGCATTACGGCCCGGAAAGTCGACCTGCAGGAAGTGGAAGTGCTCGATACTGACCAGCGTGCCAAAAACCTGAAGGAGTTCCTGCCTAACTTTCTCGGTATGGATGAGTTTGGAGAGGAAGCAAGTGTGAAAAATCCGGAAGCCTTGTTTTTTAAGCGTGACTATATAGACAGTAAGCGCCCAAAAAGTATTCGTATTGATCTTAACGGCTCCAAGGTTACCGGTCCTGACGAAACGATACGCTATCCCCTCAATTTGCAGGCCAGTAGCCAGCAACAGTTGTTGATCGAGCAGCCAGAGACGGGATACGTTATTCACTGTGATCTCATCCATTTTCAGCTCAACTATGCCCGCGGCAACCAAACCCCGGGTAGTATGACGTTGGGCTACTATTTCTTCGAGCCAATGGATGCCAGGCGCGACCGGCAGCAACGCAAGTGGGAACAGGCTCGGCGGGAGGCTTATTACAACTCTCAGCAACACTTCCTCTATGCCCTCTATCACCGGCAACTGCGGGAGGAGGGATACCTCATATTCGAGCGCGTTTCGGGCATGGGTGAATCCGCCCAGTACCGTCCGTTCCCGCTGTTGGACTACCTGCATGATACTCCCGGCGGGGACCGGGCAATCCAAGGTCTGCAAGAGAAAACGCTGGAGATATTCTACTACCCCAAGGGAGTACCCGGCCCC
>CAYFGK010000078.1:3571-32711 GCA_964342305.1 uncultured Saprospiraceae bacterium | reverse complement strand
GGGGCCGGGGGGATGGGTTTTAAACAGGAATAAGCAGCGGAAAGTATTGTCCCTGGGACGGTTCGTGGTGTAAGTCCATTCGCCTTTTGGAGTAGACGTCTTTTTACGAGCTGTCGTGGAATGGCGTGGATTACGGAAGTTGGTTGGTCCAGTAGTTCGGTTCAGTCTTCGAAAGAACTCCCCCTTCTCTTCCTCAAAAGGGAAGGGGGCCGGGGGGATGGGTTTTAAACAGGAATAAGCAGCGGAAAGTATTGTCCCTGAGACGGTTCGTGGTGTAAGTCCATTCGCCTTTTGGAAGATACGTCTTTTTATGAGTGGTCGTGGAATGGCGTGGGTTACGGAAGTTGGTTGGTCCAGTAGCGCGTTGCGTGCTCCGAACGTACAGCGCTCGCCGGTCATTCTTGTTTGCCAGGACGAAGTGACAAGTCAAATAGGTGGTGCATGCAAACAAGAAGGACTGGCAGTTGCATGCAGCGTTACTGCTTCGGGTAAAACTCGATCCAGAGGATCGAGCGCCAAACAAGAATGACCGGCCGTCCAGGGACGTCTATTCCCGCAGACGATCCCGTAGCTCCGGAGTGGCGTGGAGGAAACGCTTATCCGCCAAGCGCTCCCGCCAGCGCTGGCTGACGTAGTCGCTTACCTGGAGGCGGGCATCCACCTGCCGAAAGGTGGGGTTGGTCTGCCACATGGGTTGGCTGGGCCAATCGGCATTGATGTAGCTGAAGGCCTTGATCAGGTCGCGGTACTCGTCGAGCGTTTGGAAGAAGGGTTCGAACCAGGCTTCCCAGACCCGGCGGGCGATTTCGGGGTCCTGGAGGTCGGTATTGAAGTAGAGGTTGTCGGTTTGCATGACGGGAGTGGCTTCCGCCAAAAAGACGGGTTTTTGGTGCCTTTCGGCAAAAATCAGCATCTGCCGGTCGGGGTCGCCAAAGTAGGAGTAGGCACACCAGTCGACCAGGTCATCACCGGGATACCATTTTTCGAGGGTAGCCTGGTCAGTGCCCCAGCCTTTCGACTGCCAGACGAAGGCCACGTTATCGATGCCCATGTCCGCAAAAGTCTGGTGGATGCGTTCCCAGGCTTTCAAGTACCATTTGCGTTGGTAGTGATTCCAGTCCCACCCGTCGAATTCGTAGCCGATGCGCAGAAAAACGGGACGCCCGCTGTCTTTGATCCACCGACCCAATTGGCGAAGGAGGCGATCGTGTTTTCCTTTGGCTACCTGCTTTTCGTGGTCGACGAAGGAGAGGCCGATGGCGATCAGGGTATGCTGAAAATCGGGATCCTCCAGATAGGCCTGGGCGTGACTATCGCCGGCACCCCAATTGGCTTTCCGGGTCATACCGTCTACCCCGCGGTTTATGTATCCATACGAGTTTTGTCCGGGCGACAGGCTGGTGTAGACGGTGATGCCGGCCGGCGTTTCGAAGTGATCCACGTAGCCGTCCGGGTATTCGTCGAGACCGCCTACTGCCGCAAGGTCCTGCCCCACAAAGACTAGGCATTCACCGGGACCCGGCTCGAACTTGGCCAGGGGCCGGTTCTGGGCGAGGCCGATCATGGGTGCCAGCAGGAAAACAAAAAAGACGCGACGGAAGAAGGGCATTCTGGTGGTTTTTAGCGAAGATAAGGAGTCGGTGGGAATGTGCTTGGATAGAGCGAAAGGACACTGAGGAACTGCTGCTTATTCCTGTTTGCATGTCATTGTGGAGTGGGATGACGTGGTTCGTTTCAAACAGGAATAAGCACCATACCATCGTCTTTGGAGGTCTTTTGGGTTCTGCGGAGTCCTAATCGCTCTTCGAGGGGCGTCATTTTGAGAGCCATTGTAAAAGGACGTGCTTTACGGAAGTTGGTTGGTCCTGTAGTCTGTTTTGGGGGCTGAAAAGAGGATCCCGCCGGTCATTCTTGTTTGTTAGGACAGAGGTGCCGATCAGAAGATCATTTGTGCAACCAAGAATGACCGGCCGTCCCCCTATCCCCAATTCTCCAAACCCCCCTTTCCCTTAGTCCGTCCAGTACCTTTTGGCGAAAGCCCGTACGGGCAGGCCCAGGACGAAGCGCACCCACATGCGCACATCAAACCACATCACCCGCCAGACACCGCCCTCCCGGAACCGACGGGCGGAGGTGACCAGAGGCAGACCGATCAACTGAAGCTTTCCCTTTTGCCGTAAGGCACGGGAAAAACAGGCAGCCTCCATCAGGGGTTCGGTGGGGTATCCACCTATTTTTTTAGCTATCGCCTTTCGGCAAAAAAGTCCCTGGTCACCGTGGTAAATGGGAGCGAGGCGGTAGCGCAGGCGGTTCGACCGGGTGATGATGGAATAGGGCCAGCCGCGCTGATCGAGGGCGAATTCGAAGGCGCCGCCCACGACCTTAGGGTCCTGAAGTGTGTCCAGGATGGCCCGGTCAAAGTGCGGGGGCACCAGGGAGTCGGCATCCAGCCAGAGTACGACGGAGGCCAGGGCCCGTTCCAGGCCGAAGTTGAGGCTGCGGTATTTCTGGTAGCGAAAGTCAGGACAAACAAACACCCGTACGCCCGCTTTTTTGGCGAAAGCCACTGTCTGATCATCCGACCCCGCATCGACCACGATAATGTCTAACCGTTGAGGATCTGCGGCTCGTTCGGTTATGGCCCGCAAGGCAGGAGGAAGGAAGTCTTCCTCGTTGAGGGTCGGTATGACGACGGAGAGCTGAGTAGCTGATTGGTGTTCCGGCAACAGGTGGCTAATTTTTCAGGGTTTCGACCTTGGTTCTGGCTTCAGCGTCAGTGGGATCCAATTCGAGTATGCGGCGGTAGGCCCTTACTGCCCGCTCGGTCTGCCCATCCGATTCACAGGCACGTGCCAGGTAGCGGTGAGCCGCCAGGGAATTGGGGTAATTCCGGGTATTCAGTTCAAAATAGGCAATGGCTTGTTGCCAGTCCTTCCGGGGCAAATGCTGATTACCCAGGCGAACAACGAGGTCTTCCGGGGGTGGAAAACGAAACGCAAGGCGGTCGGAAATACGCTGGTAGTGTTGAACGACCTCTTCGGGAGAGTCTACCTCGGAAGTACGCAGGCCATACCCTTTAAACATGGTGTTCATTCCCCGGTAGAAAGCGAAGAGGGGTACCGACGCATGGTTCTCGTCTTCAAAGTAGTCGTAGCTGGCCTGCATGGTATCCTGCGACAGGCGCTGCAGCCAGCTGTAGTAGCGCACGTGCCGGTCGCGGTTGTTCAGGTTCCGGGCACCCCAATTGGCGCTGGCCAGGTAGAGGTAGCGGTCGAAGGTGGAGGCAGTCACATGCTCCATTTTGGCGTCCATAGTGGCTTCGTCCCACATGCCGAAACTGGGATCGATAGCCATGAGTGCATTGAAGATGGTTTCTTCCTTCAGGAAGGTATGTGCGGCCAACAGACCACCCAGGGAATGACCGAAGAGGATGTGGTAGGGTTTGGTGCGGTAGCCCTCGCCGAGGGCGGGGATCAGTTCTCCTTCCAGGAAGGCCAGAAAGCGATCACCACCACCGGTCTGATTCTCGCGGCGGGTGATGATCTTATCGGGGGTGAAGTCTCTTTCCCGATTGACATTCAGCAGGCCGACCACGATCATGGGTGGGATCCGGCTGGTGCCCTGACGTAGTGCACTCAGGTGGTCTACGGCGCCGGCAATTGGTTTAAATAGCGTAGCACCGTCCAGGACAATCAGTACGGGATACGACCGGTGAGCCAGCAATGGATTGGTATAGCCTTCGGGTAAACGCACCCAGTATTCCCGTTCTTCGCCAAGGGTTTCGGAATAGATACGATGGCGGGTGCCGAGAGTGATATCGGGCAACTGTTGAGCAATTGCGGCCGTGCTGTTTAACAGCAGCAGCAGAACGACCAGGTGTTTTTTTGACATAGGTATCTTTTTTGCGAAAGCCAGATAAATATAGCAGGATCGGTGGGTTATTTCAGGGTAGGGGCGTGCTCAAACCAGATTGCTCAGCCAGGTCAGCAGCCCGTAGGCCGGTGATCCTTCCAGGCAGGCGGAGCATTTGGAGTACGTCATCATACAATCGATGAGGTCGGTCAGCATGTGGAAGAGCAGTCCGATCCCGATGATGCGGCAGACTTTGGGCAGAAAGAGCAGCACTACGTAGCCCACCATAGCGTACCAGGTGTGGAGGGGATGAAACTGGATGCTGCAGCGATTCGGGGCAAAGATGGGATCGGCCAGCAGGTGATCCAGGTCTACCAGCATGGTGGCAAGTAATAGGAGGTAGGCTTTTTTCCAATCCTTTCGGAAAAAAACAAAGGCGATGACCAGTGGGAAGCCGAGGTGCAGGAAGTAGTGGATGAGGGTTTGCATAGGGTAAAGGTACGCAAGGTGCGCGATCCTCTGGATCGCGTTGTGTGTCTTTATGTTATAAGGCTATTGGAAACACGTTGGTTTTTTGATGGGACGTGTTGGACTGCTGCTTATTCCTGTTTGCCTGGTCTTTTAAATGTGGCATGGCGTTGGTCTTGGCAAACAGGAAAAAGCAGCGGGATAATCGTCATTGGAGGTTCTTTGACTCTGCAGAGTCTTGATCGCTCTTCGGGTGGACGTCTTTTTACGAGTGGTCGTGGAGGGACGTGGCTTACGGAAGTGTTGCTTGGAATAGCACGTTTGGTTTTTTGATGGGACGTGTTGGACTGCTGCTTATTCCTGTTTGCCTGGTCTTTTAAATGTGGCATGGCGTTGGTCTTGGCAAACAGGAAAAAGCAGCGAAAATATCATCCCTGGTACGGATCGTGGTATTAGTCCATTCGTCTTTTGGAGGAGACGTCTTTTCCAAGCTGTCGTAAAAGGACGTGCTTACGTAAGTTGGTTGGTCCTGTAGTCTGTTTTGGGGTCTGAAAAGAGGATCCCGCCGGTCATTCTTGTTTGCCAGGACAAAAGGACACATCAGTAGATCGTCCGTGCAAACAAGAATGACCGGCAGTATCACTCGGCGTGACTGCTTCGGTTAAAGGTCGATCCAGCCTGCCTGCGCCCGTACGAGCTTCGGCGGCCGGAGAAGGCTCGACTACCATTACTGGAAATAGTCGATGATGAACTGCACCGGATCGGCGACGGAATCATCGATGGGCACATCGGGGATGATGCCCGTCTGATTGTAGCCGTTTTCGGGGATCTCTTTGTGGAGGGTGCTGGTCGGGTAACCGAACAGGAGGTTTTGGGGGCCACTGTTTTCGAGCCTCAGCATATTGACGCTGGTATAATCGATCACGCCGCCGGTGGGTTGCCCGAAAACCGTGACCTTGGTGCTCGCGCTTTGGGAGTGCAGAATGAAGGATTCCGAAGCACTCATGCAGGCGGGGCCGGCCAGGATGGCTACGTGTTCGATGTTGGATTCGAAGGGTTCGAACACTCGTTCCGGGTAGAGGGGCCCGTCGACGATCTCACCCATATTGGCTTCGATGCGTTCGGCAACGGGGCCGTACACCTCCGGCGACCGTTCGGCGAAGCTCCGGAAGTAGGTGCCGGTCGCTTCGGAGGCCAGTACCAGCCCCTGAGAGGCTGGTTTAGGACGGGTCGCGTAGGCGTCGAGGAAAGCCATGTAGATGGCATTTCCGCCGGTATTGCCCCGAATGTCGAAGATGAGGTTGGTAGTACTGCGTAGTAGCTCCATATTATCGAGCACGATCTGGATAAAACCCTGATAGTCGGCCGAGAAGGACGGGATGACGAAGAGGGTGTTTTGGTCGTCGAGCTTGGTGATGGTGGGCAGCTTGGGATCGTTGGGGTGGGCGGTTTCTTTTTCCCGGCTCGGGGGACCATCCAGACGATTCCAGTAGGTACCACCGAGTAAGTTGAGGACCGTTCCTTTTTTGTAGATGTGTCCGGTGAGGTGGCGGGGAACGTAATCGGCATTGTAGTAGGTTCCGGAAAGGACGTTCCCCTCGGCCCGAAAGTGTGCCTTCATGGTGCCGGCGGGGATGCTGTCGGCCGCCGGGGTCAGGATATAGGCATTCAGGTGATCGTCTTCCTGCAGAAAGATGTATTCCTGCTTGCCATCGGTCCAGTGTCCGATGGCGGGATGCGGATCGGGCCGGGCGGTTTGTCGGGCCAGTTCTTTTTGCAGGTCGGCCGGAGCTTTCCGGTTGTTGAGCATGTCTTGGCGGAACTCCGCCAGGTCGGCATCCGGGTATTCTGGTCGTTCGATGACGAAGAGGTGTCCGTCGTCAAAAAAACTGAGAAAATCCTGCAAGAAGGCCGTACAGTCTAAGCAGTTGACATTGTCCACTTTTTGCCGAAAGGCAGAAACCCTTTTGCGGTAAGCTGTTTCACGTTCGGTACCCCGCATTTGGGGTAGGGCGATATAGTTGGCTTCCAGGTTGTCGACGACTTCTTCGAAGATGGCCGGGCAGTCGCAGCGATCGGTTTGGGCCATGGACAGGGTGGGGGCCAGGAGGATCAGTAATACGAGTTTCTTCATGTCGGGTTTATGGAAAGACGAGGTGATCGTTGAAAAGTTACGGGTGGGACTGCTGCTTATTCCTGTTTGCTTAGTCTTTTGGTGTGGTATGACGTTGGTCATTGCAAACAGGAATAAGCAGCGATGCTTGCTCTATAGATATTCGTTTGTTCTGCGTAATCCTGATCGTTCTTCTGAAAGGATTCCCCCTTCCATTCCCAAAGGATGAACGAGCGATTCGCTTGCGATCAAGATCCGGGGGATCTTGAAGTGAGTGAACCGCGCAGCGGAAAGGCCGCCCTGCCTGCGCCCGTAAGGGCTTCGGCGGGGGCCAGGGGGATGGGTTTTATGTAGGAATAAGCCGGCCGCCTTCGTCCATCCGGACTACGGCGGGCAGGTCCGCCGGTCATTCTTGTTTGTAAAGACCGCGAGATAAATTAGAATGATGGTGCCTTCAAACAAGAATGACCGGCAGTAGCATTCAGCGTGACTGCTTCGGGTAAAGGCCGATCCGGCCTCCTACACTTCGTTTCGGCAGCCGTAGAAGGATCAGCCACCAATGACCGGCAGTTCCAAACAACCCGAAGACCGGGATTACTTCCAGCCGGATAATTCGGGACTGGAGGAGCAGTTGGTGAAGGTGCCGCTGGAGACTGGAACTCTGACTTCGCAGCAGTTATTTGCCCATTATCTAAACTGTTTCGGTTTCATCTGTTGACCGGCATTTTCTGCAACCTCTTTTACCCTCTTCCGCCTGGTCTCTTTTCTTTTGGCCGAGACAATCCAGTACAATAGGATCTTTTTGTTAGACTTACTTAAACTGGTAAAATAGTCGCCCGAACCTTCGTGATTTTTAAACTCCTCCTGTAAATCTTCCGGAATTAACACTGCTTCAACTGCATCTAAATAGGACCAGGAGCCATTTTCTTTGGCAACTGTAATACTTTTGAATCCAGCTTCTTTCATGAGTCCTTGCTCAATCAAGGCCCGCACTTTTTCCTTGTTTACCTTAGACCAATTACTTTTCGGCTTTCGTTTACAGAAATATTGTACATACTTTGAATCATCAATTGACTTTTTAGTGCTATCTATCCAACCATAACAGAGCGCTTCGTCAACTGCGTCACTCCAGGTTATATTATGATCAGGAGAAGACTTCTTGTAAAAAATCAACCATATGGAGTCTTCCTTTACATGGTTTTCTTTAAGCCAGTTCCTCCAATCTTCGGTACTTTCCGGGCAATAAGTCTTCATTGAGTAAGGTGGTTTTTAGTACACAAGGCCCGATTCTGAGAACGACCATTACGGTGGATCGACTGAACAGAAGGGTATCCCGATCTACACGATTAGGGTTAGTTTTTCTTTTTGATAATCTTAACTATTCTTTTATTTATGATTTCTGACAAGTTCCAATTATACAGTTTGGGATCGGTTGTGCTGTAGAATTCAACAACTACCGCATCAAGGTTTTTGTGGTACTTTGCAAAACTCTGGTAGCCGGGAACCCAACCTGCATGTTCATATTCATAAATGGAAGTATATATTTCCTGTTCTCCTTCCGCAAATACAGACCCATCATTTAGTGCCCTCAGGAAAGTACCTACATCTTCTGCTGTGGCATGCATACCATGATCGTTTTCTTTTAGATCGTAGGGATATCCTACATGATAGCCACTCATCACATCTTCAATATTCACTTCACTTAGCGAACGGAATGTATTGTTCAGGTTTAGAGGGGTTAAAATCGCTTCCTGAATAAATTGAAAATTATTATAGCCCAATTCATCATCCATTATCTTATTGATTAACAGGTAATTCGTATTGCAATATTCATAGTTTTCACCGGGTTCAAAGTTGGCTGGCTTATCCAGAATCAATGCAAGGCTTTCTTGATAAGTCTCAGTTGGAGCTGCCCAAAAATCCGGAGCATCCGTAAAATTTGGGATACCACTCCTATGTTGTATCATGAGCCTTAGGGTAATTTTATCAGCATTTTCGATTCTTCCTGCAAGTTCTGGTAAATAATCAGCGATAGTTTTATCCAGAGAAAGCCTTCCATCACTTACAAGTTTGGTGACCGCCACGGCATCATATAGCTTGCTGATGCTAGCAATTTTAAATAAAGCTTGAGGTTTGGCAGGTATCTTGGATTCACGATTGTGCCAGCCCGCAGCGTAATACTGAGGGGGGCTGTCAGCTTGGTCTATATAGACAATCATTCCGTCAAAGCCATGACTTATTGCTTCATCTAATTGTTCCTGAATAGTGTCTGGTAGCGGCAGTATCCATGCCTTTACCAAAAGCCATGGCACAAAAAACATGGAAACTATTGTTCCAACGAGCAATAGCAGCCGTACAATCCATTTTGCTTTTTTATTTTTTATCATATTTCGCTTTCAGGTAGAAATGTTCAACTGTTATTTGTCTTTGGAATTTCTGTGTCCCTTTCCAAATTAGCCACAATGGTTATGTAATGGCCTGTCTGTTGCAAATATACCGACAACGAAGTGGTTTTGCTACGAAGTGCTTCGTGCCGGGACACCAACCCACTTCGAGTCGAGTATATACTCGCGTGAAAAGGTTGGGCGAATCCCAAACCTTTTCGGAAGCGGTATATGGTATACATTTTCCATTGACTGTTTTTACGTCGCAGGGCGGTCACTTTTTAGTTCACCTCTTTTACATAATTGGAAAAAACGTCAATCGCTTCGTATAGATCAAATCCAATTCCTTGTTCAAGTTGATGCGGTTCGGTCATGCTATGGGTTAAAAAGATAGCAATGGTATGGGTAACCGGATCGGCTGACCACCAGCCGCCGTAGGCACCCGGCCAGCCAACAGTCCCGACGGAGCCGGCACAGGGGATGGAGCCAAGCGGATTCTCCCGGCAAACCATGGCCAAACCCAGGCCAAAACCATAATGGCCCTGAAAGATGGGGTTGCCCATTAGGGTGGAGTGCGCTCTTTGGTAGGGGGTGAGTTTGTTGGAGCACATCAGATCCACCGTTTCCTGCTTTAGTAATCGGACACCATTCGATATCCCTTGCTCGGTGAAGATCATGGCAAATTGTAAATAGTCCGCTAGGGTAGACCAAAGTCCCTGGCCGCCTGACTGGTATTCCAAATGGTCGGGGCGATCCCTGAAAGCCATACGTAACGGAACCTGGTCAAGAGTGACCAACTCACCAGAATCGTCATATCCAACATTGGATACACATCTGCCCTTTTTGTCATCCGGGACGGTGAAGAACGTATCGGACATACCCAGCGGGTAACAGATTTTTTCCTGAAGTACATCGCCCAGTGGTTTCCCCTCTATTTGGGAGATCAAAATGCCCAGTAAGTCCGTTGATCTGCCGTAGTTGAATACCTCACCCGGTTGATTGACGAGCGGTAATTTTGCCAATTCCGTTATCCATTGATCGAGAGAAAGCTCGGAATCAATATCACCACCTAATGACCGGTAACTTTCCCTTAGTTCACCTTGCTGGAATTCCCCGTACGTGAACCCTGCCCGATGGGTCAGCAAATCGAGAACGGTAATACGCCTTTTGGCTGATTCATATTCGGTGGGGTGACCCGATACGACCTTCATTTCTTCAAACTGGGGAAACCATTTGGTTATGGGATCATCCAGATTGAGTTTCCTTTCTTCCCACAGCATCATGGCGAGTACCGACGTTATCGGTTTGGTCATGGAAGAAATCCTGAAAAGAGCATCAATGGTTAAAAATTCCCGTGTATCCGGGTTTTTATAACCATAGCTTTCGGTAAAAATAGTTTGCCCATTTTTCCAAATGAGGCAATTGATGCCACCGAGCTTTCTGCTTTTAATAAAACTCTCCAACATGGTAATTCCCCTTTCTTATTTCCAGATTCTTATACCGACAACGAAGTGGTTTTGCTCCGCAGTACTTCGTGCCGGGACACCAACCCACTACGAGTCGAATATATACTCGCGTGAAAAGGTTGGGCGAATCCCAAACCTTTTCGGAAGCGGTATAGTGGTCGACCGGCATGGAAATGATAACATCTGCAATATCGCCTAAAGCTGCGATGTTCGCTATCTCTGTCAGTAGACTTTCCAGTGAATGGAGTTATTGCATGTGCTCAATTACAGCCATAATCCTCCGGGAATCCGCTGAGAAGGCATTTCCGGACCAGTCTCCATAGGAGTTGGTGATGGCCAACCCGCTGTCGGCAAGGAGTTGCTTCAATTCGGTGTAGCTATACATTTGCATGGTGAAGGGCGTATCGTACCGGATGCCGTCCTTGATATAGATCCGGTGATTGGTGGTGGTCCCGGTTGTGGGATCAAACGATAATCGATCGATCATCAGGTCTTTTCCCTTTTCGGTAACTAATGGCCCATTCATTTCACGCAATATGCTATCCCGATTCTTGATGTCCAGGAAGAGTTTCCCCCCTTTTTTTAGCGCAAGCTTCAGCTTTTGCAAAAGCGCAACCCCATCCTCCCTGTCCAGAAAGCCAAAACCATTGAACAGGAGGATAATGCCGTCGTACGCATTGGTGGCATCCAGATTGAGCATGTTGTCGACCTTAAAATCGACGGTGAGGGCCCGTTCTTTCGCCATTTTTTGGGCATGTTCAATAAACCGGCGATTGATATCGATACCGGTTATGGAGTATTGGTTGCGGGCAAAGTAAAGGGAGTGCCTTCCGTGGCCACAGGCGAGATCGAGAATGTGGTTGCCAGGGTTTAAACCACATTCCCGGATGATAAACTGACATTCCCTTTTGGTTCGCTCCTCATCGATGAAATCCTCGTAGAAATAAAGGTAGAGATCGATGTTGTGGAGGTCGTTGACCTGGTCAAGATTTGTTTTCATGGTTGGAAAAGATAGGGACTATTTCTCTTCCACCAGCTGAATATTATTGCCGCAGGTATCATTGAAGACCGCGGCGACTACTGTACCCATATCGGTGGGGTTCATGCTGAATTCGACGCCCAGTTTGGTCAGCCTGTCAAATTCTTCCTGAACACTATCCACGTAGAATTGGGTATAGGGAATACCTGCTTCCATGAGTGCATCCTGGTACACCTTCGAGGGCTCAAAGTGATTGGGAGCGGGTTCCAGTAATAATTCCGGACCGTCCTGATCATGTTTCGATACTACGGTCAACCACCGGTTTCCGCCACCCAGGGGTGCATCTACCTTTTTGACGAACCCAAGAATGTCGGTATAAAAGTCCAATGCTTTTTGCTGATCCCGGACCGGAATGCTGACAATTTTAATTTTCATGGATAATGCTTTTCGAAGTGAAGGAACAAAATGGGCTATTTCTTTCTTTTTGCTTTATCGAAAGTTGCTCTTTTGTACGCAGAAGGAGGCATTCCGGTTTTCACTTTGAACAACCGGGAAAAGGAATGTACACTTTCGAAACCTACCGCATAGCAGGTCTCCGAGACGGAAGCACCCGTTTGTAAGACTTTTTTGGCCTGTTCGATGCGTTTGTTGATCAAATATTGTCGGGGGGTAATGCCAAAATAGTGTTTGAACATTCGGATCAAATGGTACTTGGAGGTGTGTCCCTCGTGAGCGAGGAGGTCCAGATTGATATCCTTCGCAAAATGGGTGTCGAGGTATTTTTTGGTGGAAACGACCAACTCAATTTGTGTCTGGTTGGAAAACCAGGTTTCTTTCAGACGTTCCAGCTTTTTAGTGTAATAGGTCATTAGGTGTGATTTTTTTATGGCTGCTTATTTCTGTTTGCCGGCACGGTATTTAGTTAAATAACGAACCAGTTTTTGGCAAACAGAAATAAGCCCCGGCAGGTTGTCACCACTACTCTTCAACTACCCGGATAGTGCTATAGTCGGTAAAAACCCGCCCGTACCGATCGGTGGCTCGCACCTCGATGGTGTGTCGTCCGGCCGGAAAATCGCTGCCGATATTGGCTTCCCAGAGGTGGGTGGAAATGTTAGGTGCCGGCATGGGGGTTCCCGGACGCGGAGTATCTTCACCAAATGTAGCCACCCAGTTTTCCGGCAGGTTTAATTCTTCGAGTCGCTTCCAGCGTTGATCGATTTTCAGGTAGTAGGGATCGTATTTATCCACTTTTTCCATTTCCCGCCATTCGGTAGCACCTTTGATTCGGTATTCCAATTTGGATTGTTCACTTCCGTTAAAAAAGTTGACCGTCAGGAGCACCGTATCCAGTTCGTTGGCCTGGATACCCCGGGGAACGTGGATGTTCATCTGGTGTTCGTCGGGGCTGCCGGCGACCTTCCAGTCGATGACGTAGTCGTTGCCATTAAAGGTGATGAAGGAATATCCGTTAGGCGTTCCGTCGCGCATCATGGTGTGGGGTACATCCACCTCGTTGCGCATCCCGTTCCACCAGCTACCGGAGGTGGTGCCGACATTGAAGTGGTGGTGCGGGGTGGCCTGCTGCCAGTCGGTGGAATCCTGATGGAAAAAGGCGTTGTTGTGTACGTGCGTATGTGCGGAAATGGATAAGGTGTTAGGGAAATCTTTCAGCAGGTCAAACAACTGTTTCTGGTCACTTTGCCGGAAGGAATTACCGTGCTGCGCCAGCGGGATATGCATGGTGAGGACGATCAGGTCGTTTTTTGGCGCAAGCTCCAAATAGTTGGCCACGAACTCCAGTTGGTCGGGACGCAAGCCTCCCACGTAGCTTCGGGAACCGGCCTTGCTTTCGTGGATGACGTCATCCACCACAATGAAGTGTACATCCCCGTAGACAAAGGCATAGGTGGCCGGGCCGTAGACACTTTCGAAGGTTTCATCCGACAGTTCATCGGTAGGGGCCATGTAGTTGACATCGTGATTGCCCAGCACATTATACCAGGGGATGCCGAGTTGGGCTACTGCCTGATTGACGGGGCTGAAAAAGTCGAGGTTGTCACCGACGATATCGCCCATGGTCATCCCGAACTTGAGTTGGTGTTTCCCGATCATTTCGCTGATAATGTCATCGGACAGGAAGTCGATCATGTCGATATTATAGGGCTGTGGGTCTCCAAAAATGACCACTTTATAGCTTTGGGTACTGGCTTCGGGGTAGAGCGGGAAGTTGATCTCATCGGGTAGATCGCCCGTTGGTTCTGCGCCTGCGTAGGTATAGTTTTCCGGGTATCCGTTGGGTTTGTGGAGGTAGTAGAATTGAGGCAGATTATCTTCATTCAGCGGGGTCATCCAATCCCGGGGTTTGATGATAAAGATGACCGCATCATCGGATACCGGAATGTCGTAGGCTCCGTTGGCATCGGTCAGTACGATGTCCGTGCCATTGGAAACGGCTACCTCGGGGATGCCCATTTCCGAAGCATCCCTGACCTGGTTTTTGTTAGAGTCGTGGTAGACAAACCCCCGGGCTGTGTTTTGCGCGAAAGCGCTAAAAGATAGAGAGAAGGTACACACCAAACAGATAAGCGTTTTCATACTACTAGTTTAAGTTTAGTGTGAATGTATCTAAATCGCTTAAATTTTTATTGATTCCAGGATTAAGGAGGTATTAACTTTCGGGCCCTAAGTCCTAGTGCGATTGTCTGCCAAACCATTTGGCAATTACATTTTCTGCTGGCTTGAAACGTGGGGAAAAATCCAAATCTGTATCGGCGCTTTCCTTTTTGCTTCGGGTGTTCCATTCCCAGATATATACTCCGGCAAACCAGTCTTGTTGCCATAATTCACTGAAAAGGGCTTCATAAGCCAGGTACTGCGTGCGATCGGATTTTTTCTTAATCAGCACCTGAAGTGCATGTCCCCATTCCCAGGGTTTAATAGTGGCCGAGGACTCACTTTTATATCCCACCTCGGTAAATAAAATGGGTGTGCGGTGTTTTTCTGAAAAGGCCGATAGGGTTTCAATATGGGGTTGCCACCCTTTTTGAATAATCTCTAAGTCGGGGTTTCGGGTCTTTGTCAAGGGGAAATAAGCCTGGATGCCAATGTAATCCAGCTCCTGCCAAAAGGTGACGTATTCATATTCATCGTGCCAGTTGGCAGCATAAGTGAGTTGGCCATCATATATTTTGCGTATGTCGGCAATCAAGGTGTGCCAGGCTTCGGGTTGGGTCTTTATGGAAGTACGTAGTTCAGTGCCTATGCAGAACAGTTCGACACCGGTCAATTGAGCCATTTTTGCGTAGTGGAGTATTTGGCTACGGTAGGAATTGAACCACGTATCCCAATCTGTATCCGTATGTAATGTGATGTCAGACCGCCAACCTTGACCCAACCATAAATGGGGCTTTAGGTGCACTTGTATATCTTTACCGTGCAGGTCATTTATGACGGTAATGAACAATGAATCATTTCTGTTGAAGGCATCGTCCTTGCGATCTGGTCTTAGCTCAAGCGAGCCTTCATTTTCCTGATACATGAAAGGAATTATCGCCACCCATTCGGCATTGGTTTTTAGTAAATCTGCAATAGCCTGTTCATTGGCATTGCGCCAACCAAAAACGCTTATGCCACGATGCATTCCGTCCAGTTCATAGAGGTTGCCGGCCCGGCCCGATGAGTTCATTACACGTTCATCCCAACTGAACGTAACCGGTTCATAGGTATTTACATGAACCAGGGTTTTGACCCCGGCAAAAAGTAGGGTGAACGGTAATACAAAATAAAGTCCCAGTCTTTTGAACATGGGTTTAGCCCCCGATCTTTTAAAGACTTTTTGCAAGTACCGGAAGGCCAAAAACAAGAGAAATAGTAGTGCGAAAAGAAGATGCAGCAGTATGAGAAAAGTCTTATTTGGGGCAACTTCTGTGAAAAAAATATTGGCACTTTCAGTAAGGGTTCTGCCTCGTTGAAGCAGTTGCCACAGGAACAAGAAGAAACTGAGACCCCAGGCACCCAGATAGACCCAGAATACCCTGTTGATATGTTTTTTATGACCCGAATATTTCATTGGTGAAAACGGGTTGTTTCCCCCTTAGCCATTCTGGTGCACAGCATAATGATGTTTTGTAAATCTGCACCAACTGAATGGATTAGATCAATAAACCGACAGCGAAGTGGTTTGGATTCCCAAACCACTTCGAGTCGAGTATATACTCGCGTAAAAAGGTATGGCAATGCCAATCCTCTTCGGAAGCGGTATAGATGATCTCAATTATATACAAATTTTATCTGACCTCCACTGTTTTGTACGCTCGCTCCTCTTCTTTTGGTACATCAATGAAGGTAAGCTTCAGGATGCCGTCCTTGCAGGAAGCGGTTATTTTCTCGTGTCCAATGTTGTTGTTCAGGTGGAGCACCCGTTCGAAGGAATTGGTATCAAACTCCTTGATCACAAATTCGGAGTCGTGGGTGGCATTAGCTTTCTTCTCTCCTTTGATAATTAGCAAATTGTCTTTGATGAGCACCTCGATCTGGTCTTTGTTGAAACCCGGTACCGCAATTTGTAACTCAAAAAGGGAATCATTCTTTTTGAGGTTGACGGGCGGGTGCTTTTTGCGCCAACGCAAATCGTAATCATTCCGACCCAAAAAGTGGGGGCGGGTAACCGGAGACGTAATCCAGGTTTCGCGCCAATTCTGATGCGTGGTTTTAAAATCCGGACGTGCCATATGCTTCATTTTTAATCGTTCTAATTATCCTTCCGGTACAGGGTAGTTGGTATAGGGTATGTGGATTTAAGCAGGGCTTATTGCCGTATACCAAATACAGGGTAAGGTTGACATCCCTCTGCTGCCACGTAGCAAGGAGAGAGGCCTCCACCTGACATTATATTTAATTTAGAATCAGGCTAAGTCGGGACCAATGAGCATTGTCAATCCCGGGGGGTGATAATCGTCATGAAAACGACCCGCAATACGGCCCCGGTCCTTCCACTGAATAACGATCCTGGTTCTTTCGTGCCGTCGCTGTTGTCAAGTATCCAACTCAAGGGATGACGGTTACCGATTTATGTAGGTGCTTACTTTCTGCTCGTATTCCTCCACAATCAGGTCAAATTTCGGGCTGGGATTGATGAACAAACTAACAATCTGATAATCCATTTTTGTACATGGATTTCGGTTCGGATCATATATCTCGAGGATTTTAGTTTTGGGGTGCCATTGACTTTTAATTTTTGACATATCAATAGTTTGGGTCCAAATGCAACTGTTGATATGGAGGCTATCCATTTTATGTACCCAGTCTGTTTCAACAGGGATTTTGTGTATGGTTTTTAAAGAAGTATGCGTACCGTACTCATTCATGTTTTCCCCATCCTCAAATTCCTTGTAAATAAGCATGTATTCTGACTCTACCTTGGAGAGTCGGTAAAGTTTGTTGATTCCAGCCGTCCAATCTCCCTCATGAAACCTGAAAGCCTTTCCACTCAGGTCATCTAAATAAGGTTCGTCCAAAATGAGCCAGTAATTGTTATTGTTATCTATCCAGGCGTTTTTCAGGTTGGTAATAAAATCTTTATTCTTTGATCGGGTACTTTCATCCATCGGGCAATTACATTCCGTTGAATTACAACCTGAGAGTATCAGGAAAAAAAGTGCCCATATGACGGCGCTTTTAGCTTTTTGGTACATGTTATTGCCTATCATTACTGACCAGATATTTTTTTAGAAAAAGCTATGGAATAGGGCAAACCTGTTTTCTACAAACCACCATCCACATCCGCTCATTGGGGTTTTCTTTCGGCTCGTTGATTTCTTTGGCCTCGAGGATGCCGTAGTTCCCAAATTCACCATCAATGGCCGCTTCGTTGTAGAAATAGAGTGGCAGTCCGTGGGGAGACAGGAAGGTGTTTGGGGCTATCTCTTCGCCTGCTCCGTATCGGTTATCGTTCACCGAAAGGGCTACGAAAACCATCAACCCACCTGGTTTTAATTGCTGGTAGCAAGCATCAATCAGCTTGCTTCGGTCCGGAGGGCTTAACAGATGGAGGAGTGAATAGCAGTAGACGCCATCGAATCGTGCGTTGTCGAAGGGCATGTCCGCAACCGAACCGTGATGTAGGACGATACTGTTGTCGAAATGCTCGCGGGCCCGGGCGATGGCCGTTTCCGAGATTTCAATGCCAGTTACGCTGATGCCTTGTTCATAAAAGACTTTGGCGTTTCGGCCATAACCGAAGCCGGGTACCAGCATGGTTTGGATCCCGTGTTCCTGAAAAAGATGGAGCACGGTGCGGGCATTGTCGACAGGTGTATCGCCCCACATGGTGCGATTGGTTGAAAAAGCAGTTTCCCAGAATTCAGGCATAGGTGTATGGTCTTTCCGGAAAGGTAATAACCCATATCGTCAATTTCCAAAAAGGTCTTCCTCACTCAATTCCACGATCCGGCCGTACTTGTCCAATTCTTTCCGGTCCAGTTGGTCCATATCGCCGATCATTAACAGATGATACTTGCTACCGGCTATTTTCTCCTGATAAAATGTTTGGAAATCTTCGATTGTAATGTTCGATACTTCCTCAAAGTAGTGCTTTCGGTAATCATAATCTGTCCCTCGGTTTACGGACCGTTCATAATGATACAGAATGGCATTTTTCACAATTCGCTGGGCAGTCCATAGGCTCTCCCATCTGTTCTTTATTTTTAAAAAGACCGATTCATCAAATGATACATTATGGATCAGATCGTAATTGATCGGTAAGACTTCGGCGTATTTGTCGGTTTGGGTACCGACTTGGGTGTAGTGAACATATTTCTCCCCGGCGTAATTTGGATATTGAAAAGTACTTGCTGCGGAATAGGCCAGTCCCCTGGTTTCCCGGATTTCCTCATTGATTTTGTCACTTTGGTATTGGTTGAAAAGTACGTACAGGGGGTGGAGTCTTCTATTGAAGGTATTCAGGGTGGTTGTAAAGGCAATCTCCAACTGCTTACCTGGTAGATCGACTACATAAACATTGGTGGAATCATGTGATTTCCTGATGCGGTGAGGAGCGCTTTCCGGGTTTTTTAAGGACGATTTTTGCTCCAGTGTTTCCTGGAAAACAGATGTGATCTCTTCCTGGGGGGATGCGCCGTACATGTATATATCATGCTGATAATCGAAAAGCGTAGAAAGGGCTTGTATAATGTCTTTGGCAGAAATGGCCTGTAGGTCCTTTGCCGTAGTTACCTGCTGAAGGTGACTATCCGGTCCGTACTGGATGTAATCCAATGCTCGTTGAAACAGGACGTATTTATTCGTTTTTTGATTTTCCAGTTTAGCGAGTTCTGTCTTCTTAATAGACGCCAAAAGGGTGTCATCCTCCTGGAGATTCAACAGTACATGTTTTAAGAGCTGAGTGGATGCTTCCAGGTTTTTGGTCAATCCATTCAGGTAGACCGATGTTCCGTACTCGTTCGTTACTATATTATAGTCTGCCCCCAATTGGTAGAGACTGCTCTTTAGTTCATTGGGCGTGTACCTATCCGTTCCGGCCAGTTTTACATATTCATTAGCTATTTTCAGCACCTGATCGTGGTCGTTTTTAGGGAAAACGATTCGAAGATTAAAGAGGTCATTTTCCGTATTTCGTACGAAATAGGTCATGGCTCCATTCTTCAACGAACTCTTGTGGATGTCTTTATTAAAATCAACCAGTTTAGGCTGGATCTTCTCGGTGGGGATGGATTTTATCATTTTTCCAAACTCGGAATTGATATTGTTTTTAGCGGTGTTGAGTGCACTTATGGCAGGCTTGGGTATTTTTTGGAAGTTGTTTTCCTCTTGCTTTTTGTATACCACAGCGTGGTGATTGTAGTATTTCTTGGCAAAAGACATGACATCCGCCTTCGTGATGGCATGAAATGCCTCCTGTTTGGAAAAATAATCCGCCAGGGGTATGTCATACATGTAGGCGGCTTGCATGGAACCCACAATGCCACCGTTCGATCCATTAGATGAGGAAAATCGTTTATTCAGATCATTTGCCACTGCCTTCAGTAGCCAATCCGGGAAATCACCTGTTTTCAGGCGTTCGAGATCGTTTAGTATGGTTTTTTTCAGCTCTTTTACACTAACTCCATCGATGGGCTCTCCTTCAAAAAAATGCACGCTAAACCCATCGTAGTAGGGCTGGTAGGAGGTATTGAGCCAGTTACTCTTAGCATTGGATTGTCCGATATCTACGATCCCGAGGTATCCGTTAAGAACCAGCATCTCCACAAATTCAGCCAGGATAGCCTCCTCTGTATTGGCGGCTTCGTGCACAAAATACATGGCCAGGGAAGCCTTCTCGGGCGTGGTGATGGAGTCCTCTATGGTCGCCCGTAGTATGGGAGAAGGTAGCTCCTTTTTTTTCGGCAACGGTTTGGGCTGCATCCAGCTAAATTTTTCGTCGATCAGACGGGTTGCCTCCACCGGATCAAAATCGCCTGCCATCAGAATAGCCATATTATTCGGCACGTAGTAGGTGTCAAAAAAAGCCTTTGTCTGAAGGAGAGATGGATTTTTGACGCCTTCCACGGTACCGATCGGAGCCTTGTACTGGTCACTGCTGAAGGTGATCTCCCGGAGTTTATGGATCGCCCTGCGGTAGCCATTTTCGGTAGACGCATTCATTTCCTCAAATACCGCTTCCAACTCCGTGTGAAAGCCCCGAAACACCGGATTCCTAAATCGCTCCGCTTCCAGGGTAATCCACTTCTCTAACTGGTTGGCGGGTATCTCATTCATATACCCGGTGGCTATGGAATTGGTAAAGGCATTCAAATAGCCGATGCCCATTTCCACCATCAGGTCGGTATATTCATTTAGCCGGGCATAGGTGGAGGCCTCGTAGGAGAGGCTATCTATTTTGCTGTAGATGTTTCTTTTTTCTGTTTCATTAATGGTCGTTCGATGTACCTCGAAAAGATCTTCGATCTCCTGCAGTATAACCCTTTCTTTCTCATACTCGAAGGCACCAATTTTATCGGTCCCGTTAAATAAAAGGTGTTCCAGGTAATGGGCCAGGCCCCTGGCATTGTCGGACTCCTGATTACTACCGGCTTTAACCATAATCCTGGTTTCGATGGTCGGTTCATCATCTCTGGGCACTAAATAGAGTTCCAGACCATTTTCCAGCGTATACCTAAATGTGGTAAATGGACCATTGTCGATAACGTCAAAGGCATAGTCTTGCGCCGGGTTGTTTTGACTCCGGGCGCAAAGCGTCCATGTCAAAAAGAGCATGATGTAGAAAATAGCTTTAGGACCTGAATTCATCCTGAATGGATTTACATGAATAAAGGTCAAAAGTAGGTAGTGCCCTGCTGCCAGAATAGAAGAAATCTGCCAATCAACGGATCCCTAACCACACCTCATTGCCAATGCAATGAACGTCTTTCAGGAACCTGGTTGGGGTAAGGTGGGTATGGCTCTTAAACGTACGGATGAAATGGCTTTGGTCACTGTAGCCGTTATGGTACACGATGTGGGATTGAGGTTCGCTTTGTTTGAGGTGCGTAATACTTTTTCTGAAACGGGAAATGTCCATGAACTTTTTGGGTGAGATCCCGAGGTTGTCGTGGTATAATCGATGGATGGAGCGATAGCTCAGGTTGTAGACACTCTTTAACTCTTCCACGCGGGTGGTGATTATTTGATTGAAGGGGATGAAAGGATGTTTTCGATCCTTATTCATGTTCTTCAACAGCCAGGCCTCCATGGATTGCGCCCTGACTTCCAGATTGTCTGATCGGAATGCCTCGGTGTAGATTCCCTGCCAACTGGCGGGGAAGGCATCTTCGATGATGGAATTGATGAACTTGGTGGAAGACAGTTCCAGCCCGGTCAGGGTTTCTAAACCCAGAGGCTCAAAGTCAATGCAAATCTCATCAAAGACCCCATTGATATGGAAGGAAACGGGCTTTTCATAAATACCGGTGAGGTAGCTGTTGTACCCTTCATCCGTAACTACCGAATACGCATAGTCCGATGTATGAACCAGCTTACTTCCCCGGTACATGCCCAGGCAATAGTTGGTGTTGGGATAGCTGATGTGCTTTTTTGAATAGCCCGGATCATCATTTTGTATAAATAAAAAATAGTTGATGTATTTCCGGAGAAGGTGGTTTTGGGGATGGATTACGGTCGTTTCCATGGCTTATTCCTTTTCTGTCATCGGGTGTGTCGGTCACGGTTTCGGGAATTCCGTGATCGGGTAATATCGCATAATCCCTGCTTTTTAGAAAGTGGGTTAAGTCTGGTAGCGGTCGTTTTAGCTGTTAAAAACCGACTATTCCGCCAGATTTTGGCTCAGGGCCACCACCACCCGCAGCTCCCGTAATTCCTTTTGCACGTTTCTGCGAATGATCAGGGTTAATAATATACCCGGTACAAAGTAGGAGGTTACCATAGCCGCCATCCAGAAAGACGATATGTACTTGGAAAACTCCGGAAGCAGCAGTAAAAATCCCAGAGTGTACATTCCCAGCGTGAGGTAGGTGAAAAACCCGTGGATCCGTAGCCTGAGCTTAAGGTAATTCCTCTCCTGATCAAGGGTATCGGTCGCGGAGTTGTCGTAGCCTTTGGCTCTTCCCTGCTGAATACTATAGGCTTCCAGGATGATGCGCAGCAGAAAAAAGCCGAGCATCACACCTACCCCCAGGTGACTGAGCGGTTCCCGAAATCCAAAATAGAATAGTAAAAAGTAACCCATCATCAGGAACGACACCACCAAGATGAGCAGGGTGCCGCGCTGAAAACGCAGGCTGTCCCGGTTAGTTCGTTGCGCCTGTTCGATCAGTTGGGTGGAGGTCAGAGATGGCGTCAGGCCGGTACGGGCATCCACCCATCCTGCTTTCAGTGATTCGAATTCATTCATGGTGTATTACCTTTTGTAGTCTTTTTTTAATTCGGTGAATTTTTACCCGCACATTCCCCTCCGTGATGCCCAGGATGGCGGCGATCTCCTCCTGAGAAACGCCGTCCAATACCAGTCCGGTGACCAGTCGGTCTATTTCGGAAAGTTTGGCCATGGCCGCGTAGAGCACCTCGGTTTGGTCTGTACCATCGGTTGGTTTTTCTGCGGTATCCGACCGGACACGAAGCGCTTCGTTCAGTTTGCGGTCTCGTGATTTTTGTTTTTTGAGGAAGTTCAGACAGGTATTCACGGTGATACGGTAGATCCAGGTTTTGGCGGAAGCCTCCTCCCGAAAGGTGTCCAGCTTACGCCAAACCCGGATAAATACCTCTTGCGTGAGATCCTTGGCCTGATCTTCCCGGCCCTCGGAGAAACCCAGGCACAACTGTAATACCATGCCGTAGTGCGACTGGTACAACTCTTCAAACCGATTTACTAAAGTGTTATTCAATGTTCAAAAAGGCTTTACATTCATCGACCAGCCACTCCGGTTGGTCGAGCATAATGTAGTGCTTGCTTTCCGCGGCAAAAGCAAAGGTTTTTTGCTCCAGGGTTTCGTATTGCTTTTGCATGTTTTTCATGGCTTCTTCTCCAAAGGGCTGACCGGCTACCAGGATCAAAACGGGGGCCTTGATGTCGGGAAGGACCGTCCGGCTGTCCAGTTTGAGCAGGTCGACGTAGCCAAAGATGAAGGTTTTCCGGTCGGCCTGCAGCATCCAGTCTTTGACCTGTTGCTGATCGTCCGGACGCGAGATCATGCCCTGCGTCATCTGATCCAGATAGGCACTTTGGGCTGCTTCATCCATGGCCAGCATCTGATCGTTGTAGGGACTATCGTAAGCAAGTGCGTCGGCGGGTACGCCGGGCATCATAACCTCCCGCATACAAGGCAGGGCGTCGACGATGATGATGTTTTCTACGTAATCCGGCAGCATGGCGCCCAGTTCCAGCGCGAGATTTCCGCCCATACTGTGCCCGATCATGGTGAGGTTGGTCAGCTCATTGGATCGGATATAGTCTGTGAGCTGGCTTTTAATCTTTGCGTACCAGGGCATGTCGATGGGCGCTAATCCCCCGAAGCCAGCATAGCTTACTACGTGCGCCTGGTGGTCAGGAAACTGATTGACCATATCATCCCATACCTCCCCTGGGGTGGCAAATCCGGGGAGGTAAAGGATGGGGTCTCCGCTGCCGGAGACCTCGATATGTACGGCGGAGGTATCCGCGTTGGCTAAGGGTATGGCTGCCGCCAAAAAGAGAAATAACAAGGTTGTTTTCATTGTTTTTTCCCCTTTGACAACGGATTGGCGGATTTGTTACAGGTGGGCCCAAAAAGATGGCTTCTAGAATTTTAATCCGAAATACAAGTTGGGCTCAAACAGGAAGTAATTCCTCCATTTATCATCCAGCTCTCTGAATCCTTCCGGTGCATCACTTTCAAACATCCAGTGTTGACAGTGGACCTGGGGTTCAATAAAAAGCCGTTTTTGCTTGCCAAAAGAGATATGATAGCCAAGGTGATACGAATTGTATAGCTGAAAACCGTTATCTATTTTTTGGTTATCACCGTCTAAGTAGGTTTGAAACTGTGGCAGCACCTCAACCGTTGCAAAGAGCCCTTTCCATAACATGCGTTGGTAGGTCAGTCCTATTCCAGATGCCCGTACATGTCCGGGGTAAAATTCCGTTTCCGTTTCCAGCTTATCTACAAGTCCGTCCCACCAGGTAATACCCATAGGCTGAAATAATCGCCAGGTGGCCAGTTTCACACCAATGATGTTTTTATCATCCAGGTTGCGTTTGATGTGAAGTTCCAGGTGCTGGGTATGTTTGGTGTCGTCCCAGGAATCCATGAATAACTGCGGTAAAATAATCACCGGGATACTGGCCCTGTACTTATAAGCAGGCTCGGTTTTGGTACCCGTTTCATCATTGTTCTGAGCAATAGCACTAAGTGTGCAAAAGGTTAATAATAAGGCAAATAGGTTTTTCATAATGTCCCATTTTTTGATAAGAAATGTTCGATTTCAGGTAAAGCGCTTTCAGCCATCGGCAGGTCATTTGCCGAAAGGAAAGAAGTGGATTACCTAGACTGCTTTATCGAATTGTCCATACAAAAATGGAGACAAAAGAGAGGTCAATCGTTCCGAAATGAAATTGCGGACTTTTTTTGAGATTTGGGACTTTGGGGAAAGGGCTTGCGGGCATGGGAATTAATCCTCATTCATCGCAAGCACCACATTCCCCTTCTTACGTCCGGAATCTACGTGGGTATGGGCTTCGACGGCCTTTTCCATGGGGTATATCTTATCGATGGTGGCCTGGTATTGGTGGTCTTGGTATAGCTTTCGCAAAAAATCAAGGTATTCGGTGCGCTCGGCCGCAATATCTGTGCTTTCCACCGAAAGGAATTTGCCCTTGGGAGTTAACAGGTGCCGGCATTGCTTTTTCGAGGTTTTCCCAACCGCATCCAGGATGATGTCGAATGTGTCGGGTACCTGGGTGAAATCTTCCTGATCGTACAGTATAATGTGGTCGGCACCGAGGGATTGGGTTAACTCCTTACCCCGGGAGCTGCATACGGCCGTTACCGTCGCCCCGTAATGCCGGGCAATTTGTACGGCGGCGGTGCCCACCGCTCCGGTCGCTCCGTAGACGAGGACTTTTGGATGTTCGATAGATTCAATGTTTCCCTTTCGCAAAAAGTAAATGGCGGTTTGCCCGCCGAATGGCAGGGCAGCAGCTTCCGCAAAAGAAGCATTCGCGGGCTTGGTCGTTATTACTTTTTTCTCGGAAACACATACGTACTCGGCGTGGCATCCCTGCTTAAAGCCGGTAGAGCCATACACCTCATCACCCACTTTGAACCTGGTAACGGCTTCTCCGACTTCCTCGACGACACCGGCAAAAACGAGTCCTAAAATGGGTTGACGGGGCTTGGTGAAGCCCAGTGCAAATCGCATCACGATGCGCATGAACCCTTCCACGCGCAGGCCCCGGATCCGAACATCGCCGGAGTTAACGGGAGAGGCCATGACTTTTACCAATACCTGATTCTTCTTTGGGGATGGTTTGGGTACCTCCCGGATGGTCAGTACGTCGGGAGGGCCGTAGGCCGGGCAAATGACTGCTTTCATGCTTGGGTTTTGGTTATGGAGGAGAATACTCCGGGTTGGAACGGTTACTTATCCGCTTCCAATCGCAATTGCCCCCTAATATAACCGTTTAGTGCCGACCTTTTTACGCCGAGGTGTTTTTCGATGGCACGGTAGTAGTCTTGGTCCCTTTTCCCGCTGCTCATAAAGGATTTTAGTAAGCTCCAGCCACCCTTGTCCATGATCTTCTTAGCGATCAGGCCTCCCAATACGTAATGGTAAGCCGTTTGGCTATCCATATTGGATAATTCGAGCATATCGCTGAGGTCGATTTCGGGGTGCTGTTGCAGATAGCGGTTGGTTCGTTTTATGTGCCAATTCAGGCTCTGGCCCCGGCTTCCGCCCAAAAGGGTGGCAATACCTTCCGAAACCCAGAAGTGTTTGTTGGGAAAATGCTCGTCGATCTGAACGTGGAACACCTCGTGCGGGTAGTATTCGCCCAAACCGCCACAATAGACCTTATCATCTGAAGATTTACCCCGTGGGGCTAATTGTCCGCCCATGCCGACGTAGTAGTCGAGCCCTTTCAGTTGTTGAATATCGTCGTAATCCGCGGCTAAATAGTATTCGAAGGGTTTCGGTCGCACCCCAAAGCTGGCGCAGGTATTGGTGATAAAGTCATTAAGCTTTTGTGCTTTCGCCTCGTCGAAGGTGTGGTCGGGCGGATAGTAAAAGTCGACGATCCCGACCGTGGCACAATTCCAGTACTGTTTGTTGATGGTCAGTGCATTGTACAGCTTATACGTTCCCTGTTCTTTTTGGGCATAGTAATTCGCAATGGCGAGTACGTACGGACGACCGTCGTCCTGGCAATAGGAGAACTGTGCCTTTATCTGGCAAAGGTCACCGAAGAACTTGATGCTCAGCACATGAACGGGCATGCCCATATAAAGAGAAGGCTGGAATTCACTTTCCAGGAAGTCGTAGTTCTGGTGGTTTTGCTGCTCTTTCGCATTCCAATACGGATTCTCCTCCTGGTTCTGAGGATTGGAAGACAGGTACTTTTCAAGCAGGGTCATTACCGCTTTGGTATCGGCGTCGGCCGAATCAACCACGTGGTTGTAGGTGATCGTCTGTCCGGAAAGATGGAAAGTAAGGAACAGGAGGACAAGGAAATAAAGTTGTTTCATGGTAGTTGGTGATAGGGTAGGGGGAAGGAATGGTTCGAAGCTGCGCTAACCTCCCTTTTCAGCCCTTCTTTTCTGGACTTTCAAAATGTTTTGTTGAATATCTTTCATGATCCATTTTCCCCACCATCCCGCATAAAAGTTAAAAGTCGTATTCATTTTAAAGTGACTGTACAGGTGCAAACGATTTAGTCCGTTTGGCAATTTCTCAAGTTCATAAGTTCCATTCAGAACATCAAAATAGTCTCCGCCAATTACGACGTGTTCGTCCAGAGTTGTTGAAGGAATTTCGTGCGGATATGCTTTTATGGTGAAAACCATTTTTTCATTGTCCTTGTACTCGGTTACGGTTTCGTGAAAGACCAGTCCATTGGTGAAAATAGCTTCTCGATACGCTCCAACTCCTTCGTAGTCCAGTTCCGCCCTTACTGGTCGTGGAAAGCCAAGCATTCTCGTCAGATACCCTTTGTCTTGTTCTATCGGAATTTCTTTTACTCGAGTTACATGGTCCCAGATTTTTTCGGCCGGAGCATTAATATCAATGAACGTGTAGGCCCTATAGGTGCTTGGGATGGCTTCTATCCGACTTTCCACTGGGCCAATCAGTAGCGGTAAAAGGACTAGTGCAGAAATACTGAGCCGGTCATTAATTCTGCGGTTTTTTAGATACCCACCAATCAATCCACCGACTGAAGCGGTAATTAAGAAAACAGGCAAAATCATGAGCCAGCATGCCCAACCTTCAATGTACAAAGCAAGTGTTATTATTAAAAATAAGATAACCGGTACCCAGGGAATGAGGATCCTATAGGCAATATTATTTGCCTTTTCCGGAGGTGACAGGTAGACGGTCAATGCTCCTACAATTGTGGGTAGCAGAAACAAGAAGGTTGTTGACATTACGGAGAACAGTTCGTTCCAATCATCCATTCCGAAGAAAAGACGAAGAACTATCGCATACAAAGTCGGAATGCCGATTGCGATGAGGGTGTTTTTTAAGCTCCTATTCATTTTTCCAAATTGGTGGCAATGGTATAACATCATGGCTTGGCACGCTTTCGAAGGCCTTTCTTGTTCTCCTTGCGAAAAGCGGGCTATGGAAATTGCTATTAGCCTTGCTTTCGCAAAAAGCTATACGCATTGCCCCGTCCTGTTTTTAATAATTTCTTCGATTCTCCCACTGATACTTTTCTTTACCCTTCCGGGCGGTGTTCCAATCAGCCAGATCAGAAAGCATCGAATCCATGTCTTCTCGGTCAAGCCAATTGCCATTGAAAAAAACGCCATGGATAGCCCTTGCATTTTTAATATCCACCAGCGGATTAGCATCCAACAGTACGAGATCGGCAAAGTTACCACTTTCAATCGTCCCGATCATATCGGAAATGCCTAACCATTCGGCGGGTAAGCGAGTCGCAGATACAAGTGCTTCCTGATTGGTCAGTCCGGCCTCCACTAGAAGTTCCAGTTCATCGTGCAGGGAAAAACCCCATACTACACCGGATGATCCGGCGTCCGTTCCGGCTACTATCGGGACTCCTGTATCGTTAAAGGCTCTTACCAACACTTTGTTATACTCGGCTAACTTTTTAAAACGAGCGGTTTTTTCCGGGCTTGTATTTTTGAAGTTGTTGTTTGAGGTAATCCATTTGTTTTGCATTAATGGATGCACGTACTTGAAGCTCTTTAAATAGTGTACGCTGTCCAGGGAAACTGTTTGCTGCGCCATTCGCTCCATAACGGTTAGTGTTGGAGTAAGCCAAACCCCGCTTTTTTTCGCCATTCTTGCAAACTCGAGGGCTTCTTCTTCACTAAAGGTTTTGGCTTTTTTAGCAAACTCTTCGGCGTGGGCAACCATCTGGAAATTCGGGACGAAAGCTTCGTGTAGATTACTCTTTTCGAATACATCGGGAATGTGGCCAATAACTTTCATATTCAGGTTATCTGCCTCATCCACAATGGCGTAATACGTATCGGCACTCAGATGGGAATAGACCTTAATGAAATCGTACCCCTGAGCTTTGGCTATCCTTACCGTCTGCCTGCCTTGCTCCGGTGTATTTGCCGAATGTCCGGAAGTGCCGCCATCGATCAGCATGGCCAGGGCGATACGCGGTCCTAAGGCTGTACCACGGACGATTTCGTTTCGCTGTCCAAAATGTTCCACCCGACCACTCAATTCCAATACGGTCGTTACACCGTTGGCCACATAAAGGAGCATAAACCGATCGGTATCGGTAAACATGGTAGCCCCTTTAGTCGGATAGTTTTCACTAAAATTAATGTCCGCCAGATTGTGAACGTGCATATCAATCAGACCGGGAATCAGCCACTTTCCTGTTCCGTCAATGACCGTAGCTTTTTCAGGTACGGAATCAGTAATGGCCACTATTTTCTTATCCGTAATAACAACAGTAGCATGGGGAATGACTTCATCACCCTCGGTCATGGGAATGATGTGCACATCTTTGATAAAGTAGGTGTTATGCTCGCCCCGGGTGTTTGTTGTGTTTTCGTCGGTAGGTTCTTTCTTATTGCAACTAAGGGACAGAGCGGTAATTAGGAATAGTAAAAATGGTCGGTTCAAAAGTTATAGTTTCTGGTTGTGTAAAATGGCGTTTAGCGGCAGCGGGTACAAATCACTCCTT
>CAYFGK010000078.1:0-3471 GCA_964342305.1 uncultured Saprospiraceae bacterium | reverse complement strand
TAGTTTCTGGTTGTGTAAAATGGCGTTTAGCGGCAGCGGGTACAAATCACTCCTTCGTCTTTTCTTAAAATATAATTCAGGAGCGCACTGCTAAAGAGAACACTAGTGGATGCTGGGTTGCACCTCCAGCTCAAAAAGTTCTTTAAAGCCCCTTGATTAGCCCTATTGCTCTCGGAGTATTTGCAGTATGCCCCGAACTAGGGTGCTATGGCCAGTTTTGCTCCGTCGGTTTAGCGCTTGCTACCTGCTTTTTGCCCTCTTTCTAATATGGGGATTACGTACTTCAGTAAGATGTCAAAGGGCAATTTTCCACGCCAATTCCCAAAGTTGCTGCCGGTAAATGTTATTGCTGCGTTATAGTCTTCTAAAATCATCATATACTGCCCGCCATTGCCGGAGGCGAATAATACTAAATAACCCTTTATCGATAGCTATACCGGCAAGCAAACTGGTTATTGATTTAAAGGAAGAACGAGTATCGTGCAGACTGTCTCTCGCGAAACCATTGAAGTATTCTTCGAAGAGTACCTGTTCATTTTGGGAGATGATTACGCCGTCAATATTCGGATAGGTACCGGAAGCAAGGATGGATCTCAGATCAGTACGTAAATCAGACTGCTGCCCTCTGCAATGGAGGCTTAACAGCAGCAATACAAATATCAATTTGTGCTTAATCATTATTTGGTTGTTTTGTTGATCCTTAATTCACCCACGCTCCAAACCGGACCCAGCCGCAACTGAAGCCGTTTTTTGGTTCATAAACGAAACTATACCGAAAACGAAGTGGTTTTGCTACGCAGTATTTCGTGCTGGAACACCAAATCACTTCGGAAGCGGCATTAGTGCGGGCAGTGGCGGAAAAAGGGATCTTGAACCTTGAACCATGGTCCTTGGCCCAGATTCATCAAACTAAAAGACTGATCATCACACCCGTAGTCTCATCCGTTTAAAACGTAACGGAACTTGGAGCCTACCCCCTTACCAACGGCAGCGAGCAACACCGGAACGATCCGCCGGTCGACGGGGCACCGTCGAACGGGACTTCGATCACCCGCAGCCCGATCGACCGGAGCAGGTTGTTGACGCGGCGGCAAGCCGGGTGGGTACGACTGATCACCGTATGTTCATCCACGGACAGGACATTGGTGGCCAAAGCTGCCTGTTCGGCCGCGGTTACCTCGATCCACTCGTACCTCTCCCTGATCACCTCGGGGATATGGCGTAAGCCCGGTGGGTAGATCAACGCGTGCTGCTCACCTACCGGGTTGAAAGTGCAGTCCAGGTGCAGCACGTTTTCGCCCTCCTCCAGGCTCTTGCAGTGCATGGGTACCAATTCGAATTGATGGCCGAAGGTTTCCTCAAGGTAGTCAAACCCTGCCTGATTGGTGCGTTGCGACAGGCCCACAAATAAATATCCTTTGTCGATCAGTATATCGCCACCTTCCAGCAGCATATCGTGACGGGGCGGGATCAGGATATTGGGTTCCTCCCCTTCCAGGGATAGCAGGTGGGGAAAGATGCCGGCCACTTCGTAGCGCCGGCTTTTTTTGATCATGTTACACAGCACGATCTGGTGGCCGATCGTGACGGCAATATCGCGGGGTGTCAACTGATCGTAGACGAATTTTCCGACGTAGTCCGGTTGCCATACGGTGACGCCTTCCGCTTCGAGGGCCGCCCGGAAAGCCTCGAACTCGGGTTGCAGCTCAGCCGCGGTGGGTAGCTTGTTTTGCTGGTCCATATTGACCCGTTCCACGTAGGCTTCTACCCGGCGGTAGCCTTCCCACCGACCGATAATGACTTTGCGTAAGCGGGCCGTTTCGCTGAATTGTTGCGGACGATTCATTGGGCGTTTTGCGGATTTAGGTGGTTGAATAAGGGACGAATGGTACGCACCTCGGCGGTGACGTGGAAGCAGTGCCCTTTCCCGGTCGACCGGTGGCGGGTCGTCTGCTTCTTTTGCTGAATGAGCTGCTCCGTGCGCTTGCGCAGATCGGGCCGATTTTTTAGCAGTTCGTCCAGGGGGCTCTTGGCTTTCAGTCCGTGGCCGGTTATGATCGATACGATGCGATGGTCCTTTTGGCTGGAGTTGCGCTCCTGTACCTTGCGGGCGGCCGTCAGGGCGATTAAGGAGGCGGGCTCCGGGAGGATGGACTCCCGGAGTGCCAGGTCACTTTCCTTTTCCAGAAAATGGACCAGGCTTTTAGCGACCTCCTGCCTGGTGATGCCAACTGCAAAACCACCGGATTCCAGCACGGCCCTGGCGGCCTGCATGGAATCGTAGCCTTCCTCCGCAATGATCGTACTGCCGATGATGTGATCGTCCTCATCGAGTGGGGAAAGGTCGCATTGCTGGGGCACATTTACCTGCCCGCGACTGACCGCTTTTGCTACGGGATTGGCGTGGCGGATCCCGGCGGCCACCATTCGCGGTAGGCGGTCGATCAGCCCAAGGTCGTTCAGCTCCTTGAATCCTTTCCAGATGCCGGCCAGGTTACAGCCATTGGCCGTGGGAACGATGACGTAATCGGGGACTTCCAGTTGTTGCCGGCCAAGTTGCAGCAAGATCTCCAGGGCGGTGGTTTTATCACCGTGTACCCGAAATGGGTTGCGGACCGACCAGTTGTCGTAGCCCTTACGGGCAAAAAGGCCACGGGCGTTGAGCTTGGCAAAGGTGCGGTATCCTTCTTCAAAGTTGGTGGACTCGTCGCCCATAACGATCACGTCGGAACCTTGTTTTTGGATGTATTCGATTTTTTCATGGTAGGTATCGCCGGCCACAAAGGTGACGAGGGAGAAGCCTGCTTGCCGGGCAAAGAGAGCAGCCGAAGCCGCAGCATTCCCCGAACTGTAGATCACGGCTTTTTGTCCGTTATGCGCCCGCATATGGAGGAGGCACATCAGCGTTTCGCGATCTTTAAAACAGCCGCTGGGATTGTCGCCTTCATTTTTGACGTAGATCGTACCCGGAGCTGCTTCGCCAAAATGACGGAGCGCATGGAAGCCGGTCATGCCCACCGCCTCCAGGACCGGCGACGCCAGCTTACGATAAGGTAGGCCGCCGTACTGCAGCATACCGAGCGGATGATCAAATTGGTAATTCAGCGCCGAACGGATAATGCTTTTGCGCTCCAGCGCGGTCAGGGAAAGACTGACCTCCAGCGTCCGGTATTCTTTGGCCCACGGTTGCGTACTACACGAGCAGGTGTAATTGAGGCTTTCGTTCTCTTCTCCGCATAACAAACATCTCTTCTGTATTTCCATGGTTATTCGTTGTTAAATACAGAAAATGTGATAGAAGCCATCTTAACCGTGTTTTGGTCCCGAAATGATCCGGTTTTGACGCAGGAGAAAGTACAAAACCCTACACCCGTTTTGACGAAAGTACTCTATAACGAATCACCTGGAGAAATGATCGCTTGGTTAAGTACTCTGTAATCTAAGTTATTTGAAAATATGGGTAGGGCATTT
>CAYFGK010000077.1:0-35031 GCA_964342305.1 uncultured Saprospiraceae bacterium | reverse complement strand
AGCCATGTTAAAAAAACTCATCCGGTCCAGGCAACAGATTCAAAAAGAAAAAAACCGTGAGCCGTAAGCCGTCTGTCGTAAATCGTCTTCCTTAACTTTCGAAAACCATTTGAGGAACTTACTCATTTTGTAATTCGACCAATTTCTCCTCAAACTTCTTCTCCGCGCCAGGTACGTACCCGTTGGATTCGTACACGATGGTACCATCGGGCGTCAGCAAATACGTCTGCGGGATAGCCTGGAAATTCAGGGCGTTCTTGAGTTGATTGTCCTGGTCGCTGAGGAAGGTGAAATCCCAGCCCTCGGTAGCGGCGATGGATTTGGCCCGCGCCAACTGACGGCGGGTATCGATGGTAACGGCGACGATCTTCACTCCGAAGCGCTCCTGCCACTGGCCCAGGTTTTCCTGAAAAGCGTTGAGTTCGCGGTGACAGGGCTTGCACCAGCTCGCCCAGAAACTCAGGATAACGGGCTGTTCTTCCTCCAGAATATCCGTAATACTCATCGACTGGCCGGCCATGGTGCGGACGGTCACATCGGGTAATTGTTTTTGGGCTTTCGCCAAAAAAGGAAGCACACCGGCTAGGACAAGAGTCAGATATAGTCGCATAGTTCGTATATATTTGAGTTCCGAATGTACGGCTTTCGCCAAAACAAATTCTATTTTTGGAAACCAGAAGGTGCACGCCGCACGGTTGACGCTGCACGGTTTTTCATGTCGGATAATTGCTTGGATTGTCTTTTGTGTACACATAAACTAAAAATACAGGATCCACCTTACCCTAAACCGTGGCGCGTGCAGCGTGCAGCGTAAACCGTCATACTTTGAAACGAATAGTCCTTACAATTATTGGCGCCCTCCTACTTTGCCTGTCGGCAAAAAGCCAGAACAATGGCGGACGCCTGAACGGCAATTTTCAGGCGCAGACCAACTTCTTTATCCGCGACAGCCTGATCGGAGCCGCTAATATCCCACAGTACGACCGGCAATTGTACGGAGCCGACGCCTGGCTCAATCTCAACTACTCCAATTGGGGGTTTGACGTGGCGCTTCGCTTCGACCTCTTCAATAATTCCAACCTACTGAATCCCACCGCCTCTTATACCGATCAGGGGATTGGCATGTGGTCGGTCCGCAAGCAGATCGACAAACTGGACCTGACCGTAGGCTACATCTATGATCAGATCGGCAGCGGACTCATCTTTCGGGCCTATGAGGAACGCCCTCTGCTCATCGACAATGCCCTTTACGGCATCCGTGCCCAATACGAATTTTCGCCCGACTGGATCGTAAAAGCCTTGACCGGACGGCAAAAACAACTCTTCGATGCCTACGAATCCATCCTGAAGGGCATCAATCTCGATGGCTTTCTCTTTGCCGATAAAAAACAACTGATCAGTTTGGCCCCCGGCTTCGGGATCATGAACCGAACCCTCGACGACAACAGTATGGATGCTCTGGTGGCCGTGCTGAACACCTACCGTCCCGAGGAGGCCTTTGTACCCAATTACAACACCTATGCCTTCACTCTGTACAATACCCTGAGCGTAGGCCCGGTAAGCTGGTACGTGGAAGCCGCCTACAAAACCGAAGATGCCATGATCGATCCCTTCGGGGTGCGCATCATCGATGGAGAGGAAGTTGTGGGTGACCGCTTCATTAACGAGGACGGATCAGTCTTGTACACCAGTGTGAACTACGCTTCACGGGGATTGGCGATTACCGCTGAGGCCAAGCGGACGGAATTCTTCACCTTCCGCACCCGTCCGCAAGTCTCCCTGAACCGGGGCATGATCAATTTTCTGCCGCCCATGGCCCGCGTGAATACCTACCGGCTCAATGCCCGCTACAATGCCGCTACCCAGGAACTGGGGGAGCTCGCCTTCCTGGGCGACGCCATCTTTAAAGTGAACGATCAGGTGAAGGTCAACGTCAATGCTTCCAACATTGAAAACCTGGAAGGAGACTTGCTGTACCGGGAATTACTGGCCAGCACCACCATCGAATCGAAAGACAACTGGACCCTTACGGCCGGTATTCAACGCCAGCAGTACAACCAGGAAGTCTACGAATTCAAGCCCGGCGTGCCCCTGGTGGAAACGATCACCCCCTTCGCTGATTTCCTCTACCCGCTCGACGACGACAAAGCCCTGCGCCTGGAACTGCAGTACATGCACACCGGTGAGGACCCCTCGGTGGAGGTAGGTCAGGACTACGGCAGCTGGGCCTTTGCGCTGGCTGAATTCACTATCGCCCCGAAATGGACCTTCAGCGTATCGGATATGTACAACGCCCGCCCCGGCAAGCAAAGCCCGGTCGATGAGGATGGGAACCGGCTCGACCTGCACTACCCGCGCGTGGATGTAACCTATACGCAGAACGCCAATCGTTTTGCCCTGAGTTATGTTAAACAGGTGGAAGGTGTGGTCTGTACGGGTGGTATTTGCCGCCTGGAACCCGCCTTCAGTGGCTGGAAGTTTGAAGTATCCAGCAGTTTTTAACTTTTTTTGCGAAAGCATAGAAACCATGAATGGCCTACCTACACTGATCCGTCTGCTGCCTCTGGCCTTCCTCTCCCTGGTGGCCTGTGAGGAGATTCCGCCCATCGTAACACCGCTGGAAGCCGGCCAAATGCGGGATACGCTGCTGCAAAACATACTGGTCGAGGAATTCACCGGCGCCCGCTGCGTGAACTGTCCCGCCGGGTCTTCCGAACTGGCCCGCCTGCAGGGCATATACGGTGACCAATTAATCATCGTGGCCATCCACGCCGGTTCGTTTGCCCGTCCCTACCCAGAGAGTCGGGAAGACTTCCGCACCTCCGAGGGCGACGCCTTACTCAACTACCTGGGACAGCCACTGGGTTACCCTTCCGCCATTATTAACCGCAAGCTGTACGATGGAGAGGTCGATCTGCAATTGAGTCGGTCCCTCTGGCCACTCTTTCTCCAGCAGGAATCCGAACGCCTGGCAACCGTGGAACTAGTGCCGCGGGTGACCTACGATACGACCAGCCGCCAGGTTTCGTACAGCCTTGATCTGACCCTTCTCCAGAACAACCCGGGCTCCGACGTACGGCTTAGTCTGATGGTAGTTGAAGACAACGTCGCCGACATTCAGCTCACACCCGACGGACCCGACGAGCTGTACGTGCACCGCCACAACCTGCGCGACATGCTTACCGCCGCTACCGGCAACTCCCTGCCCGACGACTGGGAAGTGGGGCAGACACTGAGTCGCCAGTTCACCTACCAATTGCCCATAGCCTGGAAACAGGAACACGTTTCCCTGGTGGCGGTAATCCACGAAAACGGCGAGCGCAAAGACGTGTTAGCCGTCAGCAAGACGCCTTTGCGATAAGGTCCGCTTTGCCCAATGTACTTTTTCACCCCGGCAAAGAGTATGTATAAAGTTGTAAGAACGCCTTTGCAGTTGATAGACGTAAACCCATCACTACTTCTTGTTGCCCAAAACCGATTAAGAATCGAAAACACCCCACATCTCCGGGCAATAAGAAGTAGTGATAATCCAACCCATGGGCAAAACACTGCACCCACGCTCAGACTCTTTTCTCCGGAGATTTTGCCTATCTTTGGGCGCGAAAAAAGCAGCCACGCGGAACCTTTTTGCCGAAAGGCTGCTTATCCACGCAAGAAGCGCAAAAACTGCCTATATGAAGGTATCTCTGAATTGGTTGAAAGATTACCTGCACATTGATATATCTCCGGAAAAAGTTGGTGAGATCCTTACCGAGATCGGCCTCGAAGTAGAAGGAGAAGAAGTAGTAGAAAGTATACCCGGCGGTCTTCGCGGTGTTGTTTCCGGCCACGTGCTCACCTGTGAGCAACACCCCAATGCCGACCGTTTATCACTCACCACCGTGGACGTAGGTACCGACGAGCCCCTGCAGATCGTATGCGGAGCCCCTAATGTGGCCAAGGGCCAGAAAGTATTGGTCGCGACGGTGGGCACCGACTTGTACCCTACCGGCAGCGATAAGCCACTGACCATCAAAAAAGGAAAGATCAGAGGTGAGACCTCGGCCGGTATGATCTGCGCCGAAGATGAGCTCGGCATTGGCACCGACCACGATGGTATTCTGGTCCTGCCCGAAGATACGCCCGTCGGTCAGCCGGGTGCAGAGATCCTTCGCATTGACTCCGATTACGTATACGAGATCGGACTCACTCCCAACCGGTCCGACGCCACCAACCACCTGGGGGTGGCCCGCGACCTGGCCGCAGCCCTGAAGATCAACTACGACCACGACGGTCGCGTGGAAGAACCCGCCGTCGACAGCTTTGAGGTCGATAATAAGGATGATGTCGTTGCCGTCGAAGTTAAAAACCCGGAGGCTTGCCCTCGCTACGCGGGACTTACCATTACGGACCTCACCATCGCAGAGTCGCCCGAGTGGTTAAAAAATCGCCTCCGTGCCATTGGTGTCCGCCCGATCAATAATGTAGTTGACGCCACCAACTTCATCCTGCACGAATTGGGGCAACCCCTCCACGCTTTCGATCTGGATAAGATCGGTGCCAAAAAGATCGTGGTGCAAACCCTGCCCGCCGGCACCAAATTCACCACCCTCGACGAGGTAGAACGCACCCTGACCGAAGAAGATCTTATGATCTGCGACGGGGACGGCAAAGGCATGTGTATTGCCGGTGTATTCGGTGGTATTGGCACCGGTGTAACCGACGGTACTAAGCGCATTTTTCTGGAATCGGCCCACTTCGATGCGGGCTTTGTCCGCAGGACCAGTATGCGACATAACCTTCGCACCGACGCGGCCAAGGTATTTGAGAAGGGAAGCGACCCCAACATTGCGGTCTATGCCCTAAAGCGGGCAGCCCTGCTCATCGGCGAACTTGCCGGCGGAAAAGTATCCTCCTCAATAGTGGACCTGTACCCCGATCCCATTCACCCAGTGGAGATCAGCGTATCTCAGGAATACATCAACCGGCTGATCGGCGTGCAGATCCCGGAGGCTGAGATCAAACAGATCCTGGCGGCACTCGACATGCCGATCCGTGAAGAACGGGGCGATACCCTGACCGTGGCTATTCCCACCAACAAAGCCGACGTTACTCGTCCGGCGGATGTAGTGGAGGAGATCCTCCGCATTTACGGATTTAACAAGGTACCTATCCCGCCCAATATCGATACGGCCATCAACGTAGCTCCACAGCCGGAGCCGGCAGCCGTACGTAACCAATTGGGTGATATGCTGGCTGCCCGGGGATTCTACGAGATGATGGCCGTTTCTCTGTCACAATCCCGCTATTACCGGGAGATCATCGGCGGGTTAGAAGACAAAGAGCTGGTTTACATCAACAACACCTCCAATGTACACCTGGACATCATGCGTCCCGATATGCTGTTCAGTGCACTGGAGGCCGTGGTACACAACCAGAACCGACAGGTAAACCGGATCAAGCTTTTCGAATTGGGACGCACCTATCGCCACGATGAAAAAGGAGGTATAGACGAGCGGGAACACCTGAGTCTGGTGGTGGCCGGCGAGCGCTACGCTCCGAACTGGATCACCGGCGGGACCGATCGCCCCTCCGACTTTTACACATTGAAGGGGTATGTCCACGCCATCCTGGATCGCATGGGCATTCAGGGCTACCAGGTACGTACCCTGGAGAAGGATCCGCAATTCAGCTTTGGGATGACCTACCATCGGGGACCGTTCGACATTGTTACGTTCGGCAAAGTGGATGCGGCTGTCGCCAAAAGTATGGGTTGTCGTCACGAGGTGTTTTTCGCTGATTTCAACTGGGCTGCCTTGATGCAGGCTATTGCCAAATCGCGTATTTCGTACCAGGAAGTCAGCAAATTCCCTTCGGTCCGGCGTGACCTTGCCCTGGTTATTGATACTTCGGTGAAATTTGAGGATATTGTGGCAATTGCCAAAAAGACCGGCAAAAAGCTCATTAAAGATATTGACCTGTTCGACGTATACGAGAACGAGGAGCAACTTGGCGCAGACAAGCGATCCTACGCCGTTAGTTTCCTTTTCGAGGACCCGAACAAAACGCTGAAAGACAAGGAAGTCGATAAGGTGGTCAACAAACTGATCGCCGAATACGAAAACAAACTGGACGCGTCGATACGCCGGTAGCCAGTGTTTGCGTTGAATGGGTAACTGTCCCGTATGGGCAGGGAGCTACAGAATCAGGATAAAACTACATGAGTAGTATTTCAGATAGCATTGAATCGATTGAATCCAAGATCAAGCGCCTGGCCGGACAGCTGGAGCGCCTGAAGGCCGAAAACAAACAACTAAAACAGGAAAATGCCGAGCTTAGGCTGCAACACAGCAGCTCCCGGCAACACCTGGATCTGGTGAGTGATCGGTTGACGGAACAACGGGAGCGACTCGTTCCCGATCCAACGGATTCGACGATGTCGTCGGAGGAGTTACGCAAGCAGATCGATCACTACGTTAAAGAGATCGATGCCTGTATTGCGTGGTTATCGAAGCAGGAGTAGACAGTATGAGGACGATGGACGATCAAGAGACTAAAAATATCACCGTTGTCATTGCGGGTCGGCCCTATCCCCTGAAGATCAAGGGAGAAGATGAGCCGGCTATTCGCAAGATCGTGAAAGAGGTCAATGAAAAGATCAATAAATTCCAATTGACGTATACCCGGAAGGACAAACAGGATTGCCTGTCGATGGCCCTGTTGACCTACGCCGTTGACCTGTTCAAGGCGCAGCAGAACCAAACCCGGGATACCATTATCGCCTCCCGCCTCTCCCAACTCGATCACCTGCTCGATGCACTCGTAGAGTAACCTTTTCCGAATCGTTCGCGTATTGCGAAATTGCTTATCTTCCGTGAATGGCTGGTAACGACCGGCCCGTACACAAGAAGATGAACCCCGGTAGTCGGGAGTCTTTTGGCGAAAGCCATAATCCCATACTACCCCATGAACCGGGATGCCCCATCCGCTGGACGGTGGCCTCCTTATCGTTAACTGAACTGTAAAACAAACGCTACATGGAAATTGGAATAGGATTGGCGATAGGCGCTGTGGTCGGCGTCATCATCGGTTTCTTGGTGGTCAATATGTCCTCCAAAAAACTCCGCCAGCAGAAGATTGACCAGATCAATGAACAAGCAGATAAGCAAATAAAAGAAGCCCGGGAATCAGCCGATCGCATGCTGCGGGAGGCCCAATCCAAGGCCGATAAAATTACCAACGAAGCCGAATCGAAGAACGAGCGTATCAAGCAACGCAAGATCCAGGAAGCCAAGGAGCGGTTCAGCAAAATGAAGTCGGACTTCGAATCCCAAAAATCGGAGCACGTCGTCAAGATGAAGGAGCGGGAAATGGAAGTCCGCTCTCAGGAAAGTGACCTTAAGAATAAGCAAGAGCGCTTCCAGGATCAGCTTAAGGAACTGGAATCCCGCAAATCAGAGCTCGACCAAACGGCGGCCGAAAACAAAGCTGTACGCGAAAATCTGGACAAACAGCTAAAGATCCTGTCCAAGCGTAAAGAAGATCTGGATCAACTCAACGAACAGCGCATTAAAGAGCTGGAATCCATCGCCCGCCTGTCGGAGGCCGAAGCCAAAGAGCAACTGCTCGATGCGGTACAAGCCAAGGCAGAAACCGAGGCTATGGCCCTGAAAAAGAATGCGATCGAGCAGGCCAAAAACACGGCTACCAAGGATGCCAAGAAGATCATCATCCAGACCATTCAGCGGATGTGTGCGGAATACACCATCGAGAATACCGTTTCGGTCTTCAATCTTGACAGTGATGACCTCAAAGGGCAGATTATCGGTCGTGAAGGCCGGAACATACGGGCCCTTGAAGCAGCTACCGGTGCCGAGATCGTGGTCGACGATACCCCCGAAGCGATCGTCATTTCCAGCTTCGACCCCATCCGTCGTGAGGTGTGTCGCCTCTCGCTGAAGAAACTCGTTGCCGACGGCCGTATTCACCCCGCCCGTATCGAGGAGGTGGTTACGAAAGTACGCAAGCAACTCGACGAACAAATTGTCGAGATCGGTGAACGCACTGTGATCGAATTGGACCTGCACGGCCTCGACGCCTACCTGGTGCGCATGGTCGGACGCATGCGTTTCCGCTCCAGCTACGGGCAAAACCTGCTCAAGCACTCCATTGAGACCGCTAATCTTTGCGCTATTATGGCCGCTGAGTTGAAGCTTAGTCCCAAGCAGATCAAACTCGCCAAGCGAGCCGGCTTGCTGCACGATATCGGAAAAGTGGCCGAGGAGGAGAGCGAACTGTCACATGCCCTGCTCGGCATGAAGATGTGCGAAAAGCACAACGAACACCCCGCAGTGATCAACGCAGTTGGTGCTCACCACGACGAGATCGAGATGAACAATATTATCTCGCCCATTATCCAGGCCTGCGATGCTATTTCCGGTGCGCGTCCGGGAGCTCGCCGCGAGATCCTGGAGAGCTACCTCAAACGCATTGGCGAGCTGGAAGAGCTGGCCATGGGTCACGAGGGTGTCCAAAAGGCCTACGCTATGCAGGCGGGCCGTGAATTGCGCGTGATCGTCGAGAGCGAAAAAGTCACCGACCAATACGCGGACGATCTGTCGTTCATGATCTCTCAGAAGATCCAGGACGAAATGCAATTCCCGGGCCAGATCAAGGTGACGGTCATACGCGAGAAACGCGCCGTTTCCTACGCGCGCTAAAGCCGTCCCATAAATAACGGGAGTTAGTCAGGCTAAGTTTTTTAGCTAAAAAACCTAGCTTGACTAACTCCCGTTGTATTTGGTAGAGGGTATTAGGTAGTAGGACTTGCTTTAATCCCAATACCCTCTTCAAACCACCTTTTCCATAGCACTTTGGAAATGAGCGCTTTAAAAAAGGGAGGCTTAGGTTCAGTTTGAGGTTCAGTATCTCGGCTTTGCCCAACCCCACCTTAATTCCAAGCCAGCTGGCTGCGTTCGTTCCAGTATTCGTCGGGGGATTCCGAGAATTGCCGCAGGTGATCGAGGGCCTCTTCGGACAGCTCGATCTCAGCGGCCGATAAATTGGAGTCTAGGTGCGCCTCCACCGCAGCACCCGATAATACCACATGGGCCCAGGGGTGAGCCAGGACGAAAGCCAGGGAAATAGCATCCATGGAGGAATCGTAGCTTCGTGCCATATTTTCGAGGGTATCTCTGGTCTTGGCGAAGTCAGCATCCTGATTACGAGGTGTTAAGCGGCCGTTGGCCAGTGACTCCTTGATGATGACTCCCATTCCGCTTTCGGCGGCCTGGCGGAGGGGTTCGGCCATGCTTTGCTCCAGAATATTGAAGGTTGCCTGCACCACATCGAACAGGTGCTCCCCATCTATGCGGGTAAGCATGGCGCGTTCGAGGGTAGCAGCTTGATCGGGACCACTTACACTGAGACCTATCCTTACGCCCTGCTCTTTGATTTTGGCCAATTCTGTCAGGACCTCTTTATCATTGAGTACTCCCGTCTCCAACGTTGCCGAATGGATCTGGTAGAGTTTGAGTTGAGGCAGGAGTGTTTTTGATTCGTTCCATTGCTGTTGCAACCGGCTTACGGAATGTTCCTTCACTTCGTGCTGTTCGGCCTGCACCTGCCAGTCGGCGGTGTAGGTATACCCCCACTTTGACCCTATGAACACATCGTCGGGTTTGTTTTTGTCCAACCAGTTTTTCAGGAAGGTCTCCCCTCGTCCGTAGGACCGCGCCACATCGAAGTACCGAACGCCTTTCTGGTAGGCCAGGTCGAGCATACGATGGGTGCGGCGTTCCATAGCATCGATCACGTAGTTTTCGGCCATATCGGCCCCGTGTCCCAGGTTGATGTAACCGGGGCGGCCGAGGGCAGCCAGGCCGAGGCCCATGCGGGGGAGTTCGGGCCCGTTTTTACCGAGTTGGTTGGTGGGTAGGGACATGAATTGGATCGTTAAAGCGGATTAATGAATGTCGGATATGTTGCAAATTGTGGAAAACTTTGTGGAAAACTTCGAGATGGCATCGGGGATAGCATCCGCGATGCCATCGCCGATGCCATCCTATTCTGAGTCCTTCATCGCCAATCCCAACTCATCCAATTGCTTCTTATCCACGCGCGACGGAGCATCGATCATCATATCGCGCCCCTGGTTGTTTTTCGGGAACGCGATGAAATCGCGGATCGAGTTCTGCCCGTTGATCACGGCGCACAGACGGTCGAACCCGAAGGCGATACCTCCGTGTGGAGGCGCCCCGTATTCAAAGGCGCCCAGCAGGAAGCCAAACTGCTCCTCGGCTTCCTCCGGAGTGAATCCGAGCAGCTTAAAGTTTTTGGATTGCAATTCCCGATCGTGAATACGGATTGAGCCACCACCGATCTCCACACCATTGATCACCAGATCGTACGCATCAGCCCGCAGGGATTTCATGGTCTCGAAATCGCCGTCGAGCATGCGGGCCATATCGGCCTTCTTGGGCGAGGTGAACGGGTGGTGCATGGCGAAGAAACGCTCCTCGTCCTCGTCCCACTCCAGCAGTGGGAAATCGACGACCCACAAAGGCTTAAAGTCACCCTCCTTCATCAGGCCAAGGCGACGGCCCATTTCAAGGCGGAGTTCTCCGAGCTGCTTCCGGGTTTTCTCGTCCTCTCCGGCCAGGATAAGGAGCAAGTCGCCGGGATCAGCGTCCATACGGTCAGCCCACGCCTTCAGATCCTCTTCGGAGAAAAATTTATCAACCGATGATTTAAACGACCCATCTTCGTTATACTTCACATAAACCAATCCCCTGGCACCGATCTGCGGACGCTTGACCCAGTTGGTGAGCTCATCGACCTGCTTACGGGAGTAATCGGCCTGGCCCTTGGCACAGATACCGGCCACCAGTTCCACACTGTCGAAGACCTTGAAGCCTTTGTTCTGCGCCAGATCGTTCAGGTCATTGATCACCATTTCAAACCGCTTGTCGGGCTTGTCGGAGCCGTATAACCGCATAGCTTCATCGTAATTCATCCGCTCGAACTCGGGGAGTTCCACACCGATCGTATTCCGGAACAAATGACGGGTAAGGCCCTCGAAGGTCTGCAGTACCTCCTCCTGGGTAACAAAGGCCATTTCGCAGTCAATCTGTGTAAATTCCGGCTGGCGATCCGCCCGCAGATCCTCGTCGCGGAAACACTTCACGATCTGGAAATAACGATCAAAACCCGATACCATCAGGATCTGCTTGAACGTTTGCGGCGACTGCGGCAGGGCGTAAAATTGCCCCGGATTCATGCGGCTTGGTACCACGAAATCCCGCGCGCCCTCCGGCGTACTTTTGATTAGGAAAGGCGTCTCAATCTCCACGAACGACTGACCGTCGAGGTACTTACGCGTTTCCAACGCCAACTTCGACCGAAAAATGATATTGCTTTGCACCGGATTGCGACGCAGATCCAGGTAGCGGTATTTCATACGGAGATCTTCGCCGCCATCCGTATCGTCCTCAATGGTAAAAGGAGGCACCTCCGAGGCATTCAACACCTCGAGTTTCTGCACATCGATCTCGATATCTCCCGTAGGTCGATTCGGGTTTTTATTGCTGCGTTCGCGAACGGTCCCCTCTACTTTGATCACGAACTCGCGTCCCAGCTTACGGGCTCTTTCGCACATTTCGGAGTCATCGTCCATGCTGAATACCAACTGCGTAATGCCGTAGCGATCGCGCAGGTCAATAAAGGTCAGGGCACCAAAGTCCCGGTTGGCCTGCACCCATCCACTGAGGGTTACAGATTGGCCTTCGTGTTGCATTCGGAGTTCTCCACAAGTGTGTGTACGGTACATGAACGGTCAGTTTGTTTTCTGTCAATAGAGGTGGAAAGGCAGCCAGAAGGTTACGTCCTTCCCCGTTGGAGGCCCAAAAATAACGGATAATCCACAAAACGACTTTCTTTTCTACGATAAGATATGATTACCTTCGACTGCGGAAGGAAAAAAAGCCCTTTCGATAATCAGGCATGAGTGAACAGGCCCGCAAGTTTGGTACCGCCCCCGTTTTTTTTACCGCCATATCTACGATCTTGGGAGCGGTCATGTTTCTGCGTTTTGGTTTTGCGGTTGGAGCCGTGGGCCTAATCGGCACCTTTGCCATCATTCTCATTGGTCACGCAGTGACCATTCCCACCTCCATGGCCATCGCAGAGATTGCTACCAACCAAAAGGTGGAAGGCGGCGGCGAATACTACATCATTTCCCGGTCCTTCGGGCTGGTGATCGGCTCGTCCATTGGCATCGCTCTGTATTTTTCCCAGGCCATTAGTGTAGCCTTCTATATTATTGCCTTTTCCGAAGCCTTCACCCCCGTTTTCGATTACGTCCGGGAAAACTACGTGCTTGATCCTTCCCTTACCTGGCTGCTTTCCAAAAAACAAACGGTCAGTATTCCGGCCTTATTCCTGCTCATGGCAGTAGTCCTGACCAAAGGAGCTGATCTCGGGGTCAAGATGCTATACGTTGTGGTAGCTACCCTTTTCGTGGCATTGGTAGCCTTCTTTATCGGCGTGACGCCGTACAGTCAGGAGACCCAGCTCGACCCCTTTGCCACCGCCAGCGAAGAATCGGTTCCCGCTATCCAAAATACCGATACCTCCGGCCTTGCTGACCTGAACCGGAGCGACACTACCTTTTCCAATAGCCGGCGGGAGGTCATCCGGGAAACAGACCCCAACTTAGCGAACAACCCCAACACCACCTCGTCACCCGTTGAGATCCCTGGATTCTTTACCGTCTTTGCCATAATCTTTCCGGCCTTTACCGGCATGACGGCCGGGGTAGGACTTTCAGGTGATCTTCGAAAACCCGGAAAATCAATTCCCCTGGGCACCGTAGCGGCTACTATTGTCGGTATGGTCATTTACTTCTTCATCGCCTATAAACTGGCCGTCTCGGCATCGCCCGCAGATCTGGTCGATACCAGTCGGCTGGTGATGTCAGAAATCGCCTGGCAGGGATGGTGGCTCATCCCCACCGGATTGGCAGCAGCCACCATTTCCTCCGCACTAGGTTCTATTCTGGTCGCACCACGGACCCTTCAAGCTATTGCCCGCGACCGGGTGTTGCCTTCCCCCCGGTTCAATTTCTGGCTATCGCGGGGACGTGGCAAGAACGATGAACCTTTCAATAGTACGCTGGTCACCATTTTGCTGGCCTTTATCTTTATTGTGATCGGTGAGCTCGATTTCGTAGCCGAGATCATCTCCATGTTCTTCATGGTAACCTACGGTACGCTCTGTCTGATCTCTTTTTTCCAGCACTTTGCCGCCGACCCGTCGTACCGTCCTACCTTCCGCTCCCGTTGGTACTTCTCTTTATTCGGCGCTATTGCTTGCTTCGGACTGATGTTCTTCATGAATGCGGGATATGCCGTACTTGCGCTGGGCCTGATGGTCGCCTTCTACTACCTGATCAGCAACTACAATCCCGATAAAAAGAACCTGTCGCTCATTTTCCAGGGGGTCATTTTTCAGATCAGTCGCCAATTACAGGTCTTTTTGCAAAAAGCCGAAAAAGAACAGACGGGAAGCTGGCGCCCTTCAGCCGTTTGTATTTCCGAACACTCGTTTGCCAGGCTGGCTGCCTTCGATCTGCTGCGGTGGTTATCGCAGCGTTACGGCTTTGGTACCTACATCCACAAGATCGATGGCTACCTCTCCAAAACGACCTACCAAGAAGCCCACCGCTGTAAAGACCGCCTCATCAAGATGGCCGAGGCCAGCAAGAGTAATATTTACATCGATACCCTGATCAGTCCGTCCTATACCTCGGCTATTGCGCAGGTCATTCAGTTGCCGGGGATATCCGGTACGGAGAACAACCTCCTTTTACTGGAATTCTCCAAGAACAACCCCGACAATATGGAGGACATTGTCGACAACTTTAAACTGATCAAGTCGGTCGCTTTTGACCTCATCATCCTGGGTAGTAGTGAGCGGGGCTACGGGATGAAACAAAGCATTCACATCTGGATCACCTCCAATGATTACATCAATGCCAACCTGATGATCCTGTTGGGCTACATCATCATTGGTCATCCGGACTGGAAGCGCGCGCAGATCAAGATCTTCGCCATTTTCCCGGAAGAGACCATCGAGGAAGAACGCGAACGCCTGAGTGTATTGATCGAAGCAGGGCAACTCCCGATTTCCCCGAAAAACATCGAGATCATCCCCAATAAGGAAGCTACCGATCCCAAAAGCATCATCAACGAGAAATCCAGGGATGCCGATCTCTCGATCATCGGCATCCGCGACGAGGTTATTCGTCACGATGGTATCACGATCTTCGAAGGGTACAAAGGGATCGGTAATACCCTCTTTGTCAATGCTGCCGCCCAAAAGAGCATCAAATAGGCCGTCATCTGGCTGTCAAAAGCGACAGCCTTTTACCGGTCAAAACATCCAGATCTCAAAAGATTACGTTTCTTATAACAGGTTATGAAAAGAACAAAGAAAGTACTCCCGGAAACCGGACAGGGATTTTGTTGAAGTGTTTTTGCCTTCCGGCAAAAACCTGAAACCTGCAATCGTTTTCCTGAAATCAGTCACTCCTGAAAAGTCTTCGGAAAAATCAGGATGATGGACAATGCCAGTGCGGGCAGGATTAGCAACCCAATAAAAAGATCACCCGTATAACTGACAAATGTCACCGGCTTCCTGATTCGACCCTTCTATCTTGCAGACAGTTGCAAGTTGGAAAGTTCCGAACACCCAAGCGATTACAGACACCCTGCTTCTTTTGTTTAACCAGTTTACAGTTTCGTGACATTATATCATCATGTGCAAACTATTTTTGCAGCAATCGGCAAAGCCCGAAACAGCCATGCTCGACAGGTACAAGATATTAACGGTAACTCATAAGCGTGTTAATCTCAAGGAGATTAGCCAATACGCCGTTCATGCATCTGACAACTGTTCGCTGGAGGTACGGCTCGAAGAACTGAAGCAACAGTTCCACCTTCCCGAGCTTATGTACCTGGCTACCTGTAACCGGATCATGTACTTCTTTGTCACCGACCGGGAACTGGATAGTGCCTTTGTTGCCGAGTTTTTCAAGCACATCAATCCCACCCTGGAAGACGAGCAACTCGAATTGATCATGGATCATGCCCTGGCCCTTTCCGGCCTGGATGCATTGAGTCATTTGCTCGATGTTGCTTCCTCCATTGATTCCCTGGTCATCGGCGAACGCCAGATCCTCGGTCAACTCCGCGACGCCTACGATCAGTGCCGTACCTGGGGACTGACCGGCGATAATATCCGGCTCGCCATGGATCACGCCGTGGTTTCTGCCAAAAAAGTATACTCCAACACGCGGATCGGCGAAAAGCCGGTATCCATCGTTTCCCTGGCCATTCAAAGGCTCCTGCACACCAACCTCAGCAAAGAATCGCGTTTGCTGCTCATCGGTGCCGGGCAGACCAACCAGTTGGTTGCCAAGTTCCTGGCCAAAAATGAGTTTACCAACGTAACGGTTTTCAACCGCACCATCAACAAAGCCGAAAACGTAGCGCGGACCCTCAGCGGTACCGCTCTGCCCTTATCGGAACTCGACTCTTACCAGGCGGGGTTCGACGGCATTATCGTTTGTACGGGCTCCACCAAACCAATTCTGGATGTGGCACTTTACCAGAAACTCCTGGCCGGTGAATCAGGACGCAAGGTGGTTATCGACCTGGCTATCCCCCACAATACCCATCCCGATGTCATGCGCGATTTCGATGTGCAATATATCGAGATCGAAGGGCTGCGGAATATGGCCAAAGAGAATATGGCCTTCCGCGAGCGGGAAGTTAGCCGCGCCCGGGAACTGCTAACCGAACTCCTGGCCGAATTCCCCGTTCTCTTCAAACAGCGTCAGGTAGAACTGGCCATGCGCTCCGTTCCGACCGAGATAAAAGCCATCAAATCGCACGCTATGAACGAGGTATTCCGCAAAGAAGTGGATTCCCTGGATGACGGTACCCGCGAACTGGTGGAACGCATGCTGAGCTACATGGAAAAGAAATGCATCGGCATTCCCATGAAAGCTGCCCGCCAACTCTCGGAGTAACTGGACTTATTCCTCCTTTTTTCGTACGTTCTTAGCAGAAAGCAGTACTAATTGCGTGAAATAATTACACGCAACAACTTCTGCACCAGTCTATTCGTTTTATTGGGCGAAGGTGTCGTAACCTTCACGGATAGGCGTATTTTACAGTCTATCAATGTACACTAAACCACAATGCTGGTATTGTGGGCAAACGCAACCATCCATGAGTCGCATACTTGCTTCGATCGGACTAACGGTGTTGTTTTTCGGGGCGCTCACTGCCCAGGAAGCTCCACCTAAAGAAATTCGCGGGGAACTGAGCATCAACGGGCAGATTTACGAGTATCTGGTTGATGAATGTGGAGACACGATCATTATGGCTCAACTCGAAGAGGTTCCCATTTCCTCTTCCCGGACCTTCAGCAATGCGGAAGACTACCGCAAATACCGGCGCTACCGGCGCTATGCCTACGACGTATATCCCTACGCCGCGGAAGCTATCCGCATTTTCCGTGAACTGGAAGTAGAGGTCGATTCCATGAGCAACCGTGATCGTCGCCGGCATATCAAAGACCTGCAAAAACAGCTCAAGGACGAATTCGAGGACCCCCTCAAAAAGCTAACCAAGTTACAGGGTATGATCCTCTTTAAAATGATCGAAAAAGAACTGGATACCCCCATGTACTTTCTGATCAAGGATCTGCGCAACGGGCTGACCGCCTTTTACTGGAATACCATTGGTTCGCTCTACGGCCACCACCTGAAAGATGGTTATGTGCGCGGGGTCGACCCCATTCTCGATATGGTACTGGATGATATCGATGTGTCCTACGATGTACCGGGATCCGCAACGACACAACAGTAAGGCAGCAATGAACGAACAGCAGCAACGCATTCTGACCGCAGTTCTGGCCTTTCTAATTACCGCCATTCTGGCCTATTGGGTGATGGATGCCCTCTTCAGCACCCGTCGTGATGAGCCCATGCGTCGCTCACTGGAAGAAGAGGAACCCAAGGAGTTGGTAGTTCCCAAACCCGCTGAACCCGAAAACCCTGCCCTGATCCAGGCCCGCGAGGAGTTATCGGATGTGCCTTTCGAACCGGGTTCCGTGGCCGATAAACTCTATAACCTGCTCACCTCATCCAAAGAAAACTACAGCCGTGAACTGTATACCTTCCGGCACAGATTCGGGAAAGACTCCCCGGAGCTTACCGATTCCCTGAGTCAGGAGCTCGACCAATTAGCGACCATCCTGAAGGTGTACCCCGATCTCAATATCTCTCTGGAATGTCATACCGATGATAGCGGCGATCGTCCCGACATGCGGGATTTAACCGATGAGCAGGCAAAGGCTATACAGGATCACCTCATCAAAGCCGGCGTATCGGCCGGCCAGATTGACGCCCGGGGCTTCGGTTCAGATGTTCCACTGACCTCAAACCGCACCGAAGAGGGGCGGGCCCAGAACCGACGCATCGAAATGAGCCTGCGCGTTTATTGATTTTACCGGTAAACTGCTGAAATTCCGGATCAGATGCAGTAATTTCCTCGCATGACCATCCAACATTCCTCCCCCATGCAGGAAGCCTTAGCCGCCCTATCCGAGCGCCTCGACGGCGACCTGCACCACGATTCTCTGATGCGGACACTCTACGCCACCGATGCGTCGGTCTACCGGCAACTACCATTGGCCGTTGCCCTGCCCAAGTCAACGGAAGACATTGTTCAGCTCATTAATTTTGCCCACCGGCATAAGACTTCCCTGATTCCACGGGCCGCCGGCACCTCCCTGGCCGGTCAGTGCGTCGGTGAGGGCATAGTTGTGGACACGGGGCGCTACCTCAACCAAATCCAGGAATTTAATGCGGAAGAGGGCTGGGTCCGCATCCAGCCGGGTGTTATCCGCGATGAGCTAAACGCCTATCTCGAACCCCACGGACTTTTCTTCGGCCCCAACACCTCCACCGCCAACCGCTGTATGCTCGGCGGTATGGTGGGGAACAACTCCTGCGGGACCACCTCCATCGTATACGGTTCGACCCGTGATCACGTACTGGAGTTGGAAACTGTGCTCAGTGACGGATCAATCGCTACCTTTGGCACCTTAGATGAAGCTGGCTTTCGCCAAAAAATGGAGGGTTCTGCCCTGGAGAATAAAGTCTACCAGCAGATCCACGAGGCCCTGCAGCATCCCGACCGGCAGGCGGAGATCAAACGAGAATTCCCTCGCCCCTCCATCACCCGCCGCAATACCGGATACGCAGTGGATCTGCTTTTGCAACAGCAACCCTTTTTGCCGGAAGGCAAACCCTTCAACTTTGCAACCTTACTTTGCGGCTCCGAAGGTACCCTGGCCTTTACCACCTCCATCAAACTGGCCGTACAACCACTGCCGCTGCCGGTCGATGTAGTCGTCTGCGCCCATTTCACCTCCGTCGCCGAATCCTTGCGAGCCGTGCAATTGGCAATGACCCACCACCCTACTGCCTGTGAGTTGATGGACAAGGTGATCCTGGATTGCACCCGCGATAATCCCGAGCAGGAGCGGAATCGCTTTTTCCTGGAAGGGGACCCGGCCGCCGTACTCATGATCGAATTCCGTGGCGAATCCGAGGCCGAAGCCCGTGCGCTGGCCGACGCCCTCGTACATGCCCTGCATACCGACCAACTGGGCTACGCCTACCCCATCGTCAGCGCTCCCGACACCGCCCGGATCTGGAACTTGCGCAAAGCCGGACTGGGACTATTGTCCAACGTCAAAGGCGATAAAAAGCCCGTAGCCTGCATCGAAGATACCGCGGTCGATATTCGCGACCTGCCCGAATACATTGAGGAATTCGACCAGATCCTCGACGGGTACGGGCAGCGGGCCGTCTACTACGCCCACGCGGGAGCCGGCGAGCTGCACCTGCGCCCCATGCTCAACCTGAAAGATACCGGCGACCGACAGCTATTCCACGATATAACCGAGGCCACTGCTCATCTGGTCAAAAAATACGGCGGATCACTCAGCGGTGAACACGGGGACGGCCGGGTGCGGGCTCCTTTTCTGGAATACATGGTGGGCCAGCGCAACTATCAACTGCTGCGACAGATCAAAGAGACCTGGGATCCGCTCTACATCTTTAACCCCGGCAAGATCATCGACCCCGAACCGATCAATGAGGATCTGCGGTACGAACCCGAACAACCGGAGCGTTCTTTCGACACCTTCCTCGACTGGACCCCGGATGGCTCCATCTTACTGGCTGCCGAGCGCTGTAACGGCTCCGGCGACTGCCGTAAGCTTCCGCTTTCGGGCGGAACCATGTGCCCCAGCTACCACGCTACCCGCGATGAAAAGCATACCACCCGTGGCCGGGCCAACATATTACGCGAGTGCCTGACCCGCGGTGAAGGCCCCAACCCGTTCGACCGGGAAGAACTGGCCGAAGCGCTGGATCTTTGCCTTTCCTGTAAAGCCTGCTCCGCAGAATGCCCCTCCACCGTGGATATGACCGCCATGAAGGCCGAATTCCAGTACCAATATCATAAGAAGCACGGCATCTCCCTGCGTACCCGGGCGATCACCAATATTTCCCGCCTGAACAGTTACGGCATGGCCTTCCCCTGGCTCACCAACCTTTTCCTGCGCAGCGCACTGGGCGGCGGGGTATTGAAACGGGTACTGGGTATTGCTCCCCGGCGGTCACTACCACCGCTGAGCAGGTTTAGCCTGCGGCGCTGGGCCCGCCGGCGTTCCCGACGGTTGCAGCCCAAGGGACCGGCAAAAGGAACGGTTTACTTTTTCGCCGACGAATTCACCAATTACAACGATGCCGTAATGGGGCGCAAGGCGATCCTGCTTCTGGTTGCCCTAGGCTACCGGGTCGAAGTACCACCCCTGACGGAAAGTGGCCGTGCTCACCTATCGAAGGGGTTGCTGGAAAAAGCACGGGAACTGGCAACCGAAAACGTACGGATCGCCGGCCCCCTGATAGACCTCGATCATCCGCTTGTGGGAGTCGAACCCTCCGCCATACTGTCGTTTCGCGATGAGTATCCGCGACTGGTCCCGGAAGAACTCCGTGCCGAAGCGCGACGCATCGGTCGGCAATGCCTTACCGTGGAGGATTTTCTGGTCCGCGAATTTCAAAAAGGGAACATTAACCCCGGACAGTTTACCGATGAGAAAGCCCGGATCCTGGTCCACAGTCACTGCCACCAGAAAGCTATCGACGGGCATGAAGGTCCGGTACTGGCCCTGAGCATCCCCGACGGCTACCATGCCGAATACATTCCGGCCGGCTGCTGCGGGATGGCCGGTTCTTTTGGCTACGAAAAAGAGCATTACGACCTCAGTATGGCCATTGCCAATCAAACCTTACTCCCCCGGATCCGGGAAGCCGACGCGCAGACGATCATTGCGGCCCCCGGCACTAGCTGTCGACACCAGATCCACGATGGTACGGGCAGAAAAGCCCTGCATCCCGTGGAGATCCTATACGATGCCCTGCGTCCCGCCAGGGGAATCGATCCCGGTAAAAGAAATTAGGCGTCCGCACTTCGTTGGTGTATTCCCGGTGAAAAACGCCGGTGGCCGATCCCGACATGGGTGGAACGATCCAGTCCCAGTCGGCCTGAACGGCTCTGCCCTGACGGTCCTCCACCTCCGCAAAGGTTTCGAAGAGGTCGCTGGCTGTATGGTGATCCAGGATCTTTACTCCCGATTGCTCAAAGCTGTACAGCACCGCCTGATTCAGGGCTACCATGGCCTGGTCTTTCCAGAGGGTTCGTGGGTGGGACGTATCCAGACCCATAATCTCCGCGACCCGCGGCAACTGATTGTACCGTTGGGTATCGCCCAGATCCCGGGCACCGATCTCCGTTCCCATGTACCACCCGCTAAAGGGGGCCGTCGGGTAACTCAGCCCGCCAAAATCCAACGACATATTCGAAATGGCCGGCAAGGCATACCATTTCAGGTCCAATTCCCGGAAGCGTGGAAACTCGGGATGTCGGATCGAAACTTCCAGCACCACATCCCTTGGCCATTCCAAGCAGATTGGTTCGCCACCGTTCACCTGAATGACCAGGGGCAACACGTCAAAACGCGTTCCCTGACCTTCCCACCCCAACTGCAAACACTGATCGGTAAACGCCACATTAGCCGGGTCGCCCAAGACCGTTCCATCAGCCTGGCGGTAGCCGGCATAACCGATCAATTGCTCGTTCCAGATGATCACCTCCGGTGAAAACACCGATATCAGGGGCCGGATATTCCCTCCGTTGGTAGAGGTGCGGATGTGATCGGTCAGGGCCCCAAAAATAGCCTCCGGTTGGCGGAGATGACGCTGGTCTTTTAGTTTGAGGGACTTCCAGTAGATGCGACCGATACAGCGATTGGCATTGCGCCACGCCATGCGGGCAGCGCCTTCCAGCTCTTGGCCGGTAGGATGATAGACCCGCTCGCGAGCAAGTACGTCCAATCTTTCGGCCAGTTCCCCGGTTTGGTCCCATTCCTGGTATAGCTTCCGCAAAAATCGATCGGCCTGATCGAGACGACCCAGCTCGGTCTGGATGGTATCTGAGTGGTATTTGTGCATGCTGCTGCTTTCGCAAAAAAGAACAAAAAACGCCGTCTTTGGGATTGTTTGACTTTTGTCAAAAGTCAAAGGATATGTACGAAAGGATCACTGCGCCTGGTTTTGCGAACCTCAAACTGATCAGGGATTTTTCATGACCTGCCCGGCCCAGTTACCGTCCTTCCCACGGACTACCAGCCAATATATTCCGGCGGGCCATTGGGACATATCAATTTGGTGAGTCGCTGCCACGGTATTGGTTTGCCACATGGGTTGTCCGAGTGCATTGTACAGCCATATCTGTTGAATGGATTTTTCCTGCTCGTCAGAGAATTGAATGTGCAACCGGGTAGTTGCCGGATTGGGGCCCACCCGAAAATATCCGTCTGCTAATACCCCCAGGCTGGTGGATGCACTTACCTCGAAGCTGGCCGTTTCCGCACAACTATTTGCATCCACTACCGTCAGATCATACGTTCCCGGCGACAGATTAGTCAGGTTTGGCGTCTCCGACCCCTGGTCCCAGAAGTACCGGAAAGGTGGTGTCCCCCCCGAAACGGCCCGGATGAAGATCGAGCCATCGGAGGCCTCGAAACTACTCGCGTTCTCTACCTCCCCACTGATCTGGATCGGTGCCGGTTCGAGCAGCTCAACCTGCACGGTATCCGTACAACCGATGCTATCCACGGCCACGTATTCATAAAGCCCCGGCCCCAGATCGACAATAGTAACCGGCAGCATCTCCCCGCCACTTTCGGACAATACGGAGGGACCGTTCCCCGCCTGCACGTCCAGCTTTACCACCGCGTCATCGTTCCCCGAACACGAAATCGAATCGAGGATGGTCGCTACCAACCTATATGCAGGCTGCTCGTAGGCTCCAACATCCACCGCACCGTCGAGCACCCGGGGGCCGCACTCCAGATCCTGGGAAAATGATCGTCCTTCCAGCCATTGGTCGTTACCCAGGTCAATCCCCGGAGAACAGGACAATAGTCGCAAATCGAATACCGACGTATCGCGAAACAGGGGATCCCCGGTAAACGTATTGATTTGTCCGACGGAGCCAGTAAAATCGTAATCCATCACATTGGCACTGCACAGATTGTCACGCAGATCATAGCTACCCGGATCAAGACTATCTTCCCATGCGTTGTAAAACAAAAAGCTATCGGGCGCTTGAGGTTCCCAGATCAGGGAGTTCCTGATTTGAACCGGATTCGGCCGAACGGCCGGCAGGTCCTCTTCATCCACGTTGGTTTGAAAAGGCGACTGCCCGTTTTTATAAAAGGTACAGTGGACGAATTCGGCCAGGGAGTTGGTTGCCTGTTCGGGTATTCCGGAAAAAATGGATGAATTATCTGCGAATAGGGAGTTCCACACCTGGATGGTATCGGTTGAAATACTGGTCCCATCGTTCCTGAAATGAATGGCTCCTCCACCGTCCTCCGGAGTGACTCCAAGTTTTTCACCCAAAAATCGGGAGTTGCGAATGGTGGTCCGGAACCTGCCGGCCCGGGTCTGACGGAGGTAGACGGCACTTCCGGCATCACCTGCTATGTTTCCGGAAAAGGTAGTATGATTAATATTCAATACCCCCCTGCCGGAAAGGTTTCTCCAATTGATAGCTCCACCTTCAGTCCTGGCTTGATTCCCCCGGAATGAACAACTATCAATATCGACACGATATATCTGCGTGGTATCATTGCCAGTTCCAAAAATATTTAGAGCGGCACCAAAATTTGCCTCGTTATTATCAAAGGTGCTGCCATGCAATAGCATATTTGAACTCCCAAATTCATCGTCAACGACAATGGCTCCGCCTCCGCCTCCCGTAATTGTCGTATTTTCCTTAAACAAGCAATCGTAAATTCGCATGTCGAATCTGCCCTCATTTACAACCCAAATAGCACTACCTCCTGAACGTCCGGTATTATCCAGAAACTGACATGCTTTGAAATAATGGTATTGAGCATCCGACTGAGCTCCACGGAGATAAATAGCTCCACCTCTAAACCTCGACGAATTCTGCAAAAAAGTACATTCTTCTACCCGCAATGGGACCGCGCGTTCTTCCGATTTGTCTGCATATAAAGCACCTCCCCGAAACGCTTCGTTATACTGAAAAGTACAATTGCGAATATTGACCGGAACAATTCCATCATCCTCTGATGCATTTACATATAATCCACCACCGTAGCGATAGGGTGAAAACCCCGCCGGATCTTCCAGCAATGCCCGGCCATTCTGCACCGTAAAACCATCCAGTACTGATTCCTGCGGGCCGTCGGCATGCATGGTCACTACGTGAAAACTATTATCCTCATCGGAGTCCGGATCGCCAATATTCCCATCCAGAACAGTTCGGAAAACCGACGGATCGCGCTGATCAAAAGAGGTATGCGTATTGGAAAAACCACCGAACACCCGTACGCCCGGAGGTATGGAGAAGGACCGGATCTGGCTACCCGAAGTGGTCGGGAAATAGGTACCTTCCGCGACCCGTATGCTATCGCCGGCATCGGCGTCCATTAAAGCGGTGGTCAGCGACGGAAAAGCATTTTGCCAGGAAGTTCCATCCGGATTTTCCGCCGTGCTGGCACTATCCACGTAGATGGTGGTGGTATCGGTAGACAATAAAAAGAAAGGATTCGATCTGCTTTCCGGGTGGATCAACACCAGAGAACAGACCATGGGGATCAGGTATTTCATAACTGGAGGTCGTCGTTTTACCGCTTTCGAAGTAGTTTGGTGTCCCAGCACGAAGTACTGTGGAGCAAAACCACTTCATTGTCGGAATAGTAGCTTTTTGGAAATTGGCTTTATTGGCTGCAGGCCATCGGAATATACTCAAACAGCGGGCAGGAAACAAGGTAGTATTATCCTTAATGCCCGTTTTGTTGGTTGGATTGCTTTTGGGGTCGGAAAGTTCAAGACCGGAGGTAAGGCAGAGAGCGGCCTTGGTTTGGTTGCCGGAAAATTATCCATATCCTTGAGTTTACCCATGGTGCGCAGAACAGCGGGCGGGGAGCCAGGATAATGGGACCGTAGGAATTGAAGGGAACGTGTTCAGACGCAATGTATAGTGTATCTGCGTAAGCAATTACCCGTAGAGTGTGCCATAACCCCATGACCAAAGACATGGTTTTCATTGACAACAGTCAGTACACAGAAACTGGCGGGAGGATACCTTATACCACGGACCAACACCCGGCATCATGATATGGTTAGCGCTCGCTTTTATACTGGCAATTCTTTTAGTAGCCCGGTTATCTCAGCCCCATTGGTTGCATTGGGGCAGCACGATGAATGAACAGCAGTGCCCGTTACCCGGCGACGAATGTCACGACGCGAATTGGATTCAAAGTACACGGGGATTGACCATCCGCGCTACGCCCGCCTGTATCTGGCCGTGGCTGTGCCAGATGGGCACCGGGCGGGGAGGTTTCTATTCGTACACCCTACTGGAACACCTTCTGGGACGTCATACCCGCAACGCCCGGTCAGTACACCACGAATGGCAACAAGTCGAGACCGGTGAAATGATCCGCCTCGACCATCGCGGTGGCCTGGTGGTTTGGGATCAAATCCCCAATCAATACCTATTACTGGTCGCCACTCCCGAGACCCGCAGGGGACTCCCCATCGCTTCGGAACCCCGCACTACCTGGCTCTTTTACCTCGACCCGCAACCCGACGGCACTACGCGCCTGATCGTGCGGTCGGCAACGGCCTGTGGTATGCCCACCTGGCTTCGTCCGTTCCTAGCCCCCTTTGTCGGCCTTGCTTCCCTCCTCATGGAACAGAAAATGCTGCGTTCCATTCGCGATATGGCGGAGCGTCAGCCTTGTAGTGCAATGCTTGCTGGGATGGGATGAGACTGGAGGGAACGCAGGGACTGGAGAGATCGGAGAGACTCCTCGGATGTTCCGGGCTTATGTGTCATTGTTTTAAATTGCGTCGAGCGTCGAGCGTCGAGCGTCGAGCCGTGGGCCGTCTCCCGTGAACCGTCTTCTCACCACCACTTGAATTCCTCGTTCGGTACCCAGTCGGTGAGTTGGGTTTGGCCGGTTTGCCACCAGGATCCGTGATCGTGTTGTTCGGTGATTAATTCGGTGGGGACAGACCAATGCCCGAAGTTTTTGTAGTTCTTCCAGTAGCAACGGAGGAGGGGTTGCTCTTTTTTTTGGCGAAAGCCATATAAGACCGACTCTGTCCACTGTCCTTCTTTGTTTTCCAAGAGGTCGACACCCCAGCGATCATCACCTACCCAGGTGAGTCGGCATCCCCGGGTATCCAGTGGATCTACATTCAGGTCGGGGTGATGCAACAGGCTCGGGTACCAGGGGATCTGCAGTACCCACCAGGCCAGGGGCGGGCTCAACTTCTTTTTTGCCGAAAGGCGAAAGACTGATAATAAACGCCGCTCCTCGCCAGCCTGATCGCCCTCCAGCCAACGCATTTGCTTTTCCGACACGAAGGGCGCACGGGTCCAGTCCGCATAGTACACGCCAGCCAGCGGGTAGGCTGCCAAAAAAAGTTTGGCCTCGACCGGATACCAACTGCCTTTGGGCGCAAGCCGCCGGGACTCTTTTAGTTTTAGGCGAACAGTCTCCAGGGCTTCCCGGTTGTTGGTAGACGAGATACTTTCGGCAGGCAGAGGCAAGGATTTTGCTTCCGCAAAAAAGCGCTGTGCCCGACGGCGAACCCGCGACCGGACCCGGCGACTGCCCAGGTGGTCGATAGTGATGACCAATACGATGAGGCCCGTTATAACAGAAAGGGCAGGAAGCAACATATGCCTGTTTTTCGGATGTCGATGAATAAAGGTATCTTAGATTGGCAATATAAACAGCCTGAGAGTCATTCAATGTACGCATTCATGTATCGCAGAACTATGACCATACTTACGCTCCTTTCCGCCTGCCTGTGGTGGACCTGCCAGGCCTGCACCGGCCCCGTGGGCGGCACCTGCCAGATCAGCACTCAGCCCGATACCACGGGCACTCCCTACGATTTCCCCTACAGCATCAATGAACCGGAAGCTGAATTCGAACTCGATAACGAATTGGAAGAGATCTCCGGCCTGTCGATGACCACCGATCAACGGTATCTGGTCGGTATCCAGGATGAAGACGGCAAAGTATTTTTGATCGACCCGACCGATGGAAAGATCAATGAGGAAATTGAATTTTGGAAAGACGGCGACTACGAAGGCGTTGAAGTGGTCGGCGATGATGTCTACGTGGTAAAAAGCAGCGGTACCTTGTACCGCATACAGGGGCTGGGTACCGACCGGCAAAAGGTAGACAAGTTTAACGATTTCCTGAACGGGGATAACGACGTAGAGGGCCTTGCCTACGATGCGAAAAACGGGCGCCTGCTGCTGGCCTGTAAGGCCGCTTCGGGAGCCGATACGGATGAACCTTCCAAATCGATCTACTCCTTCCCGCTCGACAAACTGGCCTTGGATGAGGACCCCGCCTACTGTATACGCAAGCAAGATGTGCAGGACTTCCTCGGGATGACCCCTATGCTGCGTAAGGTCGATGAGATCGTCTCCTTCTTCGATCCCGACGAGAGTGACTTTGATTTTAGTCCCTCAGCCCTGGCCATCCACCCCATCTCCGGTGATCTGTACATCCTCTCCTCCGTGGGCAAAATGCTGATGGTCATCGGGGACGACGGCACCCTGCGCCACCTCGAAAAACTGGAAAAGAAACTCCACGAACAACCCGAAGGCCTGTGTTTTGCGCCCGATGGCACCATGTACCTCTCGAACGAAGCGGGTAATGAGGAGCCGATGATCTATCGATATACCTATCGAAAGCGGAAATAGGCCCGCCTTCGCCCATGCGGGCTTCGGCGGGCAGGGAAAGCGGGTCCACATACTAAAAACCGAAACCATAGTTTGTATTAATCCCCCATTTGCCGGATGTTTGCGCAAGCGAACAAAAACCGCAACCGGGTGTATCTATTTGATACAACTCTTCCAGCGAAAAATCATCTGTTAATCAAACGCATCCACACGAAATGAGCGTCGTAGAAATGAAAGTGCCCACCATTGGCGAATCGGTTACCGAAGTGACCCTATCCCAGTGGTTAGTAGCCGACGGGGAATACGTCGACCTTGACACCCCGATCTGTGAATTTGAATCTGATAAAGCCACTCTGGAATTCCCCGCCGAAGCCGCCGGCAAACTCATTCACGTCGCCTCCGAAGACGATGACCTCGAGATAGGAGCCCTCGTTGCCAAAATCGACACCAGTGTAAGCAAGGACGCCAGCAATGGAGGCGGTGGTGGCTCCGATAATGGCCAAAAAGAAGAGGAAAAGAAAGAAGAAGCAAAGAAAGAAGCCCCCAAAGAGGAAACTCCGGCCGCTAAGGAAGAGCCCGCCAAATCCGAAAGCTACGCCGCCGGTCACCCTTCTCCGGCTGCAGCCAAAATTTTAGACGAGAACGATATTGATCCTTCTTCGGTAAACGGGTCGGGTCGCGACGGTCGCATCACTAAAGAGGATGCCGAAAAGGCAGTTGCCAATAAATCGAATCAACCTGCCCCAAAGAAAGAGGCGCCGTCTGCCAAGGAAGAATCTAAACAGCCCAGGCAGGAAGCTCCCAAACAAGAGATTACCTTCCGCAATCCGGCATCTTTCTCCCGTGAAGAGTCCCGCAAGAAGATGAGCCGTATGCGCCGCACTATCGCCAAGCGACTGGTAAGCGCCAAGAATGACACGGCTATGCTGACCACCTTCAACGAGGTGGACCTGACCAACGTGATGGCCATGCGGAAAAAACATCAGGAGAAGTTCGTAGAGAAATACGGCATCAAACTCGGCTTTATGTCCCTCTTCGCCAAGGCTTGCGCCCAGGTCCTGATGGATATGCCCGACGTCAACGCCCGCCTCGACGAGAACGAGCTGGTCTACCACGACTACGTCGACATCAGCATCGCCATTTCCACGCCCAATGGCCTGGTCGTACCGCCGGTGAAAAATGTGGAATCCCTCCACTTCGCCGAGGTGGAACACAAGATCAAAGATCTCGCCATCAAGGCCCGCAATAACGACCTGACGCTCGACGAAATGTCGGGGGGCACCTTTACCATCACCAACGGTGGTGTGTTCGGTTCGCTGCTGAGTACACCCATCCTGAACGAGCCGCAATCCGCTATTTTGGGGATGCACGGCATCAATCAGCGTCCGATGGTGATCGACGGCAAAGTCGAGATCCGTCCGATGATGTACCTGGCCCTCTCCTACGACCACCGCGTGATCGACGGTAGTACCTCGGTTACCTTCCTCGTACGGGTTAAGGAATTGCTGGAAGATCCCGCCCGGATGCTACTCGATATTTAGTCTTCGGAAGATCGCCCTGACGGGCTTCTAGATAGTAGATTGTGGCGACAAGTCGCCACGTATAGATAGAAGAGAAGACATCTCCAACGACGGATATGTCTTCTCTTCTATCTTCTAGGGCAGCTTGCTGCCCGATCTAGACTCTAGAAGCCCGCCAGGGCGATCTTATAAAGACTACTTAAGCAAGAGCATCTGTTTGGTGGAAAAAGGTGTACCGTCCAGTACCAGGCTGTAAAAATACGATCCCGCCTGCAGGGCTTTTGCTTCCAGAACCTGTTTGGTTTCGCCGCGGTCGCCGATGACGATGGTGCGCATGACGCGTCCTTCGGCGTTGATGATTCGCAACTCAGCCCGTTGTACCGACTCGGGGATGAACAGTCCAATGGCCGTTTCCTGATCGTAGGGATTGGGAAAGTTCTGATCGAGGCGGGCAGACGTCAGCACCACGGGATCAGAATCACCACCGGGTTGCTGGCCCAGCACTTGTTCCATTTTCGTTTCCAGTTCGGCCAGGCGATTGCGGAGGGCCTGATTTTCCTGCTCCAGATGACGGATGCGGGTGCCCTGGTCTTCGACGATCTCGTGTTCCTCCTGCAGGGCGCGGGTGAGGATGGGGAGGAGCAGTAACGGACGTACCCCTAAATAATCGGTCATTTCCGTGGTCAGACTGGTATCCTGCTCAACAATGTGGGGATGTTGATTCTCAGTAACCATTTCGGGGATTATTTCGCGCAATTCCTGGGCAATGAAGCCGTATTGTTTACCCTCCTTCAGGTTCATGTGTTGATACTCATCATTGCGGAATTCGTAGGTGCGCGGCCGCAATTGCAGGATGGTTTCGAGGCCATCGAAATCCTCAATGTTGCGCTTTAGTTTTTCATCCGACACATCGGTCAGGGTACCGGTATAGGCCATATCGCCACTTGCGTAGACCGCATAATCTGTTCCTGAACCGGAAGCAGTACCGTACACGCCATATTTGGTTCCCGTAGAAGTAAGCGCGACGCCGACCACCCCAAACCGGGCACCGGAACCACTGCCGTTAGCCCTGGAATACACGCCCCACTGGGCATCAGAACCTTGAACACCTTGCTCACTCCAGATACCCACAGAATTTCCAAAACCCCCATACACTCGTAAGCTGGCATCAAAGCTGGTGGTTATCCCCGGGTTGATGCCCATCGACAGCTCATCCGGATTGATAAAGAATATACGCTTGAACAAAGCGATATCCGTGAAGATTCGTGAATAATCGAGGAACAGGCCCCGTTCCAACTCATCGGTGGCATCGAGATTCCCAAAGTCGGTAAATGCCAGCTCCCAATCAATGCGGTCGTTATCCGGGAAATTTGAAGGGTCGACGGCTGAGAACTCCAGGTGATCGTAATCGAAATTCACCTCTTTGTAGGGTACTACGGCAAACTGCCGCATATTAAACCCACTCCCGTCAATCTTGGAGCGTACCAGATCACTTCCGGCAGAAACCAACTGATCGGTGATCTGGCTGAAGGCAAAGCCATTCTGGACCAGTACGCCACCGATCTTGTAATCAGCTCCCCGTGCGGGAACCCCTTCGTCGAGAATGGATAAACCATCATTTTTTAAGCTGCTGTTGATCTGAGCCGCGAGGCTCCAGGAAAGCAGCAGGCAGCACATGCCCAGCAAGGTAAGTTTGGTAGAACGCATCACTACATAGTTTTATATGGATAAAGAAATACCGCATCGGGACCCTCCGGGAGGGGCGATGGTGTTACTCATTGTGAAGGTGTAGTGTATACGTGTTGGGAAGATGGCTCCTGTACCAGAGCTGCAATACGATCAAACTACTGAAAAAAATGTGACCCCGCAAATCGAGGAAAATTCAAATTAATTCATAAAATAACTTGATTTATTCTATAAACTACTTTATATTTAACAAAAACAACGATAAAACTATGCCACAACAAGACATGACACCTCAGGATAGCCTGGCCGTCATCAGTAAGATGATCGAAGAAGCCAGGCACCGCTACGAGGACAACGGACTTATTTTCATGGTATGGGGTATTGCGATTGCCCTCGCCTCAGCCATTCAGTTCTACCTGATGTGGATCGACATGGCTTCGGTAAGCGGTCTGGCTTATTTCGGGTTGATCCTGCCGGGCATTTACACCGGATATTACTACAGCCGTAAACCGAAAACGCGCACTTCGAACCCAATTTCACGGATCATGAAGCTCGTTTGGTTTGCCCTTGGTCTCAACCTATTCATACTAGGATTCGGTTTCTTCTTTACATTAGGGTACAATTTGATCCCGGTCATCCTGCTGCTGCAGGGCATCGGACTGATATTGTCGGGGGCAGCAATTCGGAGTCCGGCCTTTTTGGCAGCGGGTATTGGTACGCAACTGGCAGGTTATGCAGCCTTTTTCATTGCCCCGCAATACCAACCGTTGGTGATGACCGCCGTAGCTTTGTTTGCCCTGTTTGCGCCGGGATACAACCTCTATCAGCAAAAGAAACGCAAGGAACATGTTTAAAGAGCTCGATCCGCTGCTGCACTCCCAACTCCGACTGGCCATCATGTCGTACCTGGTTGCCAATCAGGAGTCGGACTTCAACGAACTCAAGGAAGTCACAGAAGCTTCTTCGGGCAACCTGAGCGTACAACTCAAAAAGCTGCAGAAAGCGGAATACATCGAGTTGCGAAAAGGCTTTAAAAACAACTACCAGCACACCGCGATCCTGATCACTCAGAACGGCCTGGATGCCTTTGAAGCCTACGTCGAAGCCCTGAAACAATACCTCGACCCCGATTGATTTTTTTTCATTAATCAGTTTATAAAATAAACTAAATAAATCTATAAACTATGCGCACCTTATTTTTCACCCTCATCATCTGCACGCTGATTTCCTGTTCCAAGGAACCGGCACGTGCCACTAATCCATACGCCGTCATGGTGGCTGCACAAGCCACACCAGATTCACTCCTGAACGGCATTGAGGAAACCATTATGAACACCTTTACTCAGTCCATAGCTCGCGGCAAAGCCACTCCCATGGAACGGCTCGTCAGCCAGCTTGAACAGGGGTACCAACAAACCGATCAGAATCTATACCGATACTGGCAGGCCTATGCCTTGTTCTACCAGGCCATCTTCCATATGCAAAACCAGGAGGAAAAGCCCGCCGAAGAGATTACCGACCAGGCCATCCAAATACTGAAGAAACTGGACGCCAAAACTTCGGAAGATTTTGCTTTGCTCGCCCTGTTGCAGGGATTCTCTATCCAGTTCAAGCCCGGCCTAAAGGCTCCCTTTATCTCCGGCAGATCTGGAAAAAATGCCACTATCGCCCAGGAAATGAATCCCGAAAACCCGCGAGCCTACTATGTGCTGGGCAATAACGACTTCTATACCCCCAAACAGTTTGGTGGTGGCAGGGAGGTGGTCACTCACCTGGAAAAAGCTATTGAACTGGCTGCCCAGCAACCCAATAATCCCTACCTCCCCTCGTGGGGTGCCGAGAATGCCTACGAGATGCTGATGAAATACTACGCCCGCGAAGGCCTGGACGAAAAACTCCAGGAAACCATTGACCGGGCCATGCAGGCTTTTCCGGGCAGTTATCGCCTGAATCAGGTGGTGGCCCAGATCGAAGAGGGGTGAGTAATGATACCGTGAGGTTGGGGCCAAGGTTTTTGCCAGATAGCTGAATGTCAAAACCTCACGTTGGAGTTAGTATAGGGTATTAGGTATTAGGACATGCTTTAATCTCAATACCCTATACCCTCTACCTACTACTCCTTTCCCAGAGGACACTATCATCATTTTACGGATAGGTCTGTGCCCAACCTCACATTAATACTACTCCCATGCGTTTACTCAAATTCTTTCTATTCCTTTTTCTAAGCATTGCTTTCCGCTCTGCCCTGGCCCAGGATACCCTTCGGGGGCAGGTGCTCGACGGGGATCGCCAGCCCATCATGGCGGCCCATGTGTACTGGTGTGCGTTCCCGCAAAAAGGCGCCTATACCGATCCGCAGGGGCGCTTTCAGTTGCGGCTGCCCGACACCCCGGAGGAACCGGATAGCCTGCAGGTCTCCGCTATGGGTTTTGGCGAAAGCCGGTTGCTGATCGACCGGCCGGCGGATACCACCATTGTGCTGCGTCCATCAGAATACGTACTCTCGGCCGTACTGATCCAGGCGCAGGATCCCATTTCGGATGCCTTCCTGCTCACCAAGCAGGAAAAGCTGGACATTTACCTTAACCCTACCGCGGCGGCTGATCCCCTGCGTTCGCTTATCAGCTTACCGGCTTCGACCAACACCTCGGAATCAGCTAATCCGGAATTACGTGGCAGTAGTGCCGACCGCAGCCGGGTGCTCATCAACGGCATACCCATTTACCGGCCGGTACGAAATACCCAGATCAACGGGATCGGTAACTTCAGTCTCTTTAATACCGAAATGCTGGAAAGTCAGTACGTGTACCCTTCCAATGCACCCCTGACCCGGGGCAATAGCACCGCGGGTGCGGTGGCTATCGAAACCGTGCAGGAGGTAAACGATAATGCTACTCAGTTATCGCTGGGCCTGGCTCATGCCGGTATCATGCGCAATCAGCAACTGGGTGGCGAAACCTTCCTCCAAGCCTACGCCAACCGTCAGTTCGGAGACCTGTTCATAGGCCTGAACGGCTCGAACGTGCCCGATCTGCGCGCTTTCCGAAACCAGGATGCGGGCCTGAACCTGCATCTGGAGCCGGCCGATGGGTGGACCATCGATGCCTTTGCCTACGGTATCGACGAGGCCTACGACGTCAACATCCGTATTTTCGGGGAGGAGGGTCCCGTCACCTCCGGCCGCCAGCGCCACTTTAATACGTTGCGGGTACGCAAGCGGTACCGGAAAGGGACCGTGAGTTTGCACCATGGTTTTGACGTAAGTTCCACCGATTTCACCTTTGGCAACACCGATTCTGACCAACGTCAGCGCACCTGGTATACGGCCCTCGACTGGCGCCGTCGTATCAATGACCAATGGGAATGGCAAACAGGCCTGGTTCACGAGCACCGCCGCTCGTCCTTCCGGGATTCCGTTCCGGTGTTTTTCTACCGCAATGCCCCGACTGATCCTACCCGCTCCGAAAACGATACCCTTCAGGTACGGCGACTGGAAAGCTATCGCTACGTCCGGTTTACTCCAAACGACGACTGGCTTTTTCAGGCCGGCCTCCGGGTCAGTCTGAACAAAGGCCCCGACGGCCGCTACCTGAGCGGGCAGGCATCAGCCCGCTGGCAGGCTACCTCCCGGGAGGCCTGGCTGCTCTCTACCGGATGGTACCACAGCTACAGCATTCCCGGCACATTTGACAAGAACATCCGCCTGCTCAACAGTTTCCAGGTGGCCCTCGATTACGATCTGCTCACTACCAACGACCAGCATGCGCACCTGGCGGCTTACGCCAAAAGGGAAAGCGGGCTATTCAATCCCAATCAGCAGCTTTTGGAAGATTACCGGTGGATATACGGTCTGGAAGCGCTCTACGAGCAGCCCATTGGTGGTGCCTGGTCGGGAAGTCTGGCGGCCACCTGGCTGCACCAGCGGGTGTATGGTTTCGGAAGTTCCTGGTCGGGAAATCAGGACCAGCTATTTTTTGTGAAGGCGCTGCTCCAGTACAAACAATCCGATCTGTTCGACCTCAGCTTCAACTACATTGCTCATAACGGATTGTGGGCCACCCGACTGGAAGCTCCGGAGGAGCCCGGCCAGGCTCCGGTCTTCCCATTTCCACCCAACGGTGAACGCCTGCAGCCCTACGGCAGTCTGAACGTATCCATCAGCCGGTATTTCCCGTGGGGTGACCAATCCCTGGTCGTTTTTCTGAACGTCAACAACATCCTGAATCAGGGTAATGAGCAGGGATTTCGCTACGGCCGTAATTTCGAGGTTACCGGAAGAGAGTATTTCCAACGTCGGTCAATCTACGGGGGGCTGGTCTTAAAGCTGTGAGCGAATTTTTATACTCGCGTGAAAAGGTTGGGCGAAGCCCAAACCTTTTCGGAAGCGGTATATC